>NZ_NKHG01000108.1 GCF_002744245.1 Bacillus pumilus | reverse complement strand
TCAACAATCTGGACGTTTCTCCAAAATTGGAGAGTTTTTTTATGATGAAGTTAATCGGTCTACAATAAATTCTAGCTGGCCCTCTAGTGAAACAGGGTCATTAAAGAAGTAACCGACCGGATCTGTTTCGAATACACGTTTATTTTGAACAGCAGGAAGTGATGTCCAAATGCTGCTTTTATACACTTGATCTCCATTACTTTTTGAGCCGCTCCACGGACTCGTGAAAATATAATCACCTGCGTACTCTGGAAGTTTCTCAAGAGAAATGTTTGCATAGCCGACACCGCTATCAATAGCTTCTTTTTTGACTGCCTTCGGTGCTTTTAATTTCAACTCGTCATAAATAATTTCACCCCCACGTGCAAAGGTGTTTCCGAAGATATAAATGCCTTTATCAAATGGTGATACGATAGAAACCGTTTTGTTTCCTACGGCTTTTGTTACTTTTGGTTTCACTTCAGCAATTTTGGCATCCCATTTCGTTATCCAATCTGCTGCCTTTTCCGATGTGCTTGTCATTTTACCGAACTCTTTTAGTTGATCTTTAAAAGAATATTGATTGTATTTAATCGCAACGGTTGGAGCCATTTTTTTGTATTGAGCAAATTTCTCATCTTCTCCCCAGGCAATAATCATATCTGGCTTCAAAGCTGCGACTTTTTCGACAGAGGGAGTCGTTCCAAGATTTTTGACCCCATCCGTTTTTCCTTTATAGAAAGGGTTTTTAAAGATGGGCGCAGTTGCAGCAATGGGCATTTTACCAAGTGTAATCAGGTCCCCGTAGTAGCTTTCTGCAAGTAGAACAATTCGTTTTGGGTCTTTCGGGAGTTTGACCTCACCCTTTACATCTTGATAGGTGATCGTGTCATTCTTTTTGGTTCCAGATTCTTTATTTGAAGTGCTGCCGCAAGCAGCTGTATAGAGCATGAGAATGGTTAAGGAAATCATCAGAAATCCAGTTCGTTTTTTCACAAAAGTTCTCTCCTATTCGATTATTAATGATAATGATTCTCAATTTCAACTATATCGTAACATGATGAGAGAAAAAATGCACCGGCTATTTTAGGACCTAAATGAAAAAGGTGAAATTCCCCGTTTTTTTGATGAAAATAAAGAAAATGATCAGAACAATGATTTCAAAAAGAAAAGAAAGTGATATACTAGACTTCGATATTGATAATCATTATCACTAATGAGGAATAGACATGAATGGAAAGGAAGAGACTGGTTTTGGGCTCACAATCGAATAAACAGCTGTCACCCAAAGACGATGCAATCGATATTGTCACGAAGCCCTTTGGCACAGCAGCTGTTGTCATTATAGGAATGATCGCTTTAGCATTTGGTCTTTTTTTATCGGTATCATTAGGAGCGGCAAATATTCATTTACACACTGTATGGGAAGCCGTCTTTCATTTTGATCCACAACAAACGTCTCATCAAATTATACGAGAATTAAGGTTGCCGCGTACAGTTGGGGCAGCACTAGTAGGTGCCTTTTTAGCTGTATCAGGTGCCATTATGCAAGGCATGACAAGAAATGCGCTTGCGTCTCCTGAGATTATGGGAGTGACAAATGGCTCTGCATTTGCGATTGCCATTGCATTTGCTTTTTTCCCAGGTCAATCTTCTTTTACATTAATTCTTTGGTCATTTGTTGGTGCGGCACTGGGTGCCTCTATCGTTTTTGGTGTCGGAACTCTTTCAAAAGGAGGGCTGACTCCAGTGAAGTTGGCACTAGCTGGTACGGCTGTTGGAGCACTTTTAAGCTCCATTTCCTCAGCGATTGCCATCCGATTTGACGTCGCTCAAGACATGAGCTTTTGGTATGCTGGCGGCGTGGCTGGTGTGAATTGGAGCAATATTAAAATCATCATTCCAGTTGCCATTGCAGGGCTCTTGATCGCTATGATCCTTGCCCGATCGATCACTGTTCTCAGTTTGGGTGATGAATTGGCAAAAGGACTTGGACAGTACACGAGAACGGTTAAGGTACTTGGAATAGTGGTCGTGATCCTTTTAACAGGTGCTGCCGTGTCAGTTGCAGGTTCTATTGGCTTTATCGGGCTTGTCATTCCTCATGTCACTCGCTTCTTGGTCGGAGTTGACTATCGATGGATTATCCCATGCTCAGCTATTTTAGGGGCCATTTTGTTAATCTATGCAGACATTGCTGCAAGGCTGGTCAATGCCCCATTTGAAACGCCAGTTGGTGCCATTACTGCGATTATAGGCGTTCCTTTCTTCCTTTATTTAGCTAGACGTGAAAGGAGCGGAATTTAGATGGAAATGGTGCAACAGGCAAAGAAAAAGAAATACAAACGAACCATGCTCATGATTTTTTTGGCGATCGTAGCTGTGTTCCTTATTAGTTTAAATACTGGAGAAATTCGCATTTCTCCGATGGATACATTGAAAACGTTTTTTGGATTCGGAAGTGAAATGGATCAGCTTGTATTATTCGAATTCAGGCTTCCAAGAATGGTCATCGCTTTACTTGTTGGCGCTTCTATCGCTGTATCAGGTGCCATCTGGCAGGGTGTTTCTCAAAACGGATTAGCCGATCCCGGCATTCTTGGTGTCAATGCAGGCGCGGGCTTCGCAGTTGTTTTGTTTATCTTTGCATTCCAAGGCTCTATGTCGAATTTAGGTGATTTTACGATCTTTGTACTGCCGCTCTTCGCTTTCGCAGGTGCAGGCTTTGCTGCATTTCTCATCTATGTGTTAGCGTGGAAAAAAGGTATCACACCTGTTCGATTGATCTTAACCGGTATTGGTGTGAATGCGGCATTTTCAGCAGCAATTGTGGTGATTCAATTAAAAATGAGCCCAAATGATTTTAACCAAGCCATTGTTTGGCTATCCGGAAGTATTTGGGGCTCAAGCTGGACGTATGTTCTGTCCGTTCTTCCATGGATGCTGATTTTCCTCGTGTTAGCGGTTGTAAGAGCACGCTACTTAAATATCATGAATTTGGGTGATCAACTGTCCTATGGTTTAGGGATTTCAGTTCATAAAGAAAGAAGCTTTCTCATGCTAATCGCTGTGGCATTAGCTGGTGCAAGTGTCGCTGTTGCAGGAAGTATCTCTTTCCTAGGGTTAGCTGCACCGCACTTGGCGAGAAAGCTTGTTGGACCAAAGCATCAAGGAATGATACCTGCCTCCGCTATGATTGGCGCACTGCTATTATTATTGGCAGATACGCTTGGGCGCGTCATCCTTGCACCATCTGAAGTGCCAGTTGGGCTGGTCGTTTCTGCTTTAGGTGCACCTTACTTCATTTACTTATTGATGAAAACGAACTAATGAGGAAGGAGAGAATAACATATGAAATCGCTCGAAACAGAAAAGCTTTGCATCGGCTATCATGATCGTTTGATTGTAGACGATTTAAATATCAGTATCCCAAAAGGCAAGGTGACGACTTTGATTGGACCGAATGGGTGCGGGAAATCAACCATTTTAAAAACAATGTCCCGTATTATGAAATCCCATCAAGGAGCAGTTTACTTAAACGGTCAGGCCATTCATCAAACGCCAACAAAAGAGATCTCAAAACAAATGGCGATCTTACCACAGACACCTGAAGCACCAAGCGGGCTGACAGTCTATGAGCTTGTCTCATATGGCCGTTTCCCGCATCAAAATGGATTTGGGCGTTTATCGAATGAAGATAAACGAATCATTAGGTGGGCGCTTGAGGAAACTGGAATGATCGCTTTTCATGACCGGCCAATTGAAGCACTCTCCGGTGGACAGCGTCAGCGTGTATGGATTGCGATGGCACTCGCCCAGGAAACAGAGCTGCTGCTACTGGACGAACCTACGACGTATTTGGATCTTGCTCATCAGCTTGATATTCTGCAGCTATTAGAACGATTAAACCGGGAGCAGGGACGAACCGTGCTGATGGTGATTCATGATCTGAATCATGCAGCCCGTTTCTCACACTACATGATTGCACTCAATCAAGGAAAAGTCATTAAAGATGGTACGCCTCATGAAGTCATGACAAAAGAGGTACTCGGTCAGGTGTTCCACATTGATGCAGAAATTGTCCTTGACCCTAGAACAAATAAGCCGATCTGTTTAACATATGATTTAATGAATCATGAAAGAAAGCTAGAAGCTGTGAATGGATAAAAGCTGTACATGGAACTCGGTATATATATACCGAGTTTTTGCGTTTTCCAATATTCCTAGTGCTACCATTTTCTCCATTGATATTTTTTCGCTTTTATGCAGAAAAGAGGTACTTTTTTACTTTAGACAATGGTAATATACGGTTAGAGATCATAGCTAGAAAGGAAAGAGATGCGTGGAAACAGCAAAAATATTGATTGCAGATGACGAAGAAGCAATTGTAAAAATGGTTGAACGCGTATTAAAAAAAGAAGGATTTCAGCATATTTATAAAGCCTACCATGCAGATGAAGCATTAGATGTGGTCAAAAACGAGGACATCCATCTCTTACTTCTAGATGTGATGATGCCTGGTAAGTCTGGCTTTGATGTTCTTCCTGAAATGAGAAAATATACGAAAGCACCCATTTTCTATTTAACTGCAAGAACGTCTGATGTAGATAAACTGACCGGCTTTGCACAAGGGGCAGACGATTACATCACAAAGCCATTTAATCCGTTAGAGCTAGTGGCCAGAATTAAGGCTCACTTAAACCGAACATATATCTCCTTACAGGAGGAGCAAGAAGAGGCTCACAGCCAATATGAATATGCCCATTTCTCATATCATCCTCATGCAGCTGAATTGAAAGTGAGAGGAGAGGTGACGGCATGCTCTGCTCAGCTTCTATCTTTGCTGAAGTACTTTTGTGATCATCCGAATGTGGTCCTTTCAAAAGATCAAATCTACGAGAAAGTATGGGGCGTCCCATCATATGGTGATAACAACACCGTCATGGTTCATATTCGAAAGCTGAGAGAAAAGATAGAATTAGATCCGAGTCAGCCCGAATACATTGTGACGATTCGTGGTATGGGATATAAATTTATTCCGCATTCTGTGAAGGTTCTGAATTAATTCATGAATTTACGAACAAAACTTTTCTTTCACTTTGTCGGACAGATGTTTATTGTCATTGCAATTCTGCTGATCGGGAATACATTCTCTGAGAATCTATATTATAAAAAACACTATGAGAATATGACCGAAACCGGTTTAACAAAGGCCGATGGAGATACACTCATGAGCTGGCTTTATTTTAACGAGGATGGAAAAATGGAAGCCGATGATCAGCTCAAACAAGCAGTGAAAAAACGTGACGGCTGGCTGCAAGTGATCGATTCAAAAAAACACAATGTATATAGCTATCACCTCCCTAAAAATATTCCAACATCCTATCAAAAGGATGAAATGATCAGGATTTTTGAAAAAAGACAATTTAAAGATTACAAGATGTATTTTTGGCCAATTGAGATTGATCAAGAAAGCTTTATCGTGTTATATGGGTTTAAAACGAACAGCACAAAGGTAGCTAATTATCTCAAGCAGCATGAGAAAAATCTGGCTGCGCTATCTCAATATTCGCTTGAAACGAAAGAATTTTTGAAAAGAATGAATGGATCGGTGCATCTATTCAATGAAGAAGGAAAATATCTAAAAGGCATCCGAGCTAAAAACGATTTGAAGAATAACGTAACGGATGTTGAACTGCTAAAGTACCAATCGAAGCCTTGGGAGTTTAGAAGTGACCTCTCTTACATCAAAGTGAATAATAACCTATATATAATCGTGTCGGTGCCAAATAAAGTTTACAGTCCAGACGAGCTTTATGATAAAGAGACAGAGGCGTTAAACCAATATACAACCATTCTGATTGCGGGGCTTGCGCTCACTATTATTATCGTTATGACATTATGGTACTCTTATCGATATGGGCTGCCGATCTATCACATTATTCGCTGGCTAATTTTCTTATCAAGAAATAAATTGCAGGAACCAACAAATAGAAAAGGGATTCCAATCAGTAAAAATAAAAAGGGCCGTATTAAGCGAGAATACCGATTGTTTGAAGATATCCTAAAAACAATGGATCAGCTCACGCATACTTTAAAAGAGAATGAAGCAAACCGTAGAAAAATTCAAACCACAAGGGAAGAATGGATTGCAGGGTTGTCTCATGATTTGAAAACGCCACTTAGTGCAATTTACGGCTATGGGCTAATGCTTGAATCCAATCAATACCAATGGTCCAAGGAAGAAGTCATGGAAATGGGACAGGTCATTCGTGAGAAATCAGAATACATGTCGATCTTGATTGAGGATTTAAACCTCACGTATCGATTGAAAAATGGCGCATTGCCTATTAATCGAAAACCTGTCGAACTTGGTGAATTTTTAGCGTCTATAATGGACGAGTTTTCCAGAAGCTCATTTTCTGAAGATTATCCGTCATCTTTTGAAGATCAAACAGATGGTGTCATGTTTGAGATCGACAAGGCTTGGTTCAGACGAGTCATTGAGAACCTGCTAGCGAATGCTGTCAAGCATAACCAGAAAGGAACTCATATTACAGCTACCTTATCTGAAACAAATGAGGAAGTTCGAATCGAAATGAAAGACAACGGACGCGGAATGGCACAAGAAACTGTTGATCACTTATTTAACCGCTACTACAGAGGGACAAATACGAATGATCCAACGAATGGAACAGGGCTCGGGCTGGCGATTGCAAAAGAGCTCGTCTTACTACATGACGGAGATATTCAAGTTGAAAGTGAACTAGGTGCAGGAACAACTATTGCGATTATCCTAAAAAAATCATCATCTGTAAAATAGCCAAAAAACGATTTTCTTTGCTAAAAGGAGATCGTTTTTTCCTATTTTAGGATTGAAATCAATTTTGTAAACGATTACAATAAAATTGTTAACGTGAACAAATTAATTTTCATTATATAGGAGAGATGGGGGAGTTTGATGAAAGCCTTTTTAGATGAGCAGTTTTTATTAAACAGTCAAACGGCGGAAAAGCTATACCACGAGTTTGCAAAGGACCTTCCGATTATAGATTACCATTGTCATTTAAGTCCACAAGAAATCTATGAAAATAAAACATTCCAAAATATAACCGAAGCATGGCTTTATGGAGATCATTACAAATGGCGCGCCATGAGAGCTAATGGTATACCCGAAACGCACGTAACAGGAGATGCATCAGATTATGAGAAGTTTTTAGCATGGGCAAGGACCGTTCCAATGACCATAGGAAATCCTCTCTATCACTGGACTCATCTAGAGCTAAGGCGATATTTTGGAGTAGAAGAACTTTTGAATGAAGAGAACGCAGACATCGTCTGGAGAAAAGTAAATGAGAAGCTGCAGGAAGAAGGGTTTGGTGCGAGAGACTTCATTGTCAAATCAAACGTTGAAACGGTTGTGACAACAGACGATCCAATCGATTCGCTGCATTATCACCAAAAACTGCGGGAAGAAGGGTTTTCTGTGCAAGTGTTGCCAGGGTTTCGGCCAGATAAGGCACTGGATATAACGAATGATCTGTTTATAGAGTATGTTCGTCAGCTGGCAGAAGTTTCAGCCACACCAATAGAGTCCTATTCAGATTTTTTAAAAGCGCTCGAAAAGAGAATTGACTTTTTCCATGAACAGGGCTGCTTGATCTCAGATCACGCCATCAATGAAATGACGTATGAAGAAGCGACTGAAGAGGAAGTTGAAGTTATATTTTATAAAAGGCTGTCTGGGCATCCATTGACGGAAGAAGAGAAGGTTCAATTTAAAACGCAGACATTCATCGTGCTAGGTAAAGCATACTGTAAGCGTGGTTGGGCAATGCAACTTCATATCAATGCACTCAGAAACAACAATAGGAAAATGTTTGAGCGGCTTGGACCAGATACGGGATATGATGCGATGAATGATGAGGACATTGCAAAGCCCCTTTGCCGAATATTAGATCGGTTAGAACAAGAACATGCGCTGCCAAAAACCATTCTCTATTCCTTGAATCCAAGAGACAATGTAGTAATTTCAACGTTAGCTGGAAGCTTTCAAGATGGAGAGACGCCTGGGAAAATCCAGCACGGCACGGCTTGGTGGTTTAATGATACGAAGCAAGGAATGACAGAGCAGATGATGGCTCTTTCCAGTATCGGACTCATCAGCCGTTTTATTGGTATGCTGACAGATTCACGAAGCTTTCTGTCGTATACAAGGCATGAATATTTCCGCAGACTGTTCTGCGACATTATTGGAAATTGGGTAGAAAAAGGAGAAGTACCCAATGATCTCTCGCTGCTAGGGGAAATCGTGAAGGGAATCAGCTATGAAAATGCAAAACAATATTTTCAATTTGACCGTGCAAAGCAGCTACCGCATAAAAGCAAGATCACATGAAGAAAAAGGTAGAATAATGAAAGCGGTTTTATGATAAGATGGTTAAAAATAATAAAAGGCGGAATAGCATGACAGTCACAATCAAAGACATAGCAAAATTGGCAAACGTCTCTCATACCACGGTATCAAGGGCTTTAAATAACAGTCCTTTTATTAAAGAAAAAACAAAACAAAAGATTTTGTCGATTGCAAAACAGCTGAATTATTCACCGAATGTCCATGCCAGAGGCCTTGTATCACAAAAATCCTTTACAATCGGTCTGTTTTTTACGAGTTTAACAGAAGGCACGTCCTCAAGCTTCTTCGTGGATGCGTTAAAAGGTGTCAACAGTGTGATGACAGAGCACTATAATCTATTTGTAAGAGGAATTGATGACTTTCACGATTACACAACCATTCATAAACAACGCTATGATGGCATTTTGCTCATGAGCCAAAGTGAGCATGATGAAGCGTTTATCCATCATGTGAAAAAACAGGGCATTCCCATCATTGTGCTGAATCGCCGTGTGGAAAGTAATGAAGTGATGAATATATTAGCTGATGATAGTCAAGGTGCATACCAAGCGGCACACTATTTTATTCAGCAAGGTCATGAACAGATCGCCATCATTGAAGGGAAAGAAGGCTTTAAATCGACTCAGGAAAGAAAAGCTGGCTTTCTACAAGCGTTAATTGATCATCATGTGCCAATGAAGAAAGAATATATGTTCAAAGGTGACTATCACATGAAAAGCGGCTATGAATCAATGGAAGCTTTGCTGGCTCTTGATCATCCGCCAACCGCCCTTTTTTGCTCAAACGATGACATGGCCATTGGTGCGATGAATGCTTTGTTTGCAAAAGGTAAAACGTGTCCAGGCGATATCTCTATCATCGGTTTTGATGACATTACATTTTCATCCTATACCACGCCTGCACTGACAACGGTAAAAAAGCCGATCGAAAAAATGTGCGCGCTTGGTGCAGAAGCCATCCTTTCCGTCATAAATGGTGAAGTGCATGAAGAAGATCATATGGAAAAAGTGTATGTACACACAGAGCTGATGATCAGAAATTCAGTCAAAAAGGTGCGATAATCAGCACCTTCTTAAGTAAAAATGTTCACGTGTGCAAAAAACAACAGGGAGGGAAAACGATTTGAAACGATTATCCAAAGCAGTATACCCGACGGCTGAGTATCCAGAAACGATTTTGCAAATCGGTGAAGGGAATTTTATGCGTGGATTTATCAACTGGCACATTCAGAAGCTGAATGACTGCACAGATTTTAAAGGAAGAGCCGTTGTTGTTCCTCCTCGAAAAGGATCAGTCAACGCTTTAAATGAACAAAATGGCTTGTACACTTTATGTATTCAGGGCTTTCATGACCAAAAAGAGATGAACGAACGTATGATCATCCAATCCATTAGCAGGGGAATCAGTACGTATACAGATTACGAAGCCTTTTTACATGTAGCTGAAAATCCTGATCTGCGCTTCGTCTTTTCTAATACAACAGAGGCGGGACTTGTGTTAAGAAAAGAGGATCGGTTAGAAGACAGACCGCAGGCAAGTTTTCCAGGAAAACTGACAGCCTTCTTGTATCACCGGTTTAAAGCATTCTCTGGAGATGAGAAAAAGGGGCTGATCATCCTGCCTTGTGAATTGATCGAACACAACGGTGATCGATTAAAAGAATATGTGATCGCCATGGCAGCTGAGTGGGATCTTCCGCATGCCTTTGTTACTTGGCTGAAGAAAGCTAATACGTTTTGTAATACGCTTGTTGATCGGATTGTCCCAGGGTTTTCTAAGGATGCTGCTGAGGTCGTGCAAAAGGAAGAAGGCTATATCGACGAATTGCTTGTCACGGCAGAGTATTATCATCTGTTTGTCATTGAAGCGCCTGCGTTTGTTCAAAAAGAGCTCCCCTTTCAAGAAGCGGGACTAAACGTGCTCTTTGTGGAGGATATTGGCCCTTACCGAATGAGTAAGGTACGCATTCTAAACGGTGCACATACAGCGATGGTGCCGATTGCCTATTCGTGTGGTTTAGAAACCGTAAAAGAAGCTGTAGATGATGAGCATGTTGGTCCGTTCATCCGAAATATGCTTGAGGAGGAAGTACTGCCAGGTCTGAAGCTTCCTGAGGATGAGCTTTTACTTTATACACAATCCGTTTGGGATCGTTTTTGCAATCCATATGTGAAGCATCAATTGCTGGATATTGCTTTGAATGGGATATCCAAGTTTCGGGCACGTATTCTCTCGTCCTTAATGGATTATGTCGAGCTAAAAAAACAGCTGCCAGTGAAGCTTGTCTTTTCACTTAGCAGTCTCATTTACTTTTACAGGGAAAGTGCAGATCAGGTAAAGGATGATGAGACTGTGATGACTGTGATGAAGGAAGCTTGTGAAGACGAGAATCTTTCCTATGAATCAATCACTGATCGCCTGCTTTCAAACGAGCAATTATGGGGGATGAATGTAACAGATATAGAAGGATTGAGTCAAGCGGTAGCCGAGCAGCTTGCCTTCATATATGAGCATGGAATGAGAGCTGCTGTTCACCGAATCTTGCATCATCAATTTGAAAGTCAGGGGGAGAAGGCATGAAAGATTTTATTGTGATTCACCCTTCAGATAATGTAGGTATTGCTTTAAAAGTGCTTGAGCAGGGTGAGGAAATGCAGCACCAAGGACATACAGTCGTTTTAAAAGAAACCGTCGCTAAAGGTCATAAATTTGCTTTAGTTGATATCGAGCAAAGAGAGAATATCATCAAATATGGCTACCCGATTGGTCATGCAACCACTGCAATTTCAGCCGGAGAATGGGTGCATACGCATAATATCAAAACCAATCTATCAGGCAAGCTCGATTACGAATATCAGCCTTCTTTAACGGAAAACCCCTATGAAAAAATGAATCTGACATTTAAGGGCTATAAACGAAAGAATGGTTCAAGTGGCATACGAAATGAGCTTTGGATCGTCCCAACAGTCGGCTGCGTTAATGGTATCGCCGATCAAATCATCCAAATATTCACCGCTGAATTGGGCGGAAACATCCATCCTTTTGAAACGGCTCTTGTATTAAAGCACAATTATGGATGCTCACAGCTTGGAGACGATCATGAAAATACAAAAACCATTTTACAAAATGCCGTGAAGCATCCAAATGCTGGAGGGGTGCTCGTCCTAGGGCTTGGTTGTGAAAACAATGACATTGAGGATTTCCAGTCGACATTAGGGGAGTATGACCGAGCGAGGGTGAAATTTTTAAGAAGCCAAGAAGTAGGGGATGAAATTGAATCAGGAGTCACTTTACTCAAAGAAATTTATGAAGCGGCGAAAGAAGATCAGCGTGAAGACATTCCGTTGTCTGAGCTGAAAATCGGCTTGAAGTGCGGAGGATCAGATGGATTCTCTGGCATTACTGCAAATCCACTTTTAGGCAGGCTGTCCGATTTTATTGTGGCCCAAGGCGGAACAACGGTGTTAACGGAAGTACCTGAAATGTTTGGTGCCGAAACAATCTTAATGGAGAGAGCGGAATCAGAAGCGACATTCGACAATATTGTGGAAATGATCAATGATTTTAAACAATACTTTCTGGACCATCGGCAGCCAGTATATGAAAATCCTTCCCCGGGAAATAAAGCAGGTGGAATTTCGACATTAGAAGATAAATCTCTCGGCTGTACACAAAAGGCGGGTACTTCTGGCATTAAAGATGTTTTGAAATACGGAGAACTGCTGAAACGAAAAGGCCTAAATTTATTAAGTGCGCCTGGTAATGATCTAGTTGCTTCATCCGCCCTTGCAGCGTCTGGCTGTCAGTTGGTGCTCTTTACAACAGGCAGAGGGACACCGTTTGGCACATTTGTCCCAACAATGAAGGTATCAACCAATACCGCCTTATATGAAACAAAAAAACACTGGATTGACTTTAATGCTGGAGAACTTTTGGAGGATATATCTGAAGATGTTGTGCTAGAAAAATTTATTTCAACTGTCATTGACGTAGCGAGTGGCAAGTTATTAAATCACGAAAAAAACAATTTTAGAGAGCTGGCCATTTTTAAAACAGGTGTCACACTTTAAGGCGACTGGGGGATGAGGAAATGTCTAAAAAACGGGATTTGATTTATATCACAGCAGGAACAGCACTAACAGGAATTGGAATCGCTCGTTTAGCAAAGCAAGGGAAGAAAGATAAAAAAGTGAATGGAATGGAACAAGTGTTAAAACAGATTAAAGCGCCGATGTTCCCCGATCGCGAATTCAATGTGATTCATTATGGCGCAGATGCGAAAGGGGTAGAGCTTTCAACAAATGCCATTCAGTCCGCAATTGATGATGCGCATCGTTTGAAAGGAGGGCGTGTGCTCATTCCTGAAGGGACATTTATGACAGGAGCCCTGGAATTGAAAAGCAATGTAGAGCTTCATTTGCATAAGAACGCATATGTGAAGTTCAGCCAAGACCCGCACCATTACCTTCCGCTTGTACTGACAAGATATGAAGGAATTGAGCTTTATAATTATTCACCGCTTATTTATGCCCATCATGCAGAAAACATTGCCATTACAGGAGCTGGAACGCTTGATGGCAGAGGTGATGAGCATCATTGGTGGCCATGGAAGTATGGAACGAATGGTCAGCCTTCTCAGGATCACGATCGACACCTTCTGTTTGAGATGGCTGAAAAAAGAATACCGGTGGAAGAAAGGGTTTTTGGTGAAGGGCATTATTTAAGGTCGAGCTTTATCCAGCCATACCAATGTCAACATGTTCTCATTGAAGGAGTGACAGTGAAGGATTCACCGATGTGGCAAATTCATCCAGTTCTAAGTGAAAACGTCATCGTCCGCGGAGTCAATATCATTGGGCATGGACCAAACACTGACGGAGTGAATCCAGAGTCTTGCCGGAATGTACTCATTGAAAATTGTTATTTTGATAATGGCGATGATTGTATTGCGATTAAATCTGGCAGAAACGAGGACGGCAGGAGAATCGGGGTCCCATCTGAAAACATTGTCATTCGTAGAAATGAAATGCGTGATGGACACGGCGGAGTGACGATAGGCAGTGAAATTTCTGGCGGGGTAAGGTATGTATACGCAGAGGATAATATCATGGACAGTCCAAACCTCGATCGAGCACTGCGCATCAAAACCAATTCTGTCAGAGGCGGTACCATTGAACACATTTATTTTAAAAACAATACAGTCAAAAGCTTAAAGCATGATGTCGTCTGTATTGATATGATGTACGAGGAAGGGGATGCAGGACCTCACCGTCCTGTAGTTCGTCATATTGAAATAGAAGGGCTAAAAAGCAGAGGCGGGCGATATGGGGTGAAAATAGCAGCTTACTCGCACTCCCCAGTTACACACTTTAAAATGAAAAATTGTGTCATTGATGATGTCACGTACCCACTTTCTTTAGAGCATGCGGTGTCTCCATCTTTTCAGAAAGTCATGATTAATGGTGAACAAATCAACCAATAGAAGAAGGGAAAACAGCCTTTTTTAAGGTTGTTTTTCTTTTATAAGGACAGAAAAGATGGTTTTGGAAATCACATATACAACCTTATCTGCACTGTAGTATAATATTCCCGAAATTAGAAAAGAATTGACGGAGGAGATTTCGTCAAGCAGTACATAAAGCAGGGGGTTTATTCATGAAGAAGTTAACAGCCATTTGGCTATCGTTTTTGCTTGTGATGGGTGTTTTAGCAGGATGTGCAGGTGCGGAAACAGATCACAAAGCAACTGGTTCTCAAAATAAAGAGACAGCAACTGTGGCATTTCCTGTATCAATTAAAGATGCAGCTGGTAAAACAGTCGAAATCAAAGAACAGCCCAAACGGATTGTTTCCTTAATTCCAAGTAATACAGAGGTTGCCTATGCTCTTGGCCTTGGAGATAAGATCGTTGGAAGATCAGATTTTGACAATTATCCAAAGGAAGTAGAAAAGGTTGAGAAGATTGGTGGACTTGAATTCAATGTAGAGAAGGTCATTTCCTTAAAGCCTGATCTCGTATTAGCACATGCATCACAGATGGGGTCAAAAGATGGATTTAAACAGCTTGAAGATGCAGGTGTTCAAGTGCTGACTGTAAATGATGCAACCTCCTTTAAGGATGTGTACAAGTCTATTCAGATGATCGGCGAAGCAACTGGCGTGAAAGAGGCATCCACGAAGCTTGTAGACGAGATGAAATCAAAACTGAACGACCTCAAAAAACAAGCAGAGGCGATTTCCAAAGACAAGCAAAAAACAGTCTTTGTTGAAGTGTCAGGTGCTCCTGAAATCTATACAACAGGTAAAAATACATTTATGGACGAAATGCTTTCAGTCATTCATGCAAAAAATGCAGCCGGCGACCAAACTGGCTGGGTACAAATGACGGAAGAGTCCATTATCAAAAGAAATCCTGATGTCATTGTCACAATTGATGGTTCAAGCTTAGCTGATCTGAAGAAAAGAGATGGCTGGAATGCGATTCAAGCAGTAAAAGAAAAACAAGTCTTTCAATTGAATACGGATCTCGCATCAAGACCGGGACCGCGATTGGTTGAAGGAGTCGAGGCTCTTGCGAAAAGCATCTATCCTGACACGTTCAAATAAATTCATTATCGCTTACACACTTAGTGTTTTACTTCTTGTGGTGAGCATTGGAATGGGAATCTCATTTGGCAGCTTAGGGATTCCCATTCCTTCTATTTTCCGTATATTTGTTCATGAACTATTCGGAGTGCAGGTTGGAACCATTGATTCTATTGATCGCAATATTATGATGAACATTCGGCTGCCGAGAGTGATTTTAGCGGCATTAGTCGGGGCAGCGCTGGCGTTATCTGGTGCAGCCTTTCAAGGTTTATTAAAAAACCCCCTCGCTGATCCTTATACACTAGGGGTATCTCAAGGGGCATCTGTTGGAGCCGTAGCGACTTTATTTTTTAGCTTGCAGCTCCCCTTGTTGGGCAGTTTTACACTGCCTTTTTTCAGTATGACAACAGCGCTTGTGACCCTATGTCTAGTCCTCTTTTTCGCACGTCTTGTTCATCGGGGGATGAGCATCTCCTCTTTAATCTTGACGGGTGTGATTTTCAGCTCTTTTTTGGGAGCGCTCATTTCATTAATGATTGCGTTAACGGGTGATGATCTAAAAGAGATTATTCATTGGCTTCTTGGCAGTGTGTCCATGAGGGGCTGGCGTTATATCGCTCTTTTTCTCCCTTTCTTCCTCATCGGTACCTTTGCGCTGATGCTGATGGGGCGAGATTTGAATGTAATGACGTATGGCGAAGAGAAGGCAAAGCTATTAGGTGTACATGTGAAAAGGAGCAAATATATGGTTCTGCTCGCTGGTTCGATCCTGACTGGCAGTGCGGTAGCGGTGTCAGGGACGATTGGATTTGTGGGACTTGTGATCCCGCATTTTATCCGCCTTTTATCCATCACCGATCACCGGCATCTGCTGCCTTTATCTATGCTGAACGGGGCTTCCTTCCTCGTCTTAGCAGATGTGTTATCACGTACAATCATTGAGCCGACTGAATTGCCTATTGGCATCATTACTGCGTTAATTGGTGCACCTGTATTTGGTATCATCCTCATTCGCAAATATAGAGGGGGGACGCATCTATGATTCAAGTGAAGGAAGTCAGAGGTCGCTATGGTGAGAAAGAGGTCATTCGTGGTATCAGTTTTGAGGTGAAGCGAGGAGAATTTCTCGGTATACTTGGGCCAAATGGGAGCGGCAAGACGACCTTGCTCAAAATGATAGCAGGTATTTTAGCGCCTGAGAGTGGTCAAGTATGTCTCAGCGGTCGCTCGATTCAATCATACCGGCCAAAGGCACTTGCACAAAAACTTGCTGTTCTTCCGCAGAAAACCGACCAAGCCTTCTCATTTACAGTGGAAGAAACCATTCAGTTTGGACGTTATCCTTATCAGAAAGGATGGCTACAATCAGTCATGAAAGAAGATGTGCAGGTCGTAAGCAGAGTGATGGAACAAACGGATGTTGTTCAATTTAAAGGTCAATCCATTCATGAGTTAAGCGGAGGAGAACAGCAGCGGGTATATTTAGCCCAGGCATTAGCTCAGCAGCCTGAATATTTATTGCTAGATGAGCCAACCAGTTTTCTTGATTTAGCCTATCAAAAAGAGTTGCTCGATTTAATTAAAGAAGAGACCTCATCCTCTAGATTAACGGTGATCGGTGTATTTCATGATGTGAACATTGCCAGTTTGTATTGTGATCGGCTGCTTTTGCTTCATGAAGGAAAGGCTGAAATGTTAGGACAGCCGCATCACGTTTTGACCACTGAACGGATCAACAGGGTGTACGAAACTGATGTCACACCGCTCCAGCATCCACTGCGAGCAAACCCTCAGCTGATGATTGAGCCTGCCGCAATGTCTAAAGCATCCACTGTGAAATTAGCTGAGGGCTGGAGAACGCATGGCTCAAAAGGAATGACGTTTTCCATCAATCAGCCGCTTCGGATTCTATCCTCACATGAGCAGAATGGAGGTTTCTTTTGGAAAAGATCACTTGGAACGGGAACTGAGACTCTTCATGACATACTAGATGATGTTGAAGGAATATTGTTTCTCGGCCAATCTGATGGACAAAAGCAATACGCCGCTGAAGACGATGAAGATGATATGGCTCTTTACGGGATGTGTCAGCAAGGAGAGTTGACCATTTGGCTTGTGCTAAAAGAAACTTTATCAGATGGAGCGTCTGTTCAGCTGATGGGACAGTTGATGCACATCATTCAACAAGAGACGAGCATCCCTATTCATCATCTTTGTATCGCTGCTGCCAACGCCGAAGAAATGGGACATGATGCCCTTTTATATGAAAGGATACGGAAGAAAGTGCAACGTCTCCTTTATACATTGGATGCAATCAAAAAGTGAACTGGCTGGTTCACTTTTTTTGTTTAAAACATCAACAGCTGCTAAAAAAACCAGCTGAACATTTAAAAAAATCTAAAAATGTGTTGCTAAATAAATCAATTTACTTTTATAATAAGAAACATGAAAGCGTTTAAATAAATAGTTGTTTAAAAATGCAACATAATAGAAAGGGAGGATCATTTGAACATTCAGGGAATTATTCCAGCTATTTTGACACCGCTTACAGAAGAAGAGCATTTTCATCCAGAAGTGACAAAGCAATTCATTAACCGTTTGATCGAGTCAGGTGTGCACGGCATCTTTGCTTTAGGTACAAATGGCGAGTTTCATTTGTTCTCAGAGGAAGAAAAGCTTCAAATTGCCGAAACTGTTGTAAATGCTGTGGGCGGACGCGTGCCGGTATTCATTGGAGCAGGTGAAAATAGTACGGAGGCAACGATCAGGCTGTCAAACAAGCTCGCAGATTTAGGCGTAGATGTGCTTTCAGTCATAACACCTTATTTTGTTGCGCCATCACAAGAAGAGCTGTATGAGCATTTTCGCCACATATCAGAGAATGTGAGAATCCCAATTCTGCTCTATAACATTCCATCAAGAACGGGTGTATCACTTGCGCCAGAGACGGTTGCGCGGCACAGCACACTGCCGTATGTGCTAGGCATTAAGGACAGCAGTGGAGATATTGCCAATATCAAAGCTTATCTGGATGTCACAAAGGATGAAGATTTTGTCGTACTCGCAGGAACGGACTCACTCATTTTAGAGACATTGAAGCTCGGCGGAGCAGGGGCGGTTGCGGCAACAGCAAACGTGCTTCCAGAAACCGTCGTTAAACTTTATGAATCTTTTCAACAAGGTGAGCTTGATCAAAGTGAGCAATTCCAGCAGCAACTGCAGCCGTTAAGAGCGACATTCGCTTTAGGAACATTACCAGCGCCTTTAAAAAAAGCAGCTGAGCTTTCAGGAGTTCCTGTTGGTCCGCCAAAAAGCCCGGTAAAAGAGCTGTCCGGTGAGGCTTTAGAAGCTGTGGCACAAATGATCGAGAATTATCGCGTGCAAACAAAAGCGGCAAAGGAGTAGTAAAGAGATGACGACAACACATTATCACTTTCAGACGGCATCACACATTGTATCTGGTGCTCATTCTCTAGAGCTCCTCGGAGAGAAGTTAGATCTATTAGGACTTAGCGGATTGACATCGATTTTTATTTTAACGCAGCCATCCATCGTATCGCTTGGTTATGCAGATCAAATTAAGAGAAAACTCGAAAAAAAAGGGATCGCCAGTGAGATTAGTACAGAGATCAAGCCCGAACCAACAGAAGAAAATATCGAAGAAGTATTCCAGACATTTTTAAAAGGGGAGCATGATGCCATCATTGGGATTGGTGGTGGAAGTGTGCTTGATGCTGCAAAAATCTTAGCTGTTCTAAAAACGAATGATCAACCGATTTCTGCTCTTATTGGCACAAATCTTGTGAGAAAAAGAGGGGTGCCAACGATTCTGATTCCGACAACATCTGGTACGGGATCAGAGGTGACGCCAAACGCAATTGTGACCTTTCCAGAAAAGGAATTAAAAATCGGAATGGTCAGCCCGCACCTCTTGCCCGACCTTGTGATCTTGGACCCGGCACTTACGCTAAACTTGCCGAAATCTATTACCGCAGCTACAGGTATGGACGCGTTTACGCATGCACTTGAATCGTATATTTCAAATAAAGCGAATCCATTCAGTGATATGTTCGCACTGGAATCGATGAGGCTGATTTCAGGAAGTATTCAGGAAGCATATCATCACGGGAAGAATGTGAAGGCAAGGGAAGATATGCTTGTTGGTGCAATGTATGGGGGGATGGCGCTGACAAGTGCCGGTACAGCGGCTGTTCATGCAATGGCGTATCCGTTAGGGGGGAAATACAAAATTTCTCACGGTGTCGCTAATTCCATGCTTCTTCCTCACGTCACGGCGTTTAATGCAGATCACATCATGGATCGTCTTGAAAATGTTGCAAGGGTGATAGGGATAGAGGAGGCAGGCTCGAAGCATACGCTTGCAGAGCATGTAATTCATCAGATTGAAGAGTGGACAGCCGATTTACACATTCCTCAACATCTCAAAGCTTTTGGCGTGTCGAAGGAGGATGTGCCGGCACTTGCTGAAGCAGCTTCAGAGGTAAAGAGGTTAATGGACAACAATCCGAAACAAATGTCTGTCTCCGACATTGAACAGGTCTACATGAAACTGCTCGACGCTTAATTTTTCATACGTCACTGGGATAGGACATAAGAAGATGCTTCACACGGCTTGCACACAAAGGGGGATTTTTAAGTGAATGTCTTAAGCAGTTCTGTCATCACATTTATTTTAATCGTCATTATTCTCTATATTCTGTTTACAACCTGGCTGACGATGCGTTTTCGCAGCAAGTCCAATTCAGAATTTAACAATGCCGCTAAGTCACTTCCAGCCATTGTGGTCGGTATTTTGTTAATGAGTGAATTCATTGGGACAAAATCCACTGTCGGAACAGCAGAATCTGCATTTACGCACGGGCTTTCTGCTTCATGGTCTGTTGTGACAGTAGCCATCGCCTTTTTTATCTTTTCTTTTTTCTTAGTAGGGAAGTTTTATCGAACAGGACAATACACGATTTCGGGTATTATTAATCAGAAGTTTGGCAAATCAACGAAACTAGTGGTTTCTGTCATTATGATTGCAGCATTGCTCCTTGTGAATCTAGGAAACTATTTAAGTGGTTCAGCAGCCATTGCATCTATTCTTGGACTTCCTTTAATGACCTGTGCAATCATTACGGCGGTTGTGAGTACGTTTTATTTTACATTCGGAGGAATGAAAGGGGTTGCATGGGTCACAATCCTTCATTCGATCGTGAAGTATGCGGGGGTTTTAATTACACTAGGGGTAGCGCTTTATTTAACAAAAGGCTTTGAGCCAATGAAACAAACCCTGCCTGATCATTTCTTTACTTGGGATGGCACAATCGGTTGGGGGACGATCGGAGCTTGGTTTATAGGGAACATGGGGGCCATTTTTGCGACACAGTTTATCATTCAAGCGATCACCTCGTCGAAAAGTGAGCGTGAGGCCAAGAGATCAACGCTTTATGCGGCACTGCTTTGTTTACCACTCGCCATTGCGATTGGGGTCATCGGTGTAGCCGCGCGTTATTTGTATCCAGAAATTGATCCTATTTACGCATTTCCTGTCTTTTTACAGCATATGAATCCGGTTCTAAGTGCCATTGTGGCGACATCGCTTGTGGCATCCATCTTTGTCGGGGTGTCAACGGTTGCGCTTGCGACGACCACGTTGCTTATTGATGACTTTTATGTACCGAAAATGAAACCATCACCGGAGCAGCGAATGAAGATGACTCGGTACGTGGCTGTACTCGTCGGGATTGTGCCTCTTGTGGGGGTAGCACTTGCGCCTGAGCTTCTGTCTCTTTCCTTTTTTACAAGAGCGCTTCGAACATCTATCGCTGTAGTAGCGGCAATGGGCTTTTACTTGCCATACTTTAATTCAAATAGAGGGGCGACCATTGGTCTTGCTGCCTCAGGCATTGCCACGACGGTTTGGTATTTACTCGATAATCCATTTGGAATCGATAATATGTATATTGCCATTATCATTCCTTTCATTGTGCTGGTGATTGACCGATTTTTCAGCCCGCCCGCTAAAAAGGATCAACAATTGAAAGGAGAATTATCATGACAAATGAAGACGTTACGATCAAAATAGATGGAATATTACGACAAAATGAACAAGACGCAGCGAAAAAAGAAGCCTTTCTACCAACAGATTGCGTGCAAAACCATGCGGCCAATCTATTAGAGCTGGATAATGGCGATGTACTATGTGTATGGTTTGGCGGAACGCAAGAGGGAATTCCTGATATTTCTATCTATATGTCAAGACTAAAGCAAGGAAGTGACCAATGGACAAAGGCTGTGAAGCTTTCCGATGATTCTACACGCTCTGAACAAAATCCAGTTCTTTTTCAAGAGAAAGGTGGCAAGCTATGGCTGCTTTACACAGCACAGCTTTCTGGAAATCAAGATACGGCGATCGTGAGATATCGTTTATCAGAGGATAGAGGAGAGACATGGGGAGAGATTGGCACTTTATTTGATCAGCCGGGCACGTTTATTCGTCAGCCTATTGTTGTACTGGATAATGAGGATTGGCTCCTTCCCGTCTTCTATTGTAAGACGCTTCCTGGCATCAAATGGACAGGGAACCGAGATGTCAGTGCTGTGAAGATTTCCTCAGATCAAGGAAGGTCGTGGGAAGAGGTCATCGTACCAAACAGTACTGGCTGTGTTCATATGAATATTGGAAAGTGTGCAGATGGTTCCCTGCTTGCCCTCTTTAGAAGCCGATTTGCTGATTCAATTTATATGAGCCGATCAGTGGATCATGGACGAACTTGGTCTGAGCCAAAGGCGACAGAGCTGCCGAACAATAATTCATCCATTCAATTTACGGTGCTCAATAATGGTCATATCGCCCTCGTTTATAACCATATCAATGCAGATGATCAAACAGAAAGAAGAGCTTCCTTATATGACGAGATTGAAGATGAAGGCGATACACGCACGGCCGTTGATACAGAGGCACGCCCAGCTTTTTGGGGAACGCCGCGTGCACCTATGACTTTGGCGATCTCGCTGGATGACGGTGTGAGATGGCCGATCAGACGTAACCTTGAAATTGGTGATGGCTATGCCATGACCAACAATTCAAAGGATAAATTAAATCGAGAGTATTCATATCCATCCATCACAGAAGGAAAAGATGGGAAGCTGCATATTGCGTTTACGTATTATCGGCAGGCCATCAAATATGTGTGTGTGACAGAAGGATGGGCAAATCATACTTCTTAATCCAAGAGTCCCTCTTTCCGTGAATTGTAACCCTCATTTGCTTCATTTATAATTGATGTTTGGAGGGTTGTCCCAATTTGCTATCGCTTGGACTCCCTCAAGGTGTGTCTCACGATGAAGAGATAAAAAATGGGGGTCCTTTTCATGAACATAAAAGTGTTAGGTATTGCGCCGTATAAAGGATTGGGCGATGTATTAATCGACCTTGCCAAAGAAGAAAAAAATATCACATTCCAGCTTGAAGTCGGAGACCTCAGGTCTGGTGTTGAACTTGCAGAACAGGCAGAAGCTCAAGGAATGGATATCATTATGAGCCGGGGCGGAACAGCTGCGCTCATACAAAAGCATGTCAACATTCCAGTGGTTGATATCCCTGTGTCAGGTTACGACTTGCTTCGTGCCTTAACACTTATTAAAGATTATCAAGGGGAAAAAGCAGTCGTTGGCTTTGAAAATATTACACAAGGTGTACGCACCATTGGAGAGTTATATGGGATTAAAATTGATATTTACACCATACAGCAAGAGGAAGAAGTATGGGATCTTTTAAAACAATTACAAGAACAAGGTACACAGGTTGTGCTGGGAGATGTGATTACAGATAAATCGGCTAAGGAGCTAGGTATGCAAAGTATGCTGATTACCTCAGGTCGTGAATCTGTCAAAGAAGCGTTTCATCAAGCAAAACAAATGTATCGTTTATATAAAGAGGCAACAGCTGAGCAGCGCCTCTTTCGTGAAATGATTGATCAAGAGTCAAAAGGTATGCTGATCATTGATCAACACAATCAGCTTCATTTTATCAATCAACAAATGAAGCAATGGACAGAAAAAGGATTGTTTGCACCGTTTACTTCTCATGTCGATGTGATGGCATGGTGTCCTGCGCTTGAACCGGCAGTGAAAGCGGTTCGAGAAGGAAAACAAAATGGCTACTCTCAAATATCCAATCAGGAGCAAGTGTGGCATGTTAAAGGAAGTATGTTATCTAAAGGCGAGATGTTCGTGACGATTGAAAAGCCTTCTGATGTCATCAATAGAGAGGGTCATCGTATATGGACGCTTGCATCGCCTGTTCATTCCGCGCATCCATTTGCTCTATTCACCGAGCAGAGTCCAAAAATGAAAGATGTGATCAAAAGAGCAAAGGCGTTCAGCCAAACGGATCGGTCTATTTGCCTTTATGGCGAACAAGGAACTGGTAAATCAAGCCTTGCTTTCGCTATCCATCAAATGAGCGAGAGGAAAAATGAGAGCTTTACGACTGTTCATTGCAGAAGTTTGACGGAACTGGATGACGTAAAAACGATTCCTATACACCAAAAAGGAACGATTTTTCTTAAGGACATTGATAGTGTCCCAATGGATATGCAGCCACTTATTGTCGACCAGCTGCTTAATCAGCATCAGAACATTCGCTGGATGGCTGCCTCTACAGTAGATTTGTTCAAATTGACTCAATCTGGAGCGTTCAGTGAGGAATTATATACGTGCTTACAAGAGCTCACAATTCATGTCCCGCCGTTGTCTGAACGGGCAGAAGATATTGAGGATATGAGCCGGTTATTTATTGCCGAACTGAATTCTCTTTATGGGACGCAGGTTGTTGGGCTGTCAGCAGATGTGATTGAAGCCTTTCAAAACCAGAAATTCAGAGAAAATGTCCAGCAGTTCAAACGTATGATGGAGGAACTTGTGCTGACGACAAAAAGCGGATATATCACATTGAGTCAAGCAAAGCCAGCGATTGATCAGCTTGCTTCTGAAAATGAAGAAAAACAGCTGTCCACCTATTTACATGGCACGCTTGATGAGATTGAAAGACTGATTATTAGAACGGTGCTAGAAGAAGAAAATATGAATCAATCAAAAGCAGCAAAGCGATTGAATATCAACCGTACGACGCTGTGGAGAAAGCTAAAGGAATAATATGCAATGAGACCGAGGTGTCTAAATGACAAACGATCTATTAAAAAAAGGAGCGAACCTAGAGCAAAAGGTGATCATTGTGGCGGATGATTTAACAGGCGCAAACGATACAGGCGTTCAATTTGTGAAAACGGGCTTAAAAGCATCTGTGCTGTTCCAGCCGTCAGTTGATGACATCGACAGGTACAAGGAGGAGGACGTACTGATTGTAGATACAGATTCACGAAGTATGTCTTCCGAAAAAGCGTACAATGAGGTTAGTCAAGTGGTGCAGCCATTTCTCCAAGAGAATTCGCACCTTTTCTTTAAAAAAATAGATTCAACATTAAGAGGAAATATAGGAATTGAACTTCAGGCACTGATGGATATTGGCCGGTTTGATGCGGCCGTCATCGCACCTGCCTACCCGGATGCGAAAAGATCTACCGCTTATGGCATTCATTATGTGGAGGGAATGCCTGTTCATCTATCAGAGGCAGCAAAGGACCCGAAAACGCCTGTCCTGACATCCAGCATTTCAGACTTAATTGACGAGCAGACAAACGTTAGACCAAGAAATCTATCTCAACAGGCGGTCAATGCAGAGCTAAACGAAACGAGTGATGAGGTTTCATCCTTATTGAAACATGGTCATCAATGGTTTGTGTGTGATGCAGAAACGAACAATGATTTAACTCAGATTGTTGAATTGTTTATGAAGATGGATCAAAGAGTGCTATGGGTCGGCTCAGCCGGACTGGCTAGCGCATTATCAGCCTATGTCGCTAAGAACCGAAGCGCTTCTCGTTCTAAAAAACATGAACCTGTCCTCATTGTATCAGGAAGTGCTTCCAAAAAAACAAATGAGCAGTTTGCTTACTTAAGAGAAAAACATGAATGTCTTGAGGTGAAAGTGAACCCGCTGAATGTATTAAACGGCCGTGAAGCATGGGAAAGGAAATCAATCCTAGATCAGCTGCTCACGCGTCAGGATGAAGACATTCTTCTTTATACGGACGCAAGGCCAGAAATCGTTGAAAAGATGCTGGCATACGGCAAAGCAAAAGGACTGACAAGACAAGAAGTAGGAAGTACCTTGTCCGTCTGTCTTGGAATGATCACGAAAGACATTGTTGAATTAACAGGGGTGAAACGCCTCTTTTTAACTGGCGGAGATACAGCACATGCGATTTGTCATGAGCTTGGAGCAGGAGGTATTCGGCTTCTGAAAGAAATTGAACCCGGCATCCCGCTTGGACAGCTCGTTGATACCAAATTATATGCGGTCACGAAAGCTGGGGCATACGGTCAAAAAGATTCAGTGCTCCATGCGGTAGAAGTGCTGAAAAACATAGAGGGGGAAGACGAATGTCAAAACCAATCATTGCTGTAACGATGGGAGATGCGGCTGGCGTTGGTCCTGAAATTATTTTAAAAGCCTTCCAGCAAAGCCGTCTACATGAAGAAGCCGTTCTATTTGTAATCGGGGACACCACTATATTGAATAGGGCGAAAGACTTTGTGAATACAAATGTGGAGATTGTAAGTATCACAGAACCCGAGGAAGCGGAGCAAGTAAAAGCTGGAGCAGTTCCCTGCCTTGACCTCAAGCTGTTAACCGGCCAGATTCCAGTAGGAGACATTTCAAAAGAAGCAGGGAATGCAGCTTTTCGATATCTTGAAAAAGCTATTACACTTGCGAATGACCGTAGAATTGATGGCATTTGTACAGCTCCGTTAAACAAAGAAGCGCTTCATAAGGCAGGGCATATGTATCCAGGACATACAGAAATTTTAGCTGATCTGACGGATACGGAAGATTATGCGATGATGCTGGCAGCCCCTAATTTAAAGGTGGTACATGTGACCACACACATTGGGTTAATGGATGCCATTTTAAAAATCAATTCTGAGCGTGTATACACGACGATTAAACTGGCTCATGATACCCTCGTCCGTTCTGGGATCTCTGCACCTAGGATTGCTGTGTGCGGAATTAATCCGCATGCCGGGGAGAATGGTCTTTTTGGAAACGGAGAAGAAGAGGAAAAAATCATACCAGCAGTTGAACGAGCACAGGGGGAGGGGATTCAAGTATTTGGGCCGTTTCCAGCAGATACCCTGTTTTTTAGAGCAACAAGAGGTGATTTTGATATCGTCGTGGCGATGTATCATGATCAAGGGCATGGACCAATTAAGGTGCTTGGCTTAGAATCAGGCGTGAACATTACGGTAGGCCTGCCTATTATCCGTACAAGTGTCGATCATGGGACTGCATTTGATATTGCAGGGACAGGAAAGGCCGATTCTGCAAGTATGGAAGAAGCCATTAGACAGGCCATTATGCTTTCTGGTACTAGAGAAAATCAATATTAAAAGAAAAAGAGCCTTCAAGTTCAAGTTTGAAGTGACCTCTTAAACTTAGACACGGGTTTTTATTAAACAGCTTTTCGAGGCATGGTCCGATATTGTATCGGATTCATGCCTTTTAGTTTTGTCGTTATTCGTTTTTGATTGTAGTAGTCAATATATTGCTCAAGTTCCTGCTTAAAGTGTTCGATGCTCTCAAATTCTTTTAGGTATAGAAATTCAGATTTTAAAATCCCGAAGAAGTTCTCGATAGCTGCGTTATCGTAATAGTTGCCTTTTCGTGACATACTCTGTGTCATGCACCCTTGATCGGAATGGATCATCGGTTTCTCCTCATCATCCAAACGGATGAATGTCTGGTGAAGCATCGTTGAGACGAGGGAATAAACAGGTCTTGAACCGATTGTATAGGTAATGATTTCACCATTAAATAGTTCTAATATGGGCAAAAAAGTAGAGCTTCTGCCCAAATAGTTTGGACTGAGGCTCTTTTTGTTTAATTCATATACGTTCCGCCGTTCATATTGAGTGTTTCTCCTGTGATGAAATCTGACCGGTCAGATGCTAAAAATGTGACGACATTTGCGACTTGCTCCGGTGTTCCAATCGTTTTCAGGGGAATTCTTTCTAAAACAGAATGGCGATATTCATTACTCCACTGCTTGCTCATGTCTGTTTCAATTGGTCCAGGACAGACAGCATTCACGTGGATATGATGCTCTGCTAATTCCTTGGCAAGATGCATCGTTAAATAATTGATGCCGGCCTTTGATGCACCGTAAGCTGGTGATGCATTGTGATGAGGAGTTTTGCCGGTTGTGGAACTCATGTTGACAATCTTACCGCTTTGCTGTTTGATCATGTCAGGAATGACAGCTTGGCACATAAGGAACGTACCAGTCAAATTAATATCGATCAATCTCTTCCATTCATCAACTGATGTATCGACTGTTGATTTCCGCAAATTGATTCCTGCATTGTTCACCAATATATCAATCTGTCCAAAATGCTTTTTCGCTTGCTCCACTAGGGAAGCCGCCGTCTCTGGTAAACTAGCATCACCTGCCACGTGAATGGCTCGCTTTCCTTCTTTATTCAGAGAGGAGCAAACGTTTTGCAGTAACACTTCATTCGTTCCACTCAGAACAACACGAGCCCCATCTTTGACAAGTGCCTCCGCAATGGCGCGGCCAATTCCTCTGCTTGCACCTGTAATGATCGCTACTTTATTTTGTAAAACCACGTAGATCCCACCCGTCTGTCATGATTAAAAAGCGCTTTCATTTATTATAAAGTGTGATGTTTCATCATTCAACATATATAGTGGGATTGAGGGAGTTTTGAACAAAAATGTTTCATAATGAAACAAATACATCTTTTCAACTTCAGGGTATACTAAAAGGACAAAGCAATGCACAAGGAGGAGAACCGATGAAACTTTATACAAAAACCGGGGATCAAGGCCAAACAGGTTTGATTGGTGGGAGAGCTGATAAAGATGATATTAGAGTAGAAACGTACGGTACGTTAGATGAGGCGAATAGCTTCATTGGCCTTGCACATGCAAGCTTACGGCAGCATGGCGAATTGTTTCAAGATATTCTGTCAGAGCTGATCGTCATTCAGCATGAGCTGTTCGACTGCGGCGGTGATTTGGCAGCGGTGAAGCCACGTAAAGAAGGCAAATTAACAGAAGCATCTGTAGCAGCCCTTGAGCAAAGAATGGACGTGTACGTAGAAGAAGCCTCACCGCTGACCAAATTTATTTTACCGGGCGGTCAGCAAGGTGCTGCCTTCTTACATGTGGCGCGAACAGTGGTCAGAAGAGCAGAGCGGCATATTGTGACACTAGCAAAGCAAGGGGAGATTCCACCAGTTACGCTCACATATGTCAACCGTCTATCCGACTATTTATTTGCAGCTGCACGTATTGTGAATCATCGGCTCGGTGAAGCTGATGTTGAATATGAACGAAGTGCAGATGTGTTTCGTTCTAAATAAGGGGAAGGCACTCTTCTTTTCGAAGGGTGCTTTTTTGTTGCAGTCAAACGGTCAGTCTGAGCAAAGTTACGACTCTGGTCGCAATCAAAGATCAATCTGTAACACGTTTTGCCGGCTTTCTATTTTGACTATAGTAAAAGCAAGGAGCAAGAAAGGAGGCATGAAGATGAAAATAACAGGTAAAACAATCTTCGGTTCGATTCTTATGTTTGTCGGTTTATCCATCTTCTTTGGTGGTTCACTCGGAGGGCTGATCCCAACTCTTATTGGGGCGTGGCTCATCTATGTAGGTGTAAAAAAATATGATAAAGGCGGTAAAACCGCAGGTGTCATCCTAACGGTCATTGGCGTACTGCTCGTTGTGCAATCTCTGCCATTTTTACTCGGGATTGCATGTGCTGGGGCACTTCTCTACTTTGGCTGGAAGATGCTAAATGGTGAATCAGCCAAGGAGTCATCAGGCAGGTCATATATGGAGCCAAACGCGGCCTCGAACATGGAGGAACCCCTTCACACGTCATTTGATCAAGAATGGGAAGACTTTTTAAAGAAAAAATAAGGGGAGGAATATCAAATGGTATTAAGAAGAGTAAGAGATATGTTTGTTGCAACAGTCAATGAAGGCTTAGATAAATTGGAGAATCCACGTGTCATGCTGAATCAATACGTACGTGATATGGAAGATGATATTGCCAAAGCGAAACATGCGATCATCAAACAGCAAACCATTCAGCAAGGCTTCCTGCGCAAGGCGGATGAAACTGAAGCATTTGCTGGTAAGCGAAAGAAGCAAGCTGAGTTAGCATTTCATGCGGGAGAAGAAGAGCTTGCACGAAAAGCACTCACAGAAATGAAGTACTTTGAAGAAAAGCACAAGGAGTATCAGGATGCCTATCAGCAATCTGTGAAACAGTCGAAAGAGCTGAAAGAACAATTGCAGCATTTAGAGACAAAGCTGCGTGATGTGAAAGACAAGAAGCAGGTGCTTATTGCAAGAGCAAATGCCGCACAGGCAAAGCAGCACATGAACGAATCTATTAATAAAGTAGACAGTGAAAGTGCATATAAGGAATTTCTAAGGATGGAGAATCGTATAGAAGAAATGGAGACAAAAGCAGGTAGCTATGCACAATTTGCGGAGCAGGGTACCTATGCACATTTCGATTACGCAGATGAGGTTGAAAAAGAATGGCAGAAGCTTAAGCTGGAGAAAATGCCCGAGCAGCAAACAAACTAAGGAAAATGTGTCAAATCGGAAGAAAAGCAGGTTATTTCTTCCGATATTTGATTTCTTTCTGTTTCGCTTTTCCTTATAATAAAAAGGTCAAAGGATAAAGGGATGGTATAAATGAAAAGGTTAATCGGCCTAATTTGTATACTTGTTGGTGTTTTTTTGATGATTGGAATGCTTTTCAAAAATAAAGATCTCTTTCACTTGAGCTTCTCCCGTGACAAAGCGGTGACAACCGCCTCAGCGAAAAAAGAAGAGATTGATCAATTGGATGTCTCTCTTTCTCGATTTCGCGTAAAGGTGGAGCCTGAAAATCGTTCCGATATTACCGTATCTGTTGTCAATGGAAATGGAAAGATGTATGCGGAGCAAACAGGCGATACATTCAAGATACGAGCTGAAAATAAAGGGTTCTTGTTTTTCTCTCAATTTGAAAAAGGAGAACTCTTAATTAAAATTCCAACAGATTATCATAAAAATGTGAAGATTACGGGTGGAAGTGGTGTAAGTGAGATAGATGGTAAAGGGAAGCTGTCTCTTCAAGATGTGACGCTCAAATCAACGAGCGGACGCCTGACAGCTGAGAATTTCTCAGCAAAGCGTGTGGAAATCAAAGCTACATCCGGCAGACTCGCAGTGTCTCATATCGACGCAGAGGATAGTGACATTGGTGCAACATCGGGTCGTGCCGATATTAAAGATGTAAAAGGACAGCTGCAATTGGGCATGACAAGTGGTAGATTGACTGCCAGTTTCGATACAATTGAGTCGCCTGTCTTTTTTCATATGACATCAGGCAGTGCGAAATTTAATTTGCCAGATGACGGAGACTTTAAAGTTCAAGGAAAAAAAACAAGTGGAAGTATCAATCATTCGTACAACTTTGATCAAGTGGATAGTGAGGGTCGAGGCTTTACGGGCATACGAGGAAAAGGGACACACTTAGTCGATATTGAGATGACAAGTGGAAACCTAAAACTACAGTAATAAACGTAAGAAAGGAAGGAGGCGAGTCAACTGCGTTTTTCAAGAAATCAAATTTTAGGCATCATTGTTGTGATTTTTGGTATCAATCTATTTCTCAAAATTATTGGGATCGGAGCAGATCTGTTTTGGCCAGTGTTTTTTGCTCTAGCTGGCTATTGGCTGCACTCACGCTCCAAACGTTGGCTCGGTTCAGTTTCCTATATTTTTGCCGGCTTTCTTTTCTTAAAGTTTCTACTAAACATCACATTTAGTTTAACAGGGTATTTATTTGCTGCCTTTTTGATCTATGCAGGTTACCGTTTATTGAAGAACAAACCAGTTTTTGATGTCGACAAAGAGGAAAAAGAGGAAGAAAAACCTTCCCTGAAAGTCGATCTTGAAAAAAAGAGTGACCAAAAGAAATCAAAGAGACAAATAAAGCCGCGCAAAGAGCATGACTTTTTTATTGGTGAAGTCAGACTGATGAAAAAGCCTTTTCAATTAAGTGATTTGACGATTTCAGGCTTTATTGGTGACGTCAAAATCGATTTATCAAAAGCCATCATTGCAGAAGAAGAAAGCACCATCGTCATCAGCGGACTCATTGGAGATGTGGATATTTACGTACCGCAGGATATTGAAGTGTGTGTGAGTGCTTCCGCCGCAATTGGTGATATGAAAATCATTGATGAAAAAAGAAGCGGTTTCGGCAGTAAAGTGTATGTGATGACCAATGATTACGATGACAGCAAACGAAAAGTGAAAATTTCCATCTCTCTACTGATTGGTGATGTGGATGTGAGGTATTTATGAGGAAACTGCATTTAGGCATCCAGTGGCAATCTGTTCGTCTTGCAGTAGGTATCTCGCTCGGTGTTGTCATCATGACGACGCTGCCGATGTTTTTTTATTATCATCTTGACCCGATGATTCTGCTCTCTTCCCGCTGGTTCGGCATCCCATTTTTTTGTATTTTACTCATCATTAGTCTTGTCATTGGCGTTTCGGCAGGTCATATGTTTGGCTATCAGCATAAGAAGCGGCTAGATCAGCTTGTGGAGTCGATATTAAAGTTTGAAAATGGGAATTTTGCGTACAGACTGCGTCTTTAGGTGACGATGAAATTGGTTTGGCAGCCGATCAATTAAATGAGATGGCGAAACGGGTGGAAGGGCAAGTAGCCTCCTTACAAAAGCTCTCAAATGAACGGGCTGAATGGCAGGTTCAAATGAAGAAATCAGTTGTCTCAGAAGAGCGTCAGCGTCTAGCACGTGAACTGCATGATGCGGTCAGCCAGCAGTTATTTGCGATTTCCATGATGACCTCTGCTATTCTTGAAGGAATGAAGGAAAAAGATGAAAAAATTTTAAAGCAAATGCGTCTTGTCGAACGAATGTCTGGCGATGCACAAAATGAGATGCGTGCACTTCTTCTGCATCTAAGGCCGATCACGCTAGAAGGAAAAGACTTGAAAAAAGGCTTGATCGAGCTGCTCAATGAATTCCAGGCAAAGCAGCCAATTGATATTGATTGGGAGATAGAAGATGATGTCCCGCTATCTAAAGGGGTGGAGGACCATTTGTTCCGAATTGTTCAAGAAGCCCTTTCAAATGTGTTTAGGCATGCAAAGGCGACAAAGGTGACTGTGCGTCTGCTCATTAGAAATCGTCAAGTTCAGCTGAAGATTATCGACAATGGTATTGGTTTTCAAACCGATCATGTAAAGACGGCCTCCTATGGACTTGAATCGATTCGAGAAAGAACAAGTGAAGTGGGCGGTGTCGCAGAGATTATGTCTTTTGAGGGAAAAGGAACACAAATTGATGTGAAGGTTCCCATTTTTGATGAAGGAAAAGGAGAGAACGTTCGATGATTCGAGTGCTTTTAATTGACGATCATGAAATGGTGAGAATGGGGCTTGCGGCCTTTTTAGAGGCACAGGCTGATATTGAAGTCATCTGTGAAGCGTCAGATGGACAAAAAGGAGTAGAGCTAGCGGTTGAATTAAAGCCAGACGTGATTTTAATGGATCTTGTCATGGAAGGAATGGATGGCATCGAAGCAACGAAAAGAATTTGTCAGGAAATCGAAAATGCCAAAATTATCGTTCTGACAAGCTTTATTGATGATGATAAAGTCTATCCGGTAATTGAGGCTGGTGCTTTAAGCTACTTATTAAAAACATCGAAGGCAGGAGAAATTGCTGATGCCATTAGGTCTGCCAGTATTGGAGAACCAAGGCTTGAATCAAAAGTGGCCGGAAAGGTCATGAACAAACTCCGTCATTCATCAAATGGGTCAATCCTGCACGATTCGTTAACAGCAAGAGAAATGGAAATATTGAAGCTGATTGCAGATGGGAAATCGAATAAGGTCATTGCCGAGGAATTATTTATTACAATTAAAACGGTGAAGACGCATATTACCAACATTCTTTCAAAGCTTGATGTAGAAGATCGAACACAAGCGGCTGTGTATGCACATCGCCATAAGCTGATACAATAAAAAAACAGCTTTCAAATGAAAGCTGCTAGAACATGCTGGAAATTAGTCCTTCTGTCCTGTGATCGGACGTTCGGATAGTTGATGGAGCTCAGGAACTGGAAAAGCCTCCTGCTCCTCGGCCGATTTGTCTTCCAGGGTTTTCTTCATCTCGGATAATAGCTTTACGCTCTCCTTTGCCACTGCCGCTTTTTTTTCCTGCAAATCAATGATCTGTGAAAGCCCAACGAATAAACCGCCTCCAATAAGAAGGAGCGCAGAGGTTTGTCCATAATAAATCACGATCAAAAATGTGCTCGTAAAGCTGTCGGCTTCAATGAAGAAATCTTCTTTTGATTGCATGAATACAATGATTAAGAGAAGTATTCCTAAAATCAAAAATAGAATGCCGGCCGAAAGTAAAGCTCGTTTCATGATTGACACCCTTTTTTTCTTACCATTTTAACATACTCTATAAGGATTGTGTTGCGCCCTTAGTCCCGAAGTCACGGATTTTCACATTTGTCTTGTAGTGAATGTCCGATTCACTAAAAATCTCATCCCAATTCTTTTCTTCTTTTCCAAAATCTTTTGGATACGCGATCTTCGCTTTTTGATAAAATCCACAAATATCTGCTTTGATCTCGTGCTGTAATTCCTCAATGAAATCTTTCACGTTCTTTTCTAACCGATGCTTTAGAACTCCCTCAATCTCTTGGAGATACTTCTCATTAAATGAGTTTTCACGCACATTCCAGTCCTCAGATAACCTCCCATCGAGCTGGACAGACACATCAAATCGATATTTGCCACTGGCTGATCTATGGGTCTCAATGTTGTGTTTAAGTTTAAAAATCTCAAAAGAATAGGTGCTTTGATCATATTGAAATTCAATTACTCCGCCCTTTCCATCCCCAGTTAATAGGTTGTATGACTGCACCGCTAACGGAGAGATGCTGGTGTGAAATCGTTTGTTTTTAATAATAGAGGCACCTTTCAACATTAATTTGCCTTGATCGACACTGACTTTCGGAAGGGCAAAGGATACGTTGTTTTGCATGGCAGAAGAAATGTCTCCTAATGAGACGGGCTTAAACATGAGAATGGTCGTTTTTGTATTTCCCGAAATGTCGTATAAAGTGGATGAAGCTGGCTGCCCGTTGTCATTGATTTTTAGCATGTCCCCAGGCTTCTCAGATGTCATAAAGACAAGACTTCCTCTTCGTGTTTCATTATCTCGAATGAATTGATTAATGACCAAATCGAAATCATTCTCATTGATGAGCTCCTGAGAAAATAAATAAACTCTTAGCTGCGGAGCGAAAATGCGGTGAGTTTTTAGGGCTGTTGTGCGAAAAATTTGGTGCACGGAATCACCGCTTGTTTCAATGATTTTCGTGGGGTCTTTTACGCTCGTTTCTTGATCAATTTTTTGAGGAACGAGAACTTGCATAGACAGCTTTAGTTTATCTCCGTGATCTCCTTTATCTACAGCAAATCCAATTGCCATGTTGAGCTCCTCAATATTTGTACTATCCCAGCATCCACTTAATAGAATGAGCGTCAGGAAAGCAAGAGTCGCTTTCTTTTTCATGTTGCTTTCCGCCTCCTTTTGAAAAACACAATGATGAATAAGAGAAACGGGAGTATGCCGAATAAAAGGAAAAATAGGTTGTTCACATAGGTTAAATAATCTCGAACTGTATCAACATCCTTTGGGTAAATGGCGGCAAAGTAGATCACAATCCCCATCAAGGCGAGCACGACTTTTTTAGGAAACTTCGTCAGCTTGGATACTCCAATTGCAGCAAAAAACGTATACCCTACAAAGCTCGTATAAAGCTGAACAAGCCATACGATCAGCAGAAAGGATTCAATTCGTTCAATAAAGATTCCCTGAATATCAAATGATTGAAATAATGCAATGGTCGGCCAAGTTAATGTAGCCGTTTCTTTTACAGTCAGTGCACCAACTACAAGAATATAGGTGAAAATATAAATGATCGCAGGAATCAAAAAGCCGACTGTTCCATAAGCAAAGGTGTGTTTTTGAGTATTCATATAGGCAGGCATAAATAGCATCATTTCAATGCCGACAAACGAAATGGCCGAAGCATTAAAGGAATTGAAAACAGGAGAGAAGCCTTCTCCTAAAACTGGCCTGAGGTTATCTAACTTAAATTCTTGTACACTGAGTCCGTAGGCAATAAATAAGATGATGAGTGTAACAATGAGAATAAAAGGACATAGCCTGGCAAAATCACCAATCCCACCAACCACAAGATAAAAACCGACCAAAATAAAGCTGAGCATTGTTACAGCTACAGGTGTGTTTTGAAGCAGGAAGAACTTCACCATTTCCGCCATGGCCCTTACTTCATAGCTGGCGACGCCAAGAAAATAAATAATGATCAAAAGGTTGGCAAGAGCGCCAATCCATTTCCCAAGCCCTTCGTTTGTATAGTCATAATAAGAGGAGAAGGGAACCTTTTTCATCATGAGCACATTCGCAAAAATAAACACAATGTAAATGGCACTCATCAATAAGAGTGCAATCCAGCCGTCAGGTGTATGCGCAGCCTGAGCCATTGATCTTGGCAGAATCATCATACTTGCGCCTAGAGTGGTATTCGTAATAATGGCACTTGCCTGATAGCTTGTGATCGACTCTTTATGATTGACCATGTCGTTCTCCTTTCTTCTGGTTTTTCAAAGGCAATCGAATGATGGAATTATCTTCGTTTGTATAGCTGAACACAAAATCTGGCGAGAAGTATGGAGTGCCAAAACTTTTTTGTCTAGTCAAATGTGTCAGTAGTGCGAGCATGAACAGCACAAGTCCGTATAAACCGAATGCAGCCGCAGTAAACATGGACACAAAGCGGAGTACGCGAAATGACATACCCATCCCATATTGAGGAACGGTAAAGGATGCAAGTGCGATGACACTGACGATAATTACCATGATTGAGCTGACAATATGAGCTTGTACCGCAGCCTGTCCAATCACAACCCCTCCAACAAGTCCGATCGTTTGACCAAGCGGATTTGGCAGCCTTAACCCAGCTTCCCGTAACAGCTCAATGGTCAACTCCATGATGAGTGCCTCCAGAATAGGGGGAAAGGGGACATTCTCCCTTGTGCTTGAGATGGAAATGGCTAACGCTGTGGGCAAAAGACCTTGATGGAAGGACACAAGAGCAATATAAATGGCTGATAAAAATAACGTAAGAAAGATGGAAGTAAAACGCAGCAAACGAATGAGAGAGGCAGCGATCCATCTTTCATAATAATCATCAGGTGATTGCATGATCGTAGCGAGGGAAGCAGGCACAATTAAAACAAAAGGTGAATGATCGACAAAAATGGCGACTCGCCCATTGTTTAAAGCAGATGCAACTTTATCTGGCCGTTCTGTGTTTTGGATTTGCGGAAAAGGAGAATACACATTGTCTTCAATGAGTTCCTCAAGGACGCCAGAGTCTTGTATATCATCAATGGTGACTTGTTTGAGCCGTTTTTTTACCTCTTTTAAAACAGAAGTTTCAACAGTACCGTCAATGTACATGATGGTCACTTGGGTGTATTTCTTTTGCCCGATTTTCATGTCGACTGTTTTGAGATCAGGGTTTTTCAAGCGCTGTCTTACGAGAGCTAAGTTCGTGTCTAAATCTTCAATAAAGCCAATTTTTGGCCCTCTCACCACTGTTTCAGATGTAGAATCGCCTAAACTACGTTTCTTTGTTCCGTTCGTTTCTAAAATATAAGCGTGCTGAAATCCATTGATTAACACCACACAATGCCCTTGAAAAATGGCATTGACCAATTCCTCAGAGGTCTTCACCGAACGGGTTGTCATCATGGATAAATTGGATTCTAGCTTCTCTTTCGTAAGAGAGGTATGATCTTGCAGCAGCAGCTTTAAGAAGGTTTGAATCTGCATGGTATCGTTCATTTCTTTAATGTATAAATAGTAAACAACTTGTCCGTGAGGTAACGTTTTTTTCTCATGGATCAAATCGTCCATTTCCTTTAACTGCGGGAGAATGACAGAGAGATTATCGTATAAGTGTTCTTTCAGTGGAGTCTGATTCAAAAGGATCACCCGCCTAACATCTTTTTCTTAGCATTACCTGCTTGAAAAAACAATATTCTGTGTTACATTATTTTGTGGTAAAAGAAAGAATGAGGGTTTTGGAGGAAACAAGATGGCACAAATTCGTTTAGCAGGAACAAAAGAGGAGATTGACCGTATTCTACAGTCGTTTGACAAGCATTATGAGGTGACGTATACGTCAAAGGATTATGGGAAAACGAACCCAAAATACAAATATTCGAAAGATGTTCGTGTTTATATTGAACTAAAATTAAAATAAAGATAAAATTTTAATTGAAAACGCTTAAAGGATTTTCGTTTTTTGTATAGAATAGAGTTGAGTGATGAGAAGCTATGGAGGGATACATAATGACGGAATTTAGAATCGAAAAAGATACAATGGGCGAAATCAAGGTGCCAAAGGACAAGTTCTGGGGTGCACAAACACAACGAAGCAAAGAAAATTTCAAAATCGGTTCTGAGAAAATGCCAAAGGAAGTTGTGAATGCGTTTGCAATTCTGAAGCGTAGCACAGCCATTGCCAACGAACGTCTTGGTAACCTTGAAAGTGAAAAAGCAGAAGCCATTGCAGCTGTATGTGATGATATTATCAGCGGAAAGTACGACGAGCATTTCCCGCTTGTTGTATGGCAAACAGGTAGTGGAACACAAAGTAACATGAACATGAACGAAGTCGTTGCAAATAGAGCAACTGCTTACTTGAAAGATAAAAATAGTGAGCTTAGCATTCATCCGAATGATGATGTAAACCGTAGTCAAAGCTCAAACGATACATTCCCAACGGCTATGCACGTGGCAGCCGTTTTAGCTGTGTACAAAAAATTAGTACCTGCTATTGACCAGTTAAGAGCCACACTTGATGAGAAAGCAAAAGCGTACCAAGAGATCGTCAAAATCGGCCGTACGCATCTGCAAGATGCAACACCGCTTACAGTTGGCCAAGAGATTAGCGGCTGGGTTTACATGCTGGATCGTTCAAAAGAAATGATTCTAGAATCAACGGAAAAAATGAGAGAGCTTGCGATTGGCGGAACCGCTGTTGGTACAGGAATTAACGCACATCCCGAGTTTGGTAAATACGTGGCTGAAGAGATCAGCCAGCTGACAGGTCAAACCTTCAATTCTTCACCAAACAAATTCCATGCGCTGACAAGCCATGATGAAATTACGTATGCACACGGTGCCCTAAAAGCACTTGCGGCTGATTTAATGAAAATTGCCAATGATGTAAGATGGCTTGCAAGTGGTCCGCGCTGCGGAATTGGCGAATTGATCATTCCTGAAAATGAGCCAGGAAGCTCTATTATGCCAGGGAAAGTCAACCCAACCCAAAGTGAAGCGTTAACGATGATTGCAGCGCAAATCATGGGGAATGATGCAACGATCGGTTTTGCAGCAAGCCAAGGAAACTTTGAGCTCAACGTATTTAAGCCGGTCATCATCTATAACTTCTTGCAATCAGTTGAGTTACTCGCTGACGGCATGAACTCATTCCATGACAAGTGTGCGATCGGAATTGAACCGAACCTAGAAACAATCGAGAAAAACCTGAAAAATTCATTGATGCTTGTGACGGCACTTAACCCGCACATCGGATATGAAAATGCAGCGAAAATTGCCAAGCTTGCTCATAAAGAAGGATTAACGTTAAAAGAAGCAGCACTTCAATTAGAGCTGCTAACAGAAGAGCAGTTTGAACAGTTTGTGAAACCAGAAGAAATGGTGACACCGAAAGCAAAATAAGAAACCAGGGGCGGCGGCCTCTGGTTTTTCAATTGGAAAAATGATGGGGTGAATGTTTGTTGAGAACGTTACATACAAGATTTATCAGATGGTTACGAACACGTGATGTAGAATTCTTTCAAGTAATCTCGCAGGACTCTGAGGAGTCGGCCTTTTTGTTATATCTTGATCAAAGGCGGCCGCACGCTGGAAATCATATTGATGTATGTTTAATCTCTCATTTTGAACTGTCAGAAGAATCGTATGAAGATGTGTTAAGTTTCAATAACGATATGCTTGGCTTTAAACCGAATTGCTCGTATTGTATGGACACGATGTCAGTAGAAGAAGAATTTGAATTTGATTTTCCTCGTGACATGCTCGCGATTCAAAGATATGTAGATAACCTGCTAAACAGAATTCAAGCCAACAAACTTCCTGCGATGACAGAAAAAGATTTTAATTATTTATCACAAGCATAACCCAGGGACTGCCCTGGGTTTTATAAGTGATCCTCTTTCAATGTGCGTAAGATTGCTTCAGAGATGGATTGAAGCGGCGCGTATAGTTTCAGTTGGTAAAGCATGCCTTTGACAATGACTTGTCTAGGTTTTTGCTTGTTTAATTCATTTTCTAAAATGCCAATTGCTTCAAATAAATCAGGGGCGTCTTTCACTTCATAGCGTTCTTCTGCCAGCCCTCTTAATTCTTTTAACAGAGATTCTGTCAGCGGGTCAAATGACCGTTCATAAATAGGGCCAAACCAATCGCTCGCTTGATCTACGGAAATGAGCGGAAGATCTTTTCGCTTCATCATGCCGCCCATCAAATCATCGATACGGTGAATCATGGTTGTGGCAAGTATTTCTGCCTCCAGCTGAAAATCATATAAAATCGCAAGCTCAAAATAAACGTGACTCATGCCCTCGATCGCCAAACAAAGATCCGCCATATAAGGAATCGCAGCATCCCCATACACCTGTTTAATGTTATCAATGTGCAGCTGGATCGTTGCAAGTCTGATTTGTTTTGCGAGCTGCTGCGTTTCTTCATTTAATGGAAGGGCTCGATCGCTCAGCTGCATTTTAATAAAATCCTTTTGCTGCAAAATATTATCGTAATAGACGGTGAGCTGTTTGCGGTAGGCTTCTTTTGGTGTCCCCCCTTCTGTTTGAACCTCGTGAATCCGGGTAAATACCTTATCGTAATAGTAATGCAAGATCGAAATGAGCAGGGCTTCCTTTGATTTAAAGTAAAGATAAAAAGCACCCTTTGATATATGGCATTCATCCGCAATTTCCTGAACAGACGTTGTATTGTAGCCTTTGCTGGCAAATAATTTCATGCCGGCCTCAATGATCATTTTTTCTTTCTTTTTCAATATGAAGGTCATCCTTTCTTACCGAGAGGCAAATGTCTTAGGAAACGTGCGCAAAGAGATATGACTTATCGGTCATAAACGACGAAAGTTTTCAAAAATTAATCAGATTGTAACTTGTTTTTTACAGTGTAATTCTTTATATTATAAAGTAAGGTGACCAACTGGTCAAAAAATGTGAAAGGATGATGTTCCATGAGAGAAATCGATGATATGATTAGACGATTGCGAACAAAGGGAATTCAAGTAGAAAAAGTCAAAATGCCGAAAGAAACAACAATTGAAAAGAAATGGATGTACCAAGCTGGCAAGAAGATCAAGGCCACATACCGTGATTTCAATGGGTATTCATTCATCTAAAAAAAGACTGCGGTCAAAAACCTACAGTCTCTTCTTTGGAACAGTGATTGTATAACGTACACCTAGATCATCATTTTCAATAGATATGGACGCTTGATGCATTGAAAGAATTCGTTTGACAATGCTTAATCCAATACCGAATTCGCCCTTTTTTCCCTTACTAAAAGGTTCGTATAGGTTGGATAGCATATGTTCTTCAATTGGAGGGCCGTCATTACGAATGACAATGCGGATTTGATCCTCTTCCTGCTTTATATGAATGTCGATTTTATTTTTTGCGTAGCGAAGTTGATTTTCTAGGACATTTTCAAATAATTTGCTCCATTGTTCTGGATCGCCTTCAAGTGTAGCCTCATCATCTAAGTCCACGTTCCACTGCAATTCATTTTTCGACCAGCGTATACGGTCAACTACTTCCAGCATCGTATTACTCACGAGGAAGGAGGAATGCGCGGGATGTTGTTTTGATAAATAATCAAGCTTTGTTAAGTACAGCAAATCCTTGATTTTCTTCTCAAGCTTTTCCGCTTCACCTTCGATGACTTCCACCGTTTGTTCAAGATCTCCCTTAGGAAAAATACCATCTTTAATGGACTGCGTATAGCCGCGGATGACCATAACAGGTGTCTTTAAATCATGTGATATGTTTTGCAAAAGTGTTCGTTCAGTTTCATCCTTTTGAATGAGTTTTTGTCTCATTTCTTCAATTGTATGACCGAGCTTGCCGATTTCATCTTGCCGGTCAACAATCACCGGATCGTCCCAGTCTTCTTGGGCAATCCGCTTCACATGCTTTTCAAACGCAACGATCGGACGGGATAAGTAGCGGGCAAGCCAAATAGATGGAATCCAGCTAAGTAAAATAACAGTGCCTAAAATCAAAATCAGCTGTTTAAACAGCGTAAAGGACAAGTCATCTCGATAAGAGTCCGGTGCATAGGACAAGAGAATATATTGTGTATTACCTGTTGATACCTTTTTGATCACAAAAAAGATATGCTGGCCATTCACTTCTTCTGAGTAGCGCTTCGTTGCGCTTTTTTGTTTTTTCACAAAGGATTGCACTTTCTCAATAAATGCATGCGGGAAAAACTGCGCCATTTGATTTAATTCATCGGACGGGATCAGAATGTGCTGAACCGAGCGATTTTCTGGTGTCGATTTTGGCGAGCCATCTCGATTCAAAGGGTATTCTGTTAACACCTGCTGCTCGTTTTCGATGTTTTTATATATTTCATTCGTGAAGAAGTTACGTAATGTATTTGAAAATAAAATGATCAGGACAATCGAAATCGTCAGCAAAATGCCAGAGATGACGACCCAAATTTGAAAGGCGAGCGGTTTATTCTTCATCCCTTTAGCATCCTATAGCCAAATCCATAAATGGTCTCGACTTTTAAGTCAGGCATTTTTTTACGCAGCCGTCTGACAAGATCATCGACAACACGATCTGTCCCAAAGTAATCGTGTCCCCAAATTTTGATGAGAATATCTTCACGAGAAAAAGCATGTCCTTGATGATGTGTAAATAAAAGCAATAAGTCAAATTCCTTAGACGTTAAGTTAATCAGCTGATCCCCTTCGTAAACCTCTCTGACGTCCTCATGAATGATATAGGAGGAAACGTGTGTGACGCTTTGCTGCGGGGTATCACTGTTTTTATACACAAGCTCCAGCAGCTTTTGCACACGAATGATGAGCTCACGCGGAAGAAATGGTTTCGCAATATAATCGCTGCTTCCCAGCTCTAAGCCGAGGACACGATCGATATCCGCATCACGTGCTGAAATGAAAATGACCGGTACGTCAGGTGATGCGGCTTTGATTTCTTTAATGAGTGTGTAGCCGTCTGTATCAGGCAGCATAATATCTAAAATCCATAGATGCGGCGGCTTGTTCATTGCCTCACGTGCCGCTTCTCCCGTTAAAAAAGAGGAGACATTCCAATTTTCACTCTCTAAATATTTGGTTAAAAGTTCATTTAAGTTTTGTTCATCTTCAACTAAATAAATGGTGTACGACAAAGTCTTCCACATCCTCTCAACGCCATTATAACGGGATACAAAGGCGGCATGTCAACAATCACACGCTTTTTTCACAATTTCACATATTCTTCTCATCATTATCCCATAATGTTTGATTATGATAAGCTCAAGGGAAAAAAGGGCATAGACAAAAAGCTATTTAATAGGTGCTTTTCACCAATGTGCGCACCTTGCTTTTTTTCTATGAATAAATATTATATAATTTGACTTATTGTCTATAGAATGTTCAATGATCTTTCCATTAAGGGGACATGAGTCCTATCTACACATAAGAATGAAGCATTTTATGAAAATGATGCAAAGGAGTGCAAGCGATGGATTTCCGAAGAGAAGATGAAGAGAAAAATATGAATCATCAAGAAGATGCGCAGCAAGAGAATGAGAAACAAATAGACGAACCACAAAAAGAGCAAGAACTCGTTTTTCACCATCATGAAGACGAAGCATCTGCATCTCAAGAGAGTGTGACAAACAGATCTCCTCAAGTGATAGATGACCGTGAGACGAAAAAAGAGAAAAAACGAAAGGCTGCATGGCTGAGCCCGATTCTTGGAGGGATTATTGGCGGAGGCCTTGTGCTTGGCATTACACCGCTTTTGCCGCAGTCACAGGACACAGCTGCAAACACGCAAACCCAAACAGCGTCAAGTGAACCGGTAACATCTGATAATTTCTCAACAAAACAGATCACCAAGGCCACGAATGTAGCTGATATGGTAGAAGATTTAGAGCCGACCATTGTAGGGGTCTCAAACTATCAATCTACACAAAACTCGTTCGGTCTTTCTGGAGATTCAACAGAGGCGGAAGCTGGGACTGGTTCCGGTGTCATCTTCAAAAAGGATGGAAAAAAGGCATACATTATCACAAATAACCACGTAGTTGAGGGTGCCAACAAATTAAAGGTCACGCTTTATGACGGAAAAACAAAAGATGCGAAGCTTGTCGGCAGTGATGCGATGACAGATTTAGCTGTTGTCGAAATTAACGCTGACGGCATTGAGAAAGTGGCAAGCTTTGGTGATTCTTCTAAGCTCCGTGCTGGAGACAAAGTGATCGCCATCGGGAACCCGCTCGGTGCACAGTTCTCAGGTACTGTGACAGAAGGGATTATTAGTGGTCTCGACCGTACAGTTGAAGCCACTACGTCATCTGGTAATGTTGAGATGAATGTGCTTCAAACAGATGCAGCCATTAACCCAGGAAACAGTGGAGGTCCACTGATCAATACGAACGGTCAAGTCATTGGGATCAACAGCTTGAAAATTAGCGAAAGCGGTGTAGAATCACTCGGATTCGCGATCCCAAGTAACGATGTGAAGCCGATTGTCGATGAGTTATTAAAAAATGGAAAAGTCGAACGTCCTTACCTTGGTGTACAGATGATTGACCTTGAGCAAGTACCTGAAACCTATCAGGAAAATACGCTCGGATTATTTGATAAGCAAATCGGTAAGGGGATTTATGTAAAAGATGTATCAAAAGGATCACCTGCACAAAAGGCAGGCTTGAAGTCTGGAGATGTCATCATCAAGTTCAAAGGGAAAGATGTGGCGAATAGCTCTCAGCTGAAAGAAATCCTTTACAAAGAAACAAAAATCGGCGATAAAACCACAATGACCGTCATTCGTGAAGGGAAGAACATGAATCTAGATATTACCCTTGGACAGTCTGAGAACGAATAAATGAAAACAGGTGGATGAAAGGTCCACCTGTTTTTTTGTGCTCTCATTTTTTCGATAAGAGCGTACGTAAAATGATTTTTTCCCACATATTCCAAGGCAAGAGCCGCTTTGCTGTGAACGAAAGGCGTACGCCTTTTCCAACAAGATATCTGAGCTGTTTCAGCTGTTTTTTCCCTGCAAGTGTGACAACAAGCTCAGCGACCTCACGGGGATCTCCATAATTTGATTTTTGAGCATTTATATAAGCCATCATCTTTTGGTAGATGCTTGTGTATTTAGAGCCTTCCGCTGGCTGAGTCATTTGCTCGTTCATGGAGGTGTTCCAAATATTTGTTTGGAAAGACCCAGGCTCAATCAAGGCGGCCTGTATACCAAACGGAGCCAGTTCAATTCGCAAGCTCTCTGTATAGCCCTCCAAAGCAAACTTAGACGATACATATGGAGAGAGTGCTGGCATTCCCATTAACCCGCTGATGCTGCTCATATTGAATATTTTTGCACCACTTGTCATAAACGGAAGAACCGTTTGTGTCATTTCCATCACACCAAAGACATTCACTTCGAACTGCTGGCGGTACATGTCAAGCGAAACCTCTTCAGCAAAACCCGCATAGGCTGTCCCTGCATTGTTCACAAGCAGGGTGATTGGTGCGTAGGCGTCCAGCTTTTTCTTTAATGCGTCAATCGACTGTGTATCCGTTACATCTAACGATTCGATATGTATATATTCGGATAGGGAGGCTTGCTCTATCTCCTTTGCGAGCTTTTTGGCATTGGCTTCCTGCCTGACACCTGCAATCACTGTATAGCCTTGCTCGGCGAGGCGCATCGTGATGAGCTTTCCAAATCCGCTATTGGCACCAGTCACAATGGCTGTTTTTCTCATCATTCGTTTCTCCTTTCAACGTATACTTTTTGTTTTCATTTACCATAACACACTGTTTAGTTGAATAACGAAAAGAAGCTTGGAGAAGAATAAAAAACGATGATATGAAATAGGAGGAAACACATGATGTGCTGGAAGAAGGCGGGACTGCTAGGGGTGCTGCTCTTTATGCTGTCTGGCTGTCAATCAATCGAACCGTTACAACATACTGGTGAAGCAGAAGCAGAGAGTCTGTCAGCTGTTCAAATGAAGGAGCTGCCAATTCAGCATCTGCACCTGCATGTTCAATATGGACAGAAAAATGAATTATACGAAGCCACCTACCGTCAGGCGAGCGGAAAAGAAGAAGCATTCATTCGAGATCACATGAATGGTGTCAGGTATGAAGGAGAAGAAGCATTGCGGGAGATGAAGATGAAGCTGAATGATATGTCTATTCCTAGTGCGAAGCTTAGTGAGACGTATGTAAATGAATTATTAGCTGCTTTTAATTTGGATGATGATTATCAGCGAATTCAGGTCGATATGAAGCTCGAAGATGGGACAAAACGTACATTCGAGAGGAAGAAGTAAACGAGACTTTCTCATTTTTTAATTGAAAATGATTTTCAAGATCACTTAAATCTGATACACTAAATTGAGATAAGTGATCTTTGACGTCTAAACATAGGCGATATTCATTATAAAAAATATGCATGAGAAAAGGAGCGTTTGAGCGGAATGAGTGCCATTTCTACTGAAGGTTTAAGCTTAGGCTACGGAGAAACTATGATCATAGATGAACTAAATGTATCAATCCCTAAGGGTGAAATCACAGTATTTATTGGCAGCAATGGATGCGGTAAATCCACGCTACTTCGCTCTTTGGCCCGTCTCATGAAGCCAATGGGTGGTTCTGTCCTGCTTGAAGGTCATTCCATTGCAAAATTACCAACAAAGGAAGTAGCAAAACAGCTCGCAATTCTTCCACAAGGACCAGAGGCGCCAGAAGGATTAACCGTGCATCAGCTCGTAAAGCAAGGCCGATATCCTTATCAAAATTGGCTGAAACAGTGGTCGAAGCAAGACGAAGAAGCAGTGAATCGCGCACTAAAGTCAACAAAGATGGAAGAACTCGCTGACCGAACGGTTGATTCATTATCAGGTGGACAAAGGCAGCGCGCCTGGATAGCGATGACGTTAGCGCAGGAGACGGATATTATCCTGTTAGATGAGCCGACGACGTATTTAGACATGACGCATCAAATTGAAATTCTTGACCTTCTTTTTGATTTAAATGAAAAAGAGCAGCGCACGATTGTGATGGTTCTTCATGACCTCAATCTCGCATGCAGATATGCTCATCATCTTGTAGCGATTAAAGACAAGACGATTTATGCAGAAGGAAGACCGGAAACTGTCATTAACTGTGATCTTGTGAAAAATGTTTTTGATATGAATTGTCAGGTGACAACAGATCCTTTATTCGGAACACCATTATGTATTCCGCACGGTAGAGGACGCTGTATTGTGCAACAGGCGCAAGCCGAGACACTTCTTGCTGCAAGATAATCGTATGTCAAAGGCCTGACATCTGTCACTCACAGAGTCAGGCTTTTTTCTTAAAAAGGGAGCGGAAGACCAATGGAAAACGAATTAGATGAAAAGCTTGAAGGCTTGCTTGATAAATATACAGAGCTGCTGCTTGGGGAAACAACCGAGGCGCTCAAAAAAGATGTGAAGCAGTGGATCATCTATTCTCATATTGCCAAAAGCATGCCGCCTTTAGCCAAGCATTTTAACGAAACGTATCCAGAGGCAAAAGAAGAGATTAAAGAAACCATACAGCGGATCAAAACGCTGAATGAAGCTCATCGAGCTAATAAAGACCGCTAAAAAACTGCCAGCATTATACTGGCAG
>NZ_NKHG01000189.1 GCF_002744245.1 Bacillus pumilus | reverse complement strand
AAGGAATATAGTTTGAGTACAACATAAGTTTGCATAAAAAAAGAGCCGTACAATAGGCTCTAGTCTATAGACAGGTTGTTCATAAATTGATTGACTGCACGATTGGTTTGAGCCAAAGCTTTATCTGAGGGCTTATTACTTGAATAAACTGTTATGTTATAACCTCCTTTAGAATACTTCGAAACACTTTCTGCCTCATCAATTTCTAAAGAATCTAAGGTCTTCTCAATAAACTTTCGAACACGTATGTAACTCGATTTGATAAAATTATTTGTGGAAATTTCATTATGTATGTACTCGGTCATCATTTTCACCTCCCCTTAGTCTATGATACCACATATGTATGTAATTTGTGTTTTATTTAATAATTATTTCTACATAAAACATATCTTTTATAGATACGCTTGTTGCGGAATACCGAAAACTTTTAAAATGAACACCTTGACTTTACATATGTTGTAAATATCATGTTAAAATTATACAAAGGAAATGATAGCAAGGGGGTAGTGGGATGTCCAGGTTTAATTTCCTCTGTAGATGTAGCCAACACTCTCAACAAATGGTATTTACATATAAAAAAGAGGGAAGTTTCACAAGCAGTAGAGTTGAGGGATGAGATTCAAGATATGTTAGGGAAAATGGAAGAAAATCAAGATGTTTTACTCTATTTCAACATCTTAGATTACAGATTTAAGGTACTCATGGAAGATTTAGTAGGGAAACCAACAATAACAGAAAGCGAAAGAATCAAAACAGATGACATGCTGAGATTCTACTTTTATTTATTCAAAGGAATGTATGAGAGTGCAAAGAATAACTATTCAGAAGCTCTAGCCCTATTCAGAGTAGCTGAGAGACAATTGGACAAGGTTTATGATGAGATTTATTTAGATGACAAATTTTGAATAATGATAATTATTTAACGAATGATTGTAGAGATGGAGAATTTTCATGGTGGATA
>NZ_NKHG01000188.1 GCF_002744245.1 Bacillus pumilus | reverse complement strand
AGTGCAACTATCCAGAGTTCCTTGGAAGACCTCATCCAGGAGGATCATACGATGTTGATTGTCCACCCAAAGTGCACAAAATATTTCGCGGCACTTCGGGCGGAGATGGGTTTGCAAAAACGTATTGACCACGCCTGGAGAAGTAAATGCTTCTGAGTGAGCGCAAAGCGCTCGCTTAGCGATCTGATTGGCCTCAGCCATAACGGCTAATTCCTGCTCTGAAAACATCTGAAATTGCATATTAAACACCTCTGGCCACGCACCCCGGCCAACGGGTTCGATATCACTTACCGACCCACAGATAATAGCAGACAGCAAACCACTTTTCAATGCTTGCAGTACTGCAATGTCACCAGTTTGACCATCAGAGCCGACGAGCGCGCGCAGCGCAAGCGAGTATAAGGCCGCCCCTCCGTTGTTGATATTCGGGAAGGTGGCAGGTCGGCCGAAACTTCTTTGGAGTGTTTACCTGGGGCAGGCTCCCTCCCCTCCCTGCCAAACCGTCTTTGCGGCCCGGGACAGGACAGTTACAACGGAGAGGGTGGGTCC
>NZ_NKHG01000055.1 GCF_002744245.1 Bacillus pumilus | reverse complement strand
CCCTTCATTGAGAAGAAGTCATGTGACTTTGTTTTTGTATTGAGTCCGTTCAATACGATCGGGTTAATCTCTTCTTCTTCAAAGTAAGGGGCAAATCCAAGGTTCATTAACGCTTTATTGGCATTGTAACGAATGAACTTCTTCACATCATGGGATAAATTGACTTGGTCATAAATATCCTCAGTGTAATGAAGTTCATTTTCATATAGCTCATTTAGCAGATCGATGGAGAAATCATATAGCTCTTTTTGCATTTCAGGTGTTTGTTTGTTGTAAATTTCTTGTGCTAATAATCCAACGTACACACCGTGAATCGCTTCATCGCGCAAAATCAAGTTAATGATTTCACCACTTTGCATGAGCTTTCCTTGTCCATAGAAATAAAGCGGGTAGTAAAAGCCGCTATAGAATAGGAAGCTTTCTAAATAAACAGAAGCAACCATTGCTTTAAACAAAGAAATAGGATCATCCTTTTGGATCGAACGATACAGACCTACAATCATATCTGCTTTCTTTTGCAAGAATTTATTTTTCTTGACCCATTCAAATACTTCACTAATGGTTTCAGTTGGTGCAAGCGTCATGAAGATATTTGAGTATGATTTCGCATGAACTGCATTTTCCATCATCGCCATAAAGTTCAATACTGCTTTACGCTGATGGCCATCTACATGTTCTGCCACAATCGGCATACCTGTATTTCCTTGTTCTGTATCAAGTAAAGTCAGTCCAGCAAGTACCTTCAT
>NZ_NKHG01000187.1 GCF_002744245.1 Bacillus pumilus | reverse complement strand
ATTTACGATAAGCAACGTTCCTTTATAAAATATTACTATGACGAAAAAATAGATAGGATCGTCACTCCTTTCGATGAGCGTTCGGTTGGGTGGAATATACACGCAGATGCGCATGCAATTCATGAATATGAGTCAATTGCACAGGCAATGATACCTATGCAGGAGGATTCCAACAAAGATCCATATTGGGTCTTGGGTGCTAGGACAATTCTAGCGGTTACAGCGGCAAAGTTTAGGCATGAAAATAGGTTGAAGACAAAAGATCTGCTGCAGACACTCTATAGCCTTTCTTTGGCCGACATTGCAAAACTTCTCAAAGGTACACCTGCGGGGGCTTTAATTGATGAAAAAAACCCTAAAACATCTGAGTCAATTCGCTCTGTGCTTACCGCCTATATTAAATCAATGAATTATGTC
>NZ_NKHG01000186.1 GCF_002744245.1 Bacillus pumilus | reverse complement strand
GGTGGGCAAAGCCCATAGTATTGGGGGGCCTCTCTCCTTGGTACATCACATTTTTTAGTGTTCCAATTATATGTGCCGGCTAAACAGGTCGGTGTTGCTGCGGTTTTTACTGTGGCTACACACTGCCCTTGTCCATTAAGTGATTCACCTGCTGGGCAAGTAATATTCGCTGGTCTGACACAAATATTACCAGATTTATCCCAACCATAATCACAAGCTGTAGTATTGCTGGGGATAATCTCCCACCATTGTTCACAAGTTTCTTCTGTGAATACTTGAACTTTATTGCAGCTGTATCGGTTGGTTTTTGTTACATTAATTACTCGGCCTATTGCGCACGATTTTCCTTCACTCTCACGTGTTTTATTACATTGGTAGTCATAATCTGCATCAACTTCAACAACGACTCCTTCATTACAGGATTTCTCGACAGGTGTTTCAGCATCAATGCAGCTGGCATTTTCCACATAGTTTTCACCAGGAATCGTAGTTGTCGTGCACTGACTTTCTTCACTGTCAAGATTTAATACGTTGTCTGGATTTCTCTCAATACCTTGAGCATTCTTGAACCACGCATCATCCTTAAATGAAGTATCTCGTTTTGGTAGGCCATAGATTAACTGTGCGGCCTCGTTATTACTGGTGGCCGCAGCACCTTCTTGCTTTAATTGCTCACTGTTGTTCAT
>NZ_NKHG01000185.1 GCF_002744245.1 Bacillus pumilus | reverse complement strand
CCACCCCTTCGCCGAATTTCGGATGGAGCACCCGCTGGCCGAGCTTGATGCCGCTGGCGTCGAAGCTCTGCTGCACCTCGTTCTGGCTAAAGCGGCCGTACTGGGTGGGGCGGCTGACCTGAGTGCGCAGCCGGATCTCTTCGAGGCACTCGGCGGGCATCTCGCGGATAAAGCGGCTCGGCTTGTGGAACATCTCGCGGCCATAGATGCGGCGGCTCTCGGCATAACAGATGTAGAGCTTCTCCATGGCGCGGGTCATGCCCACGTAACAGAGGCGGCGCTCCTCTTCCAGCCGGCCCG
>NZ_NKHG01000184.1 GCF_002744245.1 Bacillus pumilus | reverse complement strand
TGAATGGTAAAGGTCGTCCCACGACCATTGACCATCGCTATGACTTTTATGCCACCGGCGGAGGAGTGACCGAAAGGTGTCATCAGAAAAGCTTCTACCATTCACCTCGTGCTCGCTCCACTCACTGTACCACGCACCGAGCTCTTTCCTCGTTATGGCAGACAGTGCTTGCCATGCCCGTTCGACTTCGGTGTCATAGGCCGCATGTTGCACGCGCCTACGCTTCATCTCAACTTTACGGTCCCTATCTAGGTGAATATCGATGTGATGAAGAGTCCGCTGTTCCTTTCTGTGAGCCTGATATGGGAAGAGTCTGCCTTGCAGATCCAGAGGAAGTGGATGAGGGAAGAATGCACCTCTGGTAGCGATTGCTGTATCAAGGGCATCCAGAATCCGGGCTTTTGACAGGTACCGATAAGCCCTCTGGTTGTAGAGTGGGATGATCCGTTGTAGTGAGGTAGCCGTGATGTCACTCCTACCGGTCAAGTGCCTGAAAAATGCCTTTGCATAGGGTATTTGTCCGACAACCTTTC
>NZ_NKHG01000054.1 GCF_002744245.1 Bacillus pumilus | reverse complement strand
GTACGTATCGCGTTCTTCTTCACCTAAATATTTCCACGTTAAGAGATCCCCGTTTAAGGAAATCTCTTCAGGAAGCCAGAACTGCTTCACATTTTGATTGTAAAACATTTGTGTAAAATCGTCTTCGTGTTTTGACCAGTTGGCTGCATCATAAATTTTTGTCACGTTAAACTCTCCTTTAATCAAACAACACAAGAAAGACAGCCTTCCTGCCCTGTATCCTTCGTTCTTGCATAATAAAGTGTCTTAATGCCTTTATGGTGTGCATAAAGATCAATGCGGTTTAAGTCACGCGTTGTCATCGTATCCTTTAGGAATAATGTAAAGCTGATTCCTTGATCGACGTGCTGCTGAATCGTTGCGATCATATCGACCACTTTAAACATGTCCATATCGTATGCTTCTTTATAGAAGAACCAGTTTTGCGCTGAAAGACCTGGCATTGGGTAGTACGTTTTGCTGTTTCCGTATGTTCTTTCTTCAATCCGTTCCATAATTGGCATAACAGATGCTGTTGCCGATTGAACATAAGAAATCGAACCTGTTGGGGCAATACATAATCTATAGCTATGGTACATACCATTTTCCGCAACAAATTCTTTAAGCGTTGCCCAATCTTCTTTTGTTGGAATGTGCATACCTTCAAATAGTGCTGCCGCTTTTTCTGTTTTTGGTGTGAAATCATTCTCCACGTATTTATTGAAGTACTCACCAGTTGCATAGCCAGAGCCCTCATAACGATGGAATGTTTCTCCTTTTTCTTTTGCAAGCTCACTTGAGCGTTTAATAGAATAATAGTTCACCATCATAAAGAACGTATTAGCGAAATCTCTTGCTTCTTCACTTTCATAGGCGATTTGGTTTTGAGCTAAATACCCGTGAAGGTTCATCGCGCCAAGTCCAATTGACTTCATCGCTTTGTTCGCTTTTCGAACAGCCGGTGCATTGCGAATATCTGTTGTTTCAGACACAAGTGTTAGTGAGTCTGTTGCAAGCTTCACCGTTTTTTCGATTGATTTGTTTTTCATGACATTCATGATATTTAAGGAACCGAGGTTACAAGAAATATCAAGACCGATCTCATCTTCTTGATCATAGTCCGTGTAAGAAGATACCTCTGAAGCCTGAAGCACTTCTGAGCAAAGGTTAGAGAATTTCACACGTGAAATATGATTCAGTGCATGCTCTCTATTCACATTATCTTGGAACATGATATATGGATAGCCTGATTCTGAGCGCAGAACAGCTAATTTTTCAAGAAGCTTTCTCGGATTGACTTTTTCTTTTTTGACTTCCGGGTTTTCAACAAGCTCGTCATACATTTCTTCCATGTCCATCTCATCAAGATGCTGCCCATATGCTTTATAGACTGTGTGTGGATAGAAAGTGTAAGCTGTTTTATCTTCTCTTGCAAGCTCGATAAATTTGTCTGGGATTACAACACCGATGGAAAGTGTTTTCACACGAACATCTTCATCAGCAGAGATTTTTTTCGTATCTAAGAAATCATTGATATCTCTGTGGAAAATATTGAGGTAGGCACTGCCTGATCCTTGTCTTTGACCCATTTGATCTGCATACCTGAATGCATTATCAAGAAGTTTCATGACGCCTACGACACCTTTTGTCGCATTTTCTACATCTTTGATCGCTTCGCCTTTTGCACGCAGCTTTGAAAGGTTTAAGCTGACGCCGCCGCCTAGTTTAGATAGCTGCATGGAGATATCAATCGCTCTTGAAATATCGTTTAATGAGTCATTTACTTCAAGCAAGAAGCAGCTCACTAGCTCTCCGCGTCGTTTACGACCAGCGTTTAAGAATGTTGGTGTACTCGGCTGATACTCTTGGTTGATCATCAGCTCTACAAACTCAAGTGCTTTCTGTTTGTCTCCGCCCGCAAAGAAAAGAGCCACAACTGAAATGCGGTCTTCATAGCGTTCAAGGATTTTCTTTTTATCATTTGTTTTCAGTGCATAATCGTTGTAAAACTTAAACGCACTCATAAATGATGGGAATCTAAATTTTTTGGCATATGCAGCTTCGAATACTTCTTTAATATCTGCCATGCTGTATTGTCTTAAAAATTCTTCCTCGTAGTAGTCATTTTCTATTAAGTAATCAATCTTCTCTTCTAAATTATGAAAGAAGACCGTGTTTTGATTAATATAATCTACGAAATAACTATGTACAGCTTCTTTGTCCTTATCGAACTGAAACTTTCCTTCTTTTTGAATCATAATTTCGTTATTTAATTGTATCCACTTTGGAACCTGATTTTGTGACAATTCTTTCTACCTCCTGTGTAAACAATTCAACATCCCTTTTTGTTCCGCTTAGTTCAAAGGTGTGCAAAATAGGAACTTGATATTGTTTAGAAATCGTATCGGCACTTTTTGCAAAATTATCTCCCCACACTTTGTTGCCACTCACCGCTACACCTAGTAAAAGGTGGGCATTTTTCTCTAAAAAAGACTGAGTGGTACTAGGGACTTGTCCAAATCCTGTTGTAAAGGTGACGAGAATAAACGGCGTATCCAAAAACTCTTCCCCAGTCAATTTTCGTTTGTCTGTAAAAGGGGTCTTGTCCAAAAAACGTTGAACATTTCCTGTTTTTGAATCAAATACGATTTGAATCAATTCCATCACGACCTAGTTTTTAGTATTGTTGATCATTTCGTTATTCACTATATATAGTATACTATGTTTTTTCAAAACACAACATATAGATGTTCGAAACGAAAAAAATCAACCAACTCGGCCGAACATTCATAGCCGAACTCGTACATTCAAATAAATAGAGCAGAGCAGGATCTAAAAATAGACTGCCCTACTCCCTATTCAACTGAAACCGAAATCTATCATAACACGAAAAAAAATCGCTTAGTAGACTAGACTTTTTGTTTTATTTTTTGTAGGCATCGCACTGTAAATCTTCTGACACTTCTGTTATTTCCACTTCAACACCTAATTCTTTTAGCACAGCTTCAAGCGCAGAGACGATTGAGGCTTCTCTCACTAATTCTTTCCCATTTACAGAAACACTTGTTCCATATTCGAAACAGGAGTCGTCTTCACAAGTTTGTTCCCAGTGATTAATTTTAATTTTGTGTGTCATGAACTCATCCTTTTCTGTCTAGATGTCTGATGCATGATTATAGTGTATAGACTTCACATTCATTTGTAAATTTACGTGCCTACTCTTCATCGAGCTCATCATTCATATTCTTCGTCCCATTCATCTATGTACTTCGTTGTAATAAGGGTAAGCTCCCCTTCTTTTTCATCAAACCGGTACACATAAACTTCATCATCCTTCACAACAGCAAAATGATTGTTTTTGAGTGCAACGGATGATTGTAAAATGCCTTTGACATCCTCCTCGTCACCTTGATAAGAATTGTTTTGCCAATTTTCTTGTCTCGTTTCGATGTTTGAGATGGCGCACGAACCAAATAAGACAACAATGCCGATCAAAAGGAGCAGCACTCTAATCCTTCTTAATTCAAGCTCTGCATTTTCCATATAAATCCCCTCACCTTTTCAAATGTCCAATAAGGAATCATACGCAACATGGACAGAAAAGTTTCACGGCATGCAAAATAGCCCCTCTGCACTGACAAAAACGTAGCGGGTTCCGGCCGGTTTATTCGCAGATGCATGGGGCTATTGGTAACAAAATGGTTCTATTCTAATTCTAGATTCACATTTTTTTGAGGCGCAAATGTAGAAATGGCATGTTTATAAATAAGCTGCTGCTTCCCTTCTGTCTCAAGCAGCACCGTGAAATTGTCAAATCCCTTCACTTGACCGCGAAGCTGAAAGCCATTCAGTAAAAATACTGTGACAAATGTATTGTCTTTGCGGATTTGATTCAAAAATTGGTCCTGAATATTAATCGGTTTCATGTTTCGTCCTCCTTGATTCTGATAACTACAGTTTCGCTTTAAGTCCAAGCTTTCCTGCTATATATGCGAAAATTTCATCTTTTTTGTGTGAAAAGTGGCAAGGTGGTGTCATATCAAACCAAGTGACATCCATTTTATTACGGAACCACGTAAACTGACGCTTCGCATATCTTCGGGAATTTTGCTTTAATTGCTCGATGGCTTCATCAAGTGAGCAGTCACCTTGAAAATAGGCATACAGTTCTTTATAACCAATCGCTTGAACAGACTGACAGTCCTTCAAACCAGATTGATATAACGCTCTGACTTCTTCTATTAAGCCTTCATTTAGCATCATATCAATTCTTTGATGAATGCGCTCGTACAAAAGCTCTCGATCCATCTTCAGCCCAATGAAGGCTGTGTCATAAAGTGGAACTGCTTGATGCCCGTTTTGCGTCTCAGACATTTTCTGACCTGTTGTATGTATGACCTCTAGTGCACGGATCACGCGACGTACGTTATTGGGATGGATCGCTTTTGCAGCGTCAGGATCTACTGCCTTTAGCTTTTCATGCAGCTGAATCGGTCCATGCTGCTTTTCAAACAGCGTCATTTCTTCTCTAAAAGCGGGATCACTTTTCTCATCGGTAAACGTGTAATCATATAAAACAGATTGGATATACAGGCCTGTTCCGCCGACAATCATTGGTATTTTCCCTCTAGCGGCAATCTCTTTGATCTTTAAACGGACAAGCTGCTGAAATTCAGCTGTAGAAAATGATTCATCCGGCTGTTTAATATCAATTAAATGGTGCGGAACGCCATTCATTTCTTCTGGGGTGATTTTAGCTGTCCCAATATCCATTCCTTTATAAATCTGCATCGAATCCCCGCTGATGATTTCTCCATGAAATGCTTTGGCTATATCAATGCTCAGCTTTGTTTTGCCGACAGCTGTCGGACCTACTAGCACAATCATTGGTTGTTTTGTTTTTTTCATAACATCACTCTCTTTTACAAACTGCCTACAGTATAGCATAACTTCTCTTTCTCTCCTATATACTCCCCATCACCAGCCAAGTGGTTCATTTCCGACAACTTCATATGTCTTTCCTTTTAAACGGTGCTTATGCGTTGGCCGTTCCTCATTTGGACTATAGACCACACCTCCGTAGGGGATGGGGACAGAATTTGTATAGGCAGAAAACGTGACTTCCTGAATCTCGTGATAATGCGTCCCATCCACTCTTGGAATAGCAGGCCCTGTGATACCGTAGTATCTATGGAAATGCTCCCTTTCAAAAGATGTGATCCCGCGGTAAAAATGAGTATGCTGGTCGGTACTGCTTCCATTTACAGGCTGAGATATACCTTCGATTAGATGATAATGCTCTTCTGTCACATCTGTTCGTGCTTTATATGCATGAGCGTGAGGCGGACATTTTGCCCAATCAGACGGATACAGGCCCATTTTTACCATTCCTCCTTATAATAGGCGTTCACCCAAACACATGTGGGCAATTAGAATACACTGATGTCAGTTACAGTGATTTTATGTGAAAGGAGCCTTTTTTTATGAATCATTTTGAAACGCCGTTTATTCAAGACGATATGAGAATACCTTTTGGATTCGGACGCCCGGGCTTTGGATTTGGAAGACCTGGATTCGGCTATGGGAGACCTGGATTTTTCGGACCTCCATTTTTAGGTGGTTTTGCTGGAGGCCTTCTTGCTGGATCCCTTCTTGCTCCAGGATTTGGTTATGGATATCCTTATCCACCACCATACCCACCGTATGGACCATATCCTTATTATTAAAATATGACTTTTTAGTGAAAACATTCTTTTATGAAATGAATCCATTGACACACCTGTTTTTCATGGGGTAACATTTACTTTACCGACCGTTCAGTAAAGTAGGTGTTTTTTTTATGTCTAAAACAAAAAAAGAGGAAATTTTTGAGGCAGCTGCTCACACCATTTTAAAAGAAGGGTTACATCAACTTACTCTTCAGCAGGTAGCAGAACATGCAAATATGACCAAGGCCGGCCTGCTGTATCATTTTTCAAACAAGGAAGAGCTCATCCAAAAAATGAACGAACACGCGATTGTCTGTTTTCGTCAGCAGCTCGAGAATCATCAAGAAACATACAAAAACGAGAAAGCTCCTTATGTACGTGCATATATTATGGCGACATTAGATGATCTTGATATGCAAAATACCATCCAGCTATGTACAAGCATGCTGGCAACCATGTCATTTGATGAAGCGTTATTGAATCCTTGGCGTGATTTTTATGCAGAGTTCAAAAGTAAAGCAGCTGAGGAAATAAACGATCCTGCATTGAGCCAGCTTATCCGCCTTGTATGTGATGGGATATGGTTTTCAGAAATGTTTCAGCTTGAACCACTGAATCGAGAGGAAAAAACCCTTTTACTTCATCGGATTTTACACATATTAGAGGAGGGATGAAGATGATCCTCGGATATCTTTTTTTAGCTATCGCCATTTTTTCAGAAGCGGTTGGGGCCGCAATGTTAAAACTATCCAATGGCTTTACGCGCTTTAAACCTAGCGCTGTCGTTGTCGTTGGATATGCACTTGCTTTTTATATGCTGTCATTGACTCTTAACATCATTCCACTTAGCATGTCTTACGCAACATGGTCTGGGGTTGGTACCGTCCTCACGGCTTTTTTTGGCGTGCTCTTTTTCAAAGAAACCTTGAACCGTAAAGCAGTCATTGGAATGGCGATGCTTGTCTCAGGAGTCGTACTTTTAAATATGTCATAAAGGATGTGAGGAGATCATGAAAGGAATGCTTTATTTAACAGGGGCCATTTTGACGGAGGTTTTTGGCAGTACTATGCTGAAGCTTTCACACGGATTTACACAGGTGCTCCCAAGTATTGGGGTGCTCATTGGATTTGGATGCGCCTTTATGTTCCTAAGTCTGGCCCTCAAAACAATTGAGCTGTCATCAGCATATGCCACTTGGTCTGGAGTTGGAACAGCACTCACCGCTCTTGTAGGACTCATGTTGTTTAATGAAACGATTCATACGAAAGGCTTCATCGGTCTTGCACTCGTCATATGCGGAGTTATTGTCTTAAATCAGTCAAAAAAGCAAAAGGAAGAAAACACAGAACAAATCGATCAAACTGAATGGATGTCATAAAAAAAGTCATTTTCTCCATGTATAAAGAGAAAATGACTTTTTTATTTAACGCCCGACTTGAATGATTTCTTCCAAGGAAATGTCCACATTTCCCTGAACAGCTCTTGAGATCATACATGAGCTTTCGGCTTTATGTGCAAGCTTACGAGCCAGTTCAACATCTTGTGTGGAAGCGGACTCTTTGAGGATCACGACAGGCCGATGGATGATTTTCTCATATGTAAACACACCATTTGTCACATCTACGACTGCTTCAGAGCTCATCGATAGATCCTCTTTCTCTAATTGACTCCGCTCCATCATGGCTGCAAGGGTAATAATGTAACACGTAGCCGCTGCACCTAAGAGCATCTCATCTGGGTTTGTTCCGATGCCTGGACCGTCCATTTCCTTTGGAATTGAAATCTTCGTGTTTAATTGCTCACATGCGATTGTACCAACATCGTTACGCAGACCAGGCCAGTTTGCCTGGAGATGAAAATGATGACGCGCCATATCTGTCTCTCCTTTTGTTATCACTTTTTATAGTGTAACAAGAATTCACTCTGCTTGTCTTAAGATGTGCACAATCCTTAAGTATATTCTTCATCCAGCACCGTCCGGATCGCCCTGACATAACGGTAGAACGTCTCGTTTTTTGTACTTGATCGCCGCCGGTAATCGAAACTGTCAAATAATGCTTCGCGTTGACTTCTACTAATCTCAAGCTGCACACTTTGCCCTGTTTTTGTAAGATTATTAATATTATGATTGCTCGTTCCGCTTAGGGTTGCGTGTCCAACAGCAAGTTCAGCAGAAAATCCGTTCCGCTCTAATGAGTTCACGATTTTCTCAGCACGATCGTAATCTGTTCCGCCAACAAGAGTATGGTCAATTCCTTCTTCACCTTTGTATCCATGTACTGCTAATACATAATCATGTGCTTTTGCCTGTGCGACTCCGATTGGTTCATCAAAGTTTGTACTTGTAATATGAAGCTCTGATGCATTCTCTCTAAAACCTTCAAATAAATACGTTGAAAAATCGTTATCAAAAAAATGGACGATCTCACTAACGCCGCCTTCAATTCTCCCGCCATGAGGTGACATCACAAGAAGGCGGCTGCCGGGCACCGGGTTGGCTGTAATTTGATAACTGCTTGTTGATTCGTTCTCTTCCAGTTCTTTAAAATTGCGATACATATCATTTGAACCGCTTTCGTCTTCCCCACCTGATGACACTGGCTCATCATGTTCCTGTGCTTGCATGGTATAATAAACGCCCCATCCGATCGCAAGCAGGAGAAGCAAAGCAAAAAACTTCTTCATTCCTGTTCTCCTTTGACAGATTTCTAAGCCGTTTCTATGATTAATATTGAATCATCATTTCTTTTCATTTTTTCCACATTTTCTCTTCAAAATTGATCATAACACTCTAGATCATGAGATTCCTCAAAAATAAGATAATTGCATTTATATACACAGAAACGCCCCTGCTATTTGAAAATAGAGTTAGAATAGTATGACAACCAAATGCAGTTATGTTTAAAATGTCCTAGTCCTATCCAGTCTGTTTTCTTTAATTCGGCTTTTATTTATGTGGATTTGATTTTTTTCATCTGTGACGAATCAGATTTGTATGAGCATTGACCCTGTCCATAACCCCCTTTTTTTCTGCAAAATCCATTGTTTCACTGGTTCTTTAAGAAGAACTCTCCCACCTATCATCGGCAGATTCTACATGATTTTCACCATTTTCTATTATTTTACAAAATGTAAGCCTTTTCTTTTCAAAAAAATAAGCTAGCCGCCAATATAAAGAAAAGGAGGGACAAGAATCCGAACAAAGCAGCTGTCATTCTCATAACGTAAAGAGTGAACGAGATTTGATAGCTAGAATGGAGGGCATCACATGTTTGGATTTTCCATGGTGCAAATGGTTAGAACGCATGCTAGTAAGCTAGATCAACCTTTAAGAGAGACCGTTCTTCACCTATATAAACCTTTTAAATGGACGCCTTGTTTTCTTCATCGTTTTTTTGAAGGAAGATTAAAGAAGAGAAAGAAGCTTCGTGTCATCATCGAATTTAAGGAAGATGCCGTCGAAGCGGGAATTCAAAGCACAAAGCAACTAATGAAAAAAAGCAGAAAAATAAACATTAAACAGCATTTCTCACGCATCGACTGCTGCGCAGCTGATCTCACGCCTGCTGCTTTAGAGGAACTGTTAGCAAACGGGGAGCATATTCGCAAAATTTATTTAGACCGGCAAGTTCATGCTCTGCTTGATGTGGCAACACAAGCAAGTCATGCTGATCATGTCATCCGAAATGGCACGACATTAACCGGGGAAGGCATTACGGTAGCTGTCATTGACACAGGGATTTATCCGCATGAAGATTTAGATGGACGGATTCGCGATTTTGTGGATTTAGTGAAACAGAAAAAGAAACCTTATGACGATAATGGGCACGGTACTCACTGCGCTGGAGATATAGCTGGTGACGGAGCCGCCTCAGACGGCTTATACAAGGGACCTGCTCCAAAAGCAAATGTCATTGGCGTGAAAGTGCTAAATAAACAAGGAGCTGGCTCACTTTCTACTATTATAGAAGGTGTTGAGTGGTGCATACAGTTCAATGAAGACCATCCTGATGATCCAATTCACATTATGAGTATGTCACTAGGCGGAGATGCCCAGCGTTATGATGATGAGCAAGATGATCCAATGGTGAGAGCTGTCAATGCTGCATGGGATCAAGGTATTATTGTCTGCGTTGCTGCCGGTAACTCTGGCCCTAACAGCCAAACGATTGCAAGCCCTGCCGTCAGTCAAAAAGTCATGACGGTGGGGGCCTATGATGATCGAAACACACCAGAATCAAGTGACGATGTCGTGGCACCATTTTCGAGCAGGGGTCCGACTGTCTATGGTGAAGCAAAGCCTGATATCCTCGCACCAGGAGTGAATATCGTCTCCCTCAGATCACCAAGATCATTTCTGGATAAACTAGATAAATCAAGCAGAGTCGATGATGATTATACAACGTTATCTGGTACATCTATGGCAACACCGATTTGCGCCGGTATTTGCGCTCTCATATTAGAGCATTCACCGGATTTAACGCCTGATGATGTCAAAACTCTATTAATCGAAAATACAAGCAAGTGGTCTGGAGATGATCCGATGATTTACGGAGCAGGTGCGATTGACGCAGAAAAAGCGATCAACGAATAAATAAAAAAAGCCCTTTACGTTTGTTCGTAAAGGGTGTTGTTTTACGTTTTAAGTGTGCAGTCTTTCTTCTACTTGAGCAGCTGACATGTTATGCTTCGTTCTCATACATCTCATCTCCTTTTTGAATGTGCGTACGCGCTTCGATCACAATCTCAAAAAAAGTGGAAGATTCCTTGTACATGTCGCGTTCCTTATAATAATTAGCCGCATCAAGTGCTAATTCCTCTAAATCAGCAAACATTTTTTTGCTTCTTAAACCAAAAAGCGCTGATCTCAATTGATCACAGCTGTCTTTCTCTATATAAAGGGCCTGCAAAAATTGGAATTTCAACTGATAAATCTCATCTTCCAATAAACAAGCCTGATTCATCCCTTCGGTTATTGCCTCACTCGCTCGCTCTGTATCTCCGAGTTTAAAATAAGTAAGGGCAAGTGAAAACAATGATTTGATCATCGTTGCTGCTTGATCTTTTTGATAAAGTGAAATGGCCTTTTCAAAATAGACGGTCGCGGTATGGTACGTTCCCATACTATAATGGCAAGTCCCCAAGTTATTGAGGGCCATCGCTTTAAAATAAGACGTACATTCTTGTCTTTCCATCGCTTCACAGACTTTTAACGCTTTTTCTAAATAAGGAAGCGCTTTTTGGTGCTGACTCACATCAATCCAGTTACCTGCCATGACAAAATCACATTGAATGCTTCTTTTTCCATAAAGCTGATGTTTCTTATAGATGTCTCTCGCTTTTTTGGCATAATGCATAGAGAAATAGGTTTGTTTCATATGATAGTATACTTCAGCGATTTTATAGTAAAATTCCGCTTTTTCGATCTCATCTGTCACCAAGATCAGTTGATGTTCCGCATGCTTGTAATATGAAATGGCCTCGATATATCGGTGCTGGATAAATGCATACATTCCATGAAAAAAATGAAAGTAATAGCCCAGTAAGCCCGTCATCTCATCTTCTGCATCTTCAATTTCTTTAGGAAAGGACACCGCTTGAAGCGTTTCACTCCCTGCATGGACTGGCGATAAGTGCTGAAGCATCATTTGATGGCGAAAATCCATTAGAGAATAATAAAGTAATAAATCTTGATCCTCCTCCATATCATGAATCTCTTCTTCAACCAGATGCTTCATGTCGTTTGCCTGTTCGACTTCAAATTTGCAAATATGCGTATACCATTGATTGATCTTTACACCTACTTCGGAAGATGGTATTTTGTGTGCCATCTACTTCAGCCCCATTCTATCATATCAAACTGATAACTATTATTTTACATAATTTATGATTTTAAGGCAAATTGACATTTATTTCATATTTTATGTCCAATTCGTATATTTCTACCTTTTTTACCAAGTTTAAATAGAGTATTTTCACCCATCAAACCCTTTTTTCGAATGCTCTGAGCACTTCTTTTATAGCACTAATATAGCGTCTAAATGCTTTCTTCTTTCCTTTTCTTGTGTCGAAATCGTCAAAAAAAGCTTCTCTCTGTGCCGTACTAATTTCTAGCTGAACACTTTCCCCACTCGCATTTTGATTATTAATGTTGTTTGGATCTGTTCCAGAAAGCCGCTCACCTTCTTGCACCATCTCTGCAGAGAAGTCTCGATCCTTTAATTGGCGTACGACGGCTCTTGCCATTTTCTCGTTTGTCCCACCAACAAGCGTATGCCTTTTATCACTTTTATAACCATGGATGGAAATAGAAAGGGGATATGTTTTAATCATTTGAACCAAAATGGGTTCGTCAAACTTTGTACTCGTGATATGCAAGTCTCGATTGTTGTCTTGCTTCGTACCTTCAAACAAATACGTGGAGTACTTCTCTTGAAAAGCTTCTACAATTTCACTTGTCCCTGGCTCGATTTCACCGCCATGAGGAGAAAATACGAGTAAATCACTACCACCCTTTTCGTGAAATTCTATCTCATAGCCATCTCTTTCGTGCCGTATGAGCTGTTTAAAGCTTTCATATTGATCACCTTTTTTTCGCTCTTTCTTATACTTTTCTACTTCTTCATGATGTTGTTTTTGCTCTTTTTTTTCTTGAATGGAATGACTGCATTTCACCATCAAAAGAGCACACAGGATCAGAAATATGAATCCACATATAAGTAGCCTTTTCATCTCACCGCTCCTTTTCATTCTCTTAGGTGCCATCTTATCGCATTATTTTACTATCAATGGCTAAGAGAATTCAAAGAATGTCCGGCCCATTTGAACGAATCAGGAGAACTTACCTGTTTTTTTACGTTGTCTAGGTATTTCAGACTTCTTTGAAATGCTCCTGATGCGAGCAAAAAATAAATCCTATGACCTTATTTTAGTTTTAGTCGAAAACACCTACAAAAATGGAACGATTACTCTTTTTTCAGACAAAAAAGCTGCAAACAAAAGGTGAATGTATGCCCATTTGTTTACAGCAAGTCTCTGTATATCCAACATTAAATTCTTAATTCATTTTCTAAAGCTGACAGCACTTCATCTTGCGACAGTCCTTGCGCAAGTGAAATTTCACTCACTAACATGCCCCGTGCATCTTCAAGCATCTTCTTTTCACTAGAATTTAATGCTTTCTTCTGATTTCGTCTCATCAGATCTTTGACAACGTCTGCACCATCTTCGATCGTACCTGTTTTTAGCTTTTTTAGATTTTCATCATATCTTTGCTTCCAAGTAAGCGTGTCATCGTTTGTTTCTTCTGCAAAATTGTTCATCACAACTTTCAACGTTGCTTGATCAGCTACCGGACGTATACCTAATTGATTGATTCTGCCTTTTGGGATCATCATCTGCATATTCGGCATTTGAATCAGAAAATATTCCTGTGTCTTACCTAATATCTCTTTTTCTTCCATTCCTTCAATCACACCGGCTCCATGCATAGGATAAACAATTTTATCACCTATTTGAAACAAATCCGCCACCTCCGAAAGTATTCACAATATGATTATAACACATTTCATCAGAGGATAAAAATTTATATTCTATCATGTTAATTTAGCACTAGTCAATTCTTTTTATTTGAGTTTTTAGAGAATCAGCCTTTTTTTACAAAAGAAGCGCCATCATCCAGTCCTCATGCATCTTCCTTGCATATACTAGCATTGAGTCACATTTAGGAGGGATGACAATGTACAAATGCAAATGCAAGTGCAAACATTCCCACTCAAACTGCTATAAAAAGTATGACGATCATCGCCATTTTGATCCATGTAAAGAAAAAAAGCCTTGTCATAAAAAAGATGATTGGTTTGAGAAAGATTTTTGGGATACTTCTAGAAGCTACGATCCCTATTATTATCCTAAAAGTGTCTGCAGCAGTTGTAAGAAGCGTCGCAGAAAAAAACATCGCATCTTATTTTAATGTTTGACGCTTCACCTGCTTTTTCTTTTCCCGGCTGAAAAGCCGGCTTTTTTATGCGCAATCATCTTTTCTTTCATATGGAAAGGCTCATGAACCAAGTGACCCGCATAGGATATGGCAACCTGACAAAAAGGATGAGATACAAAATGAACTATATGAATACCCAGACCAATCATGATCATCAAGGAAATCCCTATCACACGTTTGAAAATGTGTATACAGCCAATCATGAGCATATGATCGCACCAAATATGCATGACCCTATGAATATGCCAAATCATTATCATACCGGTAAAAAAGATGCTTATAGTGGACACTATCCGCACCATCATTCAGCATATTCCCCATTTACGAAGCAGTATGATTCATTTTCAAATGTTCCAATGAACATTCACCAACATCTAGGCCACTATGGTGGATATGGGGTTAACCCATATCAGCCATATGGGTATCAAGATATGCATATGATGATGCCACCAAACCATCAAATGACTGGTCACACTTATGGAATGAATCAACCAAATGCGTTCCTCCCTCGCTATTACTAAACAAATAGTAAAAATAAGGGTATAATATACCATTCAATCCTATATAGGAATATGGTAGTCTTATAGGTAAATAATGGATGTTATCATCTGTTATTTACCTATAATCAATTAAGGGGGAAGGAAGACATGAAAAAAACATGGACAATCTTAATGCTGGGGATGCTTACACTGGTCATGGCATTATCAGTACCACTTGCCGCATCTGCCGAAGGAGCCAAAACGGAGGAAGGTAAAGCTTCGACCAATGCAAGACCAGCTGCACTTTATGCAAAAATTACAGGAGCAAGTAAGCAAGAATGGTCTTTTTCTGACATTGAGCTGACATACCGTCCAAATTCTGTCCTAAGCATCGGTGCAGTTGAGTTCACATTACCTGCGGGCTTTCAAGCCACAACAAAAGATATCATTAACGGAAAAGCATTAAAAGACAGCTACATTTTGAACAGCGGAAAAACCGTCCGCATTCCGGCTAGAATCGATTTATTTGGAAGTTCACAATATACATTACAGCTTTCACATAAAGTACTACCTGCTGCAGGTACATATACGTTCCGCGCAGAAAATCGTGCGATCAGCATTGGTTCCACATTTTATGCAGAAGATACGATCGATATTAATAAACGACCAGTTGTGGTCACACCACCAACAAATCCTTGCGGATGCTAATGAAAAAAGCGCTCTAATAGCGCTTTTTTCATTGGTCACATCACCCGTTTAAACATCTTTTCCATTTCATATGTCGAATGATGAATGATGATCGGCCGGCCGTGCGGACATGTAAATGGGTCTCGCGTTTGCCGGAGTTCATCTAATAAGGCTTTGATTTCATCATGACGCAAATGGCGATTTGCTTTAATAGAGCCTTTACAGCTCATCATGATCGCCGCTTCTTCTCTCAGTTTTTTAATATCAACACGCTTCTCGTCAAGCACTTGCTGAATGATCTCTTCAATCAGTTCAGCCTCTTCCCCTTTCGGAAACCATTGCGGGTGAGACCGAACGATATAGCTTCCAGATCCGAAAGGCTCTAAGAATACGCCTACTTTTGCTAAAATATCTTTATGCTCTTCAATTATCAGCATGTCATTTTTAGAGTAGTGAAAGGTTAATGGAACGAGCATTTCTTGCACTTCCTGTTCGATTTCTCCTACCTTCTCACGATAATACTCGTATTTGATTCGCTCTTGAGCCGCATGCTGATCGACGATATAAAGCCCTCGTTCATTTTGAGCCAAAATATATGTGCCATGCATTTGTCCAATCGGATACATCACAGGAACGCGTTCGCTTTCAGAAGTGTTTTCAGTTGCCTCTTCTTTCAGCACAGTCTCCTCATATTCAAGAGATGCTGCGGATTCCTCTATATGAACACTAGCGGACGGCTTTTCTTCATTCGATACTGGTAAAAACGCATCCTTACTTTCCGGTTCAGGGTACCCGTATGCTTCGGTCTGACTGGTCTCATAAGCTACCGAATCGAGTGGAACCGGCTGATACGACATGGGTGTTTCCTTTCCGCCTGTATTTGCTTGTTTTGAATCGAAGGTTAAGGATTGCTGCTCATTTTTCACGACTGGCATTGGTGCTTTTTTTGGCACCTGAGCACTTGGAATGAGCTGTTGCTTTTGAAACACACCCTTAATACCTTGTTTGATCAGCTCATGAAGTTCTTGCTCTTTACTAAGTCTCACTTCAAGCTTTGATGGATGTACGTTTACATCTACTAGGATGGGGTCCATGTTCATTTCAATAAATGTAATCGGATGGCGGCCAATTGGAAGCAGCGTGTGATACCCTTCATGGATGGCTTTCACGAGCGGGAAATGCTTCACATATCTGCCATTTACGACAGAAGACATATAATTCCGCGATGCCCTCGTCACTTCTGGTAAGGAAATATACCCTTTCACTTCAAAATCAAGTGATTGTACGTGTAATGGCAGCATTTTTTTCGCGACAGCTGTTCCATAAATGGCGGCAAGCACATGCCGCACATCTCCGTTTCCATTTGTTTGAAGCAAGACCTTCCCTTGATGACGCAAGCGAATCGATACTTCTGGATGAGCAAGCGCAATTCGGTTGACGACATCCGATATGTTGCCAAGCTCCGTATGAACGGTTTTCATGTATTTTAAGCGGGCGGGCGTATTATAAAATAAGTTGGTGACCACAATTTCGGTGCCGCGCCGGCCAGAGGTTTTTTTCTCTGAAATGATCTTCCCGCCTTGGAGAGCTAAGTGCGTTCCAGCTCCTTCACCGGTACTTGTCTTCATTTCTAGGTGAGAGACGGAGGCAATACTTGGCAGCGCCTCTCCCCTGAAACCGAGCGTTCTGACACGAAACAGATCATTTTCATCTTTGATTTTACTCGTCGCATGGCGCTGGAAGGCGAGCTTACAATCTTCAGCATCGATTCCAACACCATTATCAATCATTCTAATCGAAGAAAGACCTGCTTCTTCTACATCGATTTCAATGACTGTACTACTTGCATCGATTGCATTTTCCACCAGCTCCTTCACGACAGAAGCCGGACGCTCGACCACTTCACCAGCAGCAATTTTATTTGATAGGTCATCGGATAACTGAATAATCTTTGCCATTTCTGCTCACCTCACCTTACATTATAATTTCTTCTGCAATTCATATAGCTTTGTCATGGCTTCAAGCGGTGTCATATCCATTAAGTTAAATGACTTCAATTCTTCAATTACCACTTGATCTTTGTTTTTGAGAACAGGCTTTGTTTGCGGTTTTTCTTCGACTTCAAAGAAAGAAAGCTGTTGTTTTTCCTCAGTCTTTTCTATTTTTGGAGCTACAGACACCTGCGGAACCACTTCATGTGACCCGCTCTCGAGCTCGGTTAAGATAGTCTGGGCTCTATTGATGATGGCATCAGGCAATTCAGCAAGCTGCGCTACATGAATGCCATAGCTTTTGTCAGCTGCCCCTTCTTTGATTTGATGCAAGAAAACGACCGTCCCCTCATGCTCTTCAGCTCGTACATGGACATTCTTCAGCTCACTTAATTGGGATTCGAGTACCGTGAGCTCATGGTAATGTGTTGAGAAAAGGGTTTTGGCACCAATATGATCGTGAACAAATTCAATGATCGCCTGTGCAAGAGCCATTCCATCATAGGTGCTTGTCCCTCGTCCAATTTCATCAAATAGAATCAAGCTGTTTTTCGTTGCATGCACCATCGCATTTTTTGCTTCGAGCATCTCTACCATAAAAGTACTTTGACCAGAAATCAAATCATCTGCCGCACCAATACGTGTAAAGATTTGATCGAATATCGGAAGAGTCGCCTTTGATGCCGGTACAAAACAGCCAATTTGCGCAAGAATCGAGATGAGCGCCATTTGTCTCATATACGTGCTTTTCCCTGACATATTCGGTCCAGTAATAAGCAATGTTTGTCTGCCTTCTCCCATATGGCAATCATTCGGCACATACTCCTGGTGATCCATCACCTTTTCAACGACAGGGTGACGGCCATCGATCACATCCACCTCATCCTCTGAGAATTCTGGACGGACATAACGACGCTTTTCACTCACAGTGGCAAAGCATTGCAGCGCATCTAGCTCACTCATTTGCTTTGCGAGCAGTTGTAACCTCGGAATATATGCTTTCACTTGTTCCCTAAGTGCAGTGAACAGTTCATATTCTAATTCGCTAATATTAGATTCTGCCTCAAGAATAAGGGCTTCTTTTTCTTTCAATTCAGGTGTAATATACCGCTCTGCATTGGCGAGTGTTTGTTTTCTTTCATAACGGCCTTCTTCCAGCAAATGCGTATTCGCCCGTGTCACTTCGATATAATAACCAAATACTTTATTAAACCCGACCTTTAAGGAGCGAATACCTGTGTATTCTCGTTCTTGCTGTTCAAGCCGCACAATCCAGTCTTTACCGTTTCGGCTGGCATCACGATATTCATCTAATTTTGCATGATAGCCATCTTTAATCAAATGGCCTTCTTTTAACGTCATCGGCGGATTCTCATAAAGGGCGTCTTCTAATAAGTTAAGCAAGTCACCGCAAGGGTCAATATCTTTCGCTCTAGATTTCGCCATTTTCTCTGGTAGTGAATGGACAAGCTCTTTAATAGCCGGTACTTGTTTTAAAGATTCCTTCAGTTGAATGAGATCACGTGCATTCACATTCCCAAACGCCACACGGCCCGCTAGACGCTCAAGATCATATACTTGCTTTAATCGTTCACGCAGATCCTCTCGTTCAAAGAAATGATCCATGAGAATTTGGACCATTTCCTGACGTTCCTTAATTTGCGAAAGGCGAATGAGCGGTCGATCAATCCATTGCTTCAGCAGTCTTCCGCCCATCGCTGTTTTTGTTTCATCTAGCAGCCATAATAAAGAACCCTTCTTGCTTTTTGAACGGATGGTTTCTGTTAATTCAAGGTTTCGCTTTGAGTACAGATCAATTTTCATGGTTTGTTCAAGCTCAAATACTTGTACTTGCTGAAGATGATCAAGACTTCTTTTTTGCGTTCTTCTTAGGTAAGCATATAGGGTTAAAAATGCAGATTGCAGATGTTCGTCAAGGTGGGAAACGAGCGCTTCAGCTTCATCCATTAATTCGTTGCTATCTTCGTAGGAAATCGTTGCATGACAGCGCTCCTTAAGGATTTTTACCGTTTCCTCATCCAACTGCTTTGAAACCACAATCTCTTTTGCACCGACAGAATAAATTTCAGACACGACCTCATCTAATCGTTCGATGAAAGCAGCCATGTTTTCACCTGTTGATAAATCGGAGAGCGCAAGGCCATACCCATTTTGAAAGCTGGAAACAGACGCAATGAAATTGTTCTCGTTTTCACTCAGCCCTTTGCCATCCATGACTGTACCTGGTGTTATCAGTTGAACGACCTCTCTTTTGACCACACCTTTTGCCGTTTTAGGGTCTTCCACCTGCTCACAAATCGCGACCTTGTAGCCTTTTGCAATCAGCTGTTCTATGTATGCAGAAGCAGAATGATAAGGAACACCGCACATTGGGATCGTCCCGCCATCTCTGCTTGTTAACGTGATTTCTAGTTCTTGTGCTGCTTCTTTTGCATCATCAAAAAACATCTCATAAAAATCGCCTAAGCGAAAAAATAAAAAGGCATCTTGATAATCTGCCTTGATCTTTAAATATTGCTGTATCATGGGCGTATAACTTGCCATATTTTTAATCCCTCACTATATCACTTTCGAATTCAACCTATCTTCCATTATAGCATAAAAAAGCACCTTTTTTCGCTAGATCAAGATACAAAAAAACTAGGGGAATATGCGCCCTAGTCATCAATTACTCTTCTGGATCACCTGCTAGGAATTCTGGATGAATATCCTCTAACTCCTCATCCACTTCTTCTTCCCACTCGTGATCATCTTTTTCTTTCCAGCTTGAATTGACCTCTACAACAATTTTTGTTTCTCCTACCACTTCAGCAATAAATTCCCGCTCAGCCTGAACGACAATTTTATTGCCATTTGGAGAAATGGTCACTTCTAAGCAATTGGGCTGCTGCAATACTTTCGCAATCACTTCGTGTTCATCATCAAGGAAATTTTTATCTTTATATCTCAGCTTGATGATGTCTACATATTTCACACGTTCTGTGACCACTTCTGTTTTTGTGTTGTCAGCGTAAGAGTACCACACGTTAATATCAAACGTTCCTTCAATCTCAACAGTTTTTCCGACCTTTTCAGCATCATACTTATGATTAATGATCCAACCACCTAGGATGCTGGTTGGTTTTTGCGATGGAGAAATGGTGTGTGTGCTTTGGGTGAATTTCCTCCCTTTTGCAACCACCGCTTTTGTAATAATCTCTCTGTATTCAGACATTCCGGCATGCCTCCTTGTTCTTGATCGTTTTATCTTATGCTGGGCATTCGTCTAGTGTGTCACGATTTTGAGCTTCATGTTCAATTAAATTCATTTCTGTTTCAGTGTATGCATGGTCGCCCATAAACTTGCCTTGAAAATTGGAAAAGTTGGAGAGTGGTAGAATGAGGGTTGATTGAGTTGGGAGGTAGATAAGGGAATTCGATTCTTAAAAATATATATCATAGGGAACAAAAACCCCCCGCATCTGCGGGGGTTTCTTATTTAATGGAGCAACTTGGTGATGAGTTTTTCACTTTTGAACCGGTTTCTCCTAATAAGAGGTCACCGCCGGTTGAAAGTATGATTTCATCCGTTACTTGATTAGAAATCGTATGCGCTACGAGCTGAAGCAGCGAATTGACCTCCACTTGTGATTCTTTGAATTCTTGAATCACCGGAATGTCATCCAGTTCTTCTTGCAGTGCATCGATTTTTTCTTCGACTTGCTTTAAGGCTTCGTGTTTGCCGTAATGCTTTAAATTCACCGCTTGTTTTTGAAGCGCCTTAATTTGATTAATGATCGTCGAAATTTTTGTATTTCCATTGATTTGCGCTTCTGCTTTCTTGAAGAAATCAACTTCTTCTGTTTCAGAAATCATTTTAGCGAGCTCTCTTGCACGCTCGACAATCTCTTTCTTTGAATAAAGCGTCATTTTAATTCACCTCGATAGCTTCTCCAACCATTTCTCCGTCAAGAGACCAAGTTTTCGCTTGTGTGATTTTCACTTTGACGATGTTGCCAATCGCTTCTTTTGGTGCTTTAAAATTCACAAGCTTGCTTTTACTTGTATATCCGGCTAGGATCTCAGGGTTGTTTTTACTCTCACCCTCTACTAATACTTCGACAGTCTGCCCTTCATATTCCTTCATTTTTTTCGCAGAAATTTCATTCACGAGTGCATTCAGGCGCTGCAATCGTTCTTTTTTCACACGCATCGGCACATTATCTTTCATTTTTGCTGCTGGTGTTCCTTCCCTTGGAGAATAAATGAACGTATAAGCCGCATCGAACTCAACCTCGCGATAAAGGGAAAGGGTTTCTTCAAACTGCTCATCTGTTTCATTTGGGAACCCAACAATAATGTCCGTTGTCAGGGAAGCATTTGGCATCGCTTCTTTGATTTTGCGCACAAGGTCAAGATAACGCTCACGGTCATATTTTCTCGCCATCAGTTTCAGCACAGAAGAACTCCCTGATTGAACTGGCAAGTGAATGTGATCGAGCAGGTTGCCGCCCTTGGCAAGAACTTCAATTAAGTGGTCATCAAAGTCACGTGGATGACTTGTTGTAAAGCGGATACGCGGAATATCGATTTTACGCAGCTCATCCATAAGATGGCCAAGACCATATTCCATGTCTTCAAAATCTTTTCCGTACGCGTTCACATTTTGACCAAGAAGCGTAATTTCCTTATATCCCTCTGCCGCTAATCGTCTTACCTCTTGAATAATTTCGTCTGGCCGGCGGCTTCGTTCCTTACCGCGCGTGTAAGGAACGATACAATATGTACAGAACTTATCACAGCCGTACATAATGTTCACCCAGCCTTTGATTTTGCCTTGACGGGCTCTTGGAAGGTTTTCAATGACATCCCCTTCCTTCGACCAAACCTCGATGACCATTTCTTTTGAAAGGTAACATTCAGATAAAAGCTCTGGCAGACGATGAATGTTGTGCGTACCAAAAATCAGGTCAACAAATGGATGTTTTTTCAAAATACGGTTGACGACGGATTCTTCTTGTGACATGCATCCGCAGACACCTAAGATCAAATCTGGCTTTTCGCGTTTTAATGCTTTTAAATGACCAAGCTCTCCAAACACTTTGTTTTCAGCATTCTCACGAATGGCACAAGTGTTTAATAGGATAACATTCGCATCTTCAGTCGAGTTTGTCGGTTCATAACCAAGCGCCATAAAAATACCAGCCATCACTTCTGTGTCATGCTCGTTCATTTGGCAGCCGTATGTGCGGATATAAAACTTGCGGCCGTTCCCTAACCCTTTAAACCGCTCGTCAATTTGGAATTGATTGTATTCGACTTCTTCTTTACCCCGTTTTTTTGCATCTTTTAAGGAAGGCGGAATGTAAACAGCCTCAAAATATTGGCTGTAGTCCTTCTCGGATTTTTTGTCCGATGAACTTACTTGTCCGCTCGCTTTTCTCTGTTCTTCATTCATGAATTTGTACTCCTTTCAAACCAAGCTCCACCCTACAGTATAGACTATTTTCTTATGAATTGAAAATAAATTCATATGAGGTTCCTCTATGAAAAGCGCCTTTTAAGTGGACGTTCAAAAAACCAGTCTTTTGACAAAAAGAAAAAGAGAGCCCACGCTCTCTCAATCAAGTATGTTCAGTTTTTTCGCTTCTTCTTCAATGATCGTCAGTGCACGGTCTAGTTCTTCTTTTGTGTGCTCTGCTGTGATGATGGCTCTTATTCTCGCTTTTCCTTTGGCTACAGTTGGAAAGGCAATGCCCTGAGCAAACACGCCTCGCTCCATTAGTGCCTTTGAAAAACGGAAAGTAAGTGCTTCGTCTCCTATCATCATTGGAATAATAGGTGTCTCTGTTGGCGCAACCTGAAATCCAAGACGGATAACCTTTTCTTTAAAATAGGCAGCGTTTTCCCAAAGTGTATCAATTCGCTCAGGTTCGTCTAACAGTACTTCAATCGCTTCTTCACACGCTCTTGTCACAGCTGGTGGATGTGAGGTACTGAATAAAAACGGTCTTGCTTTATGCTTTAAATAGTCGATTAAAACCGCAGAACCAGCCACGTAGCCGCCAAGCACACCGACAGCCTTGCTAAGTGTCCCAACCTGAATGTGCACGCTGCCGTCAAGTT
>NZ_NKHG01000081.1 GCF_002744245.1 Bacillus pumilus | reverse complement strand
GCATCTCTTCTTAAAGAGATGCTTTTTTCATGCCTGCGTTTAAAGAGAAAATCCATTAATAAACGGATTTTGCTCCTGCTCTGTCAAAACAGTTGTTTCCTCCCCATGTCCACTTAAAACAAGGGTTGATTCTGGCAATGATAACAATTTGTCATGAATCGATTGAATCAATACTTCCTGACTGCCGCCCACTAAATCTGTTCTCCCAATGCCGCCTTGAAATAACGTGTCACCAGAGATGACAAATCCTTCTTGCTCCGAATAGTAAGACACACTGCCTGGTGAATGCCCAGGTGTATGGAACAGTTCCAAGGTAAACGATCCGATTTGGAGAGTTCCTTCTGACGTAATCAATTTTTCAGCTTCTTTGACAGTAATTCCATTTCCAATCAATCGAGCTGAACCGTTTAACTCAGCATTTGTAAGCCATTCTTTTTCCTTTTTATGTACATATAGTGGCACTCCCCATTCTGCGCGCACCTCATCTGCTGCACCAATATGATCAAAATGGGCATGTGTCAGTAAGATAGCAAGCGGTGTTAGCTTTTTTTCTTTCACATAGGAAATCAGCTTTTGCGCTTCACCGCCTGGATCAAAAATTAAGCATTCCCCCTGCTCATTTGTCCAAATATATGCATTCGCTTGTACATAGCCTAGTGGCATTCTTCTCCAATTCATTTTCATCACCTACTTTATTCATTCTTTTTTATTATGAAGGCTATTCGATAAAAATTCAAACAATCGTCAACTTGAATCTACTCGACAAGCTTTATGAAAACGGTTAAAATGAAAAGAAAGGAAATCAAGGGGATTGATGACAAAGGGGGACTTTCATATGATGCTCGTCATTATTTTTGGTCTAGTCACGATTTTAGCCGCTCTCGGCATCTATCGCTCACTCAAAAAAGTGAACGTACTTGCCATCGCTTTTGCTGGCGCTACATTTTTGGTTTTTGGATGGTTTACCGTCATGACCATCATCTATAGCGGTTATCCAACTGCACATTAAAAGCCTGCATCTAGCAGGCTTTTTTTATTGATTTAAGTGTTTATTCACACTTTCTAATTTGCTTGTCAGGGTTGTGGTTTGATCCCTTCTATCATCTATGCGGATATTGGTTGCTACTCGGTGTAATCCCTTTTCAAATGGTGCCTCATGGATTCGCTGAATGACCTCGAACAAAACGGATAATTCACCTTCAATTAACGTATTCATTGGCGTTAACTGATATTTGATTTTCCCTTCTTGTTGAAAGCCTTCTAAAATCTTTTGTACATCTGCTACATATGCACTCACGCTTGGTGTATCTGTACCTATTGGAATGATGGTGACATCTGCTATTGCCATGTTTCTTGCTCCTTTCAATCAAATCCTCATTTTTTCTCGTCCTCATTGTAACCCACCATGATTCAAAAAAGCCATCATCACGTTGCGTTTAAAGCAGGTTTGTCTCGTTCTATCGTCAGGTCTGTCCTCTCTACCTTCCCAATCTTTGTGAACAGAAGCAAGCATATACCAGAAACAGCTTCAATCACTCCACCTGCTGCAATGACATACCCAGAACCAAATAGCGTCGCCATATAGCCTCCGATGATTGCGCCTAACGGAATCATTAAGTAGGAAATCATATTGATAATCGCATACACTTGCGGCTGATCCTCTGTCTTCACTGATAACTGAATCATTGTATGTTCAGGAACGTTGACAGCGCTGATAGCTGCCCCTAAAGCAAAGGCAGATAGAAACACAAGAGGTAATAACGCGTTCATTCCTGTGATAAAAAACGCGATTCCATCAACGATGCCTGCGCCTATAAACAGCAATCCATAACGATTCACTTTGATCTTTGTCAAAACAAATCCCATCAAGAATGCACCTAGTGCTGTTGTGACTTTTATCAATGAATACACCACCGGTCCACTATTCAATTCATCTGTTAGGTAAATCACAGACAATGCTTCCCATGGTGCCGCAGCAAAGTTGGAGCACACGCAAAAAATCGCTAATGGAAACAAAATATGATGGGTTCTAACAATTAAAAATCCCCTTATTAATCTTTTGCCATACGATAACCCTTTTTTGCCTTTATCGATGACGGCTTTCGTTTCATATGTAATCAACAAAACCAATAAAGCTGACATGAGATAAAGAGGAATAATCACCAGCATTGTATACCCAACCCCTACAAATGCGATCATCACACCACAAACGGTAACCGTCACAAGCCGTATGACATGACTTGCTGATTGAATGGTTGCATTCGCTTTTTGTATCACGTTCTCATGTACAAGCTTAGGTATAATTGATACCGATGCTGGTTCATAGGAGCCTCCTGTTGCTGAATGCAGCAACATGCCTCCAATGATGAGTGCTAAAGGAGAGAAACCATGAAAGTAACTAATCACGATAACAAGAATGATCGCTGCTCGTGTTAAATCAGCAAAACACATCCAGAATTTCAATTGATGCGGCCTCATCATTGGGGTAATAAACGGTCCAACGATCGCTTGAGGGACAAAACTGACGGCAATAAAAAACGCTGTCCCTATTGCTCCTTTCCCGCCTAGCACTAAAAGCCACAAAATGGTGTTAAAAGATAAACTATCAGCAGTAATTTTGCACATTTTAGAAACAAATAAATAAGTAAAATTTCTTTTCCACAAGCTTTGAGCACTCAATAATCGACATCTCCCTAATAAATATCCTTTTTTTTACATCTATTTATTTCACAATAGCTTACAAGGAGACACTCGTCAATCAGTTCTACACTGTTTTTTATTGACAATAAGAAATTGATTTATTTTTCAATGTTAAAAAGCACCAGACAGGTGCTTTTTAACACTTACATGCTTCCCATAATAACCGTTTTGTTTTTTCATAAATCGAATCAAATTGATTCATTGAAAGAGGATTCTTCCCCAAGCCGAGTTCCACTGTGTAGCCCTCGCTTTGAAATTGATATATAAACCAATCACGATAACCTGCATAGCTATCAAGATATTGAATCGGTTTGTAACCGCTCACCCTTTCCAATCGTTCGACCGTTTCTTGTGAAATTACCGGTTCGTGACCGAGAAAGCCCCAGTATATCTCTTCTCCTTGCGTATGAAGGGCGATCAGCCGGTCAAAGCGCTTGCGTAACGCAAGATTTGCCATCGCTTTGGCTTCTGGTTCTGTTAACGGCTGATGCCCAGGGAAACCCCTATAAGACGGGGCCTTCGGCTGATTACGATAGTATTCAATTTCCCAATAGGCAGGAAATTGATTGTTTAAATCAATACCTCGAATATTCGCCTTCCATTCTTGATAATCAGAAAACCCGCCATTCAGCGGTATGAACTCTTCATCGCTTAGACCTAGTGATTCTGGACCATTGCGAACCAAATCCACACCATCTGGATTGACCATTGGCACAATAGATAAAGCAGTGGTTTGCAGTATACGTACCGCTTCATTATGTTTTGCTTGCACTGGGTCAGACGCTGCTAAACAAAGCGATTTCAGCCATTTTAATAAAACAGATGTGGTGATCCATTCATTTGCATGAAAAGAGGCATTCAGATGAATAGAATGTAAATGCTGAACAGGCTCTGTACGGATTTCATAAATAGGTGTATCGAGCACTGAATGACCAATCACATTGATATGAAGAAAAGGAAATACGACTTTCAATTGTCTTAGCTCCTCTTCTAAGGCAGCACTATCATATTCATATGTTCCATTCATCCAATCATCTGATTGCTGCAACCGATGAGGTGCAATGAATCCCTTCATATCACTTATAGAATGAAATGCATGGGTTCCTTCCGGGAGTCTATATCCTGGTAAAAGAAGAAGATTGGTACTTGTTTGATTGGATAAATGGAAAGCTGCTTTCCCTATGCCAAGCCGTTTTGCCATATCATCTAACTTGGCATCTTTCAGCCGCCATTCAATTTTCCCAAACGATGTTGTCTTCATTTACATCCCTCCTCTCATACTATATGAGTCAGCATGCAAAAAAAGAAAACCTCCGCTTCTAAATAGCGGAGGTTTTCTCATAGGTTAGGATGCTTTTTTCAAGTTACCTTCATCTTCTTTTTTCGGTGGTGAATGATCCGAGCTATTCCTGTCATAAAATCTAAGGAGATCCCCATAAATAATTTGATCAGAGTATTGAAGCTCTTGCTTTGCCTTTTCTTCATAAGGCTTACAAACGGTTTCATCATCTCTTGGCTCGCCCGTTTCTTTATTGTAACAAACACCGTCTGTGAATATGCTGTCCTTCGTTATAAAGCTTCCATCACGAAGAATAGCGAAGTCATTCGTATCTTTTGATAAAAGGTCATGACCGAATTGAAGTTGCTTACTTGTATCAATCCCTAGAAGATTCAACACAGTTGGACGAATATCCACCTGCCCGCCAACCGTATCAATTTCTTTTGGATTCTTATCGGTTATACCTGGTATATGAATCACAAATGGCACTTTTTGAAGCTGAACTTCTTCAAATGGGGTAATCTCTTTGTTTAAGAATTGTCCCATTGCTTCATTGTGGTTTTCTGAGATTCCGTAGTGATCTCCATATAGAACAAAAATGGAGTTATCGTATAAACCTGTTTCCTTCATCTTTTCAAAGAAAAGCTTAAGTGCCTCATCTTGATATCGCACTGTAGGGAAGAACTTGTTTAACGTTCTGCTGTTCGAATCATATTCATCAATCAGCTTATCTTCTTCGTCTAGATCAAACGGAAAGTGATTCGTTAATGTAATCAATCTCGTATAGAAAGGCTGCGGGATAGATTTCATCAATTCAGCTGACTGTTCGAAGAACGGACCATCTTTTAGTCCCCATCCAACTGAGTTCTCTTCATTCACATCAAATGATTTAATATCAAAGAACTTGTCGTAGCCAAAGCTGTCATAGATCAAATCACGGTTCCAGAAGCTTTTGTTATTCGCATGAAGGATAGAAGAATGGTAGCCCTCATCCTTTAACAGCTCAGGTGTGGCTGTATACTCATTACTTGGGTTTGTAAAGAACACAGCCCCTCTTCCAAGTGAATAGAGAGAATTATCTACAATAAACTCTGAGTCAGATGTTTTGCCTTGACCTGTTTGATGATAGAAATTGTTGAAATTGTAACTTTTCTTGATTAATTTGTTCAAAAATGGGGTAATTTCTTTCCCATTCAGTTTTTCATTAACGACAAAGCTCTGAGTAGACTCAAGTGACACAAGAATGACATTTCGCCCTTTTGCTTGACCAAACGTCTTTTCGTTGCGGTCTGTTTGATTGGCACTTACATAGTTTTCAATTTCAGTTAAGCTATTGCTGTCAGCAAGTGCCCGTTGTGCGGACTGCTTTGATTGCAAAACACCATCATAAATATGGAAGTTATATAAGCTGATATTTTTCACTAGCATCTCACGATCAAATGAACGAGTTAGCAGTTCTGGTCTTTCAGTCTCAGCCAAACCGAGGTTAAAGAAGAAAGTAGCTGCAACAAATAAATAATATGCTGCTCGTTCCTTTCGTGAAATCGTGACATCCGTTCTAAAGAAAGGCTGTTTTTTATATAGCCAAATTAAAATGATGATATCAACGAACATCAGAAAATCGACTGGTTCAATTAAAGAGGTAATACTTGATCCAAGGTCACCCATATTGTTTGTTTGAAATAGGACGGGAATCGTAAGAAAATCACTATAGAATCGATAAAATACAATGTTGGCTAACAAAATAAATGTCAGGATAAAACTCGTCACGATAATATATCGATTG
>NZ_NKHG01000183.1 GCF_002744245.1 Bacillus pumilus | reverse complement strand
ACTTTCAGAACCGGACTTGGAGATATAGCCAATGTTATCATTATCAAACATGACCTCTGCATCCGGCGCTGCTCAATATGCGGCTTTAGGTGATGATTACTACATGGATGCCCCAGATATAATGCCTGAAGAATTATTGCCTGATGTAAGCACAGGCAACACTCCAATTCTTCAAGAAGATGAAGTGAAGAGTGATGGTCGTAGTACCGGTAACGATGAAACCTCAGTAGTAACCAAAAACGAAGCTGAGGTTGTTAAGCAAACTGGCTCGGAAAATGCGGCTGGGGTGCATCCTAATGACAAGGAGAAACCAGTTCCAGAGAAGGTTGATGGAGCCACCGGCCGCACCGGCAAGAGCGAAGCCGAGCATCCTGGAAAGCCTATATACAACTCGATGTGGGTTGGTGAGGCAGCTGTGAAAATGGGGCTCAGCGGTCGTGTAAAAGTAGAAGACTATAAGCGTCTTCTTGACGGGATTACTCCTA
>NZ_NKHG01000182.1 GCF_002744245.1 Bacillus pumilus | reverse complement strand
CAGCACTGCAGCTTGCCTCCCCCTTGATCACCCCGCCCTGGATACCGGACCACCGTGGCAGGGTTACTGCTGGCCTAACCGGATCTATTCACCAGGTGATGCCACCGGCATACCGCCGTGCCCGAGAACATGGCCATCGCCCAGCAACATGCCAGCCGGAGCAGATCTCGCACCACCAAGGTTGATGGGACCACCGGCGGCCCTGCTCGGTACCGTTGCCGACTGTTAGAGCGCCTCGGAGCGGTTGCAGCACTGCAGCACGAAC
>NZ_NKHG01000181.1 GCF_002744245.1 Bacillus pumilus | reverse complement strand
CATAGTGATTTTGTCGATGACGACCAACGTGGCATTATCCATTGGGACAATATTCAATGACCCCCCGGTTAAACACGTTCCGACTCGTACTTGCAAAGAGTACTCATTGGCCAGCAAAGCTGGCGACAGCGCCTACTATGAACAGCTTGCGTATGAAGATGCTCTGCTGTTTTTCAACATGACTGCTGACACGGTGGGTCTCTCAGCAAGGGTTCTTTTAAGAAGAGCTGCCCCAACTGCGCACACAAAACTGAAAGCATGGATAAATGACCAGGCGAAAGAGATTAAGACAAAAGGCTATAAATTTGTCTTTTTCCAATCGGACATCTATTTCGATGCGCCCACGCAATTAGCGATCGTTCGAGGGGTCCAAGAAATTCGCCTTGGCAGCCGGCCTGTTGGTGACCCCAAAGAAGTTCTGTACGGATTCAGATATAAACCTGAAACAGGTCAATTGCTTGACATCGTCGATCTTGGAGAGAGCAAATGAGGAAGATAATTGTAT
>NZ_NKHG01000180.1 GCF_002744245.1 Bacillus pumilus | reverse complement strand
CGGGCATCTCGCGGATAAAGCGGCTCGGCTTGTGGAACATCTCGCGGCCATAGATGCGGCGGCTCTCGGCATAACAGATGTAGAGCGACGCAGCTTTTGGCTGCTGCGGGAGTGGCATTCTACTCAACCGCCTTCTCGAGTCAAGCCTTATTTTCAAAGGCTTTTCGAGGCTACCGACCCGGCTGTTTGCGTTGCCGCTTGCCG
>NZ_NKHG01000179.1 GCF_002744245.1 Bacillus pumilus | reverse complement strand
GTTCATTGATGAATGTCAGGATATATATGACCGGGATGTATTTTCAGGCAAGCCAGAATATGACCTAAAGGAAATAGATTATTACGACAGTATATTGCCTGTGGCGCTTGTCGCGCTGAGGTGGCGTATAATACCTTCCTCACTTCGAAAGTCAAGCGCTTGTTTTCGCTTTTCTTTCGGCGCTGGCTTCACGAGAGCGAGC
>NZ_NKHG01000177.1 GCF_002744245.1 Bacillus pumilus | reverse complement strand
CCCTCTTACTGCTTTTAGCGTCTGGTGTACCATTCACGGGAGCAAACACCGCCATCCGGTTCGAACACCCCCATATGGCCAGATAGCCACGCACGGTGAAGATCTGTGCCAACAATCAGCCTCCTCAACCAACGTGGCCATAGATGTTGCTGATATCCCTCAAGATATGCCCACAGAAGAATCCGCTTACTCATTTTTTCCTTTCTCAATGAGGTTGAGTGCATGGTAGGAGATACCTGCTAACTCCCGCCACACACATCACAATCAGGTTCGCCCGGTAGTACGTCGCCGGCCGGGGTCTTGTGCGGGGCGTCTTGTTCGGCGGCATGGCTGCCGAACAACCGACCCAGGCGGTTAACAAGGGTCATCGGGTGCGTCACCGTCATTGTCGTAAGATCAGATGCCGATAGAGGGCATCCTCGATGCTCTGGCGTGG
>NZ_NKHG01000012.1 GCF_002744245.1 Bacillus pumilus | reverse complement strand
TTTGTCTACACGCTGAGAAGCCTCCCGACTGGGTGGGCTTCTTTTTTATGATTTAAAACCGGATCTCATCATCTCCGTGAATTTGCAGCTTGAGCGTTTCACTTTTCACCTGATGTTTTTTCACATAGCGATGATAGACGATATAACCAATGATCATCAGTGGTACGCCAACATATAACCCGATTCTCTGCTCCGGATCAAAGGCAAGGCTGATCAAAACAATCGAATTCAGCGTGATGGCAATGATCGGCAGAACCGGATAAAGAGGTGTTTTAAATTTTAAGTTTTCCAGCTTTCCGCCTGCTTTCACATACTTTCGCCGGAAAAGGAGCTGTGATAATGTAATCGTGATCCAGCCAGCCTGGGCACTCATTCCGGCAATGGAAACAATCCAGACAAAGACGGTTTTCTCTGCAAAGAAGCCTGATAATAGCGAAATGCCTGTAAACAGAAAGGTAAGCAGTAGGGCATTCATCGGAATACCGCGCTGATTCACTCGTCTGAACGCCTTTCCTGCCATTCCTTCCTTCGATAAGGAATACAGCATTCTCGTTGAAGCATACAAGCCAGAGTTTGCAACAGATAATAAAGCGATGATAATAACAAAGTTCATGATGTCTGCCGCATAAGGAATCCCCGTTCTCTCAAACACGGTGACAAATGGGCTTTCCAGCACACCTGCTTCCTTCCAAGGCACCATACCGGCTAACACGAAAACAGATAAGACAAAAAAGATGAGTGTACGCCAAACCGTCTGGTGAATTGAGCGAGGTACAGTTTTCTCAGGGTTTTCACTCTCACCTGCCGCAATCCCAATCAGCTCTGTCCCTTGAAACGAAAAATTCACCGTGATCATTGTGACCACAACGGCGAGCAATCCATTTGGAAACAGCCCATCACTCACAAAATGACTGAAGTAAGGAGCAGATTCCCCGCTAGTTGTTTGAATCAAGCCAAACATTGCAGCTCCGCCTACACCAATAAATAATAAGATAGCGACAATCTTAATGGTTGAAAAGAAAAATTCCGACTCCCCGAACGCTTTCGCAGATCGGGCATTTAATAAGAAAAGACATAGCCCAAATACCAAACACCACATCCACACATCCACTTGCGGAAGCCAGCGCCTCATCAGCTGTCCTGCTGATAAGAATTCAAGTGCGACCGTTGCCGCCCAGCCGAGCCAATAAATCCAGCCAACAGCAAAGCCAGCCGCAGGACTGACAAATTTGGTCGCGTACGTATGAAACGAACCCGACACAGGAAGTGCGACTGACAGCTCCCCAAGACACAGCATGGTTAAATACATAATCAATCCGCCCACAATATAGGAAAGAACGGCTCCGACTGGACCTGCTTGTCCAATCGTATAGCCCGTTCCTAGGAAAAAGCCTGTCCCAATGACACCGCCAAGTGAAATCATAAATAAATGGCGGGAGGTCATCGCCCTTTTTAATTGTTCAGGCTGATTTTGTCCAACATCCACAATGATGCCTCCTTCTTCTAAGATGCTCTGTTATCAAAAACATGTCTCCATGTGATTCATTCCATTTTTAAAACAACCTACTAATTATACATCTTTTATAATAATTATGCTTCCTTCTATTGTCACTGTCTCAAAGTCTTTATTTTAGTAATGTTCGCACAAATAGGAGATTAGTCTAAGCCCTTGATAGATTAGGATTTCATTTATCCATCAAACCGTTTCCACAAAAAAACAAAACCAGCGTGCGCCTGTAGAAGGCTTTCACACACTGGTTTTCAATTCGTCTTTTTGACTATCTGCTTTGAAGAACCTTTATGACAAAAGGGAGATGGAGAATATCATCGATACGTCTTTATCTTTTGAATAGCCGTCATGACAATGATAAATAAAGCCGGTTTGACTTTTTTCAATTCTCATACCGGATAATCTGTCATGATAACCTAGCATTCTCTCTTCTTCCCATACATTAAATAGATTAACAGTGCCCTCAAAGCATTTAATTGTATGTTCAACACATGCTTCATCCGCCCATAATATCACGGTGGCTACCTTGTCACTCCCTTCCAACATAAAGCCATTCTCCGATCTAAGAGCCACCCCCTGCCTACGTGAAGAAGCTGAATGATGAATTTTGAGCTGTATCAACTGGTCATGTGAAAAATGAACAACATCCGTTCGAATCATATCTTCTAACCCACTATCTAGCACTCGAAACTCCTTCTTCTTTTTAATTTGCATGTATTTGCCTCTCCTCAGCACTTTTTTTATGGTCACTATGATCAAAATGATTCTTTAAAGTCACTTTCAACAAATAAATCAAAATAAAACACGGCATGCATATGATCGCCATTCCTAAAAATGCATAGGAAGGTGATATGGAAAATAAATACCCACTCACAATTGTCAAAAGACCGTTACCAAGGCTCAACCCTAGAGCTGCATATAGCCCGTGGGCATAAGAAAAAAATTGATTCTTTATATTACTGTCCAAATACTTCATAAAAGCGACTTGGGTAAGGCCAAATGTAAAGGCATGGAGAAATTGAGACACAATAAAAACCATGACATGATCAAATAGAAACAGCAGCATCCATCGCACAATAGATGCAGTCACACTAAACGTCAATAAAGTCGTCACTTGACCCTTTTTAAACAGAGAGTCCGAAATGAAAAAGAAAACAATTTCTGCGATGACTGCTATTAACAAAAGAAACCCAATAAACTCTGGTTGAACTCCTATATCACCTAAAAAAAGCACAGCGTAGCTGTAATATGCTGCATGTGCCGATTGCAAGATCACACAAAGGAGCAGTACGAACACAAATGACTTTGATTGAAATAGTTTTTTGACACTCATACCACTCGGATCATTCTTTTCCTGTAAAGTGCTAGGGGCTCTTAAAGAAGCCAAAATAGCAAATATGATCATCCCGACAATCATCACGTAGATAATGATTTTCTCCCCTAAAATTGAAATAACGACGCCCGTCAGCAATAAAGCAATGATGTATCCAAGAGACCCATAAGATCGGCTGCGACCATATGCTATCTCTTCCTTTTTCATAAGTTTTGATGCCATCGCTTCATGCATTGCTAAAGGCATTGGATAGAGAAGACTTATGAAGAAAGTGGTTACTATCACCATTACAAAGCTATTTGCTGGTATGAGAAGAGCAAAAAGAAGCACTGACAAGAAAACAACCCTTTGATTTAAACGTGCCAAGCTCATATACTGACTTGCTAGCGGAAAAAGAAAGAAGGTCGTCATCGCACGAGTGAGTAATCCCGTTGCAATAATGATTCCTGCCTGATCAGGTGTAAAATTCTTATCCGATACAAGCCATATAGACCAATAAGGTACAAATATACCAAATGTGAAAAAGAAGCCAAAAAACTGCATGGACATCCATTTTTGAGCCTTCATGTTATCCCTACCGACCTGTCTTTTTTCAAATTGGCGTTGACAAAATCTTCAACTTCTTGAAAGCAACGATCTTTAGAGTCCGCGTCAAAAGCTTCAGAATATGGATTGGCAAACCCATGCATACCCTCAACCATCGTCAAACGAAGTCCATCCTTTTTCTCCAACACAGCTACAATCTGCTGAGGGTTAAAGGATGTTTCAATCGTCGGAAAAAATAGCAATGTGTTACATGTAGGCGTGATAGCGACGTAATCCCTGATCCTTGAGCCATAAAACCCAATGATCCCAGTAAACAGCTGTTCATACGAACTACATAGCCACGCAATGGTAGCCCCCACACTAAAACCTAATACAAAAATGTCGGTATCTACATCTTTCATTTTCAAATCTCTTGCTAAATGAAGGACAGCTTTGACCGATTGCTCAAAACCAACTTCATCCATAAAGTAGCGATAAGCCTCATCCTCACTGTCAGCATCGAAGTGTTTGACTTGTCCCAACAAATGAGGACAATAAACAACAAAACCAGCCCTCTCAAAGTGTCGGATGATACTCTTCATATGATCGTTTATGCCGTATATTTCGTGTAGTAAGATCAATGTGGGTTTTTGATGAGACGTTTGCAAATGACCATCCTTCCCTTCATAAGAAATAAGGAGACTACTCCGGCTGTTGATTTTGGTTTGCTTTTACTTCCATGTGTAAAATACCTGTGAAAGTTGGGTTGGATGTCCATTCTGGATTTTCAAGATCGTATAAAGGTTGTATCTCAGGACATCGAGTGATGACTTCTTTCAGTATTTCCATGATTTCCGCCCGAGCAAATGCGGCTGCGATACACGTGTGATATCCTCCGCCAAAAGCCATATGGCGAGACCCTTTTCGTGTGATATCCATTTGATCAGGATGTTCAAAGACCCTCTCATCTCTTCCAGCAGATGCTAAGAAAAAGTAAACAGAATCGTTCCTCTTAATTTGCTTCCCATGTAACTCAATGTCTGCAGATGCATGTCTGACAATGTATTGAATGGGTCCTTCTAACCTCATTGTTTCATCTAAAACTTTAGGTAATAATGACATATCCTTTTTCAACATGTCGAGTATCTCTTGGTTTTTAAATAACAAATGCAATGAGTTGCTGAGAACAAACTGTGGGATTTTATGGCCACCAAAAATCAAATGCATTGTCTGAGCGATTAATTGATCGTCTGTTAAATCCCCATTGACACCCGGTGTATCAGAAATAAGACGGCTTAACAAATCATTCTTCTTCTCTTTCCTTCTCTCAGCAATGGCATTTGATAAATACTCATAAATTTCTTTCACGCTTCCTCGTACTTGTTCGCTTATCTCTTTACTAGGAACATGAGAGACGACAAAGTTTTGCATAAAAAGAGCAATATCATCAGACCATTTAATAAACTTGTCTACTTCTCCCCCTGGGATACCAAGCATTTTACAAAGTACCATCGCAGGAATAGGATGAGCGATTTCTTCTACAAAATCAAAGGACTCTGTATTCTTCTCTAACACACGATCAATAATTGTTGCGACAATTTTTTTAATTTCAGGAGTGATCAGATCAATTTCATTTACTAGAAAAGCACGATTCATATAGCCCCTCAGTTCTGTATGATCAGGACGGTCATGATAAACCATCCATGTTTGAATGATGTCAATGATATCCTTAAAGTGTTGATCTTCTCCTTCTTCTAAATTGCTCATCTTTAGTGGAATGACGTTACTGGATATAAATCGATCTCCCGGAAGATTTGTCGTCATGTCTGCATGTCTTGTAATGAACCATGACTTCATTTCCTCATTCCAACATACAGGTGCTTCATTTCTTAGTTGCTTATAAATTTCATATCGATTTTCAAAATACTCATCACTATACAAACTCAACTGCTTCACACTTTGTTCTGTTTTCACGTTCAACCATCATCCCTTCTCTTTTCACATACAAAATCCTTGATCGATTCAGTTTTTGAGATTACTGGAATGTTTGCACCTTCTCCAATTTCAGTCTGCATGCATGGCACATAAAAAACCAAGATAAAGAGAACCTGCCATCATCACTGAATAGTGAGAGAAGTTCTACCTGATCTTGGTCTTAAAGAATCCATGATTGAAAAGGGTCACAGATGATTTCGTTAGAAAAATTCTAACAATATATAAACGATGTAGTTCCTTTCATTTATCCTATAAGTAAGATTAAGTAGCAATCTTCTCGTAGTCTAATTCTTTACGGGAATTAGGTAGAGACTCTCAGACCATATTTCTGAAGGTATACGAGTATTACTGCCTACTTCAAAATTGAATCAAATGTCAAAATTGACATAAAAATACTTTCTTTTGACATTATGATCATAGCACATTTATCTATGAAATGGTCCATTAAGATATAGAATTTTCAAAAATACTTACATATCGAATGACTTTGGTTTGACGTTCACATGGTTTGAGATCGATCGTGACCATGACGTTTTGTTTGATATTCCTTTTGATCTGGGTATATTCATATCAATACTCATTCGACTATTTCATACTAGAAGCGTACGGAAGCAGGCATAAAGTTGAAGAGATTCGCTCAAGATAATTTCAAATGCTTTACTTTTAGGTTGCTTCTCTGTAAGATCATATGTTGTAAATACCAACAAGAAAAGTGGGGAATAAAATGAAAAAAATGTTCTTTGCCATTATTTTAGGCGCTTGTGTTGCATTGATCACTGCATGTGGATCGGCTGCAAACGACAACGCTAATAAACAATCTGAGTCTAAGGAATCAGGTGATCTGTGGAAATCCATTCAGGATAAAGGCGTATTAACAATCGGTACAGAAGGTACTTATGCTCCTTTCACATTCCATGACAAAAAGACAGATCAATTAACTGGCTATGATGTAGAGGTCATCACAGAAGTAGCAAAACGCCTTGACTTAAAACCAGAATTCAAAGAAACACAATGGGACAGCATGTTTGCTGGATTGAATTCAAAGCGTTTTGACGTGGTAGCGAACCAAGTTGGTAAAACTGGACGTGAAAATCAATATGATTTCTCTGATAAATACACAACATCTCAAGCGATTGTAGTGACAAAAGCAGATAACAATGACATCAAGAAACTATCTGATGTCAAAGGGAAAAAAGCGGCACAATCGTTAACAAGTAACTACAATAAACTTGCAACAGATGCTGGTGCTAAAATTGAAGGCGTTGAAGGTCTTGCACAATCCATTCAATTGATCCAGCAAGGACGTGCTGATCTGACGTTCAATGACAAATTGGCTGTATTGAATTACTTGAAAACAAGCGGTAACAAAAACCTAAAAGTTGCATTTGAAACAGGAGATCCTCAAGAAACCTATTTTGCCTTCAGAAAAGGCAGCGGCGAAGTCGTTGACAAAGTGAATGGCGCATTAAAAGAAATGAAGAAAGACGGTACACTCGCTAAGATTTCTAAGAAATGGTTTGGTGAAGATGTTACAAAATAATATCCTAGGAGTTGTCATTCCGTGGGATCTTCTTCAGCAATCTTTTTGGCCAATGGTGACGCAGGGAATTTACTATACAATTCCCTTGGCCATCATTGCCTTTATCATTGGTCTTTTTATTGCGCTTGTGACAGCTCTTGCTAGAATGTCTAAAATTAAAGCGCTCAGATGGATTTTTTCTATTTATGTATCGGCCGTTCGTGGAACGCCGCTTTTTGTGCAATTGTTTATTATTTTCTATTTCTTTCCGACATTTAATATCACACTTGATCCATATCCAAGTGCCATTATTGCTTTTTCATTAAACGTAGGTGCGTATGCCTCGGAAATTATTCGTGCATCCGTCCTTTCTGTTCCAAAAGGACAATGGGAAGCTGGTTATTCCATTGGGATGACGCATCGCAAAACGCTCGTCCGCGTCATTTTACCGCAGGCTGTGCGTGTATCGATTCCACCACTGTCTAATTCATTTATTAGCCTAGTGAAGGATACGTCCCTTGCTTCCCAAATCCTCGTCGCAGAGCTTTTCCGTAAATCACAGGAAATTGCCGCAGCGAACTTGGATCAAATTTTGTTCATTTATATGGAAGCGGCCCTGATTTATTGGGTATTCTGCTTGATTCTATCGCTCGTTCAGCACCAAATAGAAAAAAGACTTGATCGATATGTCGCAAGGTAAGGAGGGAACGACATGCTAACAGTCAAAGACTTAAACAAATCCTTTGGTGAGAATGAGATTTTAAAGTCGATTGATTTTACGATCAACAAAGGGCAGGTTGTGGCCATCCTGGGTCCATCAGGTTCAGGAAAAACAACGATGCTTCGCTGTTTAAATGCACTTGAAATACCAAATGGCGGCTCGTTTACCTTCGATGATTTCTCGATTGATTTTTCGAAAAAGAATAAACCAGCTGACCTGCTGAAGCTTCGCCGTAAGTCGGGCATGGTGTTTCAGGATTATCACCTGTTTCCACACCGCACAGTTCTTGAAAATGTGATGGAGGGTCCTGTCCAAGTCCAGCGCCGGCCGAAGGAAACGGTTCGAAAAGAAGCCATCCAGCTCTTACAAAAGGTTGGACTTGAAGATAAAAAAGATCTTTACCCATTCCAGCTGTCAGGCGGACAAAAGCAGCGTGTCGGTATTGCCCGAGCACTCGCCATTCAGCCAGAGCTTATGCTTTTTGATGAACCAACCTCTGCGCTTGATCCTGAGCTTGTCGGGGAAGTTTTAAAGGTCATGAAGGATCTGGCCAAAGAAGGCTGGACCATGGCGGTTGTCACACATGAAATCAAGTTTGCCCAAGAAGTAGCGGATGAAGTGATCTTTATTGACGGCGGCGTCATCGTCGAACAAGGTCCTCCTGAAGAAATCTTCAAACGACCAAAGGAAGAACGAACAAAACAATTCTTAAACCGGATTTTGAATCCAGTATGATGGAAAAAGGCTGTTCTCACGTGATGAGAGCAGTCTTTTTATCTCTTTTTCAAAGTAAGCGATTACAATTGAGCAAAGCCATTTAAAGGGGGGTGCGAGTATGTTACGATGGAAATCGAGTGTTTAAGAAAGAAGGGAATGCTTTTGAAGCGGGAACATCTTTTACGTTGGTTTTTTTATTTTGTTGGATTGATTGTACTTGCTTTTGGACTATCACTGACAGTGAAAGGAAAGGTCCTTGGCATTGGTCCTTGGGACGCTTTTCATTACGGACTGTTTCAGCACTTTGGGCTAACGATTGGACAATGGTCCATCATTATTGGTGCACTGATTGTGACACTGACATCTGTTTTTACGAAATCATTTCCAAAGATCGGCGCTTTACTGAATATGGTGCTGATTGGCGTGTTTATTGATTTCTTTAATGCGGTATTACCTGCACCAAATGGGTATTTACCCGCTTTATATGTGTTTATTACGGGCGTTGTTGTGTCTGGATATGGCGTTGGCATTTATGTTTCAGCCAATCTTGGCGCCGGGCCAAGAGATTCATTAATGCTGCTCATCTCAGCAAAAACAGGCTTGAACGTACAGTGGGTACGAAATGGAATTGAGTTAACGGTGCTTCTATTTGCATGGATGCTCGGCGGACCGATTGGCATTGGAACGATTCTGACCGCCATCTTTACAGGACTCGTCCTCCGTTTCTCCTTGCCCCAATCAACACGACTCTTGCAGCTGCTGATTACAAAAACGGCAGAGAAACCCGTTCAAACCCTTACCCGATAAGAACAAGCCATTCTACTAAAAGAATGGCTTGTTCTTGTGCTAAAACGAATTGGTGTTCACATGATGAGACCATAAAAAAGCAGCAGAACATATTGCCTTTTTCATGATGATTTTCGGATTGGAATCTAAATCAACGTCACATGATCTGGAGAGTCAATATCCCCACCTACGGGATACGTTTCCATTTCCATTCCGCCAGCATGCTCGTACCCTGAGGCAGGAAACCATTCTGTGAAAATACGTGTCCATGTTGAGTGGACAGCGGTTTCAACAGGTCCCTTTGCTTGAAACACAGCCCACGTGTTTGCCGGAATCTCTTCAACTGTCATCGTCTGATCTGGTTCTTCCTCGCCTTGCTCAATTCCGATGATATAGTCAAAAGTCTCGAGCGTCTCATCAAAGTTCGCACATACGCCGATATATCCCAGCTCTCCTGCTGCATGTGCCAGCGAATCTGTCCATCCTTCTTGTTTGACACGTTCCCAAAAGGCGGGGATATCCTGTTTACTATCCATGATCAAGTGAATCATCTTTTCTCTCCCTTCCCTCTCCACTATATCGGGATCAGCCCGCATCTTCCTGTCATTTTGTGCTTTCATTGAACAGGATGACTGTTTCCCTTTTGCAGGGGTCCCTCCAATGGTACAATACATGTAAAAACATTGAGGTTCGTTATGAAGATTTTTGCAATCCAATTACAACACTTAGATGAAATAAATGCACGAAAACAAATAGATCAGCTGAAGCCCTTTGTGTCACCTGAAAAGCGTGCTGCGTCTGAGCGCTTTCGTTTTTTGATAGATGCAAGAAGAACCCTGTTAGGTGACGTACTGATTCGTCAAATGATCCATGATATGTACGATCTGCCTATCGATCAGGTCGTTTTTGAAACAGAGGGCAATGGCAAGCCTGTCGTCCGGCAAGTCCCTTCCTTTCATTTTAATCTTTCTCACTCTGGCGATTGGGTTGTGTGCGCAGTAGATGATGCACCCGTTGGCATCGATATTGAGGAAATGAAGCCGATTGATCTAGAGATTGCTAAGCGATTTTTTTCAGCTGATGAATATCAGGATTTACTTTCACAGCCGGCGGAACGACAGGAAGCCTACTTCTTTCATCTTTGGTCAATGAAGGAGGCCTTTATCAAGCTGACAGGAAAAGGATTATCCTATGGTCTTTCGTCCTTTACAGCCCGTCTGTCAGAGGATGGACAGGCTACTTTGACATTACCTGATCATGAAGCTCCTTGCGTTGTCCAAACGTACTCGCTTGACCCTGCCTATCAAATGGCTGTATGTACACGAAAGCCTACGGCGGCGGAGAGCGTTGAAACACTTACTTGCAGAGAGGTGCTGTCCCGCCTTAATAACGTGTGATTTGCTGAAGTGCCGTCTTTAGCAAGTCGACTCCTCGTGCGATTTGCTCTTCTTTCACATGCCAAATGTTCAGCTGAAGAATGGGCTCCTTCTGATAGGTAGAGATGTAATGGCGTTCTATCGGCTGAACGAAAACAGCTGCCTTTTTTAGCTGCTGAATGAGCTGATTCATCGGAATGGACCGATCGACACGAAGATGGGTATGCGTAGCTGGCTCCTCTTCTCCCAGCTGATAAGCACCTAGGTCGTTTTTTAAACAGGCCACCAACTGATTGGACCGATTTCTATAGGTTGTCCGCATTCTTTCTCTATGTCGCTCAAACATCCCGCTTTTTAAATAAATTTCTAAAGCAGCCTGCGACAGCATCGAGCTGTCGATATCAATGAGCCGTTTGTGTTCACTAAAGGGACGAATCAGCTCCTCAGGTAAGACGACAGCTCCTGTTCTCAGCCCTGGAAAGATGATTTTTGAGAAGCTCTTTAAATAAATGACCTTTCCCGCCTGATCGTATGAATAGATCGGGTCTCTTTTTGTATCGAATTCTAAATCAGCCAAGTAATCATCTTCAACGATGTAGACATCATATTTCTCGGCAAGGGCTGCAATCGCTATTTTCTCTTGTTTTGACAAACTGGTTCCAAGCGGATTTTGAAACCTCGGCATTGTATAGAAAAAGCGAATATCCTCATCTCGAAATATACGCTCTAATTCCAGAAGATCGAGTCCTTTTTCTGTCCGCCGAATCCCGCGGACGGGCAATTGATTTTTCTCTAAATATTTGAGGTATAGATGATAGCCGGGCTGTTCGACTAATATGGTCTGTTTTCCATTCGGAAACGGAATGGTGCTTAAAATCGATAAAGCCAGCTGAATACCAGAGGTCATAACGATCTGTTCTGGATTTGCAAACACCTGATAATCCGTCAAACGCTTTGAAATGACTGGCAGTAGAGACGGTAATCCGTTGGCTGTGCCGTAAATAAATAGCTCATTTTGATACAAATCGATCGCTTGGTTGATGCAATGCTGGAAATCGACATATGGAAATACAACGGGATCAGGCGCAGATGAAGCAAAATCAATCCATGCGCTGTCCTGCTTAACCGACGACTGATTTGTTTTCACGACAAAATAGCCGCTTCTTTCTACAGAATAAAGCAGGTGTTCACGCTCCAATGCGTCTAGCGCTTTCATGACGGTGCTTTTGCTCACAGCATGTTGCGCCGCTAATTGACGAATTGAGGGGATTTTCATACCAGCGCTGTATTCACCACTCTCGATTTTCTCTTTTAAGTTCGACACAAGCTGATCATATTTCCTCACACCACTTCCTCCTTGTACCGGTACAGATATCAATAACTCTTATTGTACACTTTACATGATCCGTTTACGATAAAAGGACAGAACCGGTCAATTCAACTGAAGCATGCATGCTCGTTTAAGGAGAATTCTTGTGGACATTTCAAAACAAAAAGCGTATGCTGCCTCGATCGCATACGCCTGTATCATTGGTTTTTCATTCTTATTTGTCAAAGTGGCATTAGAATCAGCGAATCCAATTGATTTATTGGCACACCGCTTTACAGTTTCGTTTGCAGCCGCTCTTTTGCTGTATTCATTTTTACGTAAGAAATACCGTTTATCCTTTCAATGGCGTGATCTCATCTACCTTGTACCGTTTTCCTTGCTTTATCCTGTCTTGTTTTTTGCATTTCAAGTATGGGGGCTAATGTATACGTCTTCGTCAGAGGCTGGCATCATTCAGGCGACGATTCCCATTCTGACGATGGTACTGGCAGCGTGGTTTTTAAAGGAACGTGCCACATGGATACAGGTGCTCTTTACCATTCTTTCTGTGTCCGGGGTGATGCTCCTCTTTGTGATGAAGGGAATTGATGTGAAACATTCACATATGATCGGCTATGTGCTGATTTTACTTTCAGCCTTGTCATCCAGTGCATATAGTGTATTTGCCAGGGTAATTACGCAGCGGTACCACGTGATTGAACTCACCTTCGTGATGACATTCTTTGGATTTGTCTTTTTCAATGCCGCTGCTCTCATTCGACACTCGGTAAACGATACAATGGCGCAATTTTTCAGTCCATTTACACACCCATCCTTTGTATGGTCTATGCTCTTTTTAGGCATTCTTTCATCACTTCTCACGGCGTATTTATCAAACTATGCTCTCTCTCAGCTTGAAGCAGCAAAGGTCAGTGTCTTTAACAATCTATCCGCCTTTATTACAATCGCCGCTGGAGTTCTTATTTTACATGAAACAATCGATATCTATCACATCATCGGGGCTGTGTTGGTCATTGGCGGGGTGATTGGCGGGAATGTGGTGAGGAAGGGGACTTCATAAAGAAAACGGCCCTCGTTTGACGGGGCCGTTGTTTTCTTTTATTGTCTGATGAATTGTTGCTTTGTTGTATGCTCAATGACATGCCTCATCTGTTCTGCGAAATGCTCGAGGTGTGTGTTGATATACATGTGGCCTCCATCGAAATCAGTGCGTTCGATGGTCTTTGCCCATTTTAGCCAGCCGCTTGCATCTTCCATGCATTTTTCATCTTGCTTTCCGTTGAATAAATAAACGGGTGCTTCGATAATGGAATTGTCTGTATGCTGGAAGGTTTCCAGTGCTTGATAGTCTGCACGTAATGATGGTGTAAAGTAATCCATCATTGGCTTGTTCTCTAGCAATTCCTTTGGGATCCCGCCCATTTCAGCAATATGCTGAACAAATGCTTCATTGGATAAATGGGTCAGAATCTGTCTTTTTGTTTGTGGCGGCTGAATGGCAGAAATGACGACTGCTGCAGGAGATATGCCTTCCTTTTCTAGCAGCTGCGTCAGTCTGTACACTACAAGTCCACCCATTGAATGTCCGAATAAAATAAATGGACGGTTTAATTTGCCCGTTAATCCTTCTTTGTACAACTCAGCGAGCCGGTCAATGCTTGATTCTAGCGGCATGAGATTGGTTCCATGGCCTGGGGGCTCTGCCGCTGTTACTTCGGCAGTGCCCTTTAGCAGCTCAAAGAGCGGACGGTAAGAGGCGGAATATCCGCCTGCAAAAGGAAAACAAATAAGCTGAATGAGGTCTGATTGTTTTTCAAAGGTTTTAAATAACTGATTCATACGTCCTTACCCCTTTACGATAGTTTGAAGAATCCGTGCAAGTTCATCTGCCTGCGGCCTTTTCATCATGGTGACATGGTCGCCTTTGATTTGGTAATACGTACACGCCTCTTTCGTATAAGCCTCCCAGTCTGTAAACTTCTTCTGGAAATCTGTGGCGTGATCACTGCTTTGTACAATATAAAACGGCACAGGGAATGGTTCTTTTTCTAATTCAATGGCTTGTGACATGATCGTATTATGTGTTTGCATTTGCAAGTATTTATCTAAATAGTGATCATTCATAAATTGATGAACCACTTCATCCTTTTCTGCCTCTTTGAGTATTTTCTGCTTCACTTCTTGAAAGCTCAGCCCCTGTAATGCTTCTGGCTGGATTCCGACGAGATTCCCCATTCCAAGAACGAGCGCAAGCATTTTCACTTCTTCTTCATTCATATCGGCATGAAGCGCTTGATCTGCCTCATCTCTTAATACTGGGACCGTATCTAAAACGATCAGTCCTTTCGGCGCTTTTCCTGCATGGCAGAGCCGCTGATTCATTCCATAAGCAAGATGTCCGCCCATTGAATGCCCTGCTAGGTAGTCAATTCCTGGCCGATAGAAGGTCTCAATGGCTTCGATAAAGATGGTGACAAGCTCTGTATAATGAAGGAATTGTGGTTCTTCATCCTCATACAAGCCAGGAGACTGCAAAGCGTAAACGGCTCCTTGATGCGTCATGAGCTTGGCGACATCGATATAGCCCATCACCGTTCCACCAGCGGGCGGTGCAAAGAAAATACTCGGTTCAGCTGGATCACCTTTTTTCAGCTCGATCACATAGTCCTTCGGCTCTCTTTCTACCTGCTCTCCGGTCTCTGGCAATGTGTCCAAATAAGCGGCTAGCTGCGCTGGTGCAGGGTGCATGAAGATCCATTTTGGATCAACACTGATTCCTTTTTCTTTTAATTTGGCAACAGCTTGGATACTCATAATCGAATCTCCGCCTAAATCAAAGAAGGAATCATGCACGCCTACTCGTTTGACACCAAGCACTTCCCTGAAAGCTGTAACAATGAGTTGTTCCGTTTCAGTTACCGGTTGGTCACCTTCATGAGAGGAAGAGACCGTTTCCGTCGGTTCTGGCAGTGCTTTTTGATCGACTTTCCCATTCGTTGTGACTGGAATCGCGTCAAGGGCGATAAAGTAACTTGGAATCATATAGCTTGGCAGGCTTTCCTGTAAAAATGCTTTCCAGCCGGGTACAGGATTTTCCCCATCTGTGACGAGGTAGGCCGCCAGCCGTTTTGAGCTGCCATACGTTTTGGCAATGACGGTACATTCTTTGACTTGTGGATGCTTGAGCAGGGCTGTTTCAATTTCTCCACATTCAATCCGGTAGCCTCTAATTTTCACCAAGTTGTCTTTTCGTCCGAGATATTCAATGCTGCCATCTGACCGCCATTTGCCTAGATCACCTGAGCGATACAGCTTGTCCCCTTTTAATGCTGGGAATGGATTGTCAATAAACCGTTCCTTCGTCCGTTCTGGATCATGGAGGTACCCTTTAGCCAGTCCTGCTCCACCGATATAGATTTCTCCTTTGACGCCAGCTGGTACTGGTTTGAGGTAGTCATCTAGTATGACGACAGTTGAGTTCGCCACTGGAACACCAATTGGCACTGATCTCGCCTCCTCTGGCACGTGTGTGACTTGATAAGTTGTCGCTAAGGTCGTGTTTTCTGTTGGACCGTAGGCATTGATCAACACACCTTCCATATGCGGCAATGCCTTTCGGGCATGCTCACTAGACATGGCTTCTCCGCCAACGAGTAATGTGCGATAGCCTGCGACACTTTTTGGGTCGTGCTCAATCAGGCGATTGAATAATGCAGTTGGCAGGCAGTTGGCTGTCACTTGATGCGTTTTGATCAACCGAGTTAATTCGTCCATATTAAGTGCTGCATATTTTGGAATCAGAATGAGCTGACCGCCATTCAGCAGCATTCCCCATAATTCAAATGTAAAGGCATCAAATGCATAGTTTGATAGCTGAAGCATCTTATCTTCTGAACCTAGTTCAATATAGTTCGTTTCCCTCACCAAGCGAACAACTCCTGCATGCGGGAGCATCACGCCTTTAGGTGTTCCTGTTGATCCTGATGTGTAGTTGACATAGGCCAGTTGATCTTCACCTATGATCGATTTTTCTCTTTGATATACTGCGCCTGTTTCTGGTAACGGCTTATCCATTTCAATCTTTGTGCTGTTCAGACCCTCTAGACGATCTGCAAGATGAGACTGGGTTAAGATCATATCACTTTGCGTATCATGGACGATCAGACGAATTCGTGCATCTGGATATTCAGGTGACATCGGAACATAAGCAGCACCCGACTTGACGATACCTAGAACTGAGACAATCATGTCAAAGGAACGATCAAAGAGCATAGGTACAAGTGAACCTGGTCCAATACCTTTTGACTGCAAGTAAGCAGCAAGCTTTGTCGCCTTCTCATTCAATTCTTGATACGTCATGTGCTCCTCCATATAGGATAAAGCAATGCGAAACGGGTCACGCTGCACCTGTTCTTCAAACAGATCTTGAAGTGTTCGCTTTGGATAAGACGTATCGGTTTGATTTTTCCCTATGAGCATGGCATCCTGTTCCGCTTTATCCATTAAGCAAAAATCAGCAAATGTGCGTTCAGGCTGAGCTGTCATGCCGTCTAACAGATGGAGATAATAATTCATATAACGATGGATTGTTTCTTGATTAAATAAATCCGTATTATATTCCACATGAATAGACAGCTGATCTTCCTGCTCAAATACATGCAGGGTGAGATCAAATTTAGACACTGTATGATGGACCATCACATGCTCAGATGTCAGCCCTTTTAGTTTCACATCTAACGAGTCTGTCACATATCCCATGGCAACTTGGAAAATGGGTGAACGACTTAAATCTCTATCAATCGAAAGGTCATCCACAAGCTTGTCGAATGGATAATGCTGATGTTCAAAGGCTTTTAGCGTCATCTCTTTCACCTTTTCCAGTAAATCAGCAAATGTGTGTGCATTTGAGACGTCCTGTCTCAGTGCAAGTGTATTCACAAACATACCAACAAGCTTCTCTGATTGTTCGACATCACGCCCTGCGATAGGCGACCCAACAATCACATCTGTTTGACCTGACAGCTTGTGAAGCAGGACGTAATACGCTGACAGCATGGTCATGAACAACGTTGTGCCCTGCTGCTTGGACAAGGCCTGTAAACGCCGGACAAGCGGTTCATCTATGACGATTTGCTCTGTAGCCCCGTTGAATGTTTGAACCGGTGGACGAGGGCGGTCAAACGGAAGCTCTAACACCGGAAGTTCACCTTTTAAGGTATCGAGCCAATAGTCTTGGTCAGCTTGATGTTGCTTTAATTGGTCATTTTGCCAATGAACATAATCTGTCCATTCGACCTCAAGCACCGGAAGCTGAGGGTTCTTCTCTGCAAGCAAAGCGTCATACACAACTTCTAATTCCTGAATGAGCAGGCTGAGCGACCATGCATCTGAAATGATATGATGCTGCGCGCAAAGCAAGTAATATTCCTCTTTGCCCATATCAACAATCGTCCACTGCGCAAGCGGACCTCTTTCTAGATCATAGATGCGGTTCGCTTCTTGCTGAATCAGCTGCTCCAATCTTCTCGCTCTTGTTTTTTCATTAAATAATGAGAAATTCGCGACTGTCACTGATGGCGGAAGGTCTTCACGAATGACTTGAACTGGCTTTCCGCTTAGTGACTGAAAAGTTGCACGCAATGCCTCATGACGTTTCGTTAAGAGACCAATCGCTTTCGTTAATGCTTGAATGTGTAATCGTCCTGTTAGCTTCCAAGCACCTAAAATATTGTAATGGTGGCCTTTTTCTAATGTTGATAAGAACCAAATACGCTGCTGAGCATGAGACAGCTCATAGCTTGGCTGCTTTTCTACCTTCGAAATTTTCACTTCCTTAACGGCTGGTGCTCTTTTGATGTCCTCAACCATTTGTGCCAAGTGTGCCAGATTTTTGCTTTCAAATAATATTTTTAGTGGTGCCTTGATGGAAAACTCATGATTGATGCGGGAAATCGTTTGAGTCGCCTTTAATGAATGTCCGCCAAGATCAAAAAATTGATCTTCTTTGTACACACGACCTACTTCTAATATATCCTCCCATATAGCCGCAAGCATTTGCTCTGTCTTCGTTTCTGGCCATTGTTTTTCAAGCTGTATGGCATTTTTGTGATAAAGCCGTTTGAGGACTTCGTGATCAATAGACCCATCTTGTTTTTTCGGTATATCTGGCACTTGCCTGATGTTCCAGTTATCCTCTGTTACGCCTATGATCTCGTCAGCATGCATTTCTTTGCCAGGCTGAACCGTATAATAAAGCTTTTTTTCAAAACGCGGCATTGGAGCTGGTTGAAGATGCCTAGCGATCTCTTGATTCGCCCCATCTAGGCCGATAAATAGGTGCGCTTCATTCAGCCGAACACCTAAACATAATGAATGTAGACCTTGTTTCTTTCCAATCAATTGAAATCCCTTGCGAATGGTTAGTGCCGCCCCTGTATGTCCCTTAGACAAACCAAGATTATCCCACATGCTGAAGTTCAAGCAGATCGCTCTTCTTCCTTCATGAAAGGTAAGGGCGTGCGCGAGTCCATCTAAAAAGCTGTTCGCCGCAGAGTATGCCCCAAATGTTGTACCGCCAAAAAAGCCATTCACCGATCCAAAAAAGACGAATTGTGCTGTCGGATCATGCTTAAAGGCTTCCTGTAAGACCCAAGCACCGTCTGCTTTTCCTGAAAGTTCACTTGTAAAATCTTCTTCTGACGTATGAGCCAGAGTATACTTGTCCACATGCTGAAAATGTTCAGATACATTGCCAGCCCCGGCTAAATGCAGCACTCCTCTGATCGACTGTCCAAAATGCTTTTCCGCCTCATAAATCGCCTTTTCGACGTCGGATAATTGGGTCACATCCGCTTGTACATAGATGATGTCTCCAAGACCTTTAAGCTGTGAGAATGCCTCATCCTTTTCCCTATCTTCTTGAAGGGATGTTCGACCAATTAACACGAGCTTTAAGCCAAATTGGAGCATCTGCTTAGACAGCTCAAACCCAATGCCGCCAAGTCCGCCAGTCAGCAAGTACACGCCTTCATATTCTAAAAATCCTTCTGTTTGAGGTGCCTCGATCATATCGACTTTTTCCAGCTTTGGTACGAGTCGATGGCCCTGTCGATAAGATACCTCTGCTTTCATATGAATCGCAGACAATTCGTCCACAATGCGCTTGGCATCCTGTTCCACATCGTCCGCTTCAATATCAATATGAGACACCTCTGCCCCTTCCCATTCTTGCGGGATGGTTTTTAATAGACCGACAAGCGCCGTTTTCTCAACATGCAGCTCATCTTGCGGCTTCACAAATTGACCACCTTTCGTCACAACGGCGAGACGGATCGGTTCTTTGTTTTCTTGTCTCAGTGCTTGATACAGATACAAAATAGATAGGCTGGTGAAGGCATGCAGCTCTTTAAACTGCGCAGGATCAGCGATTTCTTCTTTGTCTGACACATTCCACAAATGGAGCATTCGGTCAATCTTTAGTTCATCTGCTTCAAGCGCTGCAACGAGCCTGACGTAATCCCCCTTGATTCTAGGGTTCATCTGATACATTCCTTTTGACAGGCGTAAAAATTCATGCCCTTTTTTCACAGAAACATAGGGCTGATTCATTTGTTCAAACTGGGCATAAAGCGATTGGTAAAGTCCTTTTTCATCCTCAAAAACGAGTACATGATCAGTGGAAACCGGCTGGGACGGACCGATATTTTCCTTTGTCCACATGCGTTTATAAAACCAATCTGGGAGTGTTTGTTCATTTTCGGAAGCAAGATCAAGTGCACGTTCAATGTCACGAAATACGCCATCTTTAAGCGCAGCACCTAGCTGGGCACGTTGAATTTTTCCACTCTCTGTTTTCGGAAATTGGTCTTTTTCAACTGGAATGATGTGATCAGGCTCTATTCCCACTTTACGAATGATTGCTTCTCTAATCTGCTGAATCATCATGATTTGTTCCTCTATCGAATCCTTTTGTGAGACAAAAAAGACGGCGAGCGTATCATTGCTTGATTCTGGGTTGTAAATGCCGTACGCAGCAGCAAAGGTGACTTCAACCCCTTCAATCTCTTCGACAACGGCTTCAATTTCATAATTCAAATAGTTCGCTCCATTGATGACGATGATGTCCTTTTCACGACCTGTGAGGACAAGACGCCCTTCATGGATAAACCCTAAATCCCCTGTGTGAAACCAGCCGTTTTCCGCAAATACTTCTTGATTGGCTTCCTCATTTTGATAGTAGCCCATCATAATTGTTGGACTCTTCACCTGCAAGCGCCCCACCTGGTCTTCTGGCAGCACTTGGTGATGCTCATCTACAATTCGAATCCACACAGAAGGAATCGGTGCACCTACTTCTGTAAACATGATCTTGTGTGGATGATCATGCGTCACATATTGAATCTCACTTGTTAATGAGGTCTGGTCGATGATCAGCTGTCCGTCCCCATCCTCACGCCGCATGAATTCCTTTGACTGGACAATGGCCGAGGATGTTTCTGACATGCCGTAAGCCGGCACCATCGCATGACGGCTTAATCCGTGCTGACCCATGATGTGCATGAAACGCTGCGTCACTTTTGGAACAACCGCTTCGGCTGCATTCATGATATACGTAAGAGTGGAGAGATCCCAATGCCCTTTGCGAATCTCGTCCTCATATTCATTCATCATGGCAAAAGCAAAGTTTGGTGCCCACGTTCTTGTCACGCCGTATGTTTCTACCCACTCAAGCCATACCATCGGCCGCTCAATAAATTGATCAATGGATGGACTAATCTGCTGGCAGCCAAGATAGACATCATGTACATGAAACATGACAATGCCTCCTACATGATCAAGTGGCATCCAGTTGAGCGACACATCCTCATGCGTAAAGCCATTTGCCTGCTCAAAGGAGATGATTCTAGATAAAATACTTTGATGGTTGTGACGGATACACTTTGGTACACCCGTACTTCCTGAGGAAAGCAGCTGAAGCACAGGCTCACCCGGCTCCGGCTCGTAATGCTGTTCATCTGGTTCACAGGCAAGCAATGTTTCTATGGTTAAAACAGGAATCGCTTCCGATTCAAACGTCTCACGCAGCCCAGCAATGTCCTCAGCACTCGCTTCGTTTGTAATGATGAAAGGTTCATTTTGCAGCTGAAATACGCCCTTTAGCTTGTTCACACCTTGATTCATTTCATCATAAACAGGCGGCACAGAAACTGGGGTTGGAATGATTCCTCCAAGAATACAGCCCCAGAACACCGTGATAAAATCTTGATGATCCTTCAATTGAAGTAACACTTGATCGCCGTTTTTTAGCCCTGCCGCTCTTAATCCAGACAGAACACGTTCCGCACCTGTTAATAGTTCAGGATAGGTTTGGGTAACAGTTCGCCCACCTTCTTTGATATAGGTCACCCCGCGATCAGGCGACATAAAGGCGGCGCGAATCAGCACTTCTGTCAGTGTGACAGGTGTACCTGGTTTTCCGATGACATCACCGCCGTAAACAAGTGCTGGCGGTTTTTCATGTGCGGATGATTGTTTTGTTTGGTTGACTTCATCCTTTGATATCGAACCGTTTCCTTGAGTACGCTGTCTATCAGAGAATAAGTCATCCAGGTGATAGGGCGTTTGTTTTACTGTCTCACTCTCAATAAAAGCAGCAGCGTCCGATACTCCTTCAATCGCTTTGATGCGTTCCTCTATCTTTCTCATTTCCTCTTCATGCAGTACATCGACTGAGAGGAGCGCCTCTGTATCAACCGCTCCGTTTTCTGCCCTTGGCAAGGAAGGTAATAGTACAAGAGCGGCTGGCACTTCATCAGGATGAAGCGGGCCCTTCATGAAATCCTCTCTTGTCAGCGAAGGGTCCTTCGCCTGTGCAAATAGCACAAGCGATAGGCCTCCCTCTTGATTTTTCTTCGGGATCAAAGCACATTCTTCTAGTTGAAAGTGAAGCATTATATCTCGCTCTAAAGCTTTCATATCGATTCGTTTCCCGTTGATTCTGACAATTTGATTTGCTGTATTTCCTTTTCGTCTACTGACTAGCATTGTTCTTCTCCTCCTACATCCAATCCAATATCTGAATCTTGCTTGTTTCAGTCCAAGCGCCGACATCCCCTGTCGGATAGAGGTATTCGCCTGTTTGATGTTTGAATGGATGCGGAATTTTATGCGCCTCCATCCAATCGGCAAGCTCCCCGCAAAGTGCTTTTATATCCTTTGCGCCAATAAAGATATCTCCAGGAAATCCTATCGGCATGAGCTGATGTTCTTCATTCAGTACATAAATTTCCGTTTCACAGGAAGGATCATGCACAGCTGAGTAGACCTCTTCTTGGTCTGGGTACAACACGCTAACTTGTGCGTTTCTCGCCCAATCGCTGATCATCCGTTCTTTTTCTTCATTTGTCACGATTGTGAAGGAAGAGAGCGGCGTCTCTACTTGTTCCGTCATGGCTTCAAGCGTGTAAATCAGCTGCTGCATCAGCGTCTGTATTTGCTTTTCTGTATATTGATTTAAGCGGTATGTGACCCGAAGCTCTAGCGTATCTCCCGGCACAGCGACTAGGGTCAAATCATAATTGGTTTCTTCATGACTTGCGATATCTAGGATGCGTACACCATGCGGTTCAATGGATTCAATCGGATAGTTTTCAAACACGACAATGCTATCAAACAATGATTCTCCATTCGGGATTTGGGTCATCTGCTGAATATCTGGCAGAACCGTATACTCAAATTCTCGCATGTGAAAAACAGTTTCCTGCGTATATGCCAGCAAGCGGGCAATGGTCCAGTCTGGTGCAATCGGCAAACGGAGCGGCAATGTGTTAATAAAGAGCCCTGTCATGCTTTCAACTTCTGGTAAGTCCGCCGGCCGGCCAGATACTGTCACTCCAAATATGACATCCTCTGAGCCTGAATGAAGGTGCAGTAAAAGCCCCCACGCTGATTGAATCAGTGTGCTCATCGTGATCTTCTGCGTGCCTATCATCTGTTCTAGCTTCTGCTGCATCTGCGGCGTCAGTGTGACACTAGCCTGTGTGATGCCTTCCCCATGATCCAAAGCATGCTCGCCGTCTCCAGGAAGCGGTGTTGCTTCCTCTACTCCTGACATATAACGTTTCCAGAACTCTTGCGCCTTCTCTTGATCCTGCTTTTGCAGCCACTCGATAAAATCTTTATATGGGCGCACAGCAGGAAGATTGATCTCTCGTTCATCTACAAGGGAGCGATACAGCGCAAAGGATTCTTCTATAAAGCTGAACAAGCTCCAGCCATCTATTAAAATATGATGAAAGCTAAAGACAAACGTACATCTTTTATCATCACAATGGAATAAAGCAATGCGGATAAGTGGTTCATCTACATTTGCTAAATCGAAATCTTTTGCACGATCGGATTGTAAATAGTGTTCAATTGCCTCCTTCTGATCCGTTTCACTCAGGTGGCGCACATCGTGCTGAGTGAGGTGAATGTTTCCTTCTGATTGAATCAACTGTACAGGCTCTATTAATCCCTCCCAAGCGAATCTTGTCCGCAAAATCGAGTGACGTTCGATGAGGAGATTCCATGCCTGTTCATAGGCTTCACCGTCTGTTAAGCCTTCGAGCGTCATATGCACCTGACCAAAATAAGCTTGTGATGCTTGATCTAACAGTGCATGAAACAGCATCCCTTGCTGCATTGGAGAAAGTGGATACACATCCACCACATGGTCTGGAAGCTCATCTATTTGCTCTTGTGTGAGCTGAACCATAGGGAAATCAGATGGTGTAAAGCCACCTCTTGTCTCTACACAATGCATCAGAATGTCCTCCATTTTTTCTTTGAACCGTTCAGGTAACAGGTGCACATCTTCATGCTGGAGCAGCTCACGATTGATCATAAAATTCATCTGAAGCTGACCATTACCAACGTATCCGTACACATCGATCAAATGCTGCCTTTCTGCTTTCGGATCGTGTACATGTCCATTTCGTTCATCTGCTAAATAAAGCCTTGTCTCACTATCTGTCTGATCTAACTGACCAAGGTAATTAAAGCTCATTTGCGGCGTTGCCGTTTTGAGTAAACGAGATGCTGTCATGTATTGAAGTAAGCCATAGCCGATGCCCTTTTGCGGCACAGCTCTTAAGGTTTCTTTGACGTCTTTGATTTGTTTTTCAACATCGGTTTTGATAAAAGGAATAAAAATAGGATAAGAGCTTGTAAACCAGCCGACTGTTCGTGACAAATCCATCTGTTCAAATAAATCCTCGCGTCCATGCCCTTCTAATGTGATCAAAATCGGTTGACCAATGGCTTGTACTAAACCTGATAACAGTAAATCGTTTACCTCTGTTCGGTACGCTTGTGATGCCTTTCTCAGTAAAATGTCTGTTTGTTCCTTCGTCAATTGAATAGACAGAATCTCTGCATGTTCTTCTATATTAGAAAGAGCAGGTGTTTGAAAAGGAGAACCCTCTTCCTCTTGATCCGTGATCTTTTGCCAAAAAGAGGCCTGCTCTTGTAATGGATCTGTTTGTGCATATTCATATAGTGCATCTGCCCACTGCTCATAGGAGGCGGTTTTCTTTGCAAGTACCACGTCTTGCCCCGCTGCAAGCTGCTTCAGTCCATTTAATAAATCTTCTTGTATAATGCGCCACGATATTCCATCCATGACGAGATGGTGTGCAGCGATGAAAAGCTCTGACGTGTCATGACTGGTGTGAAAAAGAATGGCCTTGATCACTTCTCCTCGCTCTAATGACAATGTTTCTTGACAAGCACCTGTCTCTAATCGGATTTGTTCAAGTGCTTCTTCTTTTGAAACGTCCGTCAAATCAAAGGATGTGACACAAGGAGTGATGCCCGGCTCACGAATCGTTTGTCTCCACGTTCCATCTGCCTCTTTTGTATACACCGCTCTCAGCATATCGTGATGATCGACAAGCTTTGAGAGAACCTGTGTCAACTGTTCGAACGACACGGACTGCTTGAATTCAACATGTGCCGAGAGATTCCAATAATCTTGGTTTGTCATAGATTGCTCAAAGAACCAAGATTGGATAGGGAGCAGACGAACATCTCCTGTAACAGGGGACTGATCATAGGACACCGCGACATCTGCCTTTTTCAGTGCATGGGCAAGCTGCGAGATGGTCTGTTTTTCAAATACATCTCTCGGCTGGATGATGTAGCCTTCCTGCGCTAATCGTGCCACCATTTGTATGACAATAATGGAATCTCCACCAAGCTCAAAGTAGTTATCGTGTACACCGATAGATGAAGCACCAAGCAGCTGAGACCAGACCTTTTCTAACACTCGTTCTTCCTCGCTGACTGCCCTGTCAATTGGCATATCCACTTCTTCTGGTCTCCACTCTGGCGGCGGGAGACGCTTTTGGTCTACCTTGCCGTTTGGCGTAAGCGGCAGTTCATCCAGCTCGATCAATAAGCTTGGCACCATATAATCTGGCAGCATCTCTTTCAAGGCTTGACGAATGTCTTGCTGAGTCAATGCGCCTTTCTGGACAAAATAACCGATCAATCGTTTATGACCACTCTCGTGCTGATGCGGAATGACGGCACATTCTGTCATGTCCTCCAAGCGCAGCATAGCCGCTTCAATTTCTCCACATTCGACGCGGTGTCCACGAATTTTCACTTGATGATCGATCCTTCCAAGGCAGTCGATGATGCCATTTGACAGCCAACGACCCATATCACCTGTTTTATATAAACGCGCTCCTTCTTGGAAAGGATGCGGAATAAATGATTGTGTTGTTTTTTCTTCGTCTCCAAGATAACCAAGTGCAAGCCCTGTTCCGCCAACGTAAATCTCACCGATGACGCCTTGCGGGACCGGTTGTAGCTGGTCGTCTAATACATAAGCCTGCGAATAAGCAATTGACTGACCGATTGGTACCGTAGCCTGACCTTCGTCCAGTTCACGAATGTGATGCACACAAGAGAATGTCGTGTTCTCTGTTGGTCCATAGCCGTTTAACAGCCCTTCAGGCAAATACGACAGCGCTTTACGAATATGAGCGGCTGACAAAGCATCTCCGCCGATCAACAATGCGTCGAATCCAGACAAAGCTTCTGGATGTTCTTCTGTTAAACGATTGAACAGCGGTACAGTCAGGAACCCTGTTGTGATTTTGTAAGCTTTCAGCGTATCTGCCAGTGTATCCATTGATAAAATGGTATTTCGATCTGTGAGGATCAGTCTTCCCCCGTTCAGAAGCGCTCCCCATATTTCATACGTAAAGGCATCAAAAGAGAAGCTCGCGATTTGTAAAATTCGCGTATGTTCATCAAGAGTGACATAATCCGTTTCACACACAAGGCGGATGACCGCTTGATGCGGAATGAGAACCCCTTTTGGCTGTCCAGTCGATCCCGATGTGTAATTGATATAAGCGAGTCCATCAGGTCTTAGGGCAGCAGGCATGACGTCTGCTTCTGGTAAAAATTCTTCATACCCCTGATCAAGACAAATGAGTTCAGTTTGATTGATTGACACCTTTTTCAGCCATTCATTTTTTGTCAGCAGAAGTGTAATGCCTGTATCCTTCAACATATAGTCAATGCGTGCATCTGGATATTCCGGATCAATTGGCACGTAAGCTCCTCCTGCTTTCACAATCGCCAGCACCCCAAGAATCATTTCGGGCGACCTATCGATGACAAGTCCCACTGGTTCATGCGGGGTAACCCCTCGCTGCTGCAAATAGGCCGCAAGTCGATCAACTTTCTCTTGTAACGCGCGATACGTCCATTGCTCCCCTTGGAATTCGAGGGCGACTGCATCCGGTGTCTTTCTCACTTGCGCCTCAAATCGTTCTGTGATGAGGAGTGGGCCTGCTGGTTGAACTGCTTTGCCGCTCCATTCATAAAGCAATTGATGCTTCTCTTCCTCCGGCAGGAAATTCATTTGTCTGATCGGCTGCCTTGGCTTTTCACAAATACATTCGAGCAGATTCTCGTAGTACCGGAGGAATCGATCCATCGTATCATCCGCAAATAAGTCCGCATGATACTCAAGTGATAATTGAAGACCTCCAGCCCCTTCAAATACAAATAGAGATAGATCGAATTTCGCTGTATCGTTATCTTCAATCGCTAAAACCGATGTCGCCTCTCCCATTGGAGATGCTTCAAGCGGCAAGTTTTGCAGGACGAACATGACCTGGAATAGCGGCTGCTTACTAGCATCACGCACAATGTTCAGTTCATCGACCACCATCTCAAACGGCACATCCTGATGCGCATAAGCGCCAACTGTTGTCTCCTTGACTCGCTCTAATAGCTCTGTAAAAGCCGGATTCCCGCCATGATCGATCCGAAGTGCCAATGTATTAACGAAAAATCCGATCAAATGCTCCATTTCAGCTCGATTTCTCCCAGCGATGACCGATCCAACCACAAACTCATCCTGTGAAGACAATCGATGTAAAAGTGTAGAGAAAGCAGAAAGCAAGGTCATATAGAGTGTGCTGTCTGTCTTCTTGGAAAGAATAGCAAGCTGATCTGACAACGACTTCGACAATCGATATTTCTTCGTTTTTCCTCTATATGATTGAACAGCCGGCCGCGGATGGTCATACGGCAATACCAAATCTTGAACAGGTGTCGCAAATTGCTCCTTCCAATAGGAAAGCTGCTTACGTAGTGGTTCCCCTGTCAAATGCTCCTTTTGCCAGAGCGCATAATCAGCATATTGAATAGGCAATGGCGGCAGGTGAGGCTCTCGCCCTTCGATCGCCGCTGTATACCACTCGGACAGCTCTTTCGCAACAATTCCAATCGACCAGCCATCTGACACGATGTGGTGAATGGACATCAGCAGCAAATGATCTGTGGTCGAAAGCCGAATCAGCTTCACTCGAAAGAGCGCTTCATTTTCTAATTGAAAAGGTGTACCTGCCTCTCTTTTTGCCCATTCAGCAGCCTTTTGTTCTTTTTCTTCCTGTGACGTCAGGTCTGATAGATCTATCACCTCAAGCTCTGGAATGCCTATGTGTTCATGAATGATTTGTACCGGTTCATCTCCGCTCATCGCAAAGGATGTTCTGAGCGATTCATGTCTTTGCACCATATGATGCAGGCTGTTCTGAAGTATCTGAAGATCTAAAGGTCCATTCATCCGAAAGGAAATTGTATTATTGTAAAATGGCAGGTCTGGCTCTAGCTGATAGAGAAACCACTGTCTTTGCTGGGCGTAGGACATTGGAATCTCCTGTGCCTTTTCCATTTTTCTCATTGGAATGGCTTCATCCGCTTTGGCATGTGAATCGATCCAGTCCGCTAATTCTCCTAGTCTCGTATGTTCAAAAAGAACAGCCAGCGGCACTTCAAATCCCGTTCTTTGTCTAACCATTGACAGCATTTGTGTCGCCTTCAGCGAATGACCTCCTAGTAGAAAGAAATGATCACCGCAGCTTACATCTGAGACACCGAGCAGCTCTGACCAAATATGTGCCAAGAGTTTCTCCGTTTCTGTTTGAGGTGCTCTGTCCTCTGCTTCATGTCCGCTCTCCTCTATTAATTCATGGAAATGCGCTTCGTCCGGCATCCCGTCTTCAGTTTCTTTCCAACATTCCTCAGGATACAAATGCACTGAGTATTCACCTGATATATGGGGCTGTAAACATGTATGTATCGATTGGTGCAGCCGTTCTTCGATTGCCTTTGTTTGATCGGTTTTGAAAAAGACATAAATGGCTTGTTCTGTTTGCATCTCGGCATGGACCATCTCTTGAATCTCTTTTTTCGATCGATCTAATCCTGTATAAATGAGCAGAGCATCTGTCATCAGACATGCCAGCATCGTTTGAAAGCCTGCCTGCTTTGAAATTGGCAGATAGCCTCTTTCTTTTAAAATGCCTTTGATCATGGAGCCCTCGCTCATTCCGATCTCATCCCACATGCTGAAACTAAAGCAATACGGCTTCACTGTAGACGTCAGCTTCTGATAATGAACAAATTGTTCAACAAACTCATTGGCAGCGCAATAAGCACCAACGGTCATGCCGCCCTTTAACGTACGTGCTGACGAGCTAGAAAGAAATAAGACGTTCTGCCGTTTAGAGGCGGCTTCATGAAGCGAAATTGTTCCATATACCTTCGCTTCGTACATCTTATTTAAAGAAACGGACGTCATATCCGCGAGCAGCTCTTCTTGAATGATGCCCGCGAAATGAATAATGCCATGCAGCCTTTTGCCATGAGCCACCTCATGTCTAGAGATGGTCGCTTCCACCTCTAACGCATCAGTGATGTCCGCTGTTTCATAAGAAACCGAGCCTCCGTAGTCTGTCGCTCGCTTCTCCAGTAAAGACAATGTCTCCTGCTGCTCCGTAGATAGAGCCTCTCGCTCCTTTCTTCCAAGCAAAACGAGCTGTGCTTGATAGGTCGTGAGCAGGTGTTCACTTAGCATTCTCCCAATTCCGCCAAGTCCGCCTGTCATCACATAAAGGCCGTATGATTCAAATGGCGGTTTCTTCATCTTTTGTTCCTTTTCCAGGTGAAGCGGTGATAAAAGAGGAATATAACGAACATTTCCCCGATAAGCAGCGATATGGTTATGTTTTTCACTTGTTAATTCTGTCATGATGGCGGATGCATGAGAACCATCAGAGGCTGATTCTGTCAGACAAAAATCCAGACATTGTGCCTCGATAAACGGCCATTCATGCTGAACAGCTGTCATCAGTCCTGCGGTTGTTGCTTTTTCTACATGATGTGCTTGATCTCCCGGCAATTTCATTGCATGAGCTGAGACAAAGGTGATCGCCACAGGTTCCTCATAGACGGCTATCGCTTTTGTTAAAAATAATGCACTCATGCTGCCAGTTTTCTGCGCTTGTTTCGCCATGGGCACATGGAGTGTGTCTTCTTGGTTTGTGTAGTTCCAAAGGTGAATGATTTGTTTCACCGAAACGCCATACGAACGGAGCGTCTCAAAGAGTTGTTCGTAGTCAGACGGCCGATTCGGGTGAATGATGAAGTGTGTATTTGTGAGTTGTTTGTATTCTTGACCCGGTTCAACCGTAATGTATGTTTGTCCAATTCGTAAAAGAGATGTCAATTGATCTGCCAGCCCTAATGTGTCTGCAAAGATCACGATGTCCCCTACTGTTTGCTTTTCGACTGCATCAAGCGGAGCAGGTATCCACTCCTTTTGATAGCTCCAATCTGGCAAGGTATGCTCATTTTCAAGTCTGATGTCCATTTCCTTGATGATTTCATCGAATTCGCCTTCCTGCCATCTCGTCTTGAGCTGCGCCCGTTCTATTTTTCCAGAGCTTGTTTTCGGAAATGTATGCTTCTGCACAGGAATCACACGCGATGCAGACAGCCCCATTTTTGTTGCAATATGAGATTTAATTTGCTGACTTGCCCTGATGATATAAGAAGGCTCATACAGCTTTGGTGTAAAAAAGACAATCAGTTCATCAGATGCAGAGGCCTCCATCCGAACGGAACAAGCAGCCACAAAGCTCGTTTCTACTCCTGGTACTTCCTCTACAATGGCTTCAATTTCATAGTTGTTATAATTTTTCCCGTTGATAATGATCATATCTTTTTCTCTACCGGTTAACGTGAGCCTTCCTTCGTGCAGGAAACCTAAATCGCCCGTGTGAAACCAGCCATCCGTTTGAAATACCTCTTGATTTGCTTCGTCATTCTGGTAATAGCCCTTCATTGTTGTTGGACCTTTTATTTGTACGCGGCCAATATGATCTTCCGGAAGAAGCTCATGCTGATGGTTGACGATCCGAATCGTGATGCCTGGAATCGGTTTTCCCAGCTCTGTAAAGCTGACGGTTCCTGTCTCACACGCCTCAGCTGGCCTCAGCTGCTCTGTCAGCGAAGTTTCCTCAAAGGTCAGTACCCCGCTGTTTTCATCTCCCCGCTCAATCGCAAAGGAAAAGACAACCGCTGATGAGATTTCAGACATTCCGAAAGCCGGTCTGATGACATCCCCCTTTAAGCCGTGCGGAGCAAGCAGATGTAAAAACCGATGAATGGTTTTCGGCACAACGGCTTCTGCTCCATTGATCATGCAGGTCATGGCGGACAGATCCCAAGATCCAGAAGAGATTTCTTTCTCATAATCATTGATCATTGCAAAGGCGAAGTTAGGCGCCCACGTCTTCGTTGCACGGTAACGGTCCATCCAGTCAAGCCAGCGCAATGGCCGAGCGATGAAGTCATCTGTTCTTGCCCGAATTTGCTCACAGCCTGTGTACACATTGACAAGGTGGAACATCACGATGCCGCCAATATGATCTAATGGCATCCAGTCTAACGAGACATCCTCTATTGAAAATTGATTAGCCGCCACTGTTCCTTTGACATTCGCAAGCACACTTCTATGGGAATGCTCTACGCATTTTGGCATCCCTGTACTTCCAGACGTTAAGATAAAGAAGACGGAATCATCTGGCGCGGCAGGATGAGCCCCTGTATCCCTTTCTAAAGAAAGCATTGGCTCGACTGCTGCGACACGTAATTGATCTGTGTGCCATAGTAAAGCCAAGCCTTGCACCTCGTCGATCAGTGTGTCATCTGTTAGAATAAGCGGATGCTCTAGCAGCTTCCAAGCGTGATGGAGCTTCTTCACCGCTGCATTCATCTCCCGGTAGGTAGGAGCAGCAGATACAAGTGTTGGAACAAAACCTCCTAATACACACGCCCAAAAAGCAGTCACCATGGCATGATTCGATGAAAATTGAAAGAAAACAGGGTCGCCTGCCTGCAGCCCAAGCGCTCTTAAGCCGGTCAGAACCCGCTGGGCGTCTCCCTTTAACTGCGTGTAGGATTGCGTGAGTTCGTTCTCGCTATTCACGATATAGGTAAGCCCATTTGTCGTTTTTGCTGCCTCTGTTAAGACGTCCTGTAAGGTTTGTGCTCCTTTTGTAACATCTAGATCCCCTCCATAGGAAAGGGCTGGCGGCATGTCCGCCAAAGCAGGCACGGCCGTTTGCGTGTGTATGGATTCAGCTGCGGCCTCCTGCTCAATGTGATTGTCGAGAAATAAATGAGAGAGGTGATATGGCCGCGGTCGAATGGTTTTTTCACGCGAAAAAACAGCGAAGCGTTCGATTTTGTTGGTTTGTAAGATGGTTGACTTTACATCTTGTAAAATAGCATCCATTGATTCATGTACACTCGTTAAGTTAATGGTTGATGGTTTCATATGAGTTCCTTTCCTTTTTTGTTAGGCAGGGCTGCAAGGCTGCACCCCTGCCTAATCTAAAGTTTACAAGACTCGTTCTCTATTTTTTTGATTAAATATCCTTTTGATCAGTTGTGCATTTTGGACTGCACATTCTTTGTTTTTGAACATTTCAGCATGTCGACCGTAGCCTTGATATTGGCTAAAAGCACCAGTCGTCGCATGTTCCCAAACTTCCATCCAATCCGGAATCGTGATTTGTTCTTCTGATTGGATGAAATCAATATCTGCTTGTATCTCTCCTTGATTCACCCCCTTGACAAACGTTTCATAGTAGGCCCGCGTCTTTTGAGCAAGCGCTTCTTGGACGAGCTCCCCTTGGACAAGTTCACTTTGCTTCGACTGATGGACAATCGCTTCTATATCGTCATCAATAGATCGACCTTCTAAATCACTTTCTCCAATTTTCTTATAGGAATCGATCATGATGACCTTTTCGACCGTACGTCCTGCTTGTTCAAGCACTTGAACGAGCTCAAAGGCTAGGTAACATCCACCCGAGTACCCTATCAAGATCAGCGGTCCTTTAGGCTGAAGGTGCTGGATATGCTGAACGTATTGCGCCATTCGGTTATCAGCTTCTATAAAATCAAAAGCGATCAGACGAACACTGTTAAGCGTTTTTGCTGCCTCCTGATAGATGAAGCCATAGCCCGGTAATGGCGGGAGAGCAAAGATCGTTGACGATTGAGATTCATTGAATACAAGATAGCCAGCGGCTTCCTGGTCCTGCTTTTGAATATAACGACTGAGCGCTTCAATCGTCGGTTTCTCAAACAGTAAGTGAATAGGCACATGGACCCCGAACTCTTTTGACACTTTAGATAAAAGTGACATCGCCTTTAAGGAATGTCCGCCAAGCTCAAAGAAATGGTCATCCGTGCTAATATCATCTCGTTCAAGCACTTCCCTCCACATCAGGAGCAGCTTTTGTTCTATTTCATTTACTGGAAGCTTCACATGACGGTTTCCTTGCGGCGCCTCCGGTTTTGGCAGCTGCCGTTTATCGACCTTCCCGTTTGGCGTGAGCGGCAGGTTCTCGAGTCCGATCAGTTCATGAGGCAGCATATAAGCCGGCAGACGCTCTTTCACCCCTGACTTGATCACATCAAGCTTGTCATTCCATTCATCCTCACACGTGATATAGGCCAGCAGCCTTGTATGATTAGTCTCATTATGATCGGCTATGAGTGCAGCTTGCTTTACGCCTAGATGCATCAGAAGATGAGCTTCAATCTCCGTTAGCTCAATTCGATGTCCACGAATTTTCACCTGATCATCGATTCTCCCTGCATACTCGATAAGACCATCCTCTCGAAAATAGGCTAGATCCCCCGTTCGATACAGCCTTTCACCCGCAACAAATGGATGCGGAATAAAGGCTTGTTTTGTCAGATCAGGACGGTTCAAATAGCCCTTCGCCAGTCCTTTGCCGCTAAGACAAAGCTCTCCAACCATTCCGATTGGCTGAAGCTGTCCTTGCTTACTCAATATATAAGCACTCGTTTGATTAAGCGGCTTCCCAATTGGAATACAACGTGCCTCTGCCGGTATGGTCTCATCTACAGGATAATAGGTGGCAAAGACCGTTGATTCAGTTGGGCCGTATACATTGATCAGCCTGCCTTTCCCCATGACATCAAAGGCCTTTCTCACATGCTGAACCGATGCCCTCTCTCCTCCAAACAGTACCTTACGCACACCGCGCATCCAGTCTGTTCCTTCATCAACAAGAAGATGGAACAACGCAGTTGGAACAAACATGACAGAGATGCTTTCCGTTCTTATCAGCTCGGTCAGCTCACGCATGTCTAAAATGGTTTCCTTTCTTGGCAGTACAAGCTTCGCCCCGTTTAAAAGAGCGCCATATACATCAAAGGTAAAGCCATCAAATACACTATTTGATAACGACAGCAATGTATCTGTTTCTGAAATCGTTAGGTAATTCGTATTTTTGACCACCCGGGCAATATTCGAGTGAGTCGTCATGATTCCTTTTGGCTGTCCCGTTGTGCCAGATGTATACATGATGTAGGCCGTATCATGTAAACCAGCTTCAAGCGGCAAATTCTCTGAGCTCATCAGTGAAATTTCCTGATCATCTGCAAAAAGATACGTGCCATCAAACGCGAGCTCCTTCGCCTGACGAATGAAGGTTGAGTGAGTTAGAAGGTGCGTCGCTCCGCTGTCTTTCAACATATATTGAATGCGGCTTTCTGGATAATCGGGATCAATTGGTACATAGGTTGCGCCTGCTTTTAAAACAGAAAGCAAGCTGACAATGAGTTCGGGCGTGCGTCCCGATAAAATGGCTATGACCGTTTGATGTGCGGCCCCATTTTTTTGTAAGTGCCGCGCAATCGATTGGCCTGTTCATTCAGCTCCGCATATGTCATCGTTTGTTCTCCAGCTGACAATGCCACTGCATTCGGCTGTTTGCTGACATTGTGCTCAAACCACTTCGATAAATAGAGCTGATCATGCTCAAGCTCAGGTGCATTCAATTTCTCAAGAATGAGCTGTTTTTCTTGCTTCGTCACGAGTGTAAGTGTGTGAACAGATTGATCTGGATGCTTGATCGCCTCTTTGATCAAAAGAACCAGCTGCTCCTTTAACCGATGGACAAATGCAGGATCAAACGCTTTTTGGTTAAAGGCAAGCTTCAATTGCAATTGTTCTCCCGGCGATGCAAGCAAATTGAGATCATAGTTCGATTTTTCGTATACATTCATTTCTTCCACAGTAAACCCTAGCAGTGACTCTTGCTCATCTTTCATTGCGGTTGGGACATTCTCGAACACCACAATATGATCAATGAGCTGCTGCTGACCTGTCTTTGCCTGAATATCATAAATCGGGATATATTGGTGCGGTTCAGCCGAAAGAGACTGCTGCTGTGTTTCTGCTAATAGCGAACGAAACGTCGTCTGATTCGTCAGCTGAATTCTTCTTGGAATGACATTGATGAACAACCCGACCATCCTGTCAACGCCAGCCAATTCTGCCGGACGTCCTGACACAACGGTTCCAAACAAAACATCATTTGACCGCTGATACCTGCTCAGCAGGATTGACCAAACCGATTGAAGCGCACTGCTTAACGTAGCATTCTGCTGCAATGCAAACTCTGATAAAGCAGCCGTTTCTTCTTTGCTCATCGACCATTCGATTTCGCCTAATTCATGCTCATTTGTTTGTTTTCGCTGCTCTTTAAAGGTGGATTGTCCATCAAACCCCGCTAATGATTGCTGCCAATATTGAAGAGACGCTTGTTTATCTTGTTTTTCCAGCCATTGAATGTATTCTTTATATGGTTTGACCGGCTGGAGCCTGTAAGGGTTGCCATGCAAAAGCGCGTGGTAAATCGCAAATAACTCCTGCACAACAAGTCCAAAACACCAGCCATCTAGAAGGATATGGTGATAGCTCCAAATCCATCGATAGCTTGCAGGCCCCGTTTGGAATACGGACGCCCGCATAAGCTGATCCTTCGAGAGGTCAAATCCTCTCAGCTGATCCTTCTGTTTAAATGTCTCGATACGCTCGTGCTGTTCTTCTTCAGACAGACCCTGCATATCCACGACGTCTAGCTGAAAAGGACGTTTCTTCAGAACCACTTGGACAGGCCGCTTCACTTTTTCGTGGAGGAACACGGTACGAAAAATATCGTACCGTTCCACAATGATATTCATGCTTTCTTCAAGCAAATCATATCGAAGTATGCCCTTCACGTTCATATCCATTTGCTCTACATAAAAGCCCTTTTCTTGATGATGGAGGGTATGAAACAGCATTCCTTCTTGCATCGGCGACAGATAATACATATCTTGAACTTGATCCCTTTTAAATTGACTCATCTATTTCATGCCTCCTTCCCTTTTTCATGACTGATCTAGTGGTGTCAGGTCAATTTCTCCTCAAGCATGTCAAAAATATCGTCCATTTCATCCATTTCAAGGTCAGTAGCAGAGAAGTCACTTGGCGTAAACTCTCGTTCATGGCGCGCTAAGCAATGGGTGATGATGGATTGGATTTTTTCCTTCAACAATGCTATGAACTGCTGTATTGTCTGTTCTTCATATTCACTTGCACAATACGAGCACGACAGAATGAATCGATTGTTTTGAACAAGACCACTAAGGTTGAGCTTATAAACAGCTTCCGAATCAGGGCTTGCTTGGCGGCCCATATCATAGGTTGACGGACCAAAGAGTTCTGTCGTCACTTCCCGATCAATCTGCCCCAGATAGTTCAAGCTGATTTCAGGATGTACATGTTGTACTGACGGCTCAGCTGCTGTCAGATATTTCAAAATGCCGTAGCCAATCCCTTTATTCGGTACACGCCTCAGCATCTCTTTCGTTCCTTTAATGGCATCTGCTATTGTCTGATCCGGTTTTGCTTCAAGAACGACTGGATACATACTCGTAAACCAGCCAACCGTGCGGGATACATCTAACCCTGATAAAATATCCTCTCTTCCATGGCCTTCAAGCTGCACATGTACATGAGATTGTCCTGTCCATTCCTGAACGGCAAGGCCGAGAGCACACAGGAGAATATCATTCATTTCTGTTGTGTACGGAAGGTGAATATCGGTCAAAAGATGCTCTGTTTCTACTTCGGTCAGCTTCATTTGGATTGCCTTGGTATGTGCGACTTTTCTTGCTTTCACTTCATGGTCAACAGGTAAAGTGGTAAATGGCTTCCTTTCAATTTCTGCCCAATACTCACTTTGGCTTTTTAATGGATGTGACTGTGCGTAACGCTCAATTGCCTCTGCCCATTCTTTGAAGGAGTGGGTTTTTGGCGGTAGAACCATCGTTTCTCCTTGTTCTGCCTGGTGATAAAGAGACATAAAGTCCTCTAGTAAAATTCGGCATGAGACACCGTCAATGACAAGATGGTGTGTCACCATGAGTAAATGATCGCCGTTTTCTGTATGGAAACAAACCACTTTCATCAACGGACCTTTTTCGAGATTCAGCTGACGCTGGTACTCATTGACATATGTGGAGATTGCCTTTTTCACGTCCTGCTCTTTTGAGACATCGTAAGCAACAATTGAAATCGGTTCTGTAAGCTCCCGCTGATTGTATTGCAGAATGTCACCATGCTCCTGCCTGTACACCATGCGTAGTGCATCATGATGTGCAAGCAGTTTTTGCATGACTTGTTCTGTGATCGCTAAATCAAATCCATTTGGCGCGTGAAGCATCATTGAGAGATTCCAATGATGCTGGCTGTCGAACTTTCGTTCAAAGAACCAGCGCTGAATTGGG
>NZ_NKHG01000097.1 GCF_002744245.1 Bacillus pumilus | reverse complement strand
GAGCATGTAGAGATGTTCTACATGCTTCTATTTTCGAGGATGTAAGATGCCTCCGATCAGATCACTGATGCCGCCTCTATTTTCCTGCTGCGATTGATGTGAATTTGTGAGTTCGTGAGAGGAGCTTTGGCTCTGAGGCTTGTAGCGGTTATCATCTAAACCGACCCGCATGCCGGATGTACGCTCAAATGGCTGGATAATGACAATTTGGTCTGGTTCTTGGAATTCAAATAAGTAGGATTCGCCAGAAGTTTGTCCAATGAAGGTTTTCCAGTTGACATCTAATTTGAGTTTCGGTGCTTTACCCGTCCAAGCAACAATGGCGTCAGGATCTACACGGCAGGGTGCTTTTAGGATAAGCGGGTTTCCAGTCGTTTTAATGGCAACCTGCGCCCCGTGGCTCTGATAGGAGAGCTTTGAAGTAAACAGTCCTTTCTGTGACAAAATACCAACGCCTACTGGTGTCACTCCGTAGCGGCATTCTTCAGTAAAGGCCAGTAAATCTTCACTTTCTACACTCACATGCTGCCAAGGGCCGCTCGGCTCAAGGTTGATCACCGTCACGTGCTCGCTTGAATCAGCCAAATAGCAAGTACCTTGTCCACTTACTTCCATCATCTCAAGGTTTTCACCTGTCAATTTCCTGCTGATATGGTTAAATACTTGACTGACCATATTTCCTTTGTTGGTTCCAAGTAATCGTTTACGGTATTGAAAGCTTCCCTGGTCTGCAATCATAGCACCTTTTTTAGCAAAAAAGATCCCGCTGCCTTCTGCTTGTAAGGTGAGTTCTTCTATTGTGTTGAAATGAAATCCCATTGTGCCGGCTCCTTTCCTTACGTCAAGATGTGAATCCATAGATGTGACATAAGTCGTTTAAGTCTAGGGTTGTACCTTGTCCGGCGGCGGTGATTTTCCATTCATGCTGATCTCTCGTTAGTTCAGCACAAATGATAGATGTGCAATACGAATAGTCCTCTGTTAACTGAAAGGTACAAATCTCTTGTTGTGTGATTTGATCAGAAAGGCGAACGTAGGCATTGATGACCTGTCCAAAATGATGCGCCCGCTCGTGTGCATCATGTATCGTGGCTGTTACCACGATTTTATGAATATCAGGTGAGACTCTGCTTAATTGCATAATGATCATTTCATTGTCTCGATGACCTCCGCCGAACTGATGATCACCAAGATGACGAACAGCTCCGTCTAAACTTTGCTGCTGATGATAATAGATCAAATGTTTTGAAGACAAGAGCTTGTCCTCATCATTTAACAGAAAAACTTGCGTATCTAAATCAATCGGCTGGCCAGACAAATCCCAGCCGAGCCCGATATGAATTTGGTCTATATTTGGATTGTCTTTCGTCAAGTCTAGCTTTTGCCCTTTCATGAGATTTTTCTTGATCGCCTCATGAGATGCGTCTTCTTTTTCGTTTTTCCTGAGCGGAATCTCTTGATCCTTTTTTTGCTTTGACCCATTTGTTATTCTCATGTTGGTTTCCTCCTCGCCGTAATAGGACAAGCACTCATTGATTTACGTCATAAGGGATAAAAAGGTTTCATGACTAAAATGGAATGAAGTTGGAGATGATAAAAAGGTTTTAGCAAGGTTACCTCATTGTAGATACAGACGAGATTGAACCACTCGTTTGTTTCACTTTTCATAAAAATTCTTCAGAGAAATGTGATCTGTGGTATGATGTTTTACAAGAAGCAAGGACAGGATATGAGGGATTTTACATGCATGTATTTAAAGACTATTATCATAATACGGTCAAGCTCTCTTTTGAAGAAAAGCCTTTTTCGAGTCATCCTAAGCATGTTTGGGCCATCTGCCGCTACCAGGGGAAATGGCTGCTCACTGAACATGAGGATCGGGGCTATGAGTTTCCAGGAGGGAAAGTAGAGCCAAATGAAGATGCAGACCAAGCTGCTATACGGGAGATTCAGGAAGAGACGGGTGCTGTTGTTCGTGAATTAACGTATATTGGTCAATATCAGGTGCTTGGCAGAGAAAAGGTCATTGTCAAGAATATTTATTTTGCTGATATTGAAAGGCTCGTCAAGCAAGACACGTATTTTGAAACGAAAGGGCCCGTTCTTTTCGCAGACTTACCAAGGTCCATTGCAAAAAATAAAAATTTCAGTTTTATTATGAAAGATGATGTCTTAAGACAAAGTCTGGCTTATTTAGAAAAGAACGGTTTGATTCGTTAAAAAAGCGCAGGGAGATACCCTGTGCTTTTTTTATTTTTGAAGAAAACGGCGCTCAAGCCACTCAACAAGCTGGTACATGATTGTAGCAAAGACGGCGATAATGAAAAGACTTAAAAACACGAGTGTAAAGTTGAAGACTTGAAAACCGTAAATGATCATATAGCCTAGCCCTTTTGAGGAAACAAGGAATTCTCCCACAATCACCCCAACCCAAGAAAGACCAACATTAACCTTAATGGCAGAGATCATCGTTGGAATACTTGCTGGCAAAATGACCTCACGAAAGACCACTCTTTTTTTCGCACCAAAGGTTTTCATGACCTTTAAATAATTCTCATCCACCTCTTGAAAAGCTGTGTAAATGACAATGGTGGTAATAATTACACTAATGATCGCGCCCATAGCGACAATGCTGATCATGCCAGGCCCAAGGGCAACAATTAAAATTGGGGCGAGAGCGACTTTCGGCATGGCATTTAAAATCACTAAATAAGGATCAAGTACGTTCGCCAGCCGGGTGGACCACCATAAGGCGGCGGCTAGCAAAATGCCGCAAAAGGTACCTAGTAGAAATCCTAGTACAGTTTCAAACAACGTAATACTCATATGATTCACTAATGAACCATCTGATATTTTTTGTAAGAACAATTGGCAGACCGCAGATGGCGAACTGAAAATCAGCGGATCAATAAGCCGAAAATGGCTGGCAAGCTCCCAAAGTGAAAAGAAGCTGGCGAAAATGATAAGCTGATAGACACGCGTGATGCGTTTTTCCATTCGAACCTTTTTTCGATAGGCTTCATGTAATAGGTCACTGTGTTTCAACTGTTTTCAGCTCCTTCCAAATCGTTTGAAAGAGCTCTTGAAAGCTTGGTGTCTGTCTCGCTTCAAAAGGAGAGAGGGTCCTCAAATCATCGGGAACGGTAAAGATTCGCTGGATAGAGCCGGGATGCTTTGAGAATAAGAAAATGCGATCACTCATTGCAATGGCTTCGCCGATGTCGTGTGTCACAAGGACCGCTGTTTTTTGATAGTTTTTTAATGTGTGAAATACGAGATCTTCTAATGTCAGTTTGGTCTGGTAGTCTAGTGCTGAAAATGGCTCATCTAGTAGAAGCAGACCGGGATCAACTGCAAGCGTTCGGGCGAGTGCTGCACGCTGCCTCATTCCGCCTGACAGCTCCTTCGGATATTTTTCCTCTACTCCATGAAGTCCAAGTTTTGGCAATAAGCTAAGGGCAGCTGAGGTGGCCTCATGTGAATCTTGTTTGGCAATTTTTAAACCGAGAATGACATTTTCCTTGATCGTTTTCCAAGGGAATAAATAATCTTGCTGGAGCATGTAGCCGATTTGATGCTCCTTTTGATTCGGTTCTTTTCCTTCGATTAAAATTCGACCTTCAGAGGGCGGCGTAATTCCTGCGATGATGGACAGCAGTGTTGTTTTCCCGCAGCCGCTGGGACCAATAAATGAGATGAATTCACCTTGGGCAATCTCCATATTGATTTGCTGTATGGCCGTTGTTTTTTCTTTTAAAGAGAAGTACGTGTGGGTCACATGGTCAATTTGAAGGAAAGACATGTGCTACCTCCTATTCTATTTGTGATCTGTGACCTTCTTTGCAATGGATGAATCGACAAGTTGTTTGTACGGAATAAATGCCGGCAATTCGCCGCTCGCCTTCATGATTTCCTGTAACTTGTTCCATTCCTCTTCATTCAGAAGGGGATCTGTGGCATATGAATGTTGCTGCTTGTAGCGTTTGATGGCAGTTGATAAGACATCAAGGTCTGTATCAGGAAAATGAGATTGGATCGTCTTTGCAATCTCCTCTGGACGCTTTGCTTCTACCCACTTCTGTGCTTTGTAGATAGCACGAGTAAAGGCTTTAGCCGTTTCTTTGTTTTCCTTTAGATAACTCTTTTTTGCCATGAAGGTGGTATAAGGCACTTTACCAGAAGCCTCTCCAAAGGAGGCGGTAATGTACCCTTTGCCTTCTTTTTCAATTAAGGAAGCTGTCGGTTCAAATAACTGCACAAAATCGCCAGTTCCAGAGGAGAAAGCACCAGACATGTTGGCAAAATCAATATTTTGAATCATCCGAAGATCCTTTTTCAAATTAATGCCTTCCTTTTTTAGGACATATTCACCGACCATTTGCGGCATGCCGCCTTTCCGCTGTCCAAGAAAGTCTTTTCCTTTCAATAGATCCCAAGAGAATTGGTTTATTTTCTCCCTTGAAACAAGAAATGTGCCGTCTGTTTGTGTCAGCTGTGCAAAGTTGATGACAGGGTCTTTTGTACCTTGTGCCTCCACATAGATAGAGGATTCAGATCCGGTCAGGGCAATATCGGCACCGCCGGATAAGAGAGCTGTCATCGTTTTATCGCCGCCCCAAGTGGTTTTCACTTCAACCTCTAAGCCTTCTTCTTTGAAGAACTCCTCTGATAAGGCGACATAAAGCGGAGCATAAAAGACCGAATGGGTGACCTCGGCTACTTGTACGGTCTGCTCTTGTTCTTTTTTACAGGCGACAAATGGAATAAAGAGCAGGACCACGAATATGAATGCCAGTCTGACTTTGATGGAACGATTCAAGAGTAATTCGCCTCCTTTGTTTCTAGATCACTAATTAAAGTATGTCAAAAGGGATTTTTGGTGAGTGCCTAATAAGAAGCGCATTGAATATTTATAGAACGTGTCTTTTTTTCTATACTAGAAGCATGAATGCTTTCTTGAATTTGGCAGAAATAAAGGGGCGGTTTCGTGTATAGAGTCAGTTGGGTATTTGTTGGTTGGTATATGGTAGGACTTATGTTGATGGTTTTTTTTGAAGTGCCTCCATGGCTTCAGTTTGCGAATGGAATTTTTCTTGTGCTGTACGCATGCTGCGTCATGGAGATTGGCCGAAATATTTATGGACAATGGGCCTTGGTGATCAAAAGAGCGGTCATTGTGGGGGTTCTTACGTTTACAGTTGAATGGGTGGGAATCACAACAGGGTTTCCATTCGGGGCCTATGATTATTATCCGACGCTCGGTTTTCTTGTGGCAGGAGTGCCATTAACGATTGCTTTTGCATGGGTTGGCGTGTTTTTAAATAGTCTTTTTTTATCAACACAAAAGACGAAATGGAAACGAGCTGTTGAAACGGGGATATGGATTGTGCTGCTTGACCTCATATTAGATCCAGTAGCGGCTGAGCGGAAGTTTTGGGTGTGGTATGATGGCGGTGGTTTTTTCGGGATACCTTTTGAGAATTTTGTGAGCTGGAGTATGATTGGAGCAGCACTCTCTTTTCTTTTCCCGCTTGTCTCGATTGATCAAAAGGCACTGCGCTGGACGAGTCGTATTTATCAGGCGATGGTGTTCTTTTTTGGACTTTTGGCATTAAAGGGCGGGTTGCATGTCATTTTTTATCTAGCACTTGTTATTGTCATCTTGTGTGAAGGAAGGGTTCGATTTGAAAGAAAGCCACAAAAGCCGATCATTTAGACGAATATTTTATCTTTATCTTGAACGATATTTACTGAATAAACATTTCCGCTGTGTGATGATGCAAGGCAGACTCGACCCAAAGGAGAAGCTTCCTGTTCTTTATCTCGCCAATCACAGCTCGTGGTGGGATGGACTCATCATCTTCCTTTTAACAGAAAAAGCATCTGAACTTGATCACTACATGATGATGGAGGAGAAGCAGCTTACACAATATGCCTTCTTCCGGAAGCTTGGTGCGTTTCCAGTTCATAAAGAGAACCTGAAAAGTGTGAAGCAAGCATTGATGACGGCAAAAGAAAACATGCAGGCTGGCGGTGCTGTATGGCTTTTTCCGCAGGGGAAAATCATGCATCAGGATACGCGGCCGCTTGAACTGGAAGGCGGGGCTTCTTTTTTAGTAAGGCAATTTGAGCAGGTCGTGGTCAAGCCCGTGACGTTGCATTATACATTTAATCAATTTCAAAAACCGACGGTATCGGTCGTGTTCGGAGAAGATGTCGTTGTATCTGGTGGGACACTTCGAAGCAAGGAAATGACCCGCATGCTGAGAGATCTGCTTGAAACGCAGTTAAACACACATCAAGCTCAGGTCATTACTGATCCTGATTTTTTAACAAACGAAGAATTTAGACAGGTGACAAGGACGAGCCAGTCAACAAGTGATGCGTTTGATTCCTTTAAAAAGTGGGTGAAAACATGGCGCTCCTCTTAACCGTAATCAGTGTTTTACTGCTCTTCCAATTCATCTTTACAGTATGGAATATGAAGCAGTTTCCTGTGCTAAAGCAGGCGTCTCTTTCTCCCGATGAACTCATTTCATTATCGATCCTCATTCCAGCGAGAAATGAGGAAGAACGGTTAGAAGCATGTCTTCAGTCGATCGTTGATCAGCGTTTTTACCCGAAAGAGCTGATTGTACTTGATGATCATTCGACTGATCAGACGAGAGCGATCGTGGAGCGCTTCGCAGAGAAATATCCGTGGATTCATGTGCAATCAGGTCAAGCGTTGAAGCGCGGCTGGCTTGGTAAATCCTATGCTTGTTCTCAGCTAGCTGAGGCGGCATCTTCTGACTGGCTGCTATTTTTAGATGCAGATGTTAGATTAAAGTGTGGGGCGATCGAGGCGGTGTACAAGCAGCTATCCACGCAAAAAACAGGCATGCTTTCAGGCTTCCCAGAGCAAAAAACAGGCACGCTCTTTGAGCATCTTGTCGTCCCAATGATGATGTTTACGATTGGCTGTCATCTGCCAGTGAAATGGGTAAGGAAATCCAGCAATCCCGTTTTCGCCGCAGCTCATGGCGGCTTTATCGCCATTGAAAAAAATTGTTATCACGCTATTGGCGGTCATGAAGTGATCAAAGATTCCCTAGTTGATGATATGGCCTTGGCCAAACGTGTGAAAGAGAAGGGGTTTCCGTTCACACTTGCAAGTATTCATCCATTTGTCTATATGAGAATGTACGAGAGTGGGCAGGAAGTGTGGGAAGGCTATCGAAAAAATTTGTTCCCTGGGGTCAATCGGAATATTGGTTTGTTAAGCGTATTCTTTTGTTTATACACCGTGCTTTATTTGGTTCCCGTCATTTGTTTCATGATCGCATTGGTTCAGCTGGATGTCTTAAATCTATGTTTAGCCATTCTTTGCTATGGGCTGGGGGTGTCGATTAAAGCGGCAATTGATATCGAAAATGGAAGAACATCTGCGATGGCCTTTTTATTGCCGGTAAGTATCCTGAGCCTTATCGCTATTGGCTTTGCTTCTATGAAAATCGGTCTGAAAAAAGAAGGGTATGAATGGAAAGGGAGAAGGTATGAATGAAAAAAGTGATCATCATTGGCGGCGGACTTGGCGGATTATCGGCTGCGATTCGCTTACAGTCACGCGGGGTCCAAGTCACGATTCTTGAAAAAGAAGCTTCTTTAGGTGGAAAATTACAGCGTCATCAAGGGGAAGGCTACTCTTTTGATCTTGGCCCGAGCACCATTACGATGAAGGCATATTTTGAAGAAGTGTTTACTTCCTGTAACAGGCGGATGGAGGATTATGTGTCATTTTATCCGATTTCTCCCCTCACCAAGAACGTGTTCTCAGATGGTCATACGGTCGAGTTTACGCCGGATATCGAGCAAATGGAATCACAAATTGCAGCGTTTAGCCCTGAGGATGCGCAGCAATACCGTGCTTTTTTACAGGAATCGAAGAAGCTTTTTCAGATGGCAGAGGATCAGTTTTTAAATCGTTTGTTATTGACCTGGAAGGATAAAGCGGATCTGAAGCTGATGAAGGCACTTCTTACTGTTAAACCTTTTACATCCGTTTATCGCCTGCTGCGTCAATATTTTCGTCACCCTCATACATTGGCGATGTTTGGACGATATGCAACATACATTGGCTCTTCTCCCTATGAGGCGCCCGCTATTTTTAATATGATGGCCTATTTAGAAGGGGAAAAAGGCATTTATGGAATAAAAGGAGGTACTTATCGTTTAGTTGAGGCATTTGAGACACTCGCAAAGGAATTAGGTGTCCAGATTCACCTCAATGAACAAGTAAATAAAATTCATGTGAGAAATAAGCGTATCCAAGGGGTCGAAACAGATGAGCAAATGTATGAGGCAGATCAAGTCATTGCAGGAGCGGATGCTCTCACTGTCTATCGCCATTTGGTCGATGAAAAAGATCGCCCTAGCTTTTTAAATCAAAAACTTGCAAACATCGAACCATCGTTATCTGGCTTTGTTCTTTTATTGGGAATACCCAAAGCCTATGAACAGCTGTCTCATCACAATGTATTTTTTCCTGAGAATTATGAGCAAGAATTCAAGGATATCTTTCAGAAAAAAGAGCTGCCTCAGGACCCGACGCTTTACATATGCTATTCTGGCCATTCAGAGCCAGAATTAAGCGGAGGGCCGGGAAGAAGCAACCTTTTTGTACTGGCCAATGCACCTTATGTGACAAATGAGCAAAATTGGGACATGCTAAAGGAGACGTATCATCAGTTTATCAAAGCCAAATTAAAGGAAAAAGGTCTCTTTGATATCGATCAGCTTGTAGAGTACGAAGTGGTTCAAACTCCACTTGATTTGCAGCAGAAAACGGGGGCATATCATGGCGCTATTTATGGCATGTCTTCAAATTCGTTTAAGCAGGCGTTCTTCCGCATCAATAATCAATCAAAGGATATTAAAGGGCTTTGGTTTGTTGGAGGAACAAGTCATCCAGGCGGGGGCACCCCGATGGTGACAAAATCAGGGCAGCTTGTCGCAGAAGCGATCATCAAGCAATTGACGTAACAACGGATGAAAAGGAGAGAATTCAAGTGATTGTGGAAAAAAGAAGGTTTCCGTCGCCCCATCCTGATATTCACTTATATACAGTGACATATGAGGCGGATGGACTTCGGATGAAGGGGCTGCTCGCTGAACCGACCGGAGAAGGTCTCTATGACGGCTTTTTGTATTTACGAGGCGGCATTAAAAATGTCGGAATGGTCAGACCTGGGCGAATCGTGCAATTTGCAGCACAAGGCTTTGTCGTCTTTGCTCCTTTTTACCGGGGGAATCAAGGAGGCGAAGGGAACGAGGATTTTGCCGGAGAGGATCGGAAAGATGCATTTGCTGCGTTTCGGCTGTTGAAGCATCACAAAAAGGTGAAGCAGGATCGTATTCATATCTTTGGTTTTTCCCGCGGCGGTATTATGGGCATTTGGACCGCTGTTGAAATGAAACAGGAGGCTGCTTCTTTTGTGACATGGGGAGGCGTAAGTGATATGATGCTCACCTATGAAGAGCGTGTGGATTTGAGAAGAATGATGAAGCGCGTGATAGGCGGTGCGCCGCATAAGGTACCAGAGGCTTACGAGGCCAGAACGCCTTTGAATGATGTGGACCAAATCGAAGCACCTGTCTTAATCATTCATGGAGATCAGGATCAAAATGTATCCATTGAGCATGCGTATTTATTAGAAGAAGCGCTGCGCCAGCACGGGAAGTCTGTGGAAACATGGTATTTTCACGGATACAATCATTTTTTCCCGCCTCAGCATAATCGAGAGATTGTCAGACGGCTGACGACATGGATGCACAGCCGAAAAAGCGGAAATGTGGTAAAATAAACGAAAGAAATATAGAAAGTAGGGGGATTTTCATTATGGGAATGCCTGTTGAATTTAATACAATGATTGTCACGAAAGGGAAAGAGACAAGAATTGAAGAAAATGTGTTTGAGCTCATGAAGGAAGGATACCGCATTTATCCATTAAATATTCCGCTTGAGGTGCGCAAAACGAAAGATGGAGAAAAAACTGGGACAGCACATGTTGAAAAGTTGGAGCTCACAGACAATGTCACGAAGGTAACTTACCGCCTTGTGTCATTGCATTCAACGAATTAAAAAAGCTGAGGGATCTATTCCCTCAGCTTAGA
>NZ_NKHG01000053.1 GCF_002744245.1 Bacillus pumilus | reverse complement strand
GCGCCCATTTTCGCCAAGCACACCTGACGCATGCGCATCGTCAACCATCACAAATGCATCATATGCTTCAGCGAGCCTCACGATCTCAGGAAGTGGGGCAATATCTCCATCCATCGAGAACACGCCGTCTGTCACGATAAGACGGACGCGGTAATTCATGGATTTCTTTAAAATTTTCTCAAGCTCTTCCATATTGGAATGAGCATATACTTTTTTATCAGCCTTTGTTAATCGAATGCCATCGATGATCGAGGCATGATTGAGTTCATCGGAAATGACAATATCATCTTTTGTGAGGATACTTGATAAGACCCCCTGGTTAGTCGTAAAGCCTGATTGGAACACAAGGGCAGCCTCTGTCTTTTTAAATGCAGCGAGCTTTTTTTCAAGACGTTCATGCATCGTCATGGTTCCAGCAATTGTTCTTACGGACCCTGTCCCAGCACCGAATTCATCAATCGCCTCTTTTGCCGCTTTCATCAGCCTTGGATGTGAGGTGAGGCCTAAATAGTTATTTGAGGAGAGTTGTATCACGGATTGCTCATTTAACGTGACGGTGGATGATTGTTTTGAGTCGATCTCTTTTAACGTTTGATGGATACCTTGCTGCTTCATTGATTCTAATTCATCTTGTAAATACGTAAATTCTTTCATCATTTCTTCCCCCTTTGATATGATGGCATCATAAGTACGACCTTTCCGCATGTACCATTTCTCATGAGTTCAAAACCCTTTTCGAAATCTTCAAATGGCAGCATATGGGTGACAACTGGCCGTACATCAATTGTATTCGTTCTTAAAAGCTCGGATACTTGACGCCACGTTTCAAACATTTTTCTACCCGTTATCCCTTGAACGGTTAGCCCCCTAAAAACAATTTGATTCGTAATGTCAATGGTCACTGGCCGCTCTGGTAAACTTAGGATATTCACTTTCCCACCATTTGCACAAGCTTCAAGTGCTTGATTAATCGCAACAGGGTGTCCTGACATCTCACACATCACGTCTGCCCCTTCCATTCGCGTGAGCTGCTTAATCATCGAGACAGGATCATCTTTCCCTATATCCACGATATGGTCTGCACCCAACTTACGAGCAAGCTCAAGCCTGTATTCGTTTTTATCAACGGCTAATACTTGGACAGCCCCAGAGGCTTTTGCGACTGCGATCGCCATTAAACCAATTGGTCCACAGCCAAAGATCGCAACTGACTTTCCTGAAACTGGTGTGTGCAGGACTGTATGAACAGCATTTCCCAGCGGCTCTTGAATAGACGCAAGCTCTACTGGCATTTGAGCTGGATTATGCCATACATTTTGCTGAGGCACTTTGACATATTCAGCAAAGCAGCCATCGATGTCTACCCCTAAAATTTTCGTTTCGCTGCACAAATGCTGCTGCCCTGTTAAACACATATAGCACTGATTACATACTATATGAGTCTCAGCCGATACAAAATCCCCTACTTTTGCACGTGAAACTTGCTTACCCACTTTGACAACTTCCCCTGTAAATTCATGTCCAACAATGTACGGTGCTTTGACTCTCTCCTTTGCCCAATCATCCCAATTATAAATATGCACATCTGTACCGCATATCGATGTGGCTTTCACCTGGATCAATACTTCATGATCATTGATTTCTGGAATCGGCATTTCCATCAGCTTCGCTCCGTAAGCGCTTTCTTTTTTTACAATTGCTTTCATCGTTCCACACATGACGTACAACCCCTTTGTGAAAAACTTCTCCCAATCAGATTTTACCACGTGTAATTTTAACCGTAAACACCTATGTCCACTCGAAAAAGACAAATGAACACTCTAGATATTTTTTTGGATATTTTTTTTAAAAAAAAGCAAATCTCCGAATAGAAGGAGATTCGCTTTGGTTGTCAGCATTTTTTTGAAACGGCAACATATAGGGCCGGCACAATCAGCAGTGTGAGAATCGTTGAGAAAAAGACACCTGATACAATACAGATAGCCAGCGGCTTAAAGAGCGGATCATTACTTAATGCAACAGGCATAAGGGCAACTAGTGCTGTGAATGCCGTTAACAAGATCGGTCTAATTCTTGCTCTTCCCGCTTCAATCACGGCTGTACGTTGATCGAGTCCTAGCTTGCGCCGCTGTTCAATAAATTCGAACAAGACTACCGCATTTCGGACCACGATGCCTGCTAATGATACAATACCCATTGTCGCCATAAAGCTGAACGGAGTTTGCGTGACAAACAGTCCGATAACGGCACCAGAGATCGCCAAGTAAACGGTTCCTAGTACTAAAAGCGGCAGCATCAGTGAATTAAATTGGAAAGCGATGGTCACATATATAAGAAGCAAGACAACTCCAAATAAGAGACTAATTTCAATGAAGAATTGTGTCTGGTCTTCATTTTCTCCCCCTTGAGAAATGGTCAGATCCTTTGCAGCATCACTTTTTCCGACTTGACTTACGACCTCTTTCATATCGTCTTTAAACGTATCTGACGAACCAGGGTACGCCTTTAACGTGATGGTCGGAATACCATTTTCATGTGGAATACTCTCGTACTGCTCTGTTTCTTTTTCTTTCACATATCGGCTAAGTGGCTCTAGTGAAGGCTTACCGCCCTCATTTGTATTCACAGGCACTTTGATTTCTTTTAACTTTAATCCATTTAGATGTTTCATGTCTTGCTTGACCACTAGGTCGATGTCATCTGTTCCTTGTTTAAAGGTACCTAATGGAATTCCTTCTGTTACAAGACCAAGCTGTCTGCTTACAAACTGAGCACTGAGCCCATCCTCTGCCATCCGATCACGATTTAATTCGTATGAGATGGTTTTTACTGGCTGGTTGACATCGTCCGTGATCAGACTCGCTCCGTTTTCTTGCATTTCTTTTGTCAGCTTTTCTTTGACATCAACTAGCTTTAAAAATTGTTCTCCCGCAACGGTAACGGTCACAGGGGCTCCAGTTGGCGGCCCTTGAACAATGGTTTTCATAAAGATATCAGCATCTTTAAATTTCTCTCGCAAAGGCTCTGTCATAAGGTCAATCAATGCTTTACTTGTCATCTGATCATTGTCCACTCTGACCACAACCTGCCCCGTATGGTCACTTGCGTTTGAGATGCTTTCATTAAACAAGTTCGGCACACCACCGCCTGCAAAAATAGCCGTCTCTTCAATTCCTTTTTGCTGTTTGATCTCTTGTTCTATTTTTTCTAGTGTTTCATTTGTTTTGTCTAATGTTGTTTCACTTGGAAGGGTGGCAGTGACGACAACCTCTTTCTTATTCGCCGCAGGGAAAAATTCAAATGGTGTGACGAAGATGAGTAAAAAGGCAAGTGTTGCAACGAGCAAACCGGTTAATCCAATCAGAAGCGGACGCCTCACGATTTTTGTCAGCACACGATCTGCATAAAAATCTGCTAATCTTTTTAATGGTTTGCCTAAAAATCCCGGCTCCTTTTGAATCTTCTTGCTCATTCTTTTTCGGTTTACTGTATATTGATAGACTGGGACAAGTGTCAGTGAAATGACCATAGACGCAAGTACAGTTGTTACTAGAACAGACGGTAATGCTCGAATAAATGAACCGTTCGCACCAGATAAGAAAACAAGTGGCAAGAAGGCAAATACAACTGCAAGTGTTGATGTCAAAATGGACCCTGCGACCTCTTTTACCCCTGCCACCGTTCCTTGAAGCGGACTTTCGTATTTTTTCATCTGCCTTAAAATATTATCGTTGACCACAATGGCATCATCCACAAGTATTCCTAATGCAATAATAAAGCCAATGATCGAAATTTGATTAAGGTCAACTTGTAAAAAGGGCAGCGGGATGGTCCCAATGGTGATCGATAATGGGATCGCTAGTGAAACGATAAACGCGCCGCCAATGGTTAGACCAAGTGTGGTGACGATGATCACAGCAATGACTGCCACGATGGCTTCTTTGATTAAATCGTTAAAAATAGCATCAACATCGCTTTTTTGTGAATAATAGTTTACCCACTCCACACCATTTGGCAGCTGCTTCTCTTTTTCAATGACATCACTTACTTTGTCATACATTTTAGGAATATCAAGCCCTGGTTTAATATTGACAGTAAACGAGTAGGCTGGCTTTCCGTTATATGAAACAATATCACTTTTCTCTTTTTCTATTTCTTTTAAGCTTCCCAGTTGACTAATTGCCACAGACTCTCGATTCGTTTTTGAGAAAAGCTCAATCTGTTTAATTTGATCTAAGCGGTCATAGGCATCAATGGACAGTTTGACCTTCTCTCCATCTGCTTGTATGTCTCCAAGTGGAGATGTGTCAAATTCCTGATTGATGGCGTTCGTGACATCGGTCACATTTAACCCTTCATTCTCCAGCTTACTTGAATCTAAGTTCAATATCGCTTGTTTGTCATTGAAGCCCTTGATGACGACACCGTCAACACCTTTGATGTCCTCTACTTTTTCTTTTAACACATGCAGCGATTCCTGACTTTTCGCTAAGTCAGATGGCTTACTCGACACAATCATGTAAGAACCAACCGGAACGTTACCAAACTCATCTTTTACATCTGGTGCCATCACGCCGTCAGGAAAGGAAGATGCGGCGTTTGTGGTTTCATTCTTAATTTGACTTGCTACCTTTTGAAAATCGGCTTGATCATCAATTTCAAGGACAATATTTGAAAAACCAATGGCAGAAACAGAGCTCGTTTTCTCTACACCATTGATATCAGAAATGGCCGATTCGAGCTTATTGGTGACATCACTTTCCACCTGCTTTGCATCAGCACCAGGAAAAACAGTGGAAATGGTGACGATATTGGCTTGGAATTCTGGCAGTTCTCGTTTAGGAAGCTGTGTAAATAAATAGCCGCCGACAATGAGAACAATAAAAAATAAAATAAAAACAAGCTTTCCTCTTTTTAAAAAAGCTCCAAACATTATTTCACCTACTTAAATATTTATTTTTGATGAAGTATTTTCAACTTAATCTTAATTTATCATCATAGTGAAAAAATGCAAGCTCTAATATGTAGTTTTTTTATCTCATTTGTGAAAGAAATATGTTATATGAGAAATGTATAGCGGTAAACAAAAACAACCTGCTTACATGATGTAAGCAGGTTGAAAATAATAAAATTAGAATTATCGCGGCTCAACAATCAGTTTGATTGCTGTTCTTTCTTCTCCATCGATAAGAATGTCAGTAAAGGCTGGAATGCATATCAAATCCACTCCGCTAGGTGCAACAAACCCTCTAGCAATAGCGACAGCCTTGACCGCCTGATTCAGCGCTCCAGCACCTATTGCCTGTATTTCCGCTGCACCGCGTTCACGTAATACGCCGGCTAATGCTCCTGCTACTGAATTCGGATTTGACTTTGCTGAAACTTTTAAAATTTCCATTTTTGCTCCCCCTTAAATTTACAATGGATAAGTGAGTGTTCATTAGAACAATCTTTGTTAGATGTTGCTATTTTTTTGAAAATCCATCCCCGAAATGTTTTTCAAAAATAGCAGGCTACCTACCATTTTTACTATATTCACTATAGAGGGCGCATATTCCTTCTTTCTGATTAATATTTTTCTGAAATAAATATGTGAACATTTATTCAAAGAAAATATGGTCATCATTTATCAAAATTCGATCAATTTTGACAGCTTTTTTGGACTGTTCGTCAATTTCTACGATCACTGCACTTAATGTAGTGCGTCCTTCCGCAACTTCAAACCGTACAGGTAGGCTCGTTTTGAATCGTTTAATGATGGTTTCTCGGTCAACACCTAAAATACCATCATAAGGACCGGTCATCCCAACATCTGAAATATACGCAGTTCCTTTTGGCAGCACGCGGTTATCTGCTGTTTGAACATGTGTATGCGTTCCAACGACACATGACGCACGACCATCCGTATACCAGCCCATTGCTTGCTTTTCACTTGTAGCTTCACCATGAAAATCAATAAAAATGAAAGGTGTACGTTTTGATGCTTCTGCAATTAGTTCATCGACTTTTTGAAATGGGCAGTCAATTGGCGGTAAAAATGTGCGTCCCTGTAAGTTGATGACAGCCAATTCTTTTCCTTGCTTTTTTATAAAGGTGAGTCCTTTTCCTGGAGTACCTTGCGGGAAGTTGGCTGGACGAACAATATTGGCTGCGTCATCAATGAAGTCGAAAATGTCTCTTTTATCCCATGTATGGTTCCCCATCGTGAGCACGTCAGCTCCTGCTTGCAACAACTCGTGATAGATTTTCTCAGTGAGCCCTTTCCCATGAGCAGCATTTTCTCCGTTTACAATTGTAAAGTGTGGCTGATATTTTTTCTTAAGCTTTGGCAAATATTCTTTTAGCGTATCTCTGCCAGGTGAACCGACAATATCTCCAACAAATAATATTTTCATTCGTTTTAAACCCTTTCTCTTATAAATTGATCTTCCTATCAGTTTTGCATATTTACATAAAAAAATAAAGCGGCGCTAAGCGCACCGCTCTATTTTGCATACTCTACTGCGCGAGTTTCTCGAATGACCGTCACCTTAATATGGCCAGGGTAATCGAGCTCGTCCTCAATTCGCTTACGAATATCCCTTGCTAGACGGTGAGCTTCAAGATCATTAATTGAATCTGGCTTCACCATAATACGTACTTCACGTCCAGCCTGGATCGCAAACGATTTTTCAACACCTTCATAAGATTCAGAGATATCTTCTAATTTCTCAAGTCTCCGAATGTAATTTTCAAGCGTCTCACTTCTTGCACCAGGGCGAGCTGCAGATAATGCATCAGCTGCCGCAACAAGAACAGCGATAATAGATGTCGGTTCTTGGTCACCGTGGTGAGATGCAATACTGTTGATGACAACAGGATGCTCTTTATATTTCGTCGCAAGCTCAACGCCAATTTCTACGTGGCTTCCTTCTACTTCGTGATCAATGGCTTTTCCAATGTCATGCAGAAGACCAGCTCGTTTTGCAAGCTTTGCATCTTCTCCAAGCTCTGAAGCCATGAGACCTGCAAGATGCGCAACCTCAATTGAATGCTTCAGGACATTTTGTCCATAACTTGTACGGAATTTTAAGCGGCCGAGAATTTTGATGAGATCCGGATGCAGACCATGAACTCCGACTTCAAATGTCGTTTGTTCACCCATCTCTCGGATGTAGTCATCGACTTCACGGCGTGATTTTTCCACCATTTCTTCAATTCGTGCAGGGTGAATGCGGCCATCCTGGACTAGCTTATCGAGAGCTATCCTCGCTGTTTCACGTCTAATCGGATCGAAGCCCGATAATATTACAGCTTCAGGTGTATCATCAATGATCAGGTCAATACCTGTTAACGTTTCTAACGTACGGATATTTCGTCCTTCACGTCCGATAATACGACCTTTCATCTCATCATTTGGAAGATTGACTACAGATACCGTTGTTTCAGCGACATGATCAGCTGCACAACGCTGTAACGCAAGTGAAAGAATGTTTTTCGCCTTTTTATCAGCCTCTTCTTTCGCTCGGTTTTCAGACTCTTTCGTCATGACTGCAATGTCGTGGGAAAGCTCATTTTCAACTTGATCCAGAATGATTTGTTTCGCTTCATCTCGAGTTAGGCTAGAAATGCGTTCCAACTCGGCTTTCTGCAAACGAATCATATCATCCACTTTGCTTTCCATCTCTTCAATATGTTGTTGTCGTTCATTCAGAGAATGATCTCTCTTCTCCAACACGGACTCCCGTTTATCTAAAGATTCGTCCTTGCGATCAAGATTTTCCTCTTTTTGCAGTAAACGGTTTTCTTGTCTTTGAAGCTCATTACGTCTTTCACGAACTTCTTGCTCCGCCTCTACCCGAAACGAATGAATTTCATCTTTCGCTTCCAAGAGCGCTTCTTTCTTCAATGCTTCCGCATCACGCTTTGCATCCTCAACAATTTGTTCGGCCATGTTTCTTGCGCCGGATATTTTTGCTTCTGCAATGGTTTTACGAACAAAGTAGCCAACAACTAAACAGATTAGGCTCAGCAAAATGGAGATGATCGTAAACATCGTAGGCGACATATTTTCACCTCCTCTTGCTATGAACTTGGTTTTACAAATAAAGTGTCGGCATGTACATTGTTTTGTGTCTCAACATACAGGGCCTTCACAGGGAATGAGATCCTCACTGCCCTTGTCAAGTTTAAATTAGTTATCAATCATGTTAAGAAAAACAAGTGATACATTCCCATTGTAATTGTGTCGGAAATACTTGTCAAGCTAGTCAGACTGAGGCGTAAGTTGTTATTTCAAGCTAAGACAGAACTTTTGACCCGCTAGCTGTCATGTAATTGTAAAAAAAGACGCTTTTCAGCGTCTTACAGCGTGTAGACAAACCCTCGCATTCTTTGTCAGTCCTGCGTGCCGGTGCTCACGAATGTCACATCGATACTCGTCCTTCCTAGACTTCAAAGGTTTTCTATCACGCTGAAAAGAAGACAAAGGGCTAAAATAAAGTTCATTTTAGCCCTTTGTCAACAATCTGAAAGACGCTTTTCAGCGTCTTTTTAGTCATTAAACTCCAATTCTTCTTGTCCTTCTTCTTCGGTCGGTTTCACTCCGTTTGTATTCAAACCGTAGTGCTCCCTGATTTGTTCTTGAATCATGAGAAGGATATCTTTGTTTTCCTTTAGGAACTGTTTCGCATTTTCGCGACCTTGTCCAAGACGTTCCTCCTGGTAAGAATACCAAGCACCACTTTTTTGCACGATGTCTAGCTCGCTGCCAAGGTCGATGATTTCTCCCTCTTTCGAGATCCCTTCACCGTACATAATGTCTACTTCCGCAATACGGAATGGCGGTGCAACTTTGTTTTTCACGACTTTAATTCTCGTTTTATTTCCCATAATGTCATTGCCTTGTTTCAACTGTTCAGCACGACGAACTTCTAAACGAACAGACGAATAGAACTTCAGTGCACGTCCACCAGGCGTTGTTTCAGGGTTACCGAACATGACCCCTACTTTTTCACGAATTTGGTTAATAAAGATAGCAATTGTTTTCGATTTGTTGATGGCACCTGATAGTTTACGTAGTGCTTGAGACATCAAACGTGCTTGAAGACCAACGTGTGAATCCCCCATGTCTCCTTCAATCTCTGCTTTTGGTACAAGAGCAGCAACTGAGTCAATGACAACAATATCAACTGCACCACTGCGGACAAGAGCTTCTGCAATTTCAAGTGCTTGTTCTCCTGTATCTGGCTGAGAAAGTAACAACTCATCAATGTTAACACCTAGCTTTTGAGCGTAAACTGGATCTAGCGCATGCTCTGCATCGATAAATGCAGCTTGTCCTCCCTGCTGCTGAACCTCAGCAATTGCATGAAGTGCCACTGTCGTTTTACCAGAACTCTCTGGACCATACACTTCAATAATACGGCCGCGGGGATACCCACCTATTCCAAGTGCAGTATCAAGTGCTAACGAACCACTAGGTACTGTTGAAATACGTGTATCTGTTTGCTCTCCTAGTTTCATAATAGAGCCTTTACCAAACTGTTTTTCTATTTGTTTAAGAGCCATATCTAAGGCTGCTTGACGATCACTCATTCTATTGTTTCCTCCTTTATCAATTCCACTATGTATACTATACCTTGTTTTACGTCATTTGCCAAGAAAAAAACGAACACATATTCGTTTTTTCTTGGCAGATCATTTAAAAAAAGAGCTGTTTCTATTAGAAAAAAAGCTCTTTTCTAAAGGCGTATACCTAACAAAAAACAAAATTAACTTTCTTTTAATAATTTGAGGAGGTGATGCAAACCATATTTCACAGCCCGTTTTCGTATGCCTGATCGACTGCCGGTAAACATCCATTCAAACACGTCTGTTTGATCTTTTGTGGCTAGCCCAATACATACTTTTCCGACCGGCTGTTCTTCTTGGGTAGCAGGTCCTGCCACACCAGTAAAGCTAATACCAATATCACTTCCTGTCAGCTTTCGAACGCCTTCGGCGAGCTCTAAAGCGCACTCTTTGCTGACAGCACCATGAGAAAATAACGTTTCCTCCCGGCAGCCTAGCACCTGCTGCTTGACTTGATTTGTGTAACAAACCACACTTCCGTTAAAAATCGACGATGCTCCTTCGAGATCTGTCAACCATTCAGAAAACATTCCGCCAGTCAGGCTTTCAGCTGCTGCCACTGTTTTCCCAAGTTCGTGCAAGGCCTTGGAAGCTTCACGGACAAGCGAAGTATCACCATATCCGTAGAAGTATTCGCCTACCCGCTCTAGAATTTGTGCTTCTGTTTCTTTTAACAGACGTTCCGTTTCCTTTTCATCCTCGTGCTTGGCCGTTAGCCTTAGCGTTACTTCACCGTCAGCTGCAAGCGGTGCAATTGTCGGATTGGTCTGAGCATCAATGATATCTTCAAGATCTGTTTCAAGCTGTGATTCACCGATCCCGAAGAAACGCAGCACGACAGACACGATTTTTTCCTTCAAGCCAAGTTTCTCAGAAATCAGCGGCTTCGTTTCATTTTCGAACATCGGGTGTAGTTCACTTGGTGGACCAGGAAGCAGAATATAAAACGTATCTTCTTCTTGTATAAACATACCTGGTGCCATTCCGAACCGGTTCACCAGCACATCAGATCCGTCTAGAACGAGTGCCTGCTTGCGGTTGTTCGGAGACATGTCACGTCCTGTCTTTTGAAAGTAGTCTTGAATCGATTCAAACGCTTCTTCATTTAGCACAAGCTCTTTGCCGAGCGTATTGGCAATGGTTTCTTTTGTTAAATCATCTTTGGTTGGTCCGAGACCGCCTGAGAATATAATAAAATTAGATCTTTCTTGCGCCACTTGAATGGCCTGCTTTAAACGCTCTGGATTGTCACCAACTGCTGTGTGGTAATAAACATTCACACCAATTTCAGCTAGTTGTTTGCTGATGAATTGTGCATTCGTATTCGTAATTTGCCCTAGCAAAAGTTCGGAACCGACTGCAATAATTTCTGCTTTTCTCTCTGACTTCAAAGCGTACACGTCCTTTTTAGTTAGAATTCTTTAAAGCTTCCCAGTTTTTCGCAAAGTAATCCCAGCCTGAGACAACAGTGAAGAACACCGCGACCCACATCGCAAGATCACCGAACGGGAATGATACAAGTTCAAACGGCAGGTTATGCAATAGAAGTGCTGAAATCGCAATGATTTGCGCCCATGTTTTCACTTTCCCAAGCATATTGGCCGCTACCACTTCACCGCCTCCCGCTAACACAAGACGAAGACCTGTGACAGCAAATTCACGGCTAATGATCACAATGGCCATCCACGCCGGCGTGAGGTTGTATTGAACAAGTATAATTAAAGCGGCTGAAACAAGCAATTTATCTGCAAGCGGATCTAAAAATTTACCAAAATTCGTCACTAAATTAAGCTTGCGTGCATAGTAACCATCAATCCAGTCAGTTGTCGAAGCCACAATAAACAAGATCGCTCCGACAAGGTGAGTCACTTCAATACTGACGTCACCAAAGCGAGCAACACCCCAGTCTATAGGTGCAAGCATAATGATCATAAAAACAGGGATCAAGGCGATCCTAGAAAGCGTAATTTTATTCGGTAAGTTAAACATGAAATCCAATCCTCCAATAAAGCATTTTTTTATGTATATAATAGTAGGAACAAAAGAAAAGTCATCTACTTGCTTAAGATGACTTTTCCTTTCCTTTATTCACAATCACAATGTTTTGTGTCATGGTGTCCTTAGGGTCTAATTCGTATTTAAGCGTCTCATCATTGACCTTGATGTCAATTCCAGTCGCATTCCCAAGACGAATATCAACTTGAGAAAGCTCAGACAGGTCTGTTTTAAACGATTCGCCATCTTTTAGTTCACCCATCTTCAGCACTTTTCCAGATTCGTCTCTCACACGCAGCCACGAAGCTTGTGTTGCAGAAATAGTTAACTCCATATCATCATCTGCACCTGACACTTCATATGTTGTCGTGGAGCCTTCTGTTTTTGTCGCCTTCAAAGAAACAGCTTCATCGTCTTTTGATGAATCATCCTTTGAAGAATCATCTTTTTTAGATGTTTTTTCTTTATCCTCTGACGAAGCTTTTTCTTTTTTCTTTTGATCCTTTGCGAGTGATGAATCCTCAGACACTTCGTATTTTGATTCTGACTGCTGAGGAGCCGTCTGATTATTTTTCTGTCCGCTATCATGATTGACCGCTTGAACGATCACATAAATGATAGCGATCACCACAAGAATGCCTCCAATGATTAAAATTGTCGGCAATAGCTCCAGTATCTTTGAAGCAGGCTTTGGAAGCTCTCTTTGCGGCTTAATATTTGATAATTTATCAGAAACTTCATCATTATACGTGCTTGGTACATCTTTACGAAATTCTTCGAACAATTGTTCAGGGTTCAGTCCAACGGCTTCAGCATATTGTTTAATAAACGCTCTGACGTAAAATTCACCTGGAATAATATCATAGTTTCCTTGTTCGATTGCTAGCAAATAGCGCTTTTGGATTTTGGTAACCGTCTGAAGGTCCTCCAGCGACATCCCTTTTTCCTCTCTGGCCTCAATGAGCCGTTTTCCCAATTCAGTCAAAACAAACACCTACCATTACCATATTAAAAATCGAAGCCAGAAAAACCGGAATGATCAAACACTTGCGGTTCTTCAGCGTGCTCGTATGTAATTACTTCCTCTGAACTATTACGCAGTTCAATGATATAGTCGAAATCATCCATTGTATATTCTGAATTTTGAATAAAGATATCTGGATGCTCTACCACTTTCGTTGCAGACAGCCTCATAATTTCTCTTAAAAGCTGTAAGTGCTTCTCTGAACCTCTTCTTGTAGACACAATCCCATCAATAATAAACACGTTATCTGGGCTATATTCATCAGCAATCAGCTGACTGCGAATGGTCTGTTTCAAAAGAGTAGACGATACAAACAGCCATCTCTTACTTGCACATACACTTGAAGCAACAATTGATTCTGTTTTTCCAACACGCGGCATCCCGCGAATCCCAATCAATTTATGTCCTTCTTTTTTAAATAGTTCAGCCATAAAATCAACAAGAAGACCAAGCTCGTCCCTCTCAAAACGAAACGTCTTTTTGTCATCAGCATCTCGCTGTATATACCTTCCATGACGAACAGCTAAGCGGTCACGAAGTTTTGGTTGTCTTAATTTTGTTACTTTTATCGTTTCCATTGTATTTAAAATTGATTCAAGACGTTTAATTTGATCTGTATGGTCACAGCGTAGAAGCATTCCGCGTCTTGATACATCAACACCATTAATTGTCACAATATTAATTGAAAGCATCCCCATTAAAGAAGAAATATCTCCTAAAAGTCCAGGACGGTTCACCTGTATCTCATATTCAAAATACCATTCGAGCTTTGCCAAATGATATTACCCCCTTCATTGTGGCAAATTTTTACCTTCCTTTATCATAAAGCATTTTCACATTTTTAGAAAGCACAATGTTGCGAAACGGTTAAAATAAAAAGAGAGGCACAAACGACCCCTCTTTTTGTTTAGTGCGAGCTATTATTTTCAACTAGCTTGACCATCATATTTGCAATGGCACGCTGCTCATCTTCTGATGCAACGCTCCAAAGGTCAGCAAGTACTCTTTCCTGCTCGTTTTTTGCCTCAACCTCGTTCGCCAGATATCCACCAATTTCGTACGCAAGGTTGTTAATTGTATCATCTGATAAACCTTTATCCTGCGCGTGATTTAAACGGTCACCTAAAAAGTTTTTCCAATGGTCCCAGCTCTCAAGTACAGACATGTTCATTCCTCCATTCGAAAAGATGAATTACAGCCATAGCTTTTGTCATGGAGAGATGAATTATACACGTTTTTTAACAGTACCAGCCGCCATTTACGGATAAAATTTGTCCCGTCATATAACTTGACTGTTTTGAGGCAAGAAACCAAATGACATTCGCAATCTCCTCTGGCGTTGCAAGACGGCCGAGCGGAATCTCTTCTTCCAGCATCTCTAGATCTTCTTGCGAGAAGCTTTGTATCATGTCAGTCTGAACAGCACCTGGTGAGACAGCATTTGCTCTAATTCCACTTGGGGCAAGCTCCTTTGCGAGTCCTTTGATAAAAGCGTTTTGCGCTCCTTTCACCATGCTGTACAGCACTTCGCACGATGCACCCGTTTCTCCCCATATGGAGCTAACCGCAATGATATGACCTGCTTTTTTTTGAATCATCGCAGGCAAAATGGATTGGGTAAGCTCATATGGACTTGTGACATGCAGCTGCACCATACTGGCTAGAACTTCTTTTTCTGTATCTGTCACTAACCCGACATGGCTCTTTCCACTATTTAAAACAAGGATATCTGGACATAACGGTAGACGGCTGACAAGTTCATCTGCTCCGCCCACTTTAGCTAAATCTGCTTGAACAACGTGCGTTTGAATTTCATATGTCTCCTCTAAATAAGCAGAGAGACGTATGGCTGCCTGTTCATTTTGATAATAATGAAGCATAAGGTGACAGCCTTCTTGGGCAAGCTTTTTGGCTGTTGCCTGCCCAATCCCACCACTGGCACCAGTAATAAGCGCACAACGATTCATAAATTGTTCCTACTTTCCTTTATGAAATACTTATTCTTTTCGTTTAAATGGGAACCAGTTTGCTGATCCGAACAATTTGACCATAACAGGTACGAACAATGGTAGCACAACGAGTGCATACAATAAAAGTCCTGTGAGGACAAGTGTTGCAATTTGTAAGAGAGAAAGCACACCTGAAGGCAGCATCGCTGCAAATGTTCCCGCCAGTATAACAGCAGCAGACATGATGACAGACCCCATATTCTTCATTGATTCGGTCATGGCAAATTGAATGTCTTTTGTTTTGTATTCATTAAACCGCTCCATTAAGAAAATAGAATAATCTACCCCTAGCGCCATCAATATGACAAAGCCAAAGAAAGGAACAGCCCAGTTGATGCCAGGATATCCGAAGAAATGGGTGAAAATGAATTCCGTTACACCGATTGCTGTAAAGTAAGTCAAAATGAGCGAACCAACCAAGTAAAGCGGCATGACTAGAGAACGGAACAAGATCACCAATATGAGGAAAATCCCGATCATCATGTAAAGAACCGTTTTATTAAAATCTTGATCTGACAGCTGTTTTAAATCAGCATTCATACTGGATACACCTGAAACGCCAAATGACGCATCTTTTAAATTTGTTTCAGGAAGTGCCCGCTTGACAGAAGCTTCTACTTGTTTAATGGTCGACAAGGCTTCATTGCCATATGGATTTTTTTCCAAAATAACATCTATCTTCGTCATCTTGCGGTCATCTGACATGTATGAATCAAATACTTGCTTGAATGCTTTATTTTTCAGCACATCTTTTGGAATAAACCAGCCGGCCATGTCTTGATCTGGTGCATTTTTCAGTTCGTCTAAGTAGTCACCTGCACCCATTAAGCCGCTTGAAATTTTCTCAAGACCATCCACACTTTTATTCAGACCATCTGTTAGCTTGGTGAGGTCATCACCAAAGCCGCCAATCCTTTCTTTCATTTGCTTTTGACCGTCAATGATGTCGCCCGCTCCCTTTGCAAGCTTTGGCATACCATCAGCTAATTGTTCTTGCCCTTTAGACGTTTGATCCAGTCCATTTTCAATTGCTTCTAAACCAGCAATGAGCTGATCGATTTTATTTGTAAATACTTTTTGCTGCTCCGAAGCTTTTGCGATAAAAGCATCAGCTGCTTCAAGCTGTTTTTTTGCTTCTTTTGCTTGTTTTGCGTAGCTGTCTGCCTGTTTAGCACCTTCTTGTAAGGTAGCAGAAAGTTCATTGTATGAAGCTTTGATGGCTTGATACGATTGATTTTCTTTTACCTGTGGAATTTGCTCTTCGAGTGTACTGAATTGTTTATTCGCTTGACTAATTAAAACTTTTACATCCGCTGCTGCAGAGGATGACGTATCGACTTGCGCTAAAGCTGCCTTTAATTCTTTGGAGATGCTTTTATATAGGGCAACTTGTTGATTCACTTGTGCGACTTGATCCGTTAACTCTTTTTTTGCACCCTTTATTTCCTCTTTAATCGTTGCCACACCTTGTTTGTTTTGATCGATTCCACCTTTCAGTTTTCTTAACGTTTTCTCAACGTTTTGAATGCCTGTTTGAACAGATTCGGTACCAGAAATTAGCTTGTTAATTTCTTTTCCAGATGATTTGATTTGTGGTGTTTGATCCTCAATGGATTTACTCATTTTCGTAAGTGCATCTTGGATTTTTTTCAAGCCTTCATTACTTTTATCCAGTCCGCTATTCAGCTCTTTAGCTTGTGACTTCACATACAGATCACTCAGGCCTTTGCCGACAGGACGTGTTGCACTTCTGACTTTACTCACGCCATCTGTTTGTTCAATCGCGCGGCTCAATTTTTCGACAGCAATAAGCCCTTCGTTATTGTCAAGGAAATCAGATGATTTCACCACAACCGTTGCTGGGAGTGCTTCACCCGGTCCAAATTTGTCAGAAATCGTATTGAACGCATGGACGGATTCATATTTATTACCGATTTCATCTAAACTGTTATAAGAAAGTGTTCCTTTATACATGAGAATGGGCGGGAGCGTAATAATCCCTACGATTAATAAGCTGAAAAGTGGTTTCTTAAAAGAGAAACGTCCCGCCGTTTCCCACATTTTTGATTGCGGGTGAGCAATATTGCCTTTAATTGGCCAAAATAACACTTTTCCTAAAACCGCCATAAAGAACGGAACGACCGTGAGAAGTGCCACAATGAGCACAGCAACCCCAACTGCGACAGCAACAGCTGATTTATAAAGCTGGAATTGTGCTAGACCAATACATGTAAAACCGATAAGGACAGCAATTCCGCTGAATAAAACCGTCTTTCCTGCTGTTTTATACGTAATCATGATGGCCTCAATTTTGTCTTTTCCGTGTGCAATCTCTTCTTTAAAACGGCTGAGTAGTAGAATACAGTAGTCGGTTCCTATCCCAAACATAATCGCGACCATAAAGATCTGGGTAAAGGTAGAGAGCGGAAAGTCTACATATTTGACCAAGTAAGCCACAATGGATTGACTGACCAAGTAAGAAAGTGCCACTGCGACTAATGGAACGAACGGTGCCACAGCTGACCTAAAGACAAGTACAAGAACCACTAAAATAAAACCAATCGTAATGAATTCCGTTTTCTTCAGTCCTTCTTGCGAGCTTGTGATCACATCATCATCGATTAACGGCTGACCTGTCATTTCAAATGTCAGGTTCAAGCTCTTTAGCTTGTCATTGACTTTTTCTTTAAATTCAGATGCTTTGATTTTGTTCGAGTCATATGTAACTGGAACAAGCAGCGTCGTATGATCTTTAGAGAGCATTTGTTTTTTAATATCTTTGTTGGCTTCAAAATAAGACGTGATGTCTTCTACATGAAGATTTTTATCCTTTTCTAAAATCTCCATTGCCTTTTTTAAAGATGTTTCTCTTTCTTTTACAATATCCTTTCCTTGGAAGACAATGACGATTGATTTTTCCGTATCTCCGTTTTCAGACATTTTCTTTAATAGCTGATTGGCATATGAGGACGGGTAACCATCTGGAACTGAAATTTGCCCTTTTTCCTTTGTTAATTGCGCCATATTAGGAGCGGTGATGAATAACACTGCCGCTAGTACGATCCAAAGGATGGTGATAAGCCATCTACCCTTTATGATTGCTCTCATTAGTACTTTGTGCCTCCTCTTCGATGATCACTTGATAAATCTTTTCATATGTTTGAATAAATGATTCCATTTCCTTCTCTTCTAGCTTTTCAAAATAAGATCGAACAAGATCCTGAAGCTGTTTTTCCATTCGGCTGACCACATCTTTCCCCTCTGGGCTTACGTACAGGCGAACATTTCTTCTATCGGCTTGATCATGCTCACGGACAATATAGTTTTTCGTAAAAAGGCGGTTCGTCATAGATGTTACAGCACTTTTATTGACATTACATACATATGCTAAGTCTGTTGAAGTACATCCTGGATGTAAATTGATGTATCGAAGCGAGTAATACTGATCAAGCGTAAGTTCTTTATCAAGCTTTTCTGTGATCATACTCGATACTTTTTTCTCCATCATGAGATAGACGTCTGCATACCTCTGAATGAGCTGTGCAATTTTATTTTGTTCCATACGCTGCTCCTTTTTAGTTTAAGTGTTTAACTATTAAAGAGTTTAACTAATTCACAAAACAATTGTCAATACATATCCTCACAAATAAAGCGCTTTTTCGATTGGGACATAAAAAAGACAAACTCTTTTGATCGAGTTTGTCTTTTTGATTTACTTTGTTTTTGGAATGACCTTGAAAACAGACATCCGTTCTTCGTCAATTTCTTCCTTTAATATCTGCAGAATATCTGTTAATTGAATTTGCTCTAGCACTGGTACGACATCAAATAAACTCATCTCTAAGAACGCATATCTAGTGAATTGGTTGGCAATGTACTCTGGAGAGTTCATGGCCTTTAAAAAGCTGCCAATTTTTTTCTTACGAGCGAGCTCAATTTTTTCTTCTGTGATGAGGCTCTTGGCTTGAAGAAGAGTTTCTTTTAATTGCTCTGCCAGTTGGTCAGGATCGTTTGTATCTCCGCCAACCGAAGTAAAACCAAAACCGCCTTCTTCCGTATAATCATAACTAAACGTCTCATCAATCAAGCCTTTTTCATACATCCGTTCATATTGTAAGGAGCTTTTGCCGAACAATGTCTCTAAAATGAGATTCATTCCAAGCTCATGCTTTAGGAGCTCTTTGCCTTTTTTATGCGGATTTTTTGTTTTCAGACCGAACATACATTTAGAGCCTTGTACGTTCATTTTAAGTTCGTATTCTTTTCGATATACGCTTTCAGGCTCATTGATCTCTTTCCGTTTGATTTCAGGCTGGTCTGTAAATGGTTTTTTCGCCTGATTCGCTCTCACTTGCTCTAATATTTGCTTCGGATCAACTGGACCGACAACAAAAAGGAGCATATTGCTCGGATGATAGAACGTTTCATAACACTCATACAAATGGTCTTTTGTAATAGGAGCAATGCTCTCTACTGTTCCAGCAATATCAATTCTAACTGGATGCTTTTGATAGAGGTTTTCTATAAGTCCAAAAAACAAACGCCAGTCGGGATTGTCATCATACATGTTGATTTCTTGACCAATGATGCCTTTTTCTTTTTCTACCGTTTTTTCAGTAAAATAAGGCTCTTGCACAAAATCAATGAGTGTCTCGAGGTTTTGTTCGACATTTGCGGTACTTGAAAATAAGTAGGCCGTTCTCGTAAACGTTGTAAAAGCGTTTGCAGCAGCTCCTTGTTTACTAAATGTATGAAAAACATCACCATCTTCCTTTTCGAACAGCTTATGCTCTAAGAAATGGGCAATTCCGTCAGGCACTCGGATCATGTCTTCTTTGCCAAGCGGCACAAATTCATTATCGACAGAGCCATACTTTGTTGTGAAGGTCGCATATGTTTTATTAAATCCTTGCTTCGGCAGCACATAGACGTCTAGTCCGCTTTCCATTTTTTCGTGATACACCGTCTCTTGCAGCTGATCGAATTGAATTGTTTTCACCGTCATGAAACACCCTCCGTTCCTTTAAGAAAATAGGTCGTATCCCACTTGATTTTCTGACCCACTTTGATGATGTCCTCTTTTGTCACTCGGTCTAACGCATCTAAAAAGGATTCAAGCGTTCCACCTGTTGGCACGACTGCATGCTGGTATAAGTATTCCGCTGTTCCATAAGACGTATCAATCGTTTCCAGCAGCTGATTTTTAACGACAGCCTTTGTTTGCTCAATGGCTTCTTCTGAAAAATCACCTTTTTGCATCGCTTCAAATTGTTCTTTAATAATGTCAACTGCCTGCTGATAGTTGCCTACTTCAATACCAGACATGACCATCATCAAGCCTTTAAAGCTCTCAAGTCTAGATACAGCGTAATATGCAAGACTTGCTTTTTCCCGAACATTGATGAATAGCTTTGAATGCGAGAACCCGCCGAATATACCATTAAACAAATGCAGCGCCGGATAATCTTCATCTGCAATCGATGTATGCGTGCGAAAGCCAATATTCAGCTTTCCTTGTTTCACGTCCTCTTCATCAATGACTTCTTTTGGTTCGTTTTGTGCACTTAATGATTGAGAATGTTGTTTCACCGGCTCTCTTTCACTTGTTTTGAAATATTGCGAGACCATTCGGTTGATGTCTTGTTCATCAACGTCACCGACAACATAAAGATCAAGCTGGTTTGATTGAAGCGCATGCTCATAAGCTTCAAAGAGCGTGTTTGCTGTGATCGCCTCGAGGTCTTCCATTTCACCATTGACGTGCAGTGCATATGGTTCACCTTTACACATTTCCTGTACAAGTCTTAAGTTCGAATAACGCATTTTGTCATCATAAACTGCCTGAATTCGCTGTTTTAATGTACGTTTTTCTTGCTCTACGTATACATGACTAAATACCTCATCTTCAACATGCGGGTGGAATAATAGGTCAGTTAATAAGGCAATCCCTTTTTCTAGTAAAGGTGTTTGATCCTTCAAATATTTTTCATTCGCCATTTCCAGACGGAATGTGATGATGTGATTCTCTCCTTTTTTCGCCATGTCTGCCGAAACTGTTGCACCATAGAGCTCATCAAAATAAGCGCGCAATTCTCCTGTTTTCGGCATGTTTTCTGTTCCTCTTAACAGCACATGCGGGAAAAGAGAACGCATGGTTACGTCATCTTTAGATAAAGGCGCAAGCATTTTAAAAAGGATCGTGACTGTTTTAAATTTTTCTGTTTTGACAATATGAGTATGAAGACCAGATGTATTGAATGTCTTCTCTTGTAAGTACGTCATGAGAAACCTCCTTTGTTCGTCCTATTTATTATGTATTAGAACATAGCTGATATATACGTGAAACAGCCATTTAATAGTTATTATATCAATCAGAGGAAAGGATAGGAAATAAAAACGCTCTGCTATTAGCAGAGGCATCGATCGTTATTTCATTCTAAAAGGCCACCAATTCCATTTGCCGAAAATGTGAACCATGACCGGGATAAAGAGCGGTAAAACGACAAAAGCATATAGCAAAAGTCCGATGAGCACGACCGTTGCAATTTCAACGAGTGATAATACCCCCGACGGCAGCATGGCAGCAAAGGTGCCTGCTAAAATGGCAACTGCTGAAATAATGACTGAGCCCATGTTTCTCATTGCTGAAATCATCGATGCTTGGACATGCTCTCCCTTCCATTCATTAAAACGATCCATAAGGAAGATCGAATAATCAATGCCGAGCGTGACAAGAATAACAAAGCTGAAAAATGGTACTGCCCAGCTGACACCGTCGTATCCAAAGAATGTTTTAAAGATCCATTCTGTTAAACCGATCGATGTAAAATACGTTAAAATAAGTGATAGTGTTAAGTATATCGGCATGACGATTGACCGTAATAATAAAATTAAAATAAAGAAGATTCCAATTAACATGAAAATCACCGTTCTGATAAAGTCACCGTCAGATGTTTCTTTTAAGTCAACATTCAAGCTTGAAATACCGGATACACCGTAGTTGGCATTTTTCAAACCACTCACAGGTAAATATTGATTAAGGGTGTCTTCGATTTTTGCCACACCTTTCATCGCTTCGTTGCTGTATGGATTCACATTTAGAATGACTTCAAACGTCGTTAATTTACGATCTGGAGACATATACGTATTAAATATTCTCTTAAACTCTTGGCGTTTTAATACCTCTTCAGGAATAAACCAGCCCGTTACTTCTTCATCTGGCGCTTGCTGAAGCTGCTTTAAGTAGCTGTCAGCCTCGGTGAAGCCGCTTTGGACTTGCTCAAGCCCCTCAATACTTTCATCTAAACCATCTGTTAATAATGTGAGCTTTGATGATAGTTGGTTAAATCCTTTTTTGATTTCTTTTTGGCCGTCTGCTAGCTGATCTGCGCCATCTTCAATTTTAGGCATTTCTTTGATTAATTGGTTTTGCCCTTGATTTGTTTCATCCAGACCATTATAAATTTGATCCAGGCCTGTCATGAGCGCTTGTACTTGACGTTTGATTTCTTTTTGTTTACTAGATAAGGTTTGAATGACTTGATCTACTTTCTTGATCTTTTGTTTAAATGCAGACGCTTCATCTTCATATAAGCTCATTTGATCTCCTGCTTGATCAAGCATTCCTTTGGTGTCTTTCATTATTTTTTTAATGTCCTGATATTCATCCATGTTTTTAATTTCTGGAAGCCGATTTTCAAGCGCCTCAAATGATAGATTCTCGTAGGATTTTTTTACTTTCTTAATGGTCGTCATCAGCTGCTGATTCGATTTTGCATGACGTTCCAACGTATTGACCACGCCTTCAAGCTCTTGAATCATGGCTTCACTGTTACGATATTCTTCTTCTACTTCTTTTTTCGCTTCTTTGATTTTCTTTCGAATAGTGCCTACTCCATCTTTGCTGCGTCTGACTCCATCTTCTAAAGAAATCAGTGATTTCCTTACTTCTCCGATACCGCTTTTAATTGCTTTTGTTCCATGAATTAGTTGGTTAATTCCTTTAGCGGATTCTTCAATCTTTGGTTTTTGTTTTAGAAGGGCTAAGTTTGCTTCGGTCAAGCCATCAGTAATTTTCCCGATTCCTTCATGACCTTTTCCAAGCTCTCCCCCCAGCTCTTTTGCTTGTGAGGTGACGTACAGCTGACTTAACCCGTCTCCAACTGGACGAGTAACACTGCGGACCGTTTTTACTTCCTCAATGTCATTTAATTTACGTGTCAGCTTTTCAATCATGACAATATTCTCTTGATTATCCAGCTTATTGTCAGTTTCAACAATAACATTTAACGGTAGCGCTTCACCAAAGCCAAATTGCTCTGATATCGTATTAAATGCAGACACTGACTCATACTTTGTCCCAATCTCATTTAAACTGTTATAAGAAAGGGTTCCATCATACATCAAGATAGGAGGTACTGTAATCAGTGCGACTAAACCTAAACTAATAAGCGGCCTTTTAAATGAGAAACGGCCGGCCATTTCCCACATCTTACTTTGCGGATGGCGGATATTTTCTCTTTTAGATGGCCAGAAAAGGGATTTCCCGAAAACGGACATAAAAAAGGGAACAATCGTGACAAGAGCAATCAGTAAGATGCCAACTCCTACAGCCACACTGACGGCTGATTGATACAATTGGAATTTAGCAAAACCAATACTTGAGAAGCCGACTAATACGGCTAATCCGCTGAAAAATACTGTTTTTCCTGCACATTTATACGTGATGATAATAGACTCCTCTACATCACGTCCCTGTCCGATCTCCTCTTTGAAACGGCTTAAAAGCAAAATACAGTAATCCGTTCCTATACCAAACATAATGGCTACCATAAAAATCTGAGTAAAATTAGATAGAGGAAATTGCGTATATTCTACGAGAAAAGCCACAATACACCGGCTAACGGCGTAAGAAATGCCAATCGTAATGAGAGGGACAACAGGTGCCAATATCGATCTGAACACAATTATTAAAATAAAGAAAATAAAAATTATTGTTATAAGTTCAGTTTTCTTCAGACCTTGTTGAGAGCTTTTAATGACATCTGAATCCACAAATTTTTGACCCGTCATTTCAAATGAGACGTTGTACGGCTTTAAAACTTCCTCAATTTGTTCTTTAATCTTTACAGCTTTTGTTTCGTAGTGGTCGAATTTGAATGGAACAAGAAGTGTACTTTTATCCTTTGATAAAAGTTGTTTTTGAATGTCCGGATCGACATGAAAATACGAAGTGATTCCGTCAATGTGGAGTTCTGGGGCATGGGTCATGAGTGCAGCTAAAGCCTTTTTTAATTCCTGCTCTTTCGCAGGGAACAGATGTTGTTCGGAGAATACAATCACACCAGTATCTTTTTTCCCATTATGATCTGATAGCTTATCCAATAAGTGAAGTGCCTCAGCTGTTGGTGTCCCCTCCGGAACCTTTAATTGCCCTTTCTCTCTTGTTAATTCCTCTAAATCGGGCGCAGTAATAAACAGAATAACAGCTGTTATCATCCACACCGCTAATACAATCCATCTTGCTTTAATTATTTGCAACATAGCTGCTTCAAGCTCCTTCTAGTTCATCAATCAATTTGCTGTATTTGAGCATGTCTTAGGTGCTGACTGCGTCTCCTTCAACGTGCTAATGGCAGGATGATCTATTCAATTGTCCTTTCGTGTTGAAGAAGCACATATCTATCATCAGCCACGAGCTCAATTTCTGTCTAAAGAAAGACAGAAAATGAATATATTTGAACACCTCCTATTTGGGATAATTTAAAAGATATTACTATACATTAGTTTAACTATCAAAAATTTACATGTCAATTTATAAAAAAGAAAAAAGATGGCAAAATACCGTCTTTTTTCTTTGCTTAAACCGGTTTCAATTGTTCACTTTCATCCTTTTCATCTGGCTGAATGAAAAAGAGTACCAAAAATAATGAAATGAGACTGCAAATAGTCGAGAGAATAAAAACGGTCGAGTCCCCTTTATCCATAAGATATGCGTATATTGGAGGCCCTAAAGCGACACCGATAAACCGCATACTGTTATAAAATGACGTAATGGTTCCGCACTGCTCTTTTTCAATTCCTTCTGTGATCAGTGCATCAAGCGCAGGAAGGACAATACCGATCCCCACTCCGCCAATGCTTAAGCATATAAATAATAAGTAAAAACTGTGATTCCACCATAAAAAAAGATAGGAAATAGATAAAAGCGCCATGCCTACGATTATAAAAATTCTCATTTTCCCTTTCTCTTTTCCGATCGTCTTCCCAGCAATGTATGAACTTATCGACAAAAAAAGGAGTGGGATACTTAGCAGCAGCCCTTTTTTGACCCCTTTTATTTGATAAGCTGCCTCAAGATTATCGGATAAATAAAAGAGCACACCAAAAAGAAGAAACATGATAAAACCACCAATGGCAAAAATGGCATAAAGCCAACGTCCCTCATGCTTGAAAATCGTCTTTGTAGATTTTAAAAATTCTTTAAAAGTAGGCGAGACTTCCTCTTTCTTGGCAGACTCAACCATGAACAACACCATAAGAAAGCTTGTGATTGAAAAGAATGGTATAAACCAAAACGGCATATACCAAATCCAAGAAGCAAGAAGCGCTCCGATAATAGGGCTTAGTACCTTTCCAGCTGTATTAGAGGTTTCTATGGCTCCAAGCCCCGCACTTACCTCTTCATCATCATGAAACAAATCCGCTATAAACGGCATGACGACAGGTGTTGCTCCAGCTGAGCCAACCCCTTGAAGGACCCTGCCAAACAGAATCCACATGTAAGGTTCTTTCATGATGGTTGAGGCAACAGCTGCCACAGCCCCTCCAAGTCCTGCAATTAAGAGGCACGGCAGAAGCACCTTTTTCCTCCCAATTCTGTCAGATAAATAGCCAGCAATTGGAATACATAAAATAGCCACAACGGAGTATACCGTAATAATGAGTGAGACTTGAAAGGAAGTGATCGAGAGTTTCTTTTCTATCTCTGGCAATACTGGTATTAACATCGAGTTCCCAAGTGTCATGATTAGAGGCACTGATGATAATGCAATAATATTTTTTTTACTGACTGTTTTCTCGCCCAACATCATTCACCCAATTCTATATACTGTTACGTAATAGTGTGGCAAGTTTAACGGGTTTTATGTACGGGCAAACAAAAAGCAACCGCCTACTGAAGCGACTGCTTTGTTAAAAACGTTTACGTATGACATGAAAGCTAAATTTATCCGCTCGAAAGTAGTTGAGCGAGTATAAGACCGGCTGATCATCCTGATCATAGTGCATTTGTTTCAGTAATAATAGCGCTGTTTCGGGATCGCATTCTAGTATGGGTGAGATCTGATCGTGATAGCCAATTGGTTCGATATCTGCAACTGCATATTTAATCCCGCTGTGTGGTTCTCTTCCAAACAGCTCAAAAAGTGATTCTTCTTCATGAGTAAAAGAAGCGGGAAGATGTTTCACCGGAATTTTATCTAAACAATAGACGACTGGCTGTCCGTCTGCCGTTCGAACGCGTTCCATTGAAAAAACCTCATCAGATTCATCACACTGAAAACGGATGACATCATTCTCTGTTGGGTCTCCTTCTTGTGAGGACAAAAAGATGGTACCTGGCGTCATATTCACCTGCTCAATCATTTTCGTGACACTTGTCAGCTGTTCAATGCCTGTTGAAAAGAGCGGTCTTGAATTGACAAATGTTCCAACACCATGCCTTCTAATTAAATACTTCTCTTCTTCTAAAATACGAAGGGCTTCACGCAGTGTCGCTCTGCTCACACCTAAAAGCTTTGAGAGCTCAAATTCTGAAGGCAGCTTTTCTTTTTCGGCATATACGCCTGTTTGGATATCTTCTTTAATACGGTCAATCACTTTCAAATATAAATGGCGATTGTCTATTTTGGTCGACATGTTTTCCCTCCGTCTAATCAATGCAAATGATAAGATGAGAAATCTCTATTCCGAGATAAGATGAACATAACTATATCATGTTTTTGCAAATAAATAAATAGTCTGACATCTAGTTGACATCATGATGATATCGTTTACTTCATTTCAGGAAAGCTCTCTTCTCATTATGAAGAGAGCTCATCATATTGTTCTTTTGAGAGCAGGACTTCTCTCGGTTTACTTCCTTCATATGGGCCTACAACGCCTCGTTCTTCCATTGCGTCAATCAGACGTGCCGCACGTGTATAACCGATGCGGAATCTCCTTTGAAGCATAGAGACAGAAGCCGTCTGCATGCCGATGATCAGTTCAACTGCTTCATCATATAAGTCGTCTTCCACAGCCGCAAGCTGATCATGCGTTTCTTCACTTGGAATCATTTCTTCTTGATATTGTGCTTTTTGCTGTGTGATGACATGATCAACGACATGCTCCACTTCTTCATCTGATAGAAATGCGCCCTGCACACGGACCGGCTTGTTTGCACCGACAGGTAAAAACAGCATATCTCCTCTGCCTAGCAGTTTTTCTGCGCCTCCCATATCAAGGATCGTCCTTGAATCAGTTTGTGACGATACACTAAAGGCGATACGGGATGGAATGTTCGCTTTTATGACACCTGTAATGACATCGACAGAAGGTCTTTGTGTTGCGATGATTAAATGAATACCTGCAGCACGTGCCATTTGAGAGAGCCTTGTAATGGAATCTTCTACATCAGAGGAAGCAACCATCATTAAATCTGCAAGCTCGTCCACAATGACGACAATATAAGGAAGTTCTGGCTGTTTCGCCTCTTCTGATTGATTCATTCGTTTAATGTAATCATTGTATCCTTCGATATTTCTTGTACCCGTATGCGAAAACAGTTCATAGCGGCGTTCCATTTCACTGACTACTTTTTTGAGTGCCTGTGAGGCTTTCTTTGGATCCGTTACAACTGGAGCCAAAAGATGCGGGATGCCGTTATAGACATTCAGTTCAACCATTTTAGGGTCAATCATCATCATCTTCACTTCATGAGGCTTTGCTCTCATGAGAATACTTGTGATAATGCCATTGATACATACACTTTTTCCGCTTCCAGTTGATCCTGCGACAAGCAAATGCGGCATTTTATTTAATTCTGCAAGCACGGCTTCACCGGAAATATTTCGGCCAAGTCCAATGAGCAGCTTTGCATTTGGACGGTCGTTTTGCTTCGATTCTAAAACCTCTTTTAACGAAACCATGGCGATTTCTGCATTCGGGACTTCAATTCCAATAGCTGATTTACCAGGAATCGGAGCCTCAATTCGGATGTCTTTTGCTGCTAGGGCAAGGGCTAGATCATCACTTAAGTTCACAATCTTACTTACCTTGACGCCGACATCTGGATATACTTCGTATTTTGTCACGGCCGGTCCTAAATGAACTTGCGTCACTTTTGCCTTGACGCCGAAGCTTTGAAATGTTTTTTCAAGCTTTCTTGCATTTTCGTAAATATTTTTCTTATCTGTTTGCTGACCTGAATGCTGCGGCTCAGCTAAAATATCAAGAGACGGCAATTCGTAATCTTTATTCTCCAGTTCAGTAAACGTCATTGGTGGTGCTTCTTTTGGTTCTTCAGCCGATTTCTGAGATGATTCATTTTGCATAGTCTCTTGAAGAACCTCGGAATCTTTTATGACCTGCTCTTTTCGAACCGGAGGTGTGAGAATATCATCTCTGTCTGCAAAACTTGAAATAATGGGCTGACTGCTTTCAGCAACAGGTGTTTCCTCCTCAATCAAGATATGATCATCTTCGTCATCTTCTTGAACGCGTGAACGTTTCTTCTTTTCGCCTGTTTTCTGAGTGGCGGTGCTCTTTTTCGCCTGCCTGAGCCCTTTCATATCTTGAACAAACGCCTTCCACTGCTTCATCATAAATTGTGATACAGGGATCGTCACTTTTTTCACCATTTCTTGCAGTGATCGATTTGTGATCAGAACAATCCCAATCAACATTAGAACAATCGCCATAATTTGAGAGCCTGCTTGTGCAAACAAGAAATAAGAGGCTGCAAATAATATGGCACCGATCATTCCGCCTCCTAAATCAGGCGAACCTGTCTCACCCTTCATGTCCATCAAGAAAAGCTCAAACGTATTTCTTATCACACTTTGAGAGCCGATGACTCCTGCAGCTGAAAGGTGCTGAAATAGCTTTACATGTGACAAAAGCAAGATACTAGCAATGATGCAGTATAATCCTGCTTTTCTTCTTGTCAACATATCAGGGATTTGTTTTTTCCAAAAGATTGTCACGCCAAAAAGAAATAACCCGATAAGGCAGAGAATAAACCACTCTCCAGCAAAGAATCGGAATAGATGTACAAAGGTTTGTCCAACAATACCTAGCTGTAAAATGGCAATGATCGCTATGGCAATACAGACTAACCCATTTAATTCATATTTCAGTTTCAGCTGTTTATTTTGTTTTTTTCTCGTTTTACGTTTTCTCTTTTTAGCCATACTCATCACCTTACTACGAAAGAAAATATAACCTACCGAAAGATCAGAAAGAAAGCAGCCTGGTTTTGGCTGCATCTTGTTGTAAGTTTTCCCTTTATTATAGCATAGAATCATTCATATGAGTCGGTTTGATTCGTGCCTAAATGCAACTTCAATCGCTTGCCTGGTGCAAGCTCTTGATTCAAAAAATCCATTGGATTGGTGCTCATCACTTGAACAATTTCCGCTTCGTCTTCTTTCATTTCAACCATGACTGGCACGCCTTGAATTTGGACCTTCTGCAGCTTGCGTTCTCCATGTTCCTCAGCGTAAATGGCTTCATAAGGTATTGGTGTGTATAAAATCATTGGATCAGTCCCTCGTTTTGAGATGCTCGCTCTCCAATCAGTTCGTTCAATTTTTTAATTGCTTGCCCTACGCCGCCTACTTCGTTCATGAGTCCGTACTCTGCTGCCTCATGACCAACGACATTTGTCCCGATGTCTCTTGTCAAATTGCCTTTTGAGAACATGAGCTCTTTAAATTTCTCTGCTGTAATATCTGAATGGCTTGTGACAAAATTAATGACTCTTTCTTGCATTTTATCCAAATATTCAAAGGTTTGTGGGACACCAATGACAAGGCCAGTTAAGCGCACAGGATGTATCGTCATAGTGGCTGTTTCTGCAATATATGAATAGTCACACGATACAGCAATAGGGACACCAATTGAGTGGCCGCCGCCAAGCACAATCGATACAGTCGGTTTGGATAAAGACGCCAGCATTTCGGCAATGGCTAGTCCAGCTTCAACATCCCCGCCCACTGTATTTAAAATAATTAAAAGGCCTTCGATTTTTGGGTTTTGTTCAACTGCTACGATTTGCGGGATGACATGTTCGTATTTGGTTGTTTTATTTTGTGGCGGAAGCTGCATGTGACCTTCGATTTGCCCAATAATGGTGAGGCAATGTATATTTGTATCTTGTGGCAGTTGCGGGACAGCTGTTTCACCAAGCTGCTGTATTTTGCTCATAATGCTATCTTTTTCTTCAGGCTTTCGCTCAGGCTGCTGTTCATTTTTTTCGTCCATTTGTCTCCATCCTTTCCTAAAAACTCTCCTCCTATTATGAACAAGAAGGTCATATTCCATCCGCATTCCTCGTGCCACATCAAAAAAGCCCAAAGAGCTTATGCTCCTTGGGCTTTCTGGTCACACTTCCATAATAATTGGAATGATCATCGGCTTACGTTTTGTTTTTTCATATAAGAATTGATTTAATACATCGCGCATAGATTGTTTCAGTGTTGACCATTCAACAACAGAGTTTTCCGTTTGCTCTTTAACAATACCTTTTACTAGCTCTGTCGCTTTCACAATCAGCTCTTCGGATTCTCTCACATAAACAAATCCTCTTGTGATGATTTCAGGTCCAGAAATTAATTGTTTCTTTTGTTTATCGAGCGTAATGACTACAATTAAGATGCCATCTTGAGACAATAGGCGTCTATCACGTAAAACGATATTTCCGATATCACCAATACCAAGACCGTCAATCAAAATGTTACCTTGATGAACCTTTTCACCGATCTTTACGTTCTGTCCTCTAAATTCAACAACATCCCCTTTATCTATCAAGAAAATGTCACTACGTTTCATTCCCACTTCCTCAGCAATACGGGAATGTGCTTTTTGCATACGATATTCACCATTTACCGGAATTAAATACTTCGGTTTGAGTAAATTCAGCATCAGTTTTAACTCTTCTTGACAGCCATGACCAGAGACATGCACACGCTTTTGAGCAAAAATTACCTGTGCTCCGCTTCTTGTTAGGAAATCAACCGTTTTTGAATACGTGAGCTCTTGTCCAGGAAGAGGTGTAGACGCAATCACAACGGTATCATCTTTTTCGATATGAAGCTGTTTGTGATTTTGTTTGGCCATTTTGGTTAAAGCAGCGAGCGGTTCCCCGTGACTTCCAGCAGTTAGGATGACCACATCATTTTTCGCCATTTTCTTCACTTCTTGAACTGGTACAAATAATTCTTCATCTGCTGTCACATAACCAAGTTTGATCGCAAGTTGAAGGGTTGTCATCATATTCTTACCTGCAACTGCAAGCTTACGGCCATTTTGGTTCGTTGCATTAATGATCTGCTGTACACGGTTAATATTTGATGAAGATACAGCCACAATCACACGATTTTCAGCATTGTACATCGCATTTGAGATTTCGTCTTGGACGAGCGCCTCAGAAGGTGTATAGCCTGGTTTTTCAGCATTCGCACTGTCTGAAAGAAGTGCTAAAACGCCATTATTTCCGATTTTCGCAATCTCTCCGATGTCACAGGCTTGGTTAAGCGCTGGGGTTTGATCAAATTTAAAATCACCTGTGCATACGATTGAACCAAGAGAGGTTTTGAAGCTGATCCCGACTGAATCAGGGATACTGTGATTTGTTCTAAAGAATGAAACCTTTGTTGTTTCAAATGTAATAACCGATTTCGCATGTACCTCACGCAAATCAGCTTTTTGATTGAAGCCATAATGCTTTAATTTTTCTCGAAGTAACGCAAGGGTCAGCTTTGTTCCATATACTGGTACAGACAATTTACTTAAGCAATGGAATACGCCTCCGATTGCCTCATCATGTCCATGGGTAAGAAAAATTGCTTTCACCCGATCAGCTCGATCAGTTAAGTAGGAGATATCAGGAATGACCACGTCAATGCCTAGCATTTCGTTTTCTGGATGCATTAAGCCTGCATCTACAACATATATGTCGGAATCAATCTCAATGACATATAAGTTTTTCCCGATTTCTCCAACGCCTCCCAGTGCAATAATTCTTACGTTCTCTGTATTTTTCTTTTTCAAAATTCTTATCCTCCTAGTCTCAAGCCCGTCCATCATCGCTTAATGCTATTATAACTGAATCTAATTTTAGAAAACAAGATGAAGTCACATTTTAAGAAAGCGTTTATGTATAAAAAACGGTCATACTCAGGGACATCTGAGAATGACCGCTTACGAATTTTTTTGTTTTGATCAGCTATTTAATACGCTGCTTAAATCAAGTCTCTCTTCTTCTGACAAAGGCAAAAGCGGGAGACGAACTGATCCGACATCTAGTCCTTTCAGCTGAAGGGCTGTTTTGACAGGCGTTGGATTTGGTGCTGAGAAAAGCTGTTTCATGATTGGAAGCAGCTTTTGATGGATCAATGCTGCATTGGCTGTTTGACCTGAAGCATAGCTTTTTAGCATTTGCTGCATATCAAGTCCGACGATATGCGAGGCCACAGAGACGACTCCTTTTGCTCCAACAGCTACAGCAGGAAGTGTTAAGCTGTCGTCACCTGAGTATACGTCAAAATCTTCTGGCGTCTCTGCAACGATTTTTGTCATTGCATCTAGATCGCCGCTTGCTTCTTTGATCGCGACAATGTTTGGTATTTGCGCAAGCTTAATGGTTGTTTCCGGTGCTAATGAAGCAGCTGTTCTTCCTGGTACATTGTAAAGCATGACAGGAAGAGATGTAGACTCGGCAATCGCTTTAAAGTGTGCATACATGCCTTCCTGTGATGGCTTGTTGTAGTAAGGTACGACAAGCATCACTGCATCAACGCCCGCTTCTTCTGCTTTTTTCGTTAGTTTGATAGACGCATTTGTGTTATTACTGCCTGTTCCTGCAATGATTTTACAACGACCATTTGCTAATTTCACCGATTGCTGAAAAAGAGCGACTTTTTCTTCAGTCGATAAAGTTGGCGATTCGCCTGTTGTTCCTGCAACGACTAAAGAGTCACTGCCGTTTTTTAACAAGTAATCAATGAGAATTGATAGCTTTTGGAAATCAATGTTGCCTTTTTTATCAAAAGGTGTAATCATAGCTGTTGCGATATTTCCGAAATTCATTTTTTTCACCTCATCATGATTCAATCACATTTATCTTGAAAGTTCAAACACTTCGTGCAGAGCATTGACAGCCGCTCTCATGTTTTCTTCGTGCACTAACACCCAAATGGTCGTATGACTGTCAGCCGATTGTAAAATCGGAATGTTTTGCTCGGATAGAGCCGATACAATTTTAGATGTGACACCTGGCACACCCATGATCCCTGCTCCAACAGCTGATACCTTCGCACAGTTTGTTGTCACAACCGGTGTATAGCCGAGGTCTTTTAGGATCGATGTTGCTTTTTCAGTCATTGCACCTGTCACTGTATACACAATTTCACTCGGTGTAATGTTAAAGAAATCAACACTGATTTGTGCATTTGCCATTGCTTTAAAGACCTCTGTTTGAACGCTGTATTGCCCTTCTTTTGCCGGGACTTTGATTTGCGTTACATCATTAACATGTGCAATACCTGTAATGAGGCGATCATACACATCATGACTCATTTTATCTGAGTAGTGTGACGTCACGAGTGTGCCCTCATCATTAGAGTATGTTGAGCGGACCCTCATTGGCACTTTTGCTTGCATGGCAATTTCAACAGCCCGTGGGTGGATGACTTTTGCGCCTTGGTAGGCCAGGTTACAAATTTCAGTATACGTCACAACTCGTAGTGGTTTTGCATTTTCTACAATGCGAGGATCTGCTGTCATGACACCTTCTACATCTGTAAAAATATCGATAAAGTCTGCCTGCAATGCAGCCCCTAAAGCAGCAGCTGACGTATCACTTCCGCCTCGTCCGATCGTTGTCACGTCTCCATTTTTTGCGGCTCCTTGAAACCCAGCAACAACGACAACATCATGCTCAGAAAGTGCCGCCTTTAGACGTTCACACTTCATGTCAATAATTTTCGCATTCGTATGCTCTTGATCCGTCACAAAGCCTGCCTGTGCACCTGTCAACGCTACAGCCTTTAGACCATTCTCATTCAGCATACTTGAGAAAACAACAGCTGAAATATTTTCACCGCAAGAAACGAGCAAATCTTTTTCTCGATTTGTCATGTGCTGAGCACTGCCATACATCAGTCCAAGCAGCGTATCTGTCGCATAAGGATCTCCTTTTCGCCCCATTGCAGAAACGACGACGACCGATTTATAGCCTTTTTCTTTTGCAGATAAGATATGTGCATGTGCCCTTTTTCTACCTTGATCATCTTTGACAGATGTACCGCCAAATTTTTGGACAATTATTTTCACTGTTTTCACTCCAAGTTCATTCTGACGTAACAGAAGAGAGCAGGCGAAAGATGCCTAACTCTCTTCTGTTCGTCCTCATCATCCATTGAATGTTAAACTAATTTTAGTGCTTTTAAGCTTTCTGCAATTTGAACGGAGTTCCATGCAGCGCCTTTCAGCAGGTTATCAGATACAATCCACAAATGGAACCCGTTTGGACGGTCCAAATCTTTCCGAATGCGGCCGACAAAGACGTCATTTTTTCCAACTGCATCTGCAGGCATTGGATAAATTTGCTGAGATGGATCATCTAGTAACGTAATACCTGGTGCATCTTTTAGAATTGACTTCATGTCTTCCACTGTTGCGCTGTCTGCATCTAGTTCAACGTAAACAGATTCTGAATGTCCTGTTTCAATTGGAAGTCTCACACATGTAGCCGCTACTTCTAGCTCTGGCATGTGCATGATTTTTTTCGTTTCATTGATCATTTTCATTTCTTCAAATGTAAACCCATTGTCTTGAAATGTATCAATTTGCGGAATCGCATTAAATGCAATTTGATAAGGCATGACTTCTGGTGTAACCTCTTCTTTATTTAAAATGGCTTGGGTCTGGCTATATAGTTCGTCAATTGCTTCATGTCCTGCACCTGATACTGCTTGGTATGTGGACACAATGACTTTTTTCATTCCATACGCCTGACGAAGCGGTTCTAATGCCGCCACCATTTGAATCGTTGAACAGTTAGGGTTTGCAATGATCCCTTGATGGTCATGCAAATCTTTTTCGTTTACCTCTGGTACGACAAGAGGGGTATTTTCATCCATACGAAAAGCACTTGTATTATCTACAACAATTGCACCTCGTTTGACTGCTTCAGGAGCTAGCGCCTTGGAAACATTTCCTCCAGCACTGAATAATGCAATGTTGACCCCTTCAAAGCTTTCAGGTGTTGCTTCTTCAACGGTATACTCTTGGCCTCTGAATGTCACTTTTGTTCCAGCAGAACGTTTTGAGGATAGTAGAGTAAGTGTATCCATTTCAAAATCTCTGTCAGCTAGTGTTTTTAACATTTGTTGACCGACAGCTCCAGTCGCTCCAACTACAGCTACATGTAATCCTCTTCCCATCAGTAAAACTCCTTCCGACTCATCCATGATTCTTTTCTTTCGGATGGTCATCCTATGACTTTTTACATTTTATTTTACCATAGAAAAGCAAGGCTTGAAGTATCTTTTTTGAATCTTTCATGATTTTCTAGTGAATCTATTATTCGTTTGATCCAATTAAAATCGGTTGAATTTGTCTATGCTGGAGCGCCTCTTCTACTGTTTTGGATAGAAGGTCCATATTCGCTACCATGGAAGTCGGCTTTTTAAACGGATCATCTTGACCAAATGGAATAAAGAAAATGTTCTTTGTCGACATCAGTCTCATGAGATTTGTGCCATTTAAGCCTAATGCATCGTTAGTCGATATGCCTAAAACGACGGGACGATGATTTCGAATGGTGGCCTTCGCAGCCATTAAAACAGGACTATCTGTCATGGCATTTGCGAATTTTGCCATTGAATTGCCTGTTAAAGGAGCAATGACCATACAATCAAGCGGAAGTTTTGGTCCGAGCGGCTCTGCTTTTACGATGGAGTCAATCGCTTGAAATCCTGTGAGTTTTTCAATCCGCTCAATCCAGTCCGCTCCTTCTCCAAATCTCGTATTCGTACTTTGCACCGTATACGACACCACAGGACGCACCTCAGCCCCTTCTTTAACGAGTGCTTCAATTTGCGGAAAAACGGCTTCATACGTACAGTGGGAACCTGTTAAACCAAAACCGATTCTTTTTCCTTTTAATGTTGTCATGATTCCATCCCCCTTTTTTCCTCCGCAAGTTCACATAAGAGCCCAGAAAGCACTTTTGCAATGATTTGTCCTGCGGTCTTTGGTGCAACAATCCCCGGAAGACCTGGTGCAAGAAGCGCCTTCACTCCGTGCTTTTGCGCAAAGTCAAAGTCTGTTCCGCCTGGGCGCGAGGCGATATCCAAAATGAGTGTCTTTGGTGTCATGCTGACGATGACAGATGAATCTAATACTAAGCTCGGAATCGTATTGATGATGATATCAACATCTGTCACTTCTTCTTTTAAGCGATCCATCGAAAACGGATCAAGCCCCATTTCAAAGGCTCTCGCTAAATGCGCGGTATCAGCAGCACCTACTTTCACGTCCGCTCCTAATGCCCGAAATGTGCGAGCAATTGTGAGACCTGTTCTACCAAGCCCAAGAACAGCGACATGTGATCCATGAATCGTATAGTCCGTTTGCTGAATGGCCATCATGATAATCCCTTCAACTGTTGGAATAGAGTTATATATGGCAATATCATCTCGCTCAAACAGCTTTACAAGCTTCCGGTTCACCTGCTTTGCCAGATTGTCTAAGTACGTATTCGAAATACCTGAATACAAGGTACAATGTGCAGGGGTTCTTTCTAAATATTTCGTTTCTAGCACGACCTTCTCATTTGAGAAAACCGTGGCAACGACGCCTTCATCTGTTGCGCCTGATACTGGTAGAATCATACTGTCTACCTGTTCAAATGGAAGCTCTGACATTTTCAGTTTTTCAGCACCGATAAACCCATGATCCAGCTGATCAAATCCTACCAAAAACACTTTGGCATGCTGCTGTGACAGCTTGCGTATAATTTCAAGCTGCCTTGCATCTCCTCCGATCACTGCAACCGTTAAACCGCTCAACATACTGACCGTTCACCTTCTTTATTTAAAAAAGTCTGTAATATTTTCTGAATCTCCCTTTCAGCATATGAGGAGAGGATTCAGCCTGTGAACAAATCGGGAGGAGAAAAGAAAAAGAGCACCCTTTTATGATGGGTGCTCTTTCAAA
>NZ_NKHG01000064.1 GCF_002744245.1 Bacillus pumilus | reverse complement strand
AATCAAGATGGCCATCCATCCATCATTATTTAATGAGTGGGCAAGGTTTGTTTGAAAATTTAAAATGCCGACCCCCACTTGATTGGCATTAATGAGAAAAAACACAAAAAAAGGGGATACTTGAAATTTTTCTTTGACAGAAGAAGAGCTCATACCTTCACCCCCTTATTCATAAAAATCATTTTTCCCCTTACGGCCTTGCTTAGGCTTTCTCCGGTGAATGGTTTCATTTTGTGCGCGTAAATTTTTCGGTCTTTTATTCAAAAAGCGAAGCTGAGGACGAATCAAACTGCCTTTTACATCAGCCAGTCGAAGTGGAAAAATAGGCTCTAGATAGGGCCTGCCAATAGACGTTAATTTCATTAAATGTGTGAGAAGAAAAGACCCCATTAGTGCAACTCCTAAAGCACCCCACACCTGTGCTGCAAGAAGAAAGGGGAAACGCAAGAGACGAATGGTCGTACCCATTTTATAAATAGGGGTGACAAAAGAGGCAAGAGCAGACAATGCCACAATAATGAGCAAGATATTACTTGTTAACCCTGCTGCCACCGCAGCCTGTCCAATGACAATCCCCCCGACAATCCCGAGCGTTTGTCCAACCTTTGCTGGCAGACGAGATCCAGCTTCTCTTAGTAATTCAATTGAAATCTCTAAAAATAATGCCTCTATAATCGGAGGAAAGGGAACAAGGTAGCGCGAGGCCACAATTGTTTCTAATAAATCCTTAGGGATCAATTCGTAATGAAATGTTAAAACTGCAACGTATAAAGGCGTTGCAAAAATGGAAAATACCACAGCAAAAATTCGTAACAGTCTAAAGCAAGAAGCTGCAATCCACGACATATTATAGTCTTCCATCGTAGAAAAATACTCCAATAATATCGTGGGTGCAAGCAAGGCATGAGGCGAACCATCAACCATGATGCCAATTTTCCCTTCCGTAAGGCCCGAGGAGACGCGGTCTGGTCTTTCTGTATTTAAAAACAATGGAAAGATCGTATTTGACACATCATAAAGCATTTGAGCAAGATAATTCGCATCTAAAATTTGATCGTAATCAACGTCTTCAATTCGCTGAAGGACGGTTTCTATGTTTTGTGGATTGGCGATATCCTCTATGTATACAACGGCTACTTTCGTTTGCGAAAGGGTACCAACAGTGTTTTCAACTACTTTGAGGTCAGGAGTCGGAAGCCTGCGCCTGAGCAAGTTCAAGTTGGTATCAAGCACTTCCACAAACGCTTCCTGTGCACTAATAATGCCAAATTCAATCTCCGGTGGACCAACTTGTCTGCCTTTTTTTTCTTCAATCGGCAAAAGAAGCGTTTTGCTCCAATCTGTCTCGATTCGAACGGCTATACTGCCTCGATGAAGGGCTTTTTCCACCCTTTGAAGGTCACTCGTGATGACCGCCTGTTCAATTGGGATATGTTCTTTTAGCTCCTCTAGAGTGGGTGTCAGATGCAATTGTTTGATGAAAGGTAGAATTTGTTCATGTAGTAGATGGCCATTGATTAAAGAACGAAAAAAGGAAATTCTATAAAGAAAACCTTCACTGCTTGATAATTCATTTGTGAAATCAGAGGAACGCGATAATGCTTCAAATACTGAATTCGGGTCCTTCTGATGGGGTTTGTTTTTCTTCAGCATTTGAACCATCTCCTTCCTCGATTTGCCTCTATTATCCAACCAATTGTATGAAGATATGCATAAAAAAAGCGTTCAGCTTGATGAGCTGGACGCTTCTTTTCCGTAATGGACGGCTTCTAATAAAAAGTCAGCAAGATGAACGGCTCTCATGCTGGGCGTATGCCCTGATCGTTTGATGCCTGCCACCATTTGCAACTGACAGCCTGGATTAGACGTAACAATCGCGGCTGCTGTTGTTTGACTTGCTTCGGTCATTTTATGATCTAAAATTTGCATCGACATCTCTGGCTGCAAGATGTTGTAAATCCCTGCTGAGCCGCAGCATCGATCTGCATCCTTCATTTCTCTAAACGTCACACCTTTTATTGCTTTCATGAGCACTCTAGGCGCACTTTGTACACCCATTCCATTTCGCAAGTGACAGGAGTCTTGGTAGGTGATGACTTGCTCTGGCAAGGCCAGTTGCGTGCGGTGATGAAACTGAAGCTCCACAAGTATGTTTGATATATCCGTTATTTTCTCCGAGAAGGCTTCACTTCGCTTTTGTAAATTTGGATCATCCTGAAGCAAATGATCGTAATCACTTAAAAAGGCACCGCATCCGCCTGCATTCATAACAATGGCATCTACATCCGTTTCTTCAAATGCTTCAATATTCCGCTTTGCTAACTGTTTCGCTTGCTTTTTTTCACCACTATGGCCATGAAGCGCTCCGCAGCACGTCTGTTTAGGAGGAATGACAACGTCGCAGCCTGCCAGCTGCAGGAGATGGATTGTCGCTTCGTTTGTGCTGGAAAATACCGTGTCCATTAAACATCCAGAAAAAAATGCCACACGCTTTCTTGTTGGGCCAATGGCTTTGAATTCATTCAAACGGCTTTTCTTTTGACGCGGCACCTTTGGGAGAGCCTGTTCCATCAGCTGTAAATGGGAGGGGAGCACCTTCAGCATGCCAATTTTGCGGGCGGCTGTTTGCAGACCGGATGTTTGATAAAACCTTAGTAACCCTGCGGCTTGTCGCATACGACTTTGCGAAGGGAAGAGCCCTTTAAAAACAGCACGCCTCATCAAATGAACAGGGAACGATTGTTTTTTATGCTGCTGAAGGATGTCTCTTGCCTCTTCAAGTAACCGCCCATATTTGACGCCAGAAGGGCAGACCGGTTCACATGCACGACAGCCAAGACAAAGATTCAGTGAGTGTTCAACATCTTCATCTGGCTCAATGACACCGTCTCTTACCGCCTTCATTAAAGCAATTCGCCCCCGGGGAGAATGCGTTTCTTGTTGGCCTGATTCAATATAGGTAGGGCAGGAAGGGAGGCAGAAGCCGCAGCGCATACAATTGAGCAGCTCCTTTTCATCCATTTGCTGCTGGAATTTTTGCTGAATTTCTGTTTGTTTAGAAGAAGAGATCATGAAACCACCACCCGCTTTCTAGCTGCTTTTCCAAACACTTTATCAGGGTTCATGATATTTGCTGGGTCCAGTGCCTCTTTGATCGCTTTCATTGCAGCGATTCCTTCTTTTTTGACCTTCAGCTCCAAATAGGGGGCTTTCATCAGACCAACTCCATGTTCACCGGTAATAGTGCCGCCAAGCGACACTGCTTTTTCAAAAATGGCCTGAAAGGCTTCTTCTACTCGTTTCATTTCTTCTTCATTCCTTGCATCTGTTGCACAGGTGGGGTGTAAGTTCCCATCCCCTGCATGCCCAAACGTACAGATTTTCACTTGATACACTTGAGCAATTTCTTCGATCGCACGAACCATGTTCGCAATCTCAGACCGAGGTACTGTCGCATCTTCTAAAATCGTTGTGGGGCTTAACCGGGCAAGGGCTGATAAAGCGGAGCGTCTTGCCGTTAATAGCGCATTAGCCTCTTCTTCAGAATGTGCAATATTGACGCTTTTTGCACCGTGCTGCTCACAGACTTCTGCGATTTTTTGTATATCACGTGAAACAGCCTCAGGGATACCGTCCTGTTCGATTAATAGCACCGCTTGAACGTCAGTAGGCAGCCCGATTTTCGCAAAATCCTCAACCACTTCAAGGGTAGGCTGATCCATAAATTCTAATGTAGCAGGAATGATACGCTCAGCAATAATGGCCGAGACAGATGTAGCGGCTTCTTCTAAACTTTCGTATAAACAAAGCATCGTTTGTTTTGTTTCTGGAAGCGGCAAGAGCTTCAGCGTTGCTTCTGTGACAATTCCGAGTGTTCCTTCTGAACCAACGAACAATCGAGTCATATCATATCCAGCCACGTCTTTTGCGAGTTTCCCACCTGTTTTGATGATGTCACCATTTGGCAGAACCACTTCAAGTGCAAGAACATAATCTCTTGTCACACCATACTTTAATCCTCTCAAGCCTCCTGAATTCTCGTTAATATTTCCACCTAATGTAGAGATTTTCATAGAGCTTGGATCAGGTGGATAAAAGAGGCCTTTTTCCTCTACTTGACGAATAAGCTCCTGCGTAATTAAACCAGGCTGCACCGTTGCGGTGAGGTTTTCTTCATCAATTTCTAATAATTGATTCATTCTTGTAAACAGGACAACTAGTCCGCCTTGCGTTGGGCATGTTCCTGCGCAAAGATTGGTTCCTGAGCCTCTCGGTACGATCGGCACATGGTATGATCCGCACAATCTGACAATTTGCTGCACTTCCTCTACCGTGTGAGGGCTCACAATCGCATCTGGCATATGCTGAAAATTAGGCGTGGCATCATATGAGTAGGCAAGACGATCTGCCTTGCTGTCTTGTACATAAGATGCTCCGACGATCCCTTTTAATTTACTTGAAAATTCAGAATCTAACATGTGCATTCACTCCCACTCATTTGACGTATCGTTTCTTCCAGTATAAAAAAAGAACCGTCTGATGACTATGGACGATTCTACAAAATATCAGGCTGGTTTACTGGTTTTTTTGTATTATGCTCTAACAGCATCAAGGCTAAATAAAAGAGCATCGCATCTTGCATTCGCTTTGGATCAAGTGTGGTCAAATCTTGGATGCGCTTTAACCTGTAATGTAGTGTATTAATATGTACATGCATGGCTTCAGCTGTATGTTTCAATGAGTAATCTGATGTCATTAGCACTCGCAATGTTTTCACCAGTTCAGGATAGGGGAGAAGAGGCGCAATTGTTCGATCAAGAAACACTTCTTTCGTTTCCTGACTGACTTCCTCGATAAAAAGTTCAAGCGTCAAATCTTCATCAAACACGATCGGTGTATGAGCGTGCGCCAATTTTAATGCACGAAAGGCTTGATGAAAGGATTGTTTCATCAAATGAGAGGCTGCTGGTTTTCCCGCACCAATCAACATCTTCGACGGGGAAACCGCTGCGAGCGAGGCATGAATGTGAAAAAGGCGCTGCTGCAATGCGTCACGACCATCTACAGTTGTTTGTAGCATCAGCAAAAAGCGTGCATGTCCCCAGCGCACGATGATCTCCTGATTGGTTAGGTGCAGCATGTCCTTCATCGCTTTGTATTGATCCTGCTTCATAAACGATTCATCCTGACAATCGATCAATACCACAACACGCTGCTGTTCGACATCAATTTGAAGCTGCTTTGCCTTTTCAGTCATATCCATGCATGTCTCCGGCAGATGAAGCCAGTCAAACACAAACGCTTCTAGCTGCCGTTCATCTGTTTCAGTCTCTTGAAAAAATTCATGTTCTTGAATGAGCAGCTCCGTCATTTTCCGTAAAATGTCACCAAAAGGGGACACATGCACAGGATCTCCTGTCATCCCAATCACACCAATGACCTTTTGCTCAAAGTAGATTGGCAAATTGATGCCGGCTTTAATTCCTTTCATATGCTGCTCATCATGCTTTGTGAGGATTCGTTTCTGCCCTTCAAAGGATGTGAGGTATGCGCCTTCATGAAATTGGCCAATGCGCGCTGCATCTGTTGCTGCAATGATGGTACCGTTTGTTTGTGCGATAATAATTTCCTCAGTCAGCACCTTTTTGACTTCGTTTACAATTTTTTCTGCCAGTGTCATTGTGAGCAAAACGGACCCCTCCGAGATGTTTCGTTTTACACTATGATACCATCATATGCCCAGACATATCTTTCTTTTCGTGTGTTATGCTAAAATAATAAACGCAAATGAAGTTGATGAAAGGGGACATAGCCATGTCGTTACCAAATCGCTTACAAGATTTACTGAAAGAAGGGCAACCGCTGACAGACTTTGAATATGATGAAGCGGCGCGTCAAAAGTGGCCGTTAGAAGGGGCGAGAATTCAAGAAGAAGCACGCTTCAGCGATGTATATATAGAGCGTGTCGACAAGGAATCGGAGGAAATGATTCAAACAGAAGCCTCATCATTTTTAAACACACCGCTTACATATGTGAAAAATCATCAAAAAGAATTCATTTATATCGAATCGAAGTGGTTTGATGTGGTGAAAGTCGATGGATTAGCGATTGAATGGGATGAAGTGTTTCAAACATATACTGTGTTATTCGGATTAAAACGTCCTAAGAAAGACACGGGCTTTCTAAAAGAAATGCTGTCTCAATTGGAAGGAGCCCAGCTTCAATTTAATGGACAAGACGGTTTATTCGATGTAAATTTACAGCTTCTTGAGCTGGAGGATATCAATGAAGATCGTTCTTTCATAGACGTCATATCGGCAGTGTACCGATATTTATTCCGCATGATCATGCAGCTTGAGATGAATGAATCAAAAAACGCTCAAATTCCTGAGCCGTTTTTTGATATTCTTCCTTTTAAATAAAAAATTAAGCCTGGCCCATCCCCATGCTCCAATCACGTACAGGACCTACACTTCGCCCTTTTCACTCTCGTAACAAGCATACGAAAAAAGCCAATCAAACCGAGCTTGGCTTTTTTCTGTGAGGATTAAGGCGTGACAAACCTTACATCGTGCTCTTTCCCATATTGAAGATAGTCTTTATTTGGCTGCTCATTGGTCACGACGACATCAATCTCTTGTAAGTCACAAAATGTAGTCAGCGCATAATGATCGAACTTACTGTCATCTACTAATAAAAAGGTTTTGGCACTTTTTTGAACGAGTGTCTTTTTAATATCCGTTTCAAGAGGGGACGAATTCGTGACCCCATGATCAATGGATAAACCAGTTGATGCAATAAATGCTTTATTCACATTATATGCTTTTAGACGCTCTACACTTTGAAAGCCGACGAAAGAATTCGTTTTTCGCTCAAGCATTCCGCCAGTCGAAAAGATCGTCAGATTTTCATATCGCATGGCCTGTGTAATGAAATCCACGTTATTTGTCACCACGGTCACTTGTTTCTCAGCCAAATAGGGCAGCATCTCCAGCGTTGTCGTACCAGAATCGACAAAAATCATATCGCCATTTTCGACAAACGCGGCGGCGGTCTGACCGATCAATTGTTTTTTACTTAGCTGACGGGTCTTTCGCTCCTGATATACCACTAAAGTTGAATGGTTCACAGCCACACCGCCATATACTTTCTTTAGCACGCCGGATTCAACCAATGTTTGGACATCCCGGCGAATCGTGTTTTTTGAGACGCCAAAATGCGCCACTAGCTCATCAAGAGAGGCAGTTTCCCCGTCAAACACATACTCTTTTATTTGCTGAATACGTTTTGTTTTTATCATGCTACAATCTCCTATCAATACGAATATGCTGATTCTATTATAACAATAATTTCACGCAAAAGATGGTACTGATCAACATGGGAGGATCAATGATTTTTTCTCTTGGCTTTTCTCATTTTCCATAAAAGCGTATGATAGAGAAAAGATGAAAGAAAGGATTTTCACTCCTATGAATCAGCCCAACATACAATTTTCAAAGCTTGCGAATTTTAGAGAAGTAGGCGGACTCCAAACAACTGATGAAATGGTCATCAAACAAGGAATGATTTATCGATCCGCAGATTTATCCCGTCTGACGAAACAAGATATTTTGACGTTCTCAAAACTTGGGATTCAAACCGTTTGTGACCTCAGAACAAGCTCAGAACGCAAATCACACCCACCAAAGATCAAGGAACACGACAAAATTGTTCATATCCCTATGCAGCCTGACAGTATGATGCCTAGTAAATGGACCATGTTTCGTATGCTGACAACAGAAGCAAAGTCTCTATCATTTACGCCGATCATGAAAGATTTATATCAAAGTATGCTCAACGAACGAAAAGAAGAGATTCAGCAGTTGTTCACATTACTGTCAGATGAAAAAAATTATCCCCTCATGCTTCACTGTACAAGCGGAAAGGACCGTACGGGCTTTTTATCTGCTCTTATTCAATTAGCAGCAGGTGTACCGATGCATACCGTTTTAAGTGAATATATGCGTTCTAATGAAGGCGTGCAAATGCTTGTGAAAAGGCAGGAACGATTTGTCCGAATGATGAGTTTATACCGAGTATCAAAAGAACAAATTCAGCCGCTGCTCGGTGTGCAGCAAGATTATCTTGAGGATGTACTAAAGGAAATGATAGATACATATGGAAGTGCAGAGGGGTATTTAATTGAAGCGTGCGAAGTTCCTGAAGCTCAGCTGAATGAAATGAAAAACATCTTACTTACACCATCTGCTGGCATTCCATCTCAAATCGCAGAATAAACTTAACATGAGGTGATGCAAATCATGCTGAAAAAAATCAGCATCATGTTTCTAACACTTGCTTTTATGTTTGTCTTCTTATTGATTCCATCTAGCAGTCTAGCTCGCCCCTTGATGAAAGGGAAGCTTGAGAGCAGTCGAGAGATGCGCGCGGTTTGGATTGCATCGGTCTATAACTTAGATTGGCCATCAAAGAAAGGACTGCCCGCCGAAGAGCAGAAGCAAGAGTTCATTCATCTGTTAGACGAGATCAAAGCGATGAACATGAACGCCGTCATCATGCAAATTAAACCAACCGCAGATGCCTTTTATCCTTCGGAATTCGGACCGTGGTCAGAATATTTGACCGGGACGCAAGGGAAAGACCCAGGGTATGACCCGCTTCAATTCATGATAGAAGAAGCACATAAACGAGGCCTCGAATTTCACGCTTGGTTTAACCCGTATCGAATCACAATGAATCATACTGACCTCAGCCGGTTATCAGCCGATCATCCTGCAAGAACACATCCTGATTGGACCATTGCCTATGGAAATCAGCTTTACTTCAATCCAGGCATTCCTGATGCTCAGGACTTCATTGTGGGCGGCATAGCGGAAGTTGTGAAGAATTATGATATTGATGCGGTGCATATGGACGATTATTTTTATCCAAATAAAATTGCCGGTGTGCCATTTCCAGATCAAGAAACGTATGAAACATATGGGAAGAAAACATTCTCGAATATAGAAGATTGGCGTAGAGATAATGTGAACCAATTGGTGAAGCAAATCAATGAAACCGTTAAGAAAGAAAAGCCGTATGTGAAATTTGGTATTAGTCCATTCGGTGTATGGCGTAACATTAAAGATGATCCAACTGGTTCAAACACAACAGCAGGCATGACCAATTACGATGATTTATATGCCGATACAAGGCAGTGGATTCAGCAGCACAATATCGACTATGTGACCCCGCAAATTTACTGGAGCATTGGCTTTCAGGCAGCCTCCTATGACGTGCTAGCGAAATGGTGGTCAAATGAAGTGAAAGGAAAGCCCGTTCACCTATACATTGGTCAAGCGACTTATAAAATCAATCAAAACAGTGATCCTGCTTGGTCTGACCCTGAGGAGTATTTTCGCCAGATCCAGCTCAACCGGCAGTCGCAACTCGTACAGGGCAGCATGCATTTTAGTCTGAAGGATATCAATCGTAACCCTTTGAATGTAAAGAATCGATTAATAGAAGAAACATATAGCAAACCTGCTCTGATTCCAGAGATGCCATGGCTTCATCA
>NZ_NKHG01000176.1 GCF_002744245.1 Bacillus pumilus | reverse complement strand
GGTCTGTACGGTCTCTACGAGAAGGTGAAAGAGATGCCGACCCATGAGGCGAGGCGGGCCCTCAAGCGCAATGAAATCATGAAGATGGATCTCGAACGCAGTGGCTATGAGGCCGAGCTGGAGGCGCAGATCCTCAAGGATGTGGCCCGACTGAAGGATTTTCAGTTAAGCCGGTGAGCCAATAACAACAAGAGGAAGCAAGCGTGCAAGCAGAACAGATTGTGTGGGATCAGGCCCTGATCGAAAAATATAATTACAGCGGCCCGCGTTATACCTCCTATCCCACTGCGCTGGAGTTCAACGAGGGCTTCGGTTATCCGGACTTCGTCCAGGCCGCGAGCCAGTATCCG
>NZ_NKHG01000175.1 GCF_002744245.1 Bacillus pumilus | reverse complement strand
TTTGTTAACGGGCTTAATTTAATAATTAATGCCTATGTGACTCGCTTTGTTTTAAGCATTATGGGGTGGTAAATGGCAATCGTCATTGAACACGGACACAACGGCTCTTACAAAAGCTCGTCTGTTATTTGGTATCGGCTCTTGCCTGCATTAAGGGAGGGGCGTCTTGTCGTCACGAACGTGGCTGGGATGTACCCGCTTAATAAAATCGAAGAGTTCTTGGGTGAGAAATTCCCACCTACAGCGCGTTTATTTCGCATGTCATCACAAGACCCGAGGTATCAGCAGCTTTGGCGGGTGTGGCATCACTGGATGCCTATCGGCGCTTTCGTGTTCATTGATGAATGTCAGGATATATATGACCGGGATGTATTTTCAGGCAAGCCAGAATATGACCTAAAGGAAATAGATTATTACGACAGTATATTGCCTGCGGACTTTATTGAGCACTACAAGGAAATGCTTAATAAGTATAAGCCGGAAAACTTAGAT
>NZ_NKHG01000174.1 GCF_002744245.1 Bacillus pumilus | reverse complement strand
ATGCGCAGGGCGCAGTGAGCCAGCAGAGCGCTGCCCATCCTGACGCCGGAGGCGCTCACCGCATCGACGTCGCCGCCCATCATCACCGGTTTGGCGATGATCGCCCAGGCTCTGGCAGAGGGCGGCGGTCAGCCCCAGCGCGACCCCGGCTGCCAGGCTGCCCCGTATTTTTTCCCATTCGCTGCCGCTGCTGCGTCGACCAAACAGAATGGCCAGCATGACGCCGACAAAC
>NZ_NKHG01000173.1 GCF_002744245.1 Bacillus pumilus | reverse complement strand
CGTGGTCCACCATACTGTCACCGGCCGCGCGCACGAAGTAGGTTGCCGCCGGGTGCGCGATGCAGAGCTGGTTCAGATCGATGGTCTGCTCCACATAGTCCTGGGCGGGTGATGGGAAGCCGCAGGCGGCAGGGGATAAGAACAAGGGGATTTCCAACGCCGGAGCGTCAATGTCAGGAACATCAAACATGTTGGTCATCTCAGGTGCCTGTATATAAATACAGTATATCAGCTGAGCCCGTGAGGATCACCGTTTGGCGTTTGGCTCCACTTGCTGCACGGGTATACTGCCGCGCTGCGCGTGCCCGCTGGCCAGCAGTTCCAGCCTCTTCCTAGTGGTGCGAGATCTGATCCGGCAG
>NZ_NKHG01000172.1 GCF_002744245.1 Bacillus pumilus | reverse complement strand
GAAGGCGAAGCTCAGTGGGAAGAGAAGATCCTGGAACTGGCTGGCCACCTGGACACCTACATTCCGGAGCCGGAGCGCGCAATTGACCAGCCGTTCCTGATGCCGATCGAAGACGTATTCTCCATCGCAGGCCGTGGTACCGTAGTAACCGGTCGTGTAGAGCGCGGTATCGTTAAAGTTGGTGAAGAAGTGGAAATCGTTGGTATCAAAGATACCACCAAGACCACCTGTACCGGCGTTGAAATGTTCCGCAAACTGCTGGA
>NZ_NKHG01000171.1 GCF_002744245.1 Bacillus pumilus | reverse complement strand
GATCTCCCGCCCCTGGAGGCCAGGCCGCAGTACCGGACAACCCACCCGGTGATGATCACGGCGTACCGCCGTGTCCGGGAACATGGCCCAGCAGCTCACCGCCGGTCCCCACCAGATCGGCACCGTCGCCGACCGATAGAGCGTCTCAAGTTGTTGCTGCATTGCAGCGAGTTCCTGCCCGCAATCACTCTCCCATGGTGTCAGGCCACCGGAACGGGCCAC
>NZ_NKHG01000170.1 GCF_002744245.1 Bacillus pumilus | reverse complement strand
CCTTTTAGTTTTCGTTTTATATGTTGCAAGCCCGAAAACTATAAAGGGATGTGAATGCCGAGTTATTGATTTAGCTCAAACGTTACCGAGAAATAGATAGATATGTACAGCAGCTTCCAACCATGCTGAGCATCGAGAAAAACACCAAAAATATCAAATAAAAACAATGAAATGGATAGGTTTTTCGCCTTACTAACAACAATAAGAAATAATTCCCATATATCTTATTGCGGATAAAAACGACTGAAAACGGTTGTTTCACTCGTCCAACAAGAGTATTTTTGCGGGCCATGTAGCCGGGCTGTAAGTAATTCTTTATGAAACCACAAACCAGAAGGGACAAAATAGTAGCCATATTGGCAGCCATCTGGGGCATTGGCTCTTTTCTGTTTATTTTGCTGGGTTTCGTGCTCGGCACGGCCCTG
>NZ_NKHG01000169.1 GCF_002744245.1 Bacillus pumilus | reverse complement strand
GACGTAATGGGGAAGATACCAACCGGAGCAATCGACTTTATCCTCACGGATCCCCCGTATTTAGTTGGATTCAAAGACAGAGGCGGGCGGGAAATCGCCAACGATAAAAGCGATGAATGGTTAGTTCCTGCCAGCAAGGAGATGTATAGGGTTCTCAAACCTAATAGCCTGGCCGTCAGCTTTTATGGATGGAATCGTGTCGATAAGTTCGTGACTGCATGGAAAACAGCCGGATTCCGAATAGTGGGGCACCTGGTGTTTACAAAGCCCTACTCATCAAAGGCCACTTTTGTCGGCTATAGACATGAATGTGCATATTTGCTGGCCAAGGGCAAACCACCGTTGCCAGAAGCGCCAATCCCAGATGTGCTTGAATGGGAGTATTCGGGGAATCGACATCACCCCACTGAAAAGCCAGTTTCAACCTTGGAGCCGATAATCGAGGCATTCACGAGACCGGGGGATATTGTTTTAGACCCCTTTGCAGGTTCCGGTTCTACATGTGTTGCCGCCGCAAAACTGGGTCGCCGATTTATAGGCGTAGAGTTACTACCCCAATACCATAAAGAAGCAATTGGCAGGCTTTCGCCATTCGCAAAAAAACAAGCAGCATAGGGAATTAACATGAAACATTCCGAATCTGAAAGGATTAGACGTATCACAAATCTATTGGAATTGATTATTAATGAGATAAAAGCCTTC
>NZ_NKHG01000168.1 GCF_002744245.1 Bacillus pumilus | reverse complement strand
CCGACCGTCGCCAACAATGCCAAAAACAGGTTTATCGTGACCCAGTTGTTCGAGAAGGGCATATTTGATATCAAGGACTCGATCAACCTGGTCGCCGACAAACTGAATATTTCCAAACACACCGTTTATCTGTACATCCGACAGCGCAAGCAGGGTGAAGACGAAAACGAATAAGCGCCATAGAAGGGGATAGACAAGAAT
>NZ_NKHG01000167.1 GCF_002744245.1 Bacillus pumilus | reverse complement strand
ATCTGCTATGCAGAAAAACATATATAAAAAATGGCTGGGCTAGCTGGATTCGAACCAACGCATGACGGAGTCAAAGTCCGTTGCCTTACCGCTTGGCTATAGCCCAACGAATCAAAAAAACATGACCCGTACGGGATTCGAACCCGTGTTACCGCCGTGAAAGGGCGGTGTCTTAACCGCTTGACCAACGGGCCATATCATTA
>NZ_NKHG01000044.1 GCF_002744245.1 Bacillus pumilus | reverse complement strand
TCCGAAGACGAAAGCGAGATTGGAAGCATTATTGAAGTAATAATCCCTCTCTTAGGGGAAATAAACCTTTTTTAACTCTGTTTAAAACTTTAATTATCGTAATCAACCATTTGCTTTTTATTACGTGTTCTCGTAGAATTATTCACTGCATTTCAAAATTCTTTTTTGTTAATAATACAAAGGAGTTTTGAGAATTATTTACATTTTTCAATAATTTGTGATACGGTAATTGTGTTGGAAATATTTTATAATAGAAAGGAAGAATGAAAGTGAAAAAAATCATGTGTTTTACCCTGGTACTTACTTTAATTATGTGTTTGGTTGGAGGTGGAGGTGTGTCAATGGCCTCAAATATTGAAACCTCATTAAACGATGATGTTAAAGACGCGATTAAAGCGTATAATGAATTAAGTGAACAATCTGAAAAAGTCAGTAACAATAAAGTTGAGAAGTTGGTGACTAAAACAACTGAACTTATAAAAAACAAAGAGGTAACGCTTTACAGCAAAAATGAGCTTAATTTGGATGGTGCTACCGCTTTGTTTAATAAAGAAACTAACGAAATCTTTCTGAATGTACCTATGAAGACATCAGATCACCTGAATAATATGGAAGGTATAGTACTAACGTTTGATCAGAATAATACTTTAGTTAATTATTCAGAAATTCATTTGAAAACTAATAAGGAAGAACTTGAAGGAACTTCGTCTTATTGGGTTAACGGAAAATTGGTAAGCGAAAAACTTCTGAATTTTTCAGAAAAAGACTTTGATAAAATTGTAGCTTTCGAAAAAAGTGATACAAACAAAATGAAGCTCCAGGCTTCCCCACATAAAAATTTCAAAAAATGGTGGAATGGTTTTAACAATTGTTTATCTTCAAAAGGAGTTAGTTGGGCGATGATTACATTAGCAGGAAGCATTTGCGGCGGAGCTTGTAGTGTAACAATGGGTACAGCTTGTGCGCCTTGCTTTTATGGCTTAACATTCTTATCAGGATTTAACATAGGCGAATGCTTTTGGAAAAAATATTAGTTAGGTGGTATATAAATGAATCTAGCTCGTGTAATGTGTATTCTCATTTTTATAGTATCATTAACGGGATTTATACAAATCATTATAAATAAACAATTTATTTATAATGGGATTATATATATATTAATATTCCTATTATCCTTAGCTCTTTCAATCACTATCCCTATACAAAATAAGAATAATAATTCGTCTACACAAAAGTGAAAGTAAACACAATGTAAAAACTTCATCCCTGTTATTGACATATCATCATACAGTCAAAGGTGCAGTTTATCAGGAGCATAATAAGCCTTTCGCATAGCGAGAGGTTTTTTAAATATATTCAATCGTACCGCAAGGGTGGTAAGTGGTGGGAGTATTCATAAAAACCCACCAAATGGCGGGCTACTTGAATAGTTTACCTAACAATTTTCCAGTTGTTTTCCCCGCAGCACGTCGCATGATTCGTTTTCTGATAGTGCCCTTTTGAACGGCGTTGACGTCACCCAGGTATTTTGATGTTTTATAAAGGAATGATCTTATTTTGTTTATGTTCATTTTGCGCTCCTTTTACGTCTGTCCTTTTTAAACTTCCCCAAATCCCCCCCAAACTTCCCCCAAAAGAATACTATCATATAGTTGACTTTAGAAAGGTGAAATTTAAGTGAATAAGAGGAAGACTGTCATATCAATGCTTAAATCGATTTGGAACGTACGTTTGGTAACCCGTTAGATTTTTATTAGTAAATTGCAAATAGAGTTATTGTAAAAAGCGATGGGAATTCATCCGCTTTTATTAACAACAGTCATGCATGATGCTTCTAAAATTGGTTGAATTCAAAGAGCCATCTTCTTGGCAAAAACACTATAAATATAACAGTCATTATTCTTCATCTAGCTGTTTCAGCTGGAAAGAATGCGACTCTTTTGATTATATATGCTAAAGGTGTCGTATTTTTTATCCATTCATGGCACAACTGTGTCAAACCAAAAAGATAGGAGAAGGGTGAGCGTTCATAGAAGGTGCAAAAAGGAGGGCTTGGCTTTTGATGAGTAGCTTGCTTAGTTTGGTTTGCTGTAGTTGGCGGGTTAGTAAGAACTGATGAAAATGAAATATATATAAAGTGAAATATGATGCCTCGATAACGACCTATTTGAATAAATGGGCAGTTTCTCAATGTGTATTTCTTTTATTAGATCATCAATTGCACATATAAAATCCACCATATGCCAGACAACAGAGTCTAATAATGGACTATTTTGTATAACAAGAATAAGTGCAATAAAAACAACCATTAAAATGAGTTTCATCGTCATTTTTTTGGCTTCTTCCATGGCGCTTTCACAATTCATGTGCAGACCAATTAACGTACGGCTTGCAGCATCTCCTAGAAACGCACAATCTTCTATATGTACAACATACTGTCCATGATCATTTTTTGTGTGAATAAAATAATAGCTTTTTAGCATACTTGTCATCTCCAACCTGACTTTCCTACTATAAAGCCTTCAATGATGCAAAAAATTTTTGCAATTATATGCACTCGCTTGTTATCCAAAAGAAAAATAAACGATATCATGTATATTGGGTTGGCTGACCTTAATTGGTGTCCATCATAAAAGAAAGGACTGAGTAGATCGAAAAACTTTTTAGCTCCTTTATTCATCGCTTTGGTCGTTGGAGGGATTGTGTACGTGATAGACGATCAACCAATTCACCCCTTTCTTCTCTTTCTCATCTTGTTTATGAGCATTTATGCAGTCGAGAGAATCATTGATTATGCTGCAAATAAGTTCAATCAACAGAAAAAATAAACGTCCTTTCATACGAAGGACGTTTCAGCGTGTAGACAAACCCTCGCATTCGGTGTCAG
>NZ_NKHG01000166.1 GCF_002744245.1 Bacillus pumilus | reverse complement strand
TTTGCAGTTTGAATTTATATTTGATAATTAATGGACAATGATAATCTTTTTACCTTTCCGCTTGATTAAAAATATAAATAGCGTAATATGGTATTTGATGTTAATTTTTACAAATGAAAGGTGGACATAAATCATGACTGAATTTCAAAGGCTTTTTTTCACCCGATTACAGATAGACCCGAAAGAGGATGTGAAATTTGAAGATTTGCATGAAATTCTTCTGAAGATGGGATGTGTGTTGCCTTATGAAAATTTAGACGTTATGGAAAAAGAAATTATAAGAATTTCCAAAAAAAATATTCAAGAAAAATTATTATTAAATAATCGTGGAGGGCTATGCTATGAACTTAATTCTTTATTATATTACTTTTTAAAGGATTGTGGATTTGACGTCTACCGAGCAGCTGGGACAATTTATGATTTGAGTGGTGATAAGTGGAAGCCAGATGACGGCCATGTAATTATTATTTTAAATTATGATGGCCAAAAGTATATTATAGACGGGGGTTTTGCCTCATATCTTCCTTTACATCCAGTTCCATTTAGCGGTGAAGTGATCTCGTCTCAAACAGGAAAATATCGCATTCGTAAGCAAAATACTGAAAAAGGAACCTATATGTTTGAAATGCGAAAAGGAGAAAATGGAGAAACTGCTCAATTTCTTGATTCAGAACTTACAGATACATGGCGTAATGGATATGCATTTACTTTGGATGCAATAGATACAAACAAAGTAAATGCTATACAAGATATGATTGTAGAACACCCAGAATCTCCTTTAAATAAAGGATACATTATCTGCAAATTAATTGAAGATGGACATATATCCCTTACAAAACGAAACTTTACAGAAACAAAAACAGGACAAAAAGTAAAGCGAGTCATAACTGAAGAAGAATACCATCAAATTCTTACAGAGAAATTTGAAATCATTCCAAATAATAGCTGCAGAAGTGTTTAGCGACAGGGGAATAGCGGAAAAGTTACTTCAAGTTTTGCCATTGTCTTCGGTCCGTAAATACCATCAGCAGCAAGCCCATGCATCATCTGGAATTGTTTGACCGCATCCGCAGCTTTAGGTCCATAATTACCATCAACGCTTGTTTTTCGCCCCTTTGTCTGGATAGTAATATACAGAACATAATGCCTCCTGAACCTGCAAGAATTCATTTCAAATCGGTCTCAAAAGGTTTTAGCTAACTTTTCGTAATTGTTACATATTTGTTAAATATTTAAATTTATAGAGGGGTTAAATTTCCAATTTAGAAATGTACTAGTGTAGCAAAATATAAAAGGAGGCTATAAAGATGATTTCAACAAAACAAAAACTTGCGACAGTCGCATCAACCTTAGCTCTGGGGTGTGGATTAACTTTGGGCGGGGCTCCAGCATTTGCTGAGTCAAAAGAATGGGTAAATCATTCTTTCCCAATCTCTTCTGTTCAAAAGCAAGAACAGATTCCTTTCACAGGGTATGTGATCTCAGTAGATGACAAATATATGATTGTTGCACATACACCTACAAAAGAGGAGGCACTCCTTTACCAAAATGATTGGTGGGTGCTTGCTACTCAAGGGAGGATTTTAAAAGTTCCTATTTCTACAGATGATCATTATGAAATAGGTGAAAAATTAAATGTATTTTCTAAAATGTGGACGTCCTCTATTCCACCAATTGCTGGTATGCCAACTATTGAAAGAATATCAGAATAAATGTCTTTAAAGTCATCTTAGCATTAACTGTTTTAGGTTTATTTGCAT
>NZ_NKHG01000165.1 GCF_002744245.1 Bacillus pumilus | reverse complement strand
TTGAGCTCTACGGAAAACAAGTGTCCGCTGCCGGTGGCGTTTTGGTCATCCGAGGACTAGTTGGTAATTCGATGCGTCAAACTGTTGCAGCACTGCAATCCTTGGTCGATAAAACTGGTGCTGAAACTCTTGTAGACCCAACGCTGTATCAACGATTCAAGGTTTCTAGGGTACCAACAATTATTCTTACTGACGGAGTACTTTCACCATGCTCTCCTGAGGAAACGAATTGCGATACGGCCACTCCTGTTTACGATGAAATTGCAGGAAACGTAACATTAGAGTATGCGTTGAGTATGTTCACCTCTTCAGGCCAGACTGCAGAGCGCGCAATAAAACACTTGGTGCCACTGCAACAAAGTTTTTTTGACCAGTCTGAAAACCCAAGTGAGGATTGGTAATGAGACTCGCACTCCTAGCTTGCATTTCTATCTCCTGCTCGGTAGTTGCTGGCCCTGTTGATGATCACAAGCCATTTGCAAAGGACATTAATAACAGCGCAACCGACAGCATTAAAAATGGAGACCCATGGAATGTCCCAAATTATCAAGAACCACATCCAA
>NZ_NKHG01000164.1 GCF_002744245.1 Bacillus pumilus | reverse complement strand
GCCTGGTGCTGGAGGTGACGGAAGACACCACCATGCGCGAGGTGAAAAACTCCCTGCAGCTGATGCAGACCTCAACCAGCAAGGGGTACAGCTGGCGCTGGATGACTTCGGGACGGGCTACTCGTCCCTCAGTTATCTGCAGAAACTGCCGGTCAGCAAGGTGAAGATCGATCGCTCCTTCATTCAGGGGATCGATACCTCCATCGAAGCGTCCGAGCTGGTCGCCAACATCTGCCGGATGGGCTCCATGCTGGGCAAGAGTCTGGTGTGCGAAGGGATTGAAA
>NZ_NKHG01000163.1 GCF_002744245.1 Bacillus pumilus | reverse complement strand
CTTTTTTGTGTTTTTGGAAAAAATCAGTTTTATATCTACTTCAAGAACGGAAAGAATGTCAAACTAAGATCCTTTAAAGCAGCCGGATAAGAAGGTCTCCGGTAATAAAGGTATAATGATGGTTGAGGTTGTCAAAGAGCATAGATCCGTCTAATGTTGATGTTTGAACTTTTAATAGGGCATTTGACGAACAAAACTAGCTTTTTCTTAATGAAACATGAATTGGGATCGCTCCAATGTTTTGATGTTCATGTTAAGGCTTGCTGCTCATTAATAATAATAGAAAGAACACGAAGTAAAACGCTCTTTTGAAAAATGGTGGTCATCATTTATACATGTTTTTTACGAAAATGATTTATCAAAAAAATAAAATAATGAAAGATTTTTATTTCTAGCTGATCTGTACGGGGAGATATTCTGGCTGAAAAAAGAAAACTACATGTTGATAGATAAAGCTTTTTCAATGATAAAGCTTCATTAGAGCCACTTTTAACAAAAAAACAATAAAAAATTGAAAAAAAGACTTTTAAAATGATGAGACAAGTGGTAAAATTCTTTAGGTGCCTTAACGAAGAGATGAAAAAACAGCTTTAAAATAAAACTTAAAAATTATTTTAAAAAAGTCTTTACAAACAATATCTTATCGTTATATAATACTATTTGTCAGATTGAGAGTCATTCGAAACGACACAATATGGAGGATTAGCTCAGCTGGGAGAGCATCTGCCTTACAAGCAGAGGGTCGGCGGTTCGAGCCCGTCATCCTCCACCATATTTATTCTTACATAATGTTAG
>NZ_NKHG01000047.1 GCF_002744245.1 Bacillus pumilus | reverse complement strand
GACGAGCCTGAATTGGCTCGTTTTTTTACATACGTATGATCGCTGTTTCTGCTGCCTCTCTTGCGCTTTTCACTGTGCGATAAGGGGAATAGCCGCTTCCTTTTTCAAACGCCGCACAATGCGTCTTTTCCTCTGCTTTCGATGGCACAACCTCTTTAAATCGTTTATAAGCATCTAGCACTTCCTGTTTGGCAATTCCTTTTTCATATGCTTTTTCAACGGCATGAAAAAACGAAATGACCGCCATTTTTTCCTCTGTTGTCCAGTCGACATCCATTGGATATTGATATTCCATTTGCTTGTCCCTCACTTTAACACTCATTTCTTTTTGAACTTTTATTATAGCATCTGATCTGTCAGAAACCGATCGATTTTATGCTTTACATTCCGATCAGTTCATAATATAATTCTTTTGTTTTATGCAATGAAATCTGCTGTTATTGGTACAATAAGAGCAGGTATTTCAATGAAGGTGGGAAAGCAATTGTCACAACATGATACACCCTTATATACTGGACTAAAAAAACATGCTTCAACCAATCCAGTTCAATTTCACATTCCAGGCCATAAAAAAGGAGCTGGAATGGACCCTGAATTTAGAGCATTCATTGGAGACAATGCATTAAGTATTGACCTCATTAATATAGAACCTCTTGATGATTTACATTCGCCTCGAGGGATGATAAAAGAAGCACAGGAGCTCGCAGCAGAAGCATTCGGTGCTGACCATACGTTTTTCTCCATCCAAGGAACAAGCGGCGCGATCATGACAATGGTGATGACCGTATGTGGACCTGGAGATAAAATTATTGTTCCCCGTAACGTCCATAAGTCGATTATGTCGGCTATTGTATTTTCTGGTGCAATTCCTGTTTTTATTCACCCAGAAATCGACAAAGAGCTTGGCATCTCTCACGGCATTACACCAGAGTCAGCCAAAAAAGCGCTAACCGAGCATCCAGATGCTAAGGGTTTACTTGTGATTAACCCTACGTATTTTGGCATTTCAGCTGATTTAAAATCGATCGTAGAGATTGCTCATTCATTTGATGTGCCTGTCCTTGTTGATGAAGCACATGGTGTGCATATTCATTTTCACGATGAGCTTCCGCTGTCTGCGATGCAAGCGGGTGCTGACATGGCAGCAACAAGTGTTCATAAACTTGGCGGCTCCCTCACCCAGAGCTCTATTTTAAACATGAAGGAAGGGCTTGTTTCAAAGGATCGTGTACAATCCATTTTGAGCATGCTGACGACAACGTCCACTTCTTATTTGCTGTTAGCTTCACTTGATGTCGCTAGAAAACGATTAGCCACTGAAGGAAAGGCACTCGCAGATGAAGCGATTCGTTTAGCTGAATCAGCAAGAAGCCGTTTGAATCAAATTGACGGCATTACCTGTATTGGTCAGGAGATACTCGGGTCAGCTTCTACTTACGATTATGATCCAACGAAATTAATTATTTCGATTAAAGAGCTTGGACTGAATGGCCATGATGTGGAAAAATGGCTCAGAGAAAGCCACCGAATCGAAGTGGAACTCTCTGACCTATACAACATTCTATGTATCGTGACTCCTGGCGATTCTGACGAGACAATTGATACGCTTGTGACAGCAATGAAAGAAATTGCAGCAACCTCTGCACGTGAGGGCGACAAACAAGCGGTCACGGAAGTGTTACTGCCTGAGATCCCATCACTTGCCATGACGCCGCGTGACGCTTTTTATGCCACAACGGAAGTGATTCCATTTAAAGAAGCGGCTGGCCGCATTATTGCAGAGTTTGTTATGGTATACCCGCCAGGTATTCCGATTTTTATACCAGGTGAAATCATCACAGAAGAAAATATATCGTATATCTTTAAAAATATCGAAATTGGTCTCCCTGTTCAAGGACCTGAAGATTCAACGTTAGAAATGATTCGTGTCATTAAAGAACAAAAACCAATTTTATAAAAAGAAGCATGCAGCCCCATATGGAGCTGCATGCTTTTTTATTTATTCAGAGGCTTCATCACAGCAATGACAGTGACCGCACGTTCCATAAAGCGTTGTCACTTTTTCATTCTCAAATTGATCAATGGTTTCATTGCAATCTTGACAAATAATTGTACCCACGTACATTCCCCTTTTCTTCACTCATAGTTTGAAAGCGTTTAATCTATTTCTTACCTCTATAATATGATGACACATTTGAGTTGTCAACGATTAATTGTATGACACATTTAATCATTTTTTAAAATATATGCTTTTTTCTCATCATATTGAGGGAACGTTTCAATTGTATTTTACTTCATATCAATTCTGTAACAATTGAGTAACAATTGAAGATTGTGAAAACGGACGTGATACACTAGAATGACTAACAGGGAATCAGCTCCTAAAAATGTTGGTACAACCCCAAAGGATTTTGAGGTGAATAGATTGAATTTTATGAGGACACTTCTCATTATATTCCCTATGCTCTTTGTACTTAATTCATGCTCATTTGCGTATATCATACCGAATCAGACAGACCAAGTCCGTCATATTCAAAAACCTAGGATTCTCTTTTTTACTGATGCAGAAAATCTTGATAAAGAAAGTCCTTATTATGATGCAGTGCTCGATTTAAAAAATGAGTACCCAAAGGAAATGTCAAAGATGATTGTGAAAGAGGATCGTAAAGGCTGGAAAAATGAAGTAGACGAATTACCGGCTATTTTACTTGTCAATAATGAAAAAGTCATTGTGAAGGTTGAAGGAAATGTCCAGAGTAAACAGGATATCTTATCACCCTTATGTCATGCATTAGACCGCGTGAATACAAATTAATGAAATCTGCCTTGCACTTATATATCTATATGAAAAAACTCCTCAGCTCATGAGGGGTTTTACTTTTTAGCGATTCTAAGAATGCTGTAAAGAAACAAAAACCCTCTCCAAAAAAGAGAGGG
>NZ_NKHG01000162.1 GCF_002744245.1 Bacillus pumilus | reverse complement strand
CCTCATTGATCAAGATATTGTCCCAATCACACAGCATCTACTGCTCCACCGCTTCCTGTCTTGGTCAACTCACCTTGCAGTGCTGCAACTTTCTCCTCCAGCTGTTGGCGCGCTACGGAGTCCGCCTCCAAGCGAGCAAGCAAATCATCTTGATTAGCCTGTGCCGTCTCCCGCTCTGTCCTAAGGGTCTCTTGCAGTGCCTTGA
>NZ_NKHG01000161.1 GCF_002744245.1 Bacillus pumilus | reverse complement strand
TGCTATCCATTTATCAGATGTGGATGGCTTTTTGGTGTCTAATAATCAATTTAGAGACATCAAGCATCATGGGGTACTCTTAACACGCTGCAGTAATGGCAAAGCTGATCTAAACGTTGGACGAGACATCGAAGGAAACGGCGTGCGTGTGGAATTAGGCTGTAAAAATGTTGATATAACATACACAACTTTACGTGAGGTTGGCTATTCGGGGATTTCTGTTTCAGGTGATTCAGAGGACATAAACGTTGATTTCAGCGATATTCAGAATGCTGGTAAAAGGACTTCTTCATCAAACCCGTATTACGGAATTATCTTGATGGATGGGGTCAAAGATTCAGCAGTACGATTCAACAAAGTGCGCGGAAAAAAATGCAGATACGCCATGTATTTCACTAGCAAGTGCTCACGGATTCAGCATTTTGGCAATCGACTAAAAGGGGCTGGCGCAGAAGGCAGCTTGAAAGATAACAGTGTTGATCCTATTAAATCAATAGAAAATGTAACCTGAGAGAGGTGATAACATGATTCGCAAAAACGGTCCACTTGATTTTGATGTAAACGCATATACCAGTTCAAGCGTATCAACCAGTATTAATTTTTGGACGCAGGACCGACAGACAGCACGGTTGATATTTAAACTCACGAAAGGTGGCGTGCCGTTGCCTCTGGCAGCTGTCACAGGAAAACTTGTATTAGTTATGTCAGATGGCAGCCGATTCATTAGAGACGTAACGATAGTTGATAGAGTGAACGGTCACGCCGAGTATATCTTGTCAGATCAAGAGATCAAGCATTATGGAAATGTACAAGCTGAGCTGAATTTGTATTATACAAATGATCAATCTATGTCCGTGCATCAGTTCTCTTTTAACATTTCAAAGTCCCTCATTGATCAAGATATTGTCCCAATCACAGAATACTATGTGGACGAGTTCGAGGCTTTAAGAGCAAAGATAAATGAGTTGTACGATGAAGCGATCCTAACGATTGATGAATTGAAGGCCAAGTTCGAGGACTTGGAAAAGATCGAAACAAAACAAGGCGCACAAGATAAAGTGGACGCTGCACTTACGAAAGCTAAGAAATATACGGATGAGCACGCTAACAATAGCGAAATCCACGTTGTAAAGGACGATACAGAAAAGTGGAACAACGGACAACTTTCCAAAATTACAGCAGACAATGGGACTCCAAGCATTTACGTTAGGGACGTAAACGACAGCATCTTAGATAAATTCATTGATAACGGTCTAGGCATGGGCACATTCTATGCAATAGCAAAATCAAAAGATTTACCTAACAACCGTTCTTTCAGAGGATTCTTCCACATTACAGATGCGACAAATGGAAAGGGTACGTTTGGATGGGTGTATGCTACGGATTACGCCAACAACATATATACAAATTACCTTAACAATAACGTATGGAGTGGTTGGAATCGAATGCTAACCGAAAAAGATTTAAGCAGCACTTGGAATCAAGTCACTCTTGTTACTGGAACAACAAAACACTTTGCCGGAAATCCACTCAAATTCTCAATACGTCTAAACACTTTACATCTTCGGGGATCATTTGAGGGAGTTCCGGCGAATGATGCAGTCATTGCCCGTTTTGCTCAAAAACCTTCAGCAAAAACTGTGTTTGTCGGCGCAACGGTAGGGTCTTATGGATCTGCTAGATTTACACTTGATACAGACGGAGCTTTACGTTTTGATGGTATGTCTGCCAATGATAATTCCTTTGTAAGTAGATTTGAAATAAATGAATCTATTCCGCTGTGGTAAAGGAGGGAAAGCATCATGCACATTTATTACTATAACGAGAATTTTAAATATCAAGGCGAAGATGTAATTGATCATGATGAGTTGCCGGAAAATGCTACGGATGTACGACCGCAAGAGGGGTTATATCTTCCCGAGTATGACGAGAAAAAAAGACGGTGGTTTGAATCAGCATCTAAAGAGTATATAGAGAGCGTGCAGCCGCCACCGCCTTTACCCAATGATATAACCACTCTTAAAAAACAGGCGGCTTTACTCACATTGCAAGTTACGCAGCTGCAGAGAGGCGGGGCATCATGATCTACCCAACGGCGGCCGATATAAAAGTATTTTGGGATTGGGGCGTTTACACTCTTGAAATAATGAGGGAGTATGTCGCATTAGAAGTAATAACAACAGAAGAGTTTGAGCAGATCACAGGCGTTTCATTCAACAAATCACCTGTATCTGTGGATTTAGGTTCATCAGCATCTTAATAGGTGCTTTTTATTTTGCCTTCTTAAAGGAGGTGATTAAGGAAATGGAGGAAACAATAGTGTTTATTAACTTTGAAACTTTGGATTTAGCGAAGACATATTTATTCGGCGGCGTGAAATTTTTGGACTTGCTTTTGCTGCTAAGTGTCATCGACATTTTAACAGGGATTATTAAAGGTTGGAAAATTGGGAAGTTACGCAGCCGCACAGCTTGGTTTGGTTACGTGCGGAAAATGCTTAATTTTTTTGTCGTGATTGTGGCCAACATTATTGATCAGATTATGGGATTAAATGGCGTGCTAACCTTTGGAACAGTCTTGTTTTACATTGCAAATGAAGGTCTGTCAATTGTCGAAAACTTGGCGCAGATCGGCGTTAAAATTCCAGCTGCTATCACTGACAGGCTGCATGTGATCGAAAACGATAGTCAAAAAGACGAATCAGAAAAAAAAGCTGCTGAATAATTGGCGGCTTTTTTTATATAAAAAACTGAAAAGGGAGTAGATGAAAATGACTAAGAAAATTATGCTTGATCCAGGACACGGAGGACACGACCCAGGCGCAGTAGCTAACGGGTTGAAAGAGAAGGATCTTGCATTAAAGATTGCAAAGAAAACAAAAGCGATTCTTGAAAAAGTGTATGGGGCATCAGTTAAGCTCACACGTTCAACCGATGTTTATATTGATTTGTCTCAAAGAGCTAGACTAGCAAATAATTGGGGCGCTGATTATTTTGCATCAATCCATGTCAATGCAGCTGGTGGCACAGGATTTGAGACGTTTCGTTATGACAAATTAACTGCATCATCCGGCACTGGCAAGCAACAAAAGATCGTACATGATGCGATCTATAGAAAAATTAAGGGTAAGGCAGGGGACCGCGGAACCAAGTCTAAGGATCTTGCTGTATTAAGAGAAACAAAAATGCCAGCAATATTGACAGAGAACCTTTTTATTGATCGGGAAAAAGATGCCGCGCTGCTGAAACAAGATTCGTTTCTGAATCTATTGGCCGAGGGACATGCAGAAGGGATCGCGGCGGCCGTCGGTTTAAAAAAGGTGTCATCATCATCTAAAACAAGCCCTAAAAAAGAAACGACACTAAAGGGCGTAAAAATGGCCGTGGTGAAGCCGAATGCTGATGGATGGCTATGGGTCTATGATAAGCCGAATTGGTCAGCAAAGCACAAAAAAGTAAAGCCGGGTGAAGCATTTACGATTGATAAGACCGTTACAGTCAGCGGGTCAAAAATGTACAAACTGAAATCAGGCTTATATATCACAGCTGCCACAAAATACGTTCAGGTAAAACAAAAGTAAAATGAAAAGCCCTTCCGAAATGGAGGGGCTTTTTTTTGGGCATGTGCGGTGCCCCTACTAATTAGTTTTTACGATCGCTGGCACATTAATTCTAGTTGTTTGATTAGTATCTATATTAGTAATATTTAACTGACTTGAAGAATAATAATTCGCTTTATAAGTACCATCATCAATCTTATAGTTCATTTCATCAGGTGCATTATAAGACCATCCATTATATTCACTCTTTCCTTTAGTTAGGAACCAGTCACCGATTTTCATAAAATTAAATGGAATCTCACCTTTATTTGGTGAATAATAGGCCATACCATTAGGAGTCCAACCTTTAAGTGTACCATAAAACCCTAATTTACCTACTGCCTCACCTTCAGTAATTAGATAAGTAATTTTAATACTCTGTCCAGGATCAACGGTTATTTTTTGAGATGGTATTTTAATAGTATTACTTTCAGTTGTTGTTTGTGATTTAGATTCTCCGTACTTATATACTGCAGATAATTCTGTTTTTGTCCCACCAACTAAAGGGATTTTAAACTCTGAGGTAGCTTTCAATCCGAAATCGGCACTGTTCGTATGAGTTAAAGCTGTAGAATATGTTCTTGTGAAAGATCGTTCTGGAGTTAATAATTCTCGTGGTTTATTTGTGTTATTAGTGAGAACCTCCTCTGTAGCTATAACATTTTTAGTACTAGTCTGTATTGGATCTCCGATGCTTTTTACAAACTGATTATCCATCCATGCTGCTACATGCCAATCTATTGGTTGAGAAGCAAAATAACCTTGTACATACTCTTTGTAGTATTCATCTGAGCTATTAAAATAACGAGGCTTTGAGAAATTCGGATATTCAATGGTTAGATTATTTCCATTGCGCAAATCATACGACATATCAGACCATCGGTGTTTTAACTGAGTGTATGCATCACTATCGGCGTATACATCTTGTGGTTTAAAAGAAAACATTAGAAGTAAAACAAATACTGAAAAGAATGCACGGGTAAATATTTTTCTTGTTTTCATTCATTATTCATCTCCGTTTTTTTTTAAAAAAGAAGTTGTAAGTAAAAAATTCACAATATTCTCTTTGATTTTAATTATAAATATTTTTATAATTTTG
>NZ_NKHG01000033.1 GCF_002744245.1 Bacillus pumilus | reverse complement strand
TCAACAATCTAAATCCTTTCTCTATGAAAGAGAAAGGATTCACTCATTAAGCTTCGTCTTGTTTCATTTTTCTTACGTTCCAAGCAAAGTATGCTGTGGTTGCCGCCATCATAATGATGGCAACTGTTCCAAGGATTGCAGCTTGATGCCATAGATAGCTGTCATCACCGCTTGCAATGATCGTTCTAAATCCGTTGATTGTATACGTCATTGGAAGCAGACTATGAATGACTTGGAAAAATTTCGGTACGAGCTCAAGTGGGAATGTACCCGCACTTGCTGCAAGCTGAAGAACCAAAATAATGACAGCGATGAAGCGTCCTGGGTTCCCCATTGTTGTCGCCAGAAGCTGAATGATCGCTAGGAACGTCAGACTGACGATGATCGCAAAGAGATAGAAGCGCCAGAGACTCTCCACCTCAAGTCCAAGTCCAAAGATAAGCATGGAGCTTGCAATCACTGCCTGTAAAATACCAACAAGCAGAAGCACACTATATTTGCTCATAAACCATTCAAACGCATTTCTTGGGCGTCCAGCGGGGTCTTTCATCGGGAATACAACGGTGAGCATGAGTGCTCCTACAAAGAGTCCCATAGATAAAATATAAGGCGTGAGCCCAGTTCCATAATTATCAATCTTTTTCGCCGTATCGTTCTCTGTTTTGACTGGGCTGGCAATCATATTGTAATTGTCCTGACCTGCATCAATTTCCCCTGTTTCATCTGCGGCACTTTTCAATTTATCGGAAAGCTTTCCTGTACCGCTCTTTAAGTCTCCCAATCCTTTATCAAGCGATTTTGAGCCTTCAGAAAGCTTAGATGTGTTGCTTTGGATACTCGTTGAACCACTTTCCAGCTTATTTAACGCTGCTGTAAGCTGGCTTGAACCATTTGCAAGCTTATCTGCACCACTTTTCGCTGTATCAAGCTTCCCATTTGCTGTTTGCAAACCTTCTTGTAATTGACCTTGGCCAGTTTGAAGCTTGAGTGCACCTTGATACAATTTATTTGTACCGGTTGTCATTTGATCAATGGCGTTTTGTATCGCAACTGTGGATGTGTACAGCTGTTCTGTTTTCTTTGGCAGCTGCTTTATTTGCTGTAATTGTGCTTTTGCAGAAGCAACCGCAGATTGAACTTCACTTGCGTCAGGCAGTTCCTGCAAGGCCGCTAAACTTTGCTCAAGTCCAGATAGGTCAGGCAGTTCAATTTTAGGAAGGCTTTCGAGCTGATCCATTGCTGCCTTTTTCTCTTCATCTGTCATTGAGCTGTTTTGAATAATGCTTTTTACTTTTGCATCTCGATTAGACAGTGCTTCTTTTAAAGAAGCTAGTTTTGTATTAAACGCTTTTGCGTCTTTTTTCACCTGATCTAGCTTTGGCGCCATCTTTTCAAGATTCGCTAATTCTGGTGAAGACAATACTTTCTCTACTGCTGTAATTTTTTCTGAAAATGATTGTGCTTTATTGTTAAGTTGTTCAATGCCTGCTGTGAATTGTGGCATTTTAGAAGCAAGCTGTTGATGTCCTTCAAGGCTTGTGTTTAATCCATCGGTCAATGTATCAATTCCTGTGCCAAGCTCTCCAAATTTCTGATCGATGGTTTGATAGCCCGTTAAGAGCTGACCAAGCCCACTGTCAAGAGATTGAATCCCAGAGTTCAGTTCCCCCATTTTCCCTGCGAACTGATGAACACCCTCACTATAGGTTAACGTTCCTTCTGCCAATTTCGCCAAATTGTCTTTTAACTTTTCACTGCCATCTTTTGCGCTTTTTGTTCCGTCATCAATTTTCTTCGCACCATCGCTTGCCTGATCTAATCCTTTTGCAATCGTTTTGAAGTTATCAAAGATGACCTCTGCATAATTTTCTGTGACTTCCTTTGAAACCGAGTCTTTTAATTTGATAATGGCATTATTCGCAATTTGTGACGCAGCATAGTTTGCGCCTGGATTCGTATAATATTTCAAATTCGATTTTTTCGGATGTTTGTCTAGCACTGTACTTGCATTTTTCGAGAAATCTTTCGGAATTTCTACGACGAGATAATAGTCCTCGTTATTTAATCCCTTGACGGCCTTTTCTTTACTATCGACAAAGTGCCATTTAAAACTATCGTTCTTCTTCAATTCCTTTACTAAATCATCGCCAACTTGAAGTGTTTTTCCATCATAATGACTGCCTTCATCTAAGTTGACAACCGCTACAGGTAATTGATCAACTGTACCATAAGGATCCCAGTAGGCTTTTAAAAATACACCACTATAAATCAGCGGTATAAATAAGACAGCTAAAATCGGGATCAGTAGTTTTTTGCTCGTCACAATGTCTTTCCATTGATTCCGAATTAAATTCATTGCTGTTTTCCTCCCATTGATGAATGACTAAATTTACAATTTGGTCATTTGAACTCAAAAAAAATTATGTTGTTGCAGAAAGTCCTTTTAGTACATAAAGCTCGAGCGATTCAGCTACTTCTTCTTTTGTTAAAGGCTCGTATCGCTTTTCCCAATCAAAAATAAGTGCAATATATAGTTTCACCATCACAAATGCAGTCAATTCAGGATCACAAGGCTTAATGTCGCCCTTTTCAATCGCTTCTTTTACTTTTGTTTTAATATAGCGAATGATCATCTGCTCCATTTTTTCTATCATTTCTTTGACCGCTGACGTGCCAAGCTCCGCACTTTCCTGAAAGATTTTAATTGTGAGCTGGTGGTTTTTTCGGAATTCCAATATTGCAAAGAGTGCTAAATGAAGGTTTTCAGAGAAGCTATTCTTCTCATCAATGGCTTCGTCCGCAATTTTCCTCATCTCCATTAACAGTGATGTGAAAATTTCATCAAACAGCTCTTCTTTGTTTTTAAAAAAGGTATAAATGGTTCCTTTTCCGACGTTGGCAAGCTTCGCTACAAGATCCATTGTCGTGGCTTTATACCCGAATTGAGTAAACGCCTTTGTAGCCCCATCTAAAATCATTTGTCTCCTATCAACACTCATGATCTCACTCCCGAAATGACTATTTGAACGTTTTGGTCATTAAGTACAGAGAGTAATATACCACATCCCTTTCCTCAGTTGCAACTACTTTGTTCACTTTTATGATTCACATCTCTTTCCTAAACATACGAACATAAAAAAACTCCCTTTCCATGACAGAAAAGGGAGTTGATATTTATGAGAATAGATAAGATACAGCCTCTGTGACGGCGGCTTTTCCTTGATCAATACAATCTGGGATCCCGACACCTTCAAAAGCAGCACCTGTGATATAAATACCAGGATATGATTGCTTAAACGTTTCACGCATGTTCGACACCTGTTTTTGATGACCGACGTGATATTGCGGCATGCTCGTCTTCCAACGAGTCACTGTCGTCAGTTCTGGATCTGCTTTAATCTCCATAATTTTCTTCAAATCTTCCAGCACGATGCTGACGATTTGGCTGTCTGACTGCTCGACAATCGATTCGTCGCCAGCTTTTCCTACATACGCACGCAATAGCGTTTTTCCTTTAGGTGCTGTATGCGGCCATTTTTTGTTCGTCCACGTACAGGCTGTAATAGAGAAATCACTGTTTCTTGAGATGACAAACCCTGTGCCATCATATTCATTATGAACATCTTCTTCCTTAAAACCGAGTGCAACCGTTGCAACAGAGGTCGATGTCATGTCATGCAAGTACTCAAGCCCTGCTTCTTTTGGAAACATGGAATAGATCGATTGATGCGGAGTAGTGACAATGGCTGAATCTGCAAAAAGCGTTTGACCGCTGTCTAATTGAACGCCATAACCTCCATCTGTTTTTTCGATCTGTGTCACTTTTGTCCCTTTATAAATCGTCGTCAGCTTGAGCTTGCTTTCTACCGCTTCAACAAGCGCTTGCAGCCCTTGATTGATCGTTTGGAACTGTCCTTGCTTTTTCGCTGTCACTTGCTGCGCTTTCGCATGCTGCTGTGACTTTTTCATCCCTAGAATCAAACTGCGATGCTTTTGTTCCGTTTGATAAAATTGCGGGAATGTGGACATTAAGCTAAGGCGGTCTATGTCACCTGCGTAAATGCCTGATAATAGAGGTTCAATTAAATTCTCGACCACTTCATCGCCCACACGTCTTCTAAAGAATTCACCAAGCGACTGATCTTCTGTCTGCTTGCTTTTTGGCAAAACGAAATCCATCGCCGCTCTCGCTTTTCCTGCAACTGAAAAAAGACCAGTTGTAATGAAAGGACTGATTTGAGTTGGGATTCCCATGACAGCACCCTTTGGCATCGGATGGAGTGTTTCATTGACTAATACATACGCTTGCCCTGTTTCATTATTGACGAGCTGATCGGACAAACCGACATCCTTTGCCAGCTGCGGTCCACTGACCTTTCTTTCTAGAAATGAATCGGGTCCGCGTTCAATGATGTAGCCATCTTTATATAATGTTTGTATTTTTCCACCTAGCCTAGGACTCGCTTCAATAAGAGATATTTGGATAGGAAGTCCTTTTTCTTGGGCTTCTTTTTCCAAATAGAAGGCGGCGGCCAAACCAGTGATGCCACCGCCAATGATGACAAGGTGTTTTTGATTGTCATGCATAGGATCGCCTTCTTTTATATGATTACTTGTTTTCGTCAAGCTTTTTTAAAACGACTGTGGCCAGCGCATCAATAAAGGCTGGCTTCGCATTAGGCATTTCTGGACGATAGTAGGCTGCACCTATTTCATCTGTCACGACTTTACATTCATAATCGTTGTCATATAACACTTCAAGATGATCAGCTACAAACCCAACAGGCACATATACGAACGTTTTATAGCCTTTTTGTTCAAATAGATCTCGCGTTAAGTCTTGCACGTCTGGTCCAAGCCATGGATCAGGCGTATTGCCTTCACTTTGCCAGCCAATTTCATAATGTTCAATTCCCGCACCTTCAGCAATCATTTTTGCAGATTGCGCGAGCTGATCAGGGTATGGATCTCCTGCCGCAATAATTTTTTCAGGAAGGCTGTGTGCAGACACAATCAGCACTGCTGATTCCCTTTCTTCTTGACTCATGGATGCATATGTATCTTTCACTTGCTTCACCCAATAATCTACAAACTTCGGTTCATCATACCAGCTTTCAACAGAAGTGATCTTTAGATTGCCAAGCTTATCTGCCTCATCTTGCGCACGTTTGTTATAAGATTTCACACTAAATGTGGAGAAGTGCGGCGCAAGAACGATACTCACAGCTTCTGTGATGCCATCTTGATGCATATCAGCAACCGCATCCTCAATAAATGGTTCAATATGTTTTAACCCAATGTAGACATGAAATTCAATCTCGTCTTGGATGTCATTCAAATGATCACACAAGCCATTTGCCTGCTGTTCTGTAATTTTCGATAAAGGAGAAATACCGCCGATTGCCTTGTAACGATCCTTTAAATCTTGCAGCATCTCTGGCTCTGGCTTTCTGCCTCTACGGATATGTGTATAGTAACGCTCAATGTCTTCTTCTTTATATGGGGTGCCATATGCCATGACAAGTAGTCCCATTTTCTTTTTCTCCACAACCAACACTCCTTCAGATCATTTGAAATAGTTTAGATGGATAGTTTTTTATGTTTAGCAGAATAGTCGTGAATAAAATCTGTCAGCTTCTTTAACGTTTCTGGTGACACATCAGGAAATACGCCATGACCTAAGTTAAAGATAAAGTGATCTGATTTCATTCCTTGATCCAAGATGTCTTTTGCCCTTTCTTCAATTACTTCCCAAGGGGAAAGTAAGATGGTTGGATCAAGGTTTCCTTGTAACGTTTTCGTTAAACCTTCTTTTCTCGCTTCGTCAACACTCATACGCCAATCAAGTCCAACGACATCAAGCGGCAGGTCATGCCAATCTTTCACCAGATGACTCGCACCAACTCCGTACATGATCATTGGCACGTTTTCAGACTTCAGCTCTGTGAAAATACGCTGCATGACAGGCTTAATGAATGTCCGGTAATCTGCTGCATTTAAAGCGCCAACCCAAGAATCGAAAATTTGAAATGCACTGACTCCTGCTTTCACCTGTGCTTGGATGTACGTGATCGTCATATCAGCTAATTTGTTCATTAACAGCATCCATGTCTCTGGCTCACTGTACATAAGTGCCTTCGTTTTATGATAATTTTTAGATGGACCACCTTCAATCATATAGCTTGCCATCGTAAAAGGTGCACCGGCAAAACCTATGAGCGGAACATTCAGCTGCTCCTTCGTTAAAAGCTTGATCGTATCAAGCACATATGGCAGGTCTGCTTCAGGATGAAGTTCCCCAAGACGTTCTATATCTGCTTTTGTTCGAATAGGTGAATCAATCACAGGTCCAATTCCATTTTTAATTTCAACGTCCACTCCAATAGACGGAAGTGGGGTCATAATATCTTTATATAAAATAGCAGCATCTACACCATATTGTTCGACTGGAAGTCTTGTTACATAAGCACATAGCTCTGGCTGATGCGTAATTTCAAATAGCCCGTATTTTTCTTTAAGAGCACGATACTCAGGCTGTGAGCGTCCTGCCTGTCTCATGTACCAAACAGGTACATGGTCTGTTTTTTCCCCTTTGCACGCCTTTAAGAACGTATCATTAAAAGCCTTCGTTTTTCCCATTACCTTTCATTCCACCTTTCGCCTCACACACTCTTTGTATAAGGCTCAAACACTGCTTTTACTATACCGTTTTTTCAAGGCACGGTACACTAAAGCGGCTCATTGTTCAAAAAATCGCCGAATATTAACGTCCAAAAGCCTCTGGCTTGACATAAGAACTGCCTTCGCCTTCTTCTTTTGTCTGGGTATTGTATGGGACGACCTTATACTGCGCATCTGAAAACACATTGGCATACGGCATTGTGTAGCTGTTTGTGCCTGTGACTGAGTCAATCAGTGTCTCACTTCCGTCTCTCTTTTCATAAATGCGATATTCAACTCGTTGATCCTCTTGCTCGTCCCAAGACAGCTCCAATGTAAACAATCCTTTTATTTTAAATGCATAGCGGGCTTCAAATCCTGACAATCCTTCTAAACGGATGGGTGATTGAAGTTCCTTTATTCCCTCTGGCTTATCAAATGTTTCATTCGTGATTTGGGCTGTCGTTAAAATATCTTTAAACAGCTGAACTGGATACTGACTGCCGCCAGTTAAATAATGACTGTTATCGGTTTTGTCATACCCCATCCAAATCGCGCCCGTTGTACTAGGAGTATAACCAGCAAACCAAGCGTCTTTCGTTGCACCTTTCACACCTGAATAGGTTGTCGTTCCTGTTTTACCCGCTAGATCTCCAGCATATGAACCGCTTTGAGCTGTCCCGCCTTTGACGACTTGCTGTAGCATTCTCGTCATATTCCACGCGTTTTGCACACTAAACACTCGCTCTTGTTTGTTTCGATTCTTTTCAACGGTTTCCCCTTCATCATTGGTGATTTTCAGAATGAAGAAAGGCTTTTTATAGACACCTTCATTTGCAAATGTATGAAAGGCTCCAGCGATCTGTAAAGGAGAGACTCCATTTTCTAAGCCGCCAAGTGCTATGGCAAGTCCTTTATCCGAAATATCAATCCCCATTTTTTCAAGATATGATTTTGAAGTGTCAATGCCAAGCATACTTAACGTCCATACAGCAGCTGTATTTTTACTTTTCATCAGGGCATCCACCATCGTGACCTGGCCTTCATACTGTCCATCGTAATTCTTTGGTGAATAGCCATCATAGCTTTTTTCTTTGTCTTCAAGCAGTGAATAAGGTCTAAGCTTTTTCTCCTGCAATGCCGGACCATAAACCGCAATCGGCTTAAAAACAGACCCAGGCTGTCTAACAGCCGTTACCCTGTTATAGCCTCTTGCCTGATAATCTCGTCCTCCAATGGCTGCTTTTACTCCTCCAGACGCGTTGTCAATAAACACGGCGCTGCTTTCCGGTGAACCGCTTTTTCCCGGGAAATAACGGTTGTTTTTCATCGCATCATAGGCGGCTTTTTGCAAGTTTATATCGATTGGTACAGTAATCGTATAGCCGCCTTGAAGCAACTGCTCATGTGAAATGGCATACTCTGATTCTGCTTCTTTAATGATGAGATCTACATAGCTGTCCACCCACGGCGTTTCTGATTTCTTTTTTAAATGGAGACCTAGTGTTCGGCCTTTCGCTTCAACCGTCTCTGTTGACGACAGATAGCCTTGCTCATTCATTAAATTCAGGATCGTATCTCGCCTTTGTTTATTTTTATCAGGATGCAAAACAGGCGAGTAAGTAGAAGGTGCCTTTGGCATAGCGGCAAGTGTAGCACCCTCGCTGACCGTTAAATCTTTGACATCTTTATTAAAATAATAATTGGCTGCAGCCTGAATACCATAGACCCCATGGCCGAAGTAAAGCTGATTCAAATACATCTCAAGCAATTTATCCTTTGAATAATCTCTTTCTAAATTAATAGCAATAATGACTTCTTTTGTTTTTCGAAGAAAGGTTTTATCGTTTGTGAGAAAAATATTTTTTGCGAGCTGCTGGGTAATCGTGCTGCCGCCCTCTACCTTTCCTCCAGCTAATATATCTCGATAAATCGCCCTTGAAATAGATTGTGCATCAATTCCATGATGCTCATAAAAACGTTTGTCCTCTACAGCAACAAAAGCCTTCGCTACTTTATCAGGTACCTCCTTCAATGACACAGGGTCCCGATTTTCTGAATACATACTTGTAAGTTCTTTTCCATTCTGATCAATGATTTTTGAGGAAGCATGAAAAACAAGCTTCTTCTCATCTATGACATAATGCCCTAAAAATAAAATGGTTAGATAGCCAATAAATGAAAGCACAAGTGTACTTCCTACAATGACTAATGGAATGATTATCTTCTTTTTCTTCAAATTAGGTCACCTCATTCCTTTATACGGTTAGTATGGGATGTATTGCTTCATAATATGTTTTATGGATTGACTACCAAAGAATTATATATCATTCTTTTGTTATACTATCAAGCAGGAGGCGATTTAGATGAATGTCTATATAACATATGGAACAGCAGACTTTTTGCACAAAATCGCAAAAAAACACCAACAGGAACATATGCTTTATATGGTCGAGAAAGAACAAGCGGCTCTGTTTCATGAAACAGAGGGCGATACTGTCTTTATAGCTCCTCATGCATATGATGTGATTTACGCCAAAGGCGAGCTCGTCCAATCTGGCTTCGTCACCTTAAATCATATCCCCGTCAAGCTTGAAAGCAGACCCCTTTTTGAATTCACATTTCAGAAAAAAACAAACATTTCAGAACATCAGCGTGGCTTTCAGGCACTTCGTGTCTTAAGACCCCAAAAAGATGAAGGGGTCTATCTCATTTTGACGATTTGGGAATCAGAGGCGTTCTTTCAAGACTTTCAAGAATCAGAGACGTTCTTTCAGCTACACGAGGATACAGGCTCTATCTTCTCTCGTCCTGCCTATCTTACATCCTACCATGCTGCCACAGACAATTAAGGAAGTGTTGCTTGCAGCACTTCTTTTTCATGAAAAAAGCCCATTAGCTGGGCTCTCTTCTTTTACCGTCTTCATTTTAGCTCGTACCGATGAATAATAGGCTGAAGCACATAAAAATTCAGCAATATCCACCCTAATAAGATCGGCCACTTCAACATAGGTGAAGCGCCTTTCAACTGAATAAGCATCACCAACAGCGGAATCAAGCAGAGCATGAAAAAGCTCATCTTTGAGACAAACGTTTCCTTGATTTGGTGCCGACAGCTTGGACACATCATCATTTTCGTATGAGATAAATGAAACTTTTCGACGAAAGAAAATGCTTTTGAACAATTTGGACAGCTCCCCAATGCCACTTCCCCCCTTTTCCCAGTTTCATCTCATCAACCTTCGACTTTTTTGTAAAATGACCTTGTATGTTGAACAGAAATCCTCTTCTGTTGAAAGATTCTAACAATTACCATACAATCAGTAAAAGAGCATGAAGGAGGTTTTCAGTTCAATGACAATATCCACTTTACAAAAAAACATCAATGAACGTCTTGATGAACATTATGAGGAAATGGTTGAAATTAGACGCCATCTCCATATGAATCCAGAACTTTCTTTTCAGGAAGAAGAAACTGCCGCTTTCATCGCAAACTACTATGACACATTACATATACCAACACACACTCAAGTAGGCGGTCATGGCGTCCTCGCCTTTATTGAAGGTGCTGCACCGGGGCCAACCATTGCCCTCAGAGCTGATTTTGATGCACTTCCCATCCATGATGAAAAGGAGGTGCCTTATCGATCGACAAAGCCTGGTGTGATGCACGCATGCGGTCACGATGGGCACACCGCGACGCTTCTTGTATTAGCGAAAATATTACATGCGCATCGTGATCAATTAAAAGGGAAAATTGTCCTCATTCATCAGCACGCTGAAGAATATGCCCCAGGCGGTGCTAAGCCGATGATTGAAGACGGCTGTTTAGACGGAGTTGATGTCATATTCGGTACTCACCTTTGGTCATCAGAGCCTTGTGGTGCGGTTCTTTATAAAAGTGGGAACTTCATGGCAGCTCCGACCGCTTTTCTATTCAGATCCAAGGAAAAGGCGGACACGGCGCCCAGCCTCACCTAACGAAAGATGCCGTACTCATCGGTTCACAAATTGTTGCAAATCTGCAGCAAGTCGTCGCCCGTAAAGTCAATCCAATTGATTCTGCTGTTGTATCAGTTGGAGGTTTTGTCGCTGAAAATGCCTTTAATGTCATTGCCGATTCGGCTGTTTTAACCGGTACTGCACGATCCTTTGAAGAAAGTGCACGACATATCATTGAACGTGAAATTGAACAGGTGGTGAAAGGGGTTTGCCACATGCATGATGCCTCCTACACATATGAATATATCCGGGGATATCCAGCTGTCAAAAATCACCCTAAGCCAACTGAATACATTGCTGAAATAGCAAAACAGACAGAGGATGTCACAGAGGTAAAAGAAGCGGAAACACAAATGGGCGGAGAGGATTTTGCTTATTACCTTCAGCATGTCCCTGGTACATTCTTCTACACAGGAGCCATGCCAGAAAACCGCCAGGATGTATACCCACATCATCATCCGAAATTCGATATTAATGAAAAAGCTATGCCAGTCGCCGCAAAGGTACTGGCACATGCCGTCCTTTCCTACGATGAATGAAAAAAGCCGCTGACGAAAGAGGCTTTTTTATTTCATTTCTTTCAACACCCTTAAGTGAAACACGTGGCGTGCGACATTTCCGAGCTGTCCTGTCAGCTGATGATTCGCTACCCCGCCAACAGCCGCACCGACCACCGGCATTAATTGAAACAGTTTCACAAGGTCAATATAATCTCGATACTCCTGCTGAAAGCTGTACCAGTCCATTTCCTCCCGGCTTGTTTCCCAATTCTCAATGACCTTCATCATTTTTTGACGGTGTGCATTGCTTGAAAAGGCGAGCTGAAAAATACAGAGCAAAAAGAGCCTTTCCTCTTTTTGAGACAAATCAAATCCATAAATACATGCCAGCTCATAAAGACATTTCATCTTAATGCTCAATAACAGCGGAAAATCCGCCATTCCGAGAAATAAACCGCCCGCACCTGTTCCAATCCCTTCGATCGCAGCCGCCTTTTGATAATCATTCACCTTATCCTTTGCCAGCTCATTCCGCTCTACGATAGACAATTGTTCATCGATCACTGCAAATGAAGTGAAGTGTGACCCAGATACCGTAGATTCGACCATTGTTTTCACAGCACTTGTGATGACTTGATGAAACCTAGCAGGGATTCGGCGATTCACTTGCTGCTGAACTCCTTTTGAAAACCGCTCGATCTTTGAAGGTTTTCTTAAAAAACGCGTTTGAAAAAGAATGGCCTCTTCATACAACTCCCGTTCAGCTGCATTCATCCGATCCCCTCCTTGATGTCATCATACGCTCGCTGTCAAAAACATATCTCCACTTATCTCATCTTTTTTAATCGACTTTGTACGTAAGGTTTGAATAGGACAAGCACAAATGCCAATGAAATGAGAAGAGCAAGTCCACTTCCCTTCCATCCACCTGCTGGCAAAAGCGCGCAGCTAAGCAGAATCGATTGAATGATGAGCACATTACGGACGAGCACAAAAAAGCTTCGATCCTTTTCTTGCTGAGAGACTGGATAAATTGCCTGTAATGAAAGGTGAGCAAAGTGCTTCGTTAATGGGACAAGCTGTACACCTGTGATAAATACGGTGAACAACACAAGTAACGCACCCACCCAATCTGCCGCTCCTGTATACAGGATGATGAGCACAAACACGGCCGTTAATCTAAACACTAGACCAAAATAGTCATTTGAACGTAAAAACGCCCTGACATACATGTAAGAAAAAGTTCTACGCTGCTCGTACGGTACAAACTGCAAGAGCCAGTCCATATAAACTCTTCTTTTTACTTGCTTCTTTAAGTGAGGCACATCTGTAAATAAATTCGCCAAGCGATAAAAACGCTGCTTCCGCTTTAATTCATCAGTAATGTGCAATTCCCATTGAAAAGGCTGTTTTTTCACTGCATTTGTTAAGTAAATGAGATAGACAGCATATAAAAGATAGAAAACGATTGCAATCGCATAGGCTGACTGTAAAACGGTATACATTAAAATCGTATTCAATAGAAAACGAAGCGCTGCATCAAACCACCTGACATGTTTTCCTTGAAAATAAGTGATCCTCCACTGAATCGCTGTATTCAGACCCTTTATCAGAATCATTTGCGCCAAAATGAGGACGTACAGCACCAAGTCTCCTGAAGAGACAGCCGAGTAAAGCGGGAGTGCGATAATCGATACGGCAATTAAAGGAAACAGCTGAGAAATGAAGCTGAAGTTAAAAGCATGCTTTAAATAAGGCTCCATCTTTCCTTCCAAAGGAAGCAAAAATACCAAATCCGCCTCTTTAATCAACGTTCTCACGTAAGAGCTCGTCAATATCAAAGAGAAAACAACGGCCATCACCCAATACGAAGGGAAGTGGGTTGGAATATGTTTAAGCCAACCGCTATACCAGCTCGCTCCGCCTGCAAGGAAAAAAATAAGCACAATGACAAGATGATCATTGAACATGTATTTTAAATATTTTCTTGTTTCTTGTACGTGTTCCTCTAATCGTGATTTCCAAATGGTTTGCGTTGTTTTACTCATAGCTTTCTTCCTTTGTTAATTCCAAATAAAGATCATCGAGTGTCGCATCTCTCATATTGAACTGCTCTCTTAACTCTGTCAGTGTCCCTTTCGCTCTAATTTCCCCTTCGTGCAAAATAATAAAGGAATCACAGTAACGTTCAGCTGTCGCCAAAATATGCGTTGACATCAGGACGCTAGCCCCGCTTTTCTTCGCAGCATTCATACGCTCCAATAACGCATTTATCGCAAGTGGATCAAGCCCTAAAAACGGTTCATCAATGATATACAGCTCTGGTTCTACAAGAAACGCACACATAATCATAACTTTCTGCTTCATTCCTTTGGAAAAATGAGCAGGAAACCATTTTAATCGTTTCTCCATTCGAAATTCTTTCAGCAATGATGGTAGACGTTCTTCTAATTGTTCCTTTGAAAGACCGTATGCCATCGCTGTCAGCTCTAAATGCTCTTTTAGCGTTAACTCTTCATATAAGACGGGTGTTTCTGGAATAAAGGTAAATTGCGAACGATACGCCTCTTGATCTTCTTGAAGGGTTCGTCCATTCAGTTCAATCACACCTTTATGCGGTTTCATCAATCCGATGATATGACGAATGGTTGTACTTTTTCCCGCTCCGTTTAAGCCAATGAGACCAACAATTTGATTTCTTTCTAATTCAAATGAAATATTTTTCAGAACGGGATTTTTCGTATATCCACCCGTTACATCTTTTACAGTTAAAAGGGACATGAGTTCGTTCCTTTCTTTCTTTTTTCCTTTATAGTACCAAAAACGAAAGATAATTTGAAATGTTTACCTATAGATGAGACATGAATAAGAAACAGGTTCATTGGTCATCATAATGTATGTAGAAGAAATGAACTTGATGACCAATACGTAAATGAGGTGTTTGTTAAAGGCAAAGAACCGCATGACAAGTTGGTTTTTCATCTAAAAACCTTAGCTTCTGTTTTGCTTCACTGATTCTTGATTTTTGTGTCCTATACAATGTTGTATACGACAACCAAAACGTCAAATGAGGTGTTTACGGCAGACATAGCAGGCATATGAATTCTTTATTCCTGTAAATAGAGAATTCAAAAGGCATATCGAATGAAAGCATCAGCATTTCTTCTACAGGAGCAGGATGAGCGACCAAAGGAGTTCGCTTGTCCTGTTTTCTTTTTTACATCTTTTTGTGATACGATAAAGGAAAAATAATGAGGAGTGACATGGCGTGAGCGACTGCATTTTTTGCAAGATCATTGATGGAGACATTCCATGTGCAAAAGTATATGAAGACGAGCATGTATTGGCTTTTCTTGATATCAGCCAAGTAACGAAAGGACATACCCTTGTAATCCCGAAAATACATAAAGAAAACATTTATGACATGACACCAGAAGTGTCAAATCACTACTTCCAAGCGATTCCAAAAATTGCAAGGGCGATCAAACAGGAATTTGAACCAATTGGTTTAAACCTCCTTAACAACAACGGTGAAAAAGCCGGACAATCTGTGTTCCATTACCATATGCACATCATTCCGCGCTACGGCAAAGGAGATGGCTTTGGCGCAGTATGGAAATCACACCAAGATCAATATACATCAGAGGATTTAGCAGACATTTCTTCTGCCATCCATACGCGGCTCACCTCATCTTAATAGATGAGGTTTTTTCGTTTTCTGCCCCTTTTTTCAGACATCCCTCTCTTCGATTCACACATAATAGTAAGATATGTAGGACGATTCAAATTTTTTGTCCAAATCCCTCAAATTTGTGATAGGATGGTTTTATCTTTTGATCCATTAACGCAAGAAATAGGGAGAGATTGTGATGAAGCGAACGACGAATTTTAATGCTGGTCCGGCGGCACAGCCGCTAGAGGTGCTTCAAAAAGCACAGGAAGAACTTGTTGATTTTAAACAAACTGGGATGTCTGTGATGGAGCTTTCTCATCGAAGCGGTGAATATGAAGAGGTCCACAATAAAGCGAAAACGCTTTTGGTAGAACTGATGGACATCCCAGAAGATTATGAGGTCCTCTTTTTACAAGGGGGGGCAAGCCTTCAATTTGCGATGATTCCAATGAACTTCTTACATGAAGGCGAGACCGCTCATTTCATTCAAACGGGAGCTTGGTCAGAAAAAGCATTGTCAGAAGCAAAAGGGTTTGGTGAGACGTCTGTACTTGCCTCAAGCGAAGATGACAACTATTCATATATTCCAGATGTAGATGCTTCCAGTTTAACAGAGGGTGCTTACTTGCACATCACATCGAACAATACGATCTTCGGTACTCAGTGGAAAACATTCCCGGACACTTCATTGCCGCTCATTGCGGACATGTCCAGTGATATTCTCAGCAAAAAAATAGACGTTTCTTCATTTGATTTCATTTATGCAGGTGCACAAAAAAACCTTGGGCCTTCTGGTATCACGATTGTGATCGCGCGCAAACGTTTATTAGAGAAAGAAAAAAGCGGTACACCAAAGATATTAAAGTATTCAACACACGCAAAAGCCAGCTCTCTTTATCACACACCACCAACTTTTGCGATTTATATGCTGTCTCTTGTTCTTGAGCATGTCAAAAACGCTGGCGGCGTAGAAGCAGCGGAAAAACGCAATGAACAAAAAGCAGCCATTCTCTATGATACGATTGATCAAAGTGGTGGTTTCTACAAAGGGCATGCCCGCTCTGACAGCCGTTCACATATGAATGTCACGTTTACCCTTCGTGATGACGCGCTCACCGCATCATTTGTGGAGAAAGCAAAACAGGAACAAATGGTTGGACTTGCTGGACACCGTTCCGTCGGTGGATGCAGAGCGTCTATTTACAATGCAGTGTCTATAGAAGACTGCCAAAAGCTTGCGGACTTTATGAAAAAGTTCCAGCAAGAAAATGAGTAAAAAAGCTTTTCTATCGTGAAATAAATTTGTTATAATAACGAGAAATATAAAATGATGACTCTTGCAATAAATGATGAGCCATATTATTGGAGAGTCCTATAAGAGCTTAGCAGAGGAGAGCATAGAAATGAAAACAAAAGAATTAGTGATTATGTCATTGCTTGCAGCAATGGGAGCTGTTTTGCATACGATTTTCCCGCCCATCTTCTTCGGAATGAAACCTGATATGATGCTGGTCATGATGTTTTTAAGCATCATCCTTTTCCCTAAGGTACAGCATGTAGTCGTCATTGCCCTAGTGACTGGGGTCATTTCCGCTTTGACAACGGGTTTCCCCGGCGGACAAATTCCAAACTTGATTGATAAACCGGTGACGGCCTTTATCTTCTTAGCCCTTTTTCTATCTTGTCAGAAGATGAAGAACAAAGTGGTACTGACTGCTGTATTAACAGCCATTGGAACCATTGTATCCGGCGTTATTTTCCTATCTGCTGCTTTACTGATCACTGGACTGCCAGCTGCATTACCGGCACTTCTTGTGGGCGTTGTCCTACCAGCATCCGTGATTAATACCATCGCGATGGTATTTGTCTTTCCGATTGCTCAGTCCATTCTAAAGCGTGCAAGAATGATAGAAGTCGCTTAACGAATAACCGAACCTCTTCATCAGATGAAGAGGTTTTTTCATGCTTTTATAAAAGAAAAACGGTAAGCAGCAAAATGGAGAGCGATATCCCTGCACCTGCCGCACACACAAGTGCTTTTTGTTTTAATACATGTTTTGGCGGATAAGACCCTGCATACCCAAGCTGTCTTATATAATGAATGGAACCACCTGTGAAAACGACACCGATACACGTAAAAACGAACAGAAAGACAGACAACCTTCTCCCCTCCCTTTTCTTCAAAAGTATGCTAAAATAAATCAAGCTATGTATGGAAGTTCAATGAAGCTGATCGTCAGCTCAGAGAGAACATGCGAATGTGTAAAATTTGACTAGAGGTGATTTGAATGGCTAGTGGACGTTCTTTATTAACAGGATTATTTGTAGGCGGTCTCCTCGGAGGTGCGGCAGTGCTCCTGACGACTCCCTCTTCTGGCAGAGATGTACGCGAAAAGGTGAAAGACAGCTATGACAAATTCGAAGATACGCTAACAAGATTAAAAAGAGACGGGCAAGCTTTAAAAGAACAAATTGTTGAAACAGCAAAAGAAAGTGCAGAGGTCATCAAAGAAGTTGGGACTGAATTGCAAACATCTATTCAGCAATGGCGCGAAGAAATCAAACCTCATCAGCAGGACTTACAAAAGGAAATTCAGGAAATTGAGGAAAAGCTTAAACAACTGGAGAAAACCTTACAAAACTAATATACTCACAAAAAAATATTCGTTTACAAAAGTGTGCGGGATGCGTATCCTGCACTTTTTTTGCTGAAAAAAGGTTATTTTATCAATGTTTTTCATGACTTTTTAAAATTCTTGAATTTTCAGCTTTATTAATCTTTATTTTATTGGCATAATAGAATTACAATAAAAAGAGAAGTAGGTGAAATGGATGAATCATTCGGAACAGCCTTTCGATGTAAAAGAAGCACTTTTATTCAGTCAAAGAATGGCCCAACTGAGCAAGGCTCTTTGGAAATCCATTGAGAAAGACTGGCAGCAGTGGATCAAACCGTATAACCTGAATATCAATGAACATCATATTTTGTGGATTGCGTATCAATTAAAAGGAGCTTCAATATCAGAAATTGCAAAGTTTGGCGTCATGCATGTATCAACTGCGTTTAACTTCTCCAAAAAACTGGAGGAAAGAGGATTTTTAAAATTTTCTAAAAAGTTAAACGATAAACGCAATACGTATATTGAGCTAACGCCAAAAGGCGAAGAGACATTCCATAAACTACTCGAAGATTACGACCCGGCCCGAACTGGTATTGTCAAAGGCGCACAACCGCTTCATGACATTTACGGAAAGTTCCCTGAAATTTTGGAAATGATGTGTATTATCCGAAACATTTATGGTGAGGATTTCATGGAGATTTTTGAGAAATCGTTTTCAAACATTGAGAAGGACTTTTTGAATGAGCATGGGAAAGTCACGAAAAAGCCTGGTGAACTTGAAGATTCAGCTGAGGCAGCAGAAAAAGCGGCTAAAGCAAATCAAATTGTTTAATGATCTTTATAAATTCATTCATTAACGGCTGAAACAGCCCTTGATCATGCAGAGCAAATATCGTCTCATGAACATCCAGCTTCTCAATTAACTGACCCGCAAAAAGCGCAAGGAGATCGTCGAACATGACATAGCCTTGTGCTTTTTGTTTGTCCATTTCGTCTGAAAGCTCAGCACAAATACGCTCAATGTCTGTTGCCTCTTCCTTGGATACACGCTGCCGGATCAATAGCGCATAATATGGATAACGGCTCATATCAGTCGTCGTCAGTAAAAGTTCCATATAATATTCGAGTTGGCTCATTCGTTCCTCAATACTCATGTACGTTCCCTCTTTCTCTTAGTCTTTCTATTTTAGCCGAAATGACTCATTGACGAAAGAGACGAACCTCCCCTTATGTCATTTTTTCTTGAAAAAACCAAAGTTTCCTCTCTTTATTCCATATGAATGCAATATTTTATTTTTTTTCTTGAAAACCATTGATTTTTATCCTCAGGAAGAGTAAATTATCTTGAGATATTCAATTAGATTTTTGAGATTGGAAGGATGAAAAATGAATTGTTGGAAAACCATTAATCTTGAAAAGGATTATGGTTATACGAGAATGATGATTTCAGCAATAAGTCTGGCTATACTCTTTTTCATTTTTGCTTTTTTATGTTTTCAACTGACTCATCCTGAAACGAGACTAAGCAGTCACAATGCACCGCTTTTTGCCGTGCTTTTACTTGCGACATTGCTTGTCCATCGTGTGGTTCACTTGATTCCTGTCATGAAAAACAAGAAAAAAATGACGTTATTTAAACGAAATTGCTGGAAGCGCGTGCCAAAAAGAGTAATGCTTTTCTCACTGCTCAGCCCGTTTTGTTTCATCTCACCTGCTTACTTTGTTTTAGGCATAGCATTTCCAATGTACGCACACTATTTTATCATCATCGCAAGTATTCATGCAGGCTATTGTTTGCCTGACTTTTTATTTGCATGGAAACTCCTAAAAGCACCAAAATCATGTATCATCGATCAAGCCAAAGACGAGTTTGATATTTTAGTTGACCATACTTCCTCATCTTGAGGTTTTTAAAGCCAACTTCTATCTTTTTCATAAAAAATTTGGTAATGTAGTATGGGAATAGCATAGAGAGGGGGGATCTCCGATAGTTTTATTTTACTTCATCGTTTTTGCTGCGTTTATTGTGTATTCAATAAACAGGCTTACTAATACATTATGCCTTGTCAGAGAGATTCCTGAAGAACGGCAAGATAAGGTGTTTCGCTTTATCAATGTATCGATACTGATCTTACTTATCTCATCATTTGTTGAAATTACCATTTCTATTTAAGATCAAAGCAAAAGCTGCCTGTATGAGGGCAGCTTTTTGTGTTCTATGATCTATTAGCAAATCCAAGATGCACCGATAATGATCAATAAGATGAATAACACGACGACTAGTGCAAAACCGCCAGCAAAGACTTCTCCTCCCATGTGAAAACACCTCCTGCCAGTTCTTCCTCTGTTCTAAGCTCAGTGTATGCAGATAAATTGAAAACGTTTAGGCACCTGTCATCGTTTTAAAAAAACCGCCCGCACGCATGGCAGGACGGCTCCTTTCTGTAACAGCGATTTAATTAGTAAAGATATGCTGCACCAACGATGATCAGCAAAATGAATAGCACGACCAATAAAGCGAAACCACTAGAATATCCTGCTCCCATATAATTCAGCCTCCTTTTTGTGATCACTATATGTGTATGTCGCGCGCAAAATTTTGACTAGACGAATGCCCTCCCATTTGCATTTCTTTTTACAGCGTGTCACAATATGTTATGATACAAGCAATGATAAATAAATTGGAAAGATTAGGAGTGTTTTTTGAATGAAAAAAATGGCTTTAGCAGCTGTAACAGCAGTAAGTGTTTTAACTCTTGGCGCATGCAGTAGCGGTGATAAAGAAGTCATCGCAACAACAAAAGCAGGAGATGTCACAAAAGAAGAGCTTTATACAACTCTTAAGAAACAAGCGGGTGGAGATGCTTTAAATCTACTTGTTCAACAAAAGGTTCTTGCTGACAAATACAAAGTATCAGATAAAGAAATTGATAAGAAATTGGAAGAATATAAAAAGACACTTGGTGAAGACCGTTTAAAACAACTTCAAGATGAATTTGGAAAAGATTACATCAAAGATCAAGTGAAATATGAGCTGTTGACTCAAAAGGCTGCCAAAGCTAACATCAAAATCACTGATAAAGAAGTAAAAGCGTATTACGATGACCTAAAAGGGAAAATCCGTGCGAGCCACATTTTAGTTGCTGATAAGAAAACAGCTGAAGAAGTGGAAAAGAAATTAGATAAAGGTGAAAAATGGGATGACCTTGTATCTGAATATTCAACTGACACGGCTTCAGCAGCACAGGGCGGCGATGTAGGCTGGTTTGCAAAAGATGGCCAAATGGATGAGAATTTCAGTAAAGCTGCATTCAAGCTAAAAGTAAATGAAATCAGTAAACCAGTGAAATCACAATTCGGCTACCATATCATTAAAAAGACCGAAGAACGCGGTAAATACGATGACATGAAAGCGGACTTGAAAAAAGAACTGCTTGATCAAAAACAAGCAGACACAAATGAAATCCAAACAATCTTAAATAAATTGGTGAAAGACGCCGATGTAAAAGTAAAAGACAAAGAGCTTCAAAGCACGTTTAAAGAAAAATCTCAACAAACAACACAAAGCCAAAACCAATAATCACAAAAAACCCCTCTACGATTGAATACGCAGAGGGTTTTTTGTATGAACAGATGTTTAAGCAATCGAATGGTCCTCATGTTTCGCAGTTTCCTGTGATCTTTTCACTTGCTGATCCTGACGTCTACGCTCTCTTTCCTGTTCCATTCGCTCGATAAAGATTTCTCCCTCCTTTTCAATAAAGGATTGATCAATCTCTTGGTCTTCTTTTGCTGTCGTCATTAATTTATATGCACAGAAAATAATGCCAATGATACACGCATACACCCACCATGGAAAAAACAACATTTTGCCATCGCCTCCTTTTTTCAGAAAATCCTCTCTTCCTTTGTGTTACATGCTTATGCGACAAGAAGACAAGTTATGAAAAAAACGCCCGCTTCAAACGGACGTTTTGATATTCTTAATTATGATGAAAGGTTGGTTTATAAAACGAACGATTCTCTAGTGCAAAAATACGTTCTGTATATTCTCCTGGCTTCACATGCTCAAGGGCACGATCCATCATATTCATTTTCGCATCTAAATTATCAATATAGTGGAGAATTTCAGCCTCCTTCACCATTGGTGGTTTAGGACTTCCCCACTCCCCTTTTCCATGATGACTCAGTACTAAGTGCTGTAAAATCAGAATTTCTTCTGAATCAATCCCCAGCTCTTCTGCGGCTTTCGCGATTTCTGTCACCATAATAGAAATATGACCAATTAAGTTTCCTTCAACCGTATATGTGGTTGAGACCGGACCTGAGAGCTCTTTTACTTTACCTAAATCATGTAGAATGATACCTGAGTATAAAAGATCTCGATCTAATGATGGATATAGGTTAACGATTGATTTCGCTAAATGCAGCATGGACACTACGTGATAGGCAAGACCAGAGACAAATTCGTGATGATTTTTTGTAGCTGCTGGATAATCAGCAAATTCCTGTCCATATTTCTTGAGCAAATGTCTTGTGACACGCTGAATATTAGGGTTTTTCATATCAAAGATATATTGCATAATCGTATCCATCATATCGTGTTTTGGAATAGGAGCTGTTTCCAGAAAATCATCAATTCGAATTTGCTCGTTTTCAGCAACAGGGCGTATATTCCTAAGCTTCAGCTGATTCCTCCCGCGATAATGATGAATGTCACCTACTACCTTCACAATGGTTTGTGGTGCATATGTGTGTTCATCATTCTGCTTTGCATCCCATAGCTTCGCCTCAATATCTCCACTTTGATCTTGGAGAATTAACGTTAAAAATGGTTTGCCATTGCTCGCAATTCCTTTAGTAGATGATTTAATTAATAAATGCAGGTCAACTTGTTCGCCGACATCATAGGTCATAATCCCTTTAGCCATTCAATAAAAGCTCCTTCCATGTTTCTGCTCATTTAAGTATAACATAAGTCATTATTTGTCAATTATTCAACTGCTAAACTCGTAATCTGGCCATCTTCTGCTGCTTGTTTCATATGATGATGACAGGTGAAATAAAACAGTTGTGTTTCAAAACGAGTCAGTTCATTCATCATCTCCAACACTCGTCCTAGACGAACATGATCAAAATGAACGAAACTGTCGTCCATCATAAACGGAAGCTGACAATCTTGCTGGTGAGACAAAGCGAGCGCAAAACGAATCGCGAGATAGATTTGTTCACATGTTGCCTGTGAAAGCTCTTCTGGTCGGAATATTCGTCCATCCATCCTTTTCACAATCAGCCGGTCATCTTCTGTTGAAAACAAGATCGCTTCGTATCGATCATTCGTTAACGGCTGAATAAAGCTGGAAGCTGTATGAAGCAGTGCTGGCAGCCTTGTTTCTTTATGTTCATTCAATTTTTCACGAATGACGGTGCGGACAAGCTGAATAGCCGCCCATTTTTTTACAAGGTGCTTCGTCTGCTCCTGTTCTACTGCAAGCTGATGAGTCAAATCAGACACCGTACCTGAAGCTTCCATTTGTCGAATTTCCACTGCTTGTTCTGCTAAGCGTTTCTCCATATTCGTCAAATTCAGTTGAATGTCATGTAGACGCTTTTTCGCTTCTGCACACTCTTCCTCAAGGGTGCGTAATCCTTTATCTTCCTCATCCAAAACACCGCTTCTGTGCAGCTCTTGATTTAGCTGCTGCAAGTTGTACAGCCGCTCCCGGTATTCTTTAGATAGATAAGAAAGTACATGGTAATCTTCTTTTGATTCTGCTTCTACTTGACGAAAAAGCTCGCCTGTTTGTTTTTCGTAATATTGGATTTCTCCTTCTAGCGTTGTCAGCTGCTGCTTTACATGTTGAATGGATACATTCAATGTCTGACGTTCTTTTTCTCTTTTTGCCTCATCTTTCAATACCTCTTGAAAGGCTGAGATGTTTTCTTGAATGGTTCCTTCTTTTCTTTGGAGATGGCCGCTTAACGCTGATACTCTTTGCGCATAATTTGATTGCTGATGAGTAAGCGCTTCTATTTCCTGAGCAAGCGCCTCATATGCCGCTGAATTCGTTTTTAATTGTTTCAGGATATGAAAGGCTTCTACGAGGAAAGAAAGCTCTGAGGACAAGCCTAGCTGGCTTTTCATTTCCTCTACGTGCTGCTGAACAGGTTCTAGCTCTCGCTCCCAGTCTTCATATTGCCTTATGATTCTTTCGTACAGAAGCTCCTTTTGCCTCACAAGCGTTTCAGCTGAAGCTGCTTGAATTTGAAAAGAATCATAGTTTTCGCTTCTCCCTGCATGGCTCATCTTCGTATTTTTAAGTAATGGATAAAATGATATGAAGACAATAACAGAAAACCCCGCAAACAGCAAAGTCACCCACCACTCTGCTAAAAAGAATAAGACGAGTAGGATCACAGCATCAAACATGAACATCAGCGGGAATAACCCCGTTCGAGAATGAACTTGTTTCTCTTTGGCTCTTGTTCCTCTGACATCTTCTGCACCCTGCTGCCTGACTTGCTGATCCTTTAATCCTTTTAGAGCGATTTCTGCCTCTTCTAACTCATGTCTTGCGTGATCAAAGCGATCATCTAGTTGTGCCTTTCTATCCATTAAACGAACGTATTGGCTGACAGCCTCCTTTAATTCCCACTCAAAATCAAGTGAATCATCGATCTGATCCAGCCTGATTTGACGCTGCCACTTCAGCTTCGCTGTCGCTTCTTCTATTTTTTGTTTCAATGAATGACTTTCTGCTTGACCTTCTGCTAAGTGCTTCGTCACAAGCTCAGCATCAGAGGACTCATCGATGAGACGCTTCATCTCCATTAACGTATCCTTGTCATAGAGTGGTTGAACTTGTCCTAGCGATGTTTGCAAATGATCTAATTTCTGTTTCAGTGCTGTCAATTGAGCCTTTTTCGGATGAAGGTGTGATTCTAATTTATCAAGTTCATGCTCAGTTTCTTGTCTAAACTGTTTGACTCGCTTTGGATAATGCCCTAATTCTTTTTTTAACTCAACCTTTTTCTCTATCATAGGATAGAGGCGAATGTGTTCAGTCAGTTGTTGAATATCTTCTTCTACATGCTTCATTTCTTTTTGAAGCTCTTCTATACTCTCTGTTAATTGAACTTGCTCACGTTTCTTTTCGGCATAACGTCCTTCTATCAATTTGGCCTGTTTCAGCTCGCCTGTCAGCTCTTTTAAACGATTAAGCTGTTGGTTTAATTCGGGCTTGCGTCCATTTGGTTTAAAAAGCTGCTCCTGCTGCTTTAGCAGCCTGCTATCCATCTTTGAGGCTGCATCTGAGCCAAATAAACTTGAAAAGAGAAGAAACTCACCAATTTGGTCTTGGTTTAAGGCTTGAACATTTTGCAGCCCAAACACATCAAACGAATAAATCGACTGGAATAATCTGCGGTCCGTTCCCTTTAAAATAGTGCGCAGAAAAACTTCGTCTTTTACTTCACCATTCGGTAGCAAGACCTGTGCTTGACCGCCTAGATCGGACGTTCTCTCAATATGAATGACACCTAACTCATCATCTAAACAAGTGAGGGAGCCGCCATAAAATAATCCCTGCTTCGGCTTATACATTTTGCTTTTCGAAAAACCAAATAACATCGATTCAATAAACGCCTTTAATGTCGTTTTCCCCGATTCATTCAGACCATAAACAAGCTGAAAACCTTCACCAGAAAAGTGAAAGGTTCGATTGGAAAATTTCCCGAAATTCGCAATATGGAGTGAACGTATTTTCATCATGCCTCTCCTTTTCTCATAATTGCTTCAGCTGTTCTGTCAGCAACCTTTGCGCTTCTTCTTTTATATCCACTTCATCCTCTTTTGTGAGAGCTTTTCCTGATTTCCTATAGGTTGGATGACGCTTGATCGGAGAGAGCAGCTCTTCATACGCCTCAAACTGGGCAATTTCTGATGTGAGTTCTTTTAAAAAGGAATCTTCTGGATAGACGACATCCTCGTTTGTACGACAGTCCATCGACATCACCCAAACAAACACTTCTTCATCTTCTTCCTGCTCATGAAGAACAGCCATTAGCTCCTCAAGCACCTCAAGCTGCGTGAGCTCAATGTAAGGAGGTGCATCGCCAGTCAATTCAATTTTGACAAAATGAGGAACGCCCCGCTCTTTCAGCTCACTCACCTTTTTTTCCACAAGCGTCACAAGGTCCGTCATATGAGCCGTATCTGTGATGTCTAATGTCAATGTCTCAAAGATGACATCGGAACAGCCAATAAACTCCGCTGTCTGAGAATCTTCGGATAGGTGAACGACATAACAGCCTTTCTCTCCTGTTTCTTTTATATGTCTCCCCTGCACGTTGCCAGGGTAAATAATCAATGGGTCTTCATGTAGAAGAGCTCGCTTATGAATATGTCCAAGCGCCCAATAATCGAGATCCTGTGACAGGAGCTGCTGAAGCTGAAATGGCGCATACGCATCATGTCCTTCTTGACCCGCTAATGTGCCGTGAAGCATCGCAATGTGGTAAGCAGCATCTGTCGTTTTGACGTAATGAGACGTCATATTTTCATAAACAGCTCGCTCTTTGTAGCTAAATCCATAAATACTTGCGACAAGCTGCTCTCCTCTATAAAAAGATTGTTCACTTGGTGTACTGCTCGAAAAAACGTGGACATTCTCTGGCCATTCAATTGATGTCCATTCACCGCCTAAATGATCATGGTTACCATAAATAATAAAAACTTCGATCCCATGTGTTTGCAGCCTTAGAAACTGATTCCTTAAAAAAAGCTGTGCTTTCAGGCTGCGATTTGATTCGTCAAATAAATCTCCACTCAGCAGCACAAAGTCTACTGCTCGACCAATGGCAAGATCAAACATGTTCTTAGCACTTTGAAATGTACTTTCTTTCAACCTCTTAAATATTTGGCTTGGTATATTCGACATTCCCGCAAACGGACTATCTAAATGAAGATCTGCGGCATGAATAAAGGTAAGCTTAGTCAAACGTCTATCTCCTTCTACGATACTGTAGTTGTCCATATTTTATCATGCCATTTTTACGAATGCACGTTCTATCACTCTGATTCTAAAAAACACATTTTTGAAGGCAAAAAAGAGGTTTTGCCTTACTCCTTGTTTAATTACATTAAAAAACACAAGAGAGGAAGATGAGAAATGGAGAAGACATACTTTTTGACCGTATTTGATCGATCAGGTGAGACCTTATTAAATGAAAAAATCACAGCGGAAAGTGATGAAAAAGCAAAGGAATTAGGGCGTCATCACTTAATCGAACAACAATACACGAAGCATTCTCATCGGCTCGTTGATGATGCAGGCAGGCTTCTTATATTTGAACGTTAAAAAAGCCGGCATTCGCCGGCCTCACATTCGTTTATACTCGATGAAACACAGGGCGTCTTTTTTCTAAAAAGGCTTGGATACCTTCCCTATGATCATGACTTTGTCTGAGTCTTGCCTGTGCCGCTCGCTCCTTTTGAAGAACTGCTATCAGCTGTGATTCTGACTGCTGAAAATAGATCATCTTTGTTTCAATAAATGCTTGAATCGGCATGTTTACAAATGGCTTCACACACGCTTTTTGATACGTATCGACCTCTTCTTGAAACACGCCGTCTGCAAGACCCAGCTTTAGCGCTTCATCAGCCGACAGCTTTTGTCCGCTCCAAATCAATTGTTTAGCGGTTTGTTCGCTTACTCTTTTAGTGAGGAAAAAATGCCCTCCACCATCTGGAATTAACCCTATTCCATTAAAATTCATGGCCAGTTTCGCCTTCTGATGCACAAACAAATAGTCACAGCTTAGAGCAAAGCTAAAAGCAAGGCCAGCCGCCGCCCCGTGGACAAGCGCGATTGTCACTTTTTTCATACGGGCTAGAGAAAGTGTAATTCCCTCGATTAAATCCATCACACGATGAAAATCTTCTTCACGATCTTGTTTCAGCATCATTCCAATATCTCCGCCTGCTGAAAACCCTTTTCCCATTCCCTTCATCACAACGATTTTTGCATTGCTTTCACTCGCTGTATCACACGCCTCCTTGAGTTCAGCAAACATATCAACATGAAATGAATTATAAGCTTCCGGTCTATTGAAAACGATTTCAAAAATATCCCCATCTAACTGACAATTAATATATGTCATTATCCATACCCCTCTTTTCTTTTTGAGCTTATGACTTACTTCCCTTTCCATCCGAGCAATTCCTTTTCCTCTAAACAAAAAAATTCAGGATCAATTGATACTAAAATGAGTATAATTGTTGAAACAAGAAATATATTTTTATATAGTAAAATAAGAATTCATTTGAAAGGGGGAGGATGATTGATAAGGTGTTCCATACTTATATTGGTTAGCTTCATCGTCATGTTTTCTCCCTTTTCAAATATCGTTTTTGCTTCACAGGCAGAAACAAGCACAGGCATTTTTATTTCTCCATCCTTCTATGATGAAGAAATAAACGCAGTGCAGACACCTCCATTTTCAAAGAAACATGCCTCAGCCGTTCTGTTAAAGTACAGATTATCAATGGTAGATTCTAAGACTTATCGATTAAATCAGACTCCATCAACAGCGTTATCCATTGATCTATGTTTTTTGGAAATGAAGTGTGCAATTCCTATTAAGTATCAATCAAATTACCTCTACTGATTCATTTATTTCATCCGTTATCAATATATAAAAAACACAACCTATCATATTCGGAGGGATAAAATGAATATTAAAGAAAATGATCTTCCAGGGATCGGAAAAAAATTTGAAATTGAAACGAGAAATAGAGAAAAAATGACGATTGTGATTCATGATGACGGCAGACGAGAAATTTATCGTTTTGACGATGATGATCCAGATGAAGTTCTGTCCACCATTTCTCTCGATGATGCTGAATCACGACAAATTGCTGCCATTATCGGCGGTATGGTGTATAAGCCTCAAGCACTTGAGACCATTGAAATGACCTTCAATGATCTGATCATTGAATGGTTTAAGGTGGAAAAAGGCGCAAAAGCGGTTGGACATACACTCGGTGATTTAGATGTCAGACAAAATTATGAAGTGACCGTGATTGCGATCATTAAACATACAAATGAAAAATTACTCAATCCTGGTGCCGATTCGATTATTCAAGCTAATGATACGATGGTCATATCAGGCGAAAGAAAGCACTTAAAGCGATTGATACGCGATTTTCTTTCTAGAGGGGGAGAGTGATGAATGGATCATTTAGTCTTTGAAGTTGGGACTGCACTTATTCTCATCGCCATCGCCAGCTTAATTGCCAATAAAATGAAATTCTCTATCATTCCTTTTCTCATTGTCCTCGGAATGATTGTTGGTCCGCATGCTCCGACCATTGGGATCATTGATTTGAAATTTATCGAAAGCACCGAAATTATTTCGTTTTTTGGTAGAATGGGTGTCTTGTTTCTCCTTTTCTATCTTGGACTTGAGTTCTCTGTCGGAAAGCTCATCAAATCGGGCAAATCGATTGCTGTCGGCGGATCTATCTATATATTAATCAACTTCAGTCTAGGTCTGCTTTATGGCTTGATCACAGGATTTGGGTTTCTTGAGGTGCTTATCCTAGCAGGAGTTATCACCATTTCGTCTAGTGCAATTGTGGCCAAAGTCCTTGTTGATTTGAAACGGACAGCCAATCCTGAAACAGAATTGATTCTTGGGATTATTATGTTTGAGGATATTTTCCTCGCCGTGTATTTATCCGTCGTATCAGGTCTTGTCCTTGGAGATGCCACATCCGTTGGCGGTGCCTTATTATCTATATTAATCGCTTTTGGTTATATGATGCTTTTCTTTATCATCGCACGCAAGCTGCCAAACCTATTAAACAAGCTTTTCGATATTCGTTCGAATGAAGTGTTCATTATTGTCATTTTTGCCGCTTTGTTCTTTGTGGCTGGCTTCTCAGAGACGATCCATGTCGCAGAGGCAATTGGCGCCCTCTTACTTGGCCTTGTTTTCTCAGAAACAGAGCACTCAGACCGCATTGAGCATCTCGTTGTTCCATTTAGAGACTTCTTTGGGGCGATGTTTTTCTTCAGCTTCGGCCTGAGTATTGATCCGTTTACATTAGGAGATGCCTTCTGGCTTGCGATTGGTGCTGTCATTCTCACCTTAATTGGGAACTTCACTGCTGGGATGTTTGCTGGCAGAAGAGCTGGTTTTTCTCATAAAGCCTCTTCTAATATTGGATTAACCATCGTATCAAGAGGTGAGTTTTCAATCATTGTAGCCGAGCTTGGCATAGCAGGCGGGCTTGCCGCTACATTGAAACCATTTGCTGCATTATATGTCTTAATCCTTGCGATTCTAGGACCGCTTGTGACAAAAGAATCTAAGCGCATCTATCAAATATTAAACAAAATCTTCAAATGGAAAACAGAAAAACCTAAAATAAAGAAAGAACCGACCATCTAATTTCAAAAAGGGCCTCAGGTAGAGGGCCCTTTTTTATTTTTTAAACAAATTGCTGAAATGCTGTTTCTTGCTTCACTAGCACTTCCTTTATTCCCCGGATTGTTTGTATGACTTTCTGGTTGCGGTAGATGGATAGCTTTAAATTGGTGGCCGCTGTTCCATGAGAGTGATCAAGGTGAGTGAATGTAAAAAAATGATGTGAGCGCTTATCTTTGAACACAAGCCTGAAATCGTCTGTCACTTTAAAATGTTCATCACTTTCCCATTCAATCAAAGGTTCATACGTGCTAAACCATGCCGGAATATTCGGCGTGTATCCTGTAGCCAATACCACATGATCTGCTGTTATTTTCTTTTCTTTGTTTAGCTGCCACTGTTTAAGGTGCAGCTCCAAAAGCTGATGCCCCTCCATGTGAATCGCTTCAAGCTCAGTCATCGGCTGAATCAGAACAGATGGCTCTTCTCCTGAAACGGAGCGATGGTACAATTCTTGATAAATGCGAGAAAGAGTCGATGCATCTATGCCATTTCTTAATCCAGTCAGTCTAGGTAATGTTTTCATACGTTCTTCGTAAGGAAGCGAATGAAAATATTCGACATACTTTGGCGTAAATAGCTCCTGTCCAAGCTCTGCCGTCTCCAACTCTCTAAATTCACTAGAACGCGTAAACCATGAAAGCTGCTGCCCTTTCTTTTGATGCTGAAGCAGGTCTAGAAAAATTTCCGCTGCACTCTGCCCGGAACCGATCACTATCACCGACTCAGCCTCGTGAAGTTCTTTCTGTTGATCTAAGTAGCGGCTGCTATGTGTCACATACGGGAGTGCACCCTTTGGTACATCGACGGGAACCATTGGCTGACTTCCCGCCCCAAGTACGACATGCTTTGCATGGTATTCAAAAAGCTCCCCATCTTTCAGTCGCCGGACTTTCACAAGATAACCACGCTGGCAGTCCGTCACTTCTTCAACTTTCATCCCAAACTGACAGCTATCCAATTCACCTGCGACCCATGATAAATACTCATTGAATTCTCTCCGAGGAATATCAAATTGTTCAAATGTATAGAATCGGTGAAGCCTGTTTGATTCATGTAAATAATTCAAAAATGTATACCTGCTCCTTGGATTTGCCATCGTCACAAGGTCCGCTAGAAAAGAAACTTGCAAATCAGTTCCTTTGATCAGCATACCAGGATGCCAAGCAAACTCGGACTCCTGTTCAAAAAAACAGCACGTGATATCTTCATACTCCTCTAATAAGGCTGCCAATCCTAAATTTGCGGGTCCAATTCCAATTCCGATCACATCAATCATATGTACACCTGCTTTAACTTTTTACCTTTTATATACCCTTTTATAAATGAAAAAAACACTGCGTCACCGCAGTGTTTAAACGTGAGAAATAAATAATGACTCAAGGAATTGAATCTTCTCCTCCGTATAGTGCTCATAGCGATCATTATACGATTTTGGATCTTTTGGATTGGCATACTGCGTAATTTTTCCTGATCGTGGATCAATAAATTTACTGGCCGCACCGCATCCAATTCCAATGATCGTCTGCACTTCTTCCATAATAATGATATTATACAAACTTTCCTGTCCATCTAATGAATACCCGACATTTTCGAGATTCCCCAAGATGTTTTTTTGCCTATATAAATAATATGGGTGATATTCATGTGCTTTCGTCCAAACAACCGCTTCATCCATCATATGCGTGATTTCCTCTCGGTCTGCCACTTGATATTTCTCTTTATTGCGCGTCATTTCAGACGCCCTTTTAAAGGAGAGTGTATGCACAGTTAAAGATTCTGGCTTTAGTTCTTCAGTCTGCTGCAAAGAGTGCTGAAATTCCTTTAACCCTTCCCCTGGCAAACCAATAATTAAGTCCATATTAATATTATTCATACCGTACTGTCTTGATAAATGATACTTTTCAATCGTTTCTTCCACACTATGGTGCCGGCCAATGGCTTTCAATGTTTCATTCTCATACGATTGCGGATTGATGCTAATCCGGTCAATATTATAGCGGTTTAGCACCTCTAGCTTATCAGGAGAAATGGTATCAGGACGTCCAGCTTCTACAGTGATTTCCCGAATATGTTTCACATCAGGAAAAGAACGATACATTTCTTCATACAGCAAATCCATTTCTTCCGCTGTAATACTCGTTGGAGTGCCTCCGCCAAAATAAACGGTCGTTACTTTAACACCATGTTCTTTTAGCCATGAGCCTATTTTTTGCATCTCATAATGCAGCCCAAAAAGAAACGTTCCTACTCTTCCAGCTTGTCCTTTAATAGCATAAGCAGGGAACGTGCAATAAGCACATTTTGTTGGGCAGAAAGGAATACCAATATAAATACTCACTTCCTGCTGAAGGTCATACAGATCTGGAATCGCTTGTACTTGACGGTCGACAATCTCCTGCATCAAATTGATTTTTTCATCATGAATGAAATAATCACGCTTTAATGCAGCATGTGCCTCTTCCTTTGTCATGCCTTCTCTAAGCATTTTATGAAGTAGTTTCGTAGGGCGTATTCCTGTGAGAATCCCCCATTTTTGCGTGATTCCTGTATGTTCCTGAAGCAAGTGTAAATAAACAGACAGCACCGTGTTTTTGATTTGTTTCCAGCGTTCCTTGTCATTCAAACCCTCTGGAACAGCTCTTGTAAAACGACTGTTTATGTCTGACCCAGCGATATGGCCAGATGCTTCAACCATTCCATGTTCTTCTTTCCAGCTAAGTACCATCACTAGACCATCATACAGTTCGTCTGGATCAAACTGCACTTCACTATCTTCTTCAAATAAATTTGCTATATTGACAAGTGGGCGATGAAATCGTTCATCAGACAGCCCTTTGATTAAAATTCGCATCGTATCACCTTTATCTTCAAACTTGTTTCATTTTACAAAATTCATCTAGGAAAAGCAATGAAGGGAACAGACGAAGGCCCTGTCATTTCTTAATTGACAGGGCCTTTCACCGGCTTATCGTTTAATATCAAATTGATGTAAAAAGCCTTCTCTTTGCTGCATTCTAAAGTATTCTTTGATCATATAAGCGACCCCCTGTTCATCATGAGAACGTGTCACCCAATCGGCTTTACGCTTGACCGAATGAGGTGCATTTCCCATAGCAACACCTAGGCCAGCTAATTCAAGCATTGGAATATCATCTGTCCCGTGGCCAATGACGACCGTATCTTCTAATGTAAAACCTAGCGCTGAGGTTAAAAGAGAAAGTCCCGTTTCTTTAGAAACCCCTTTACAAACGATATTCATTTTCTCATGACTGATGTTGATCAGGTCAACAGATGGGAACGCTTGTTGAATTGTCTTGTGAATCTCAGGCTGAAGCTCTGCGGTCGAATACACTTCAATCACAGGTGTGCTGACCGGTTCATCCATGAGCATATCACTTAATGATTCAACAAATTGAACGGGATAGAAGATCGGATCAGACGGATGAATCAACGTTTTTCCCATAAGTTGAGACTGTGTTTTTTTTCGATTTCCGATAGAGAATTTTTCATGCAGCAACCGAACATTACAATCAAAGCTTTCAAGAATTTGCACAAGATTAAATGTTTTTTCTTCCGTTAATTTTTTCACATGAAGCGGCTCATCGAGTTTATCCGCGATAAATGCACCACTATGCGTCACAAGTGTGGAAGTTGGAATTTTCAACGCCTTGGCAATTTTTTGTGCTGATCGAAAATGCCGGTTGGTGACAATCGTCACGTAAACCCCTTTTTTCTTTACATATTCCACAGCTTCTTTAGTAGCGGAATGGATTTTCCCATTGGAACGAAGTAACGTTCCATCTATATTGAGTGCAAGTAGTTTTTTTGACACTGAGGCGTCCCCCTTCTTGATGACTGTACTTACGATGAGGATATGCCCTAGCTTGGTGCTTTAGAACATGCAGTTCAAGCAATCACTGTTTTATATGAATGAAAGGTAAATAAAAAAAGCCTACCCCTAGGCTTTTTTTTATGTATGGTTTGGATGCGTAACAATGGAGTGATGAAGCTCCCCATGATCCCCTAATCTTTCACACACCAAAGCATTGCTTATATCAGATCCCCTTATGCTTTGCGTTTCTCCCAGAAGCGCTTCTCTCTCGTTTGGCTCATCGCCGTAAATCCCAAGTGAAACGCATCCAATTGTTCACGAGAGCACTTATTGAAAGCACTTTCAATAAGTATTATCGCAAAATTTTTGCGCTTCGACAACCCTTT
>NZ_NKHG01000160.1 GCF_002744245.1 Bacillus pumilus | reverse complement strand
AAAAGTGAGGCTCATTTTATGCGCCAAGCCTTACTGAATTTTAGAATAAATAAAATAGGATTTTTCCTATCTACACGACAATATTATCCATTCGTGGGGAATACGTATCAGAGATACTAAATACATCTTAGCCCTCAACAGCAGATAGAGTAGGGCGTGCACCACTGTGCACTGGCATAATAATGGTACCCGGTATCAAAACCAAAACCCTGGAACAAAGGTATGACAACTCCAGTCGCTAAAGTTTGATCATCCCAGGTGGACCACTCATTTATCGTGCCCAGGAATGCCGGACTGTTGATGTTGCAACTGATGAAGAACATCCCCGAGGTTTGGTACCCCAGCGCGTAGCAGCACCTTGGCGGTGGCCAATGAACGGGACTCTCTTCGTGGTAACAGCAAAACACGCCCGCCAGCGTGGGGGCGCGGTAAGTCGCCAACGAAGTACGTGGCCTTCAGGGCCTGCATCGCATCTGACAGCGCCAACCAGCGTT
>NZ_NKHG01000159.1 GCF_002744245.1 Bacillus pumilus | reverse complement strand
GTATCGATTAATGACTGTGCTTCAACTCTGTTTGCTTTTGATCTTTCAACCCAGGAAGAAATATCCTCTGAGAGTTGGGGGATTAATGAGTTAACCTTGTCATCGGTACTTTGAATATGAGAGCGTAGTTTTGAGTCAATCAAATTGTTAATAGTCTCTTCACTCTCTACTACTCCCTGACCACGCTTAAATGCTTCAACAGCATCAGTATTTTCAAGGGGAATATCTCTGGAAACCTTGATGGTGTCATTGGCATCTTGTAACGGAGTAGCTGCGAATACATTGCAGCTGAAAGCAAAAATAAAAATGTATATTGATGGTTTCATTATATGTTCCTTACCAAGCGCTTGCGCAGCAGTTACGTTTTCGCCAAATTAGCCAACCAAAATGCTCTCCCTTAATGGGAAACTCCTTGGCCGTTTCATAAAGAACACTTGAACGTCCAATAGGATTGCAACCGAATGGACCACCGGTAGATGGAATCGGGAAGAGCATCTGTGTTCTATATTGACTCTTGCGCCAGACTGGCATTGGATACGATCCGCAAAGTCCAGCATCACCCATTGACCCCCATAATATCCCTTGCCTATGAAGTTTATATATCATGCGTTCTGCCGTTAGTAGCGATGAGTCTACACCTCCATGGTGCGCATCAATATTGCCATCCAATGGGTATACAGAACCACGGCATCCACTACACCAAAATAGTGGGTCG
>NZ_NKHG01000158.1 GCF_002744245.1 Bacillus pumilus | reverse complement strand
CCCTCCTGCTTCGACGGCCACCCTGTGCCGCCCCTTGGCTTCTTGGCCGAGCTCGAGCAGATCCTGGCATCACGCAAAGGGGCGGATCCGGCCACCAGCTACACCGCCAGCCTCTATGACAAGGGCACCAAGCGCATCGCCCAGAAGGTGGGTGAAGAGGGTGTCGAAGTGGCGCTCGCCGCCATGGCGAAAGACAGGGAGGAACTTATCAACGAATCCGCCGATCTGCTCTACCACCTGACGGTCTTGCTGCAAAACGAAGGG
>NZ_NKHG01000157.1 GCF_002744245.1 Bacillus pumilus | reverse complement strand
GATGCATGAAAAAATCATTAAAACCCTGCAATGAACCCGGATGTCCTCAACTAACGCGAGAAGGATATTGCGAGAAACATAAGACATCGAAGCCTTCATACGATCTGTTCCGTGAATCATCGGCACGCCGTGGGTATAATAGCCGATGGCGTAAAGCACGTGAAGGTTATCTGGCCAAGCATCCTTTGTGTCAGTCTTGCATGCTACAAGGAAAGCGCATCGCTGCTACAGTAGCGGACCATATCAAACCGCATAAGGGAGATAAAAAACTATTTTGGGATTCTTCTAACTGGCAGCCGCTGTGTGC
>NZ_NKHG01000156.1 GCF_002744245.1 Bacillus pumilus | reverse complement strand
CTTATTATTTCAGTTAAACCTTAGAGTTATCTATTTTAATTTGCCGACACTGTTCAGTGGTTGCTTTTGCTAACGCATTGCTCATCGGAAAATGACGAGCGCCAGCGAGTTATTTTTCCGGTGCAGTAACTTGTTAGAAGCCCTGTTACTATCCGCAATAAACATACCTACGGCATTTCCAATCAATCACGATCCTGTTTTTTACGTACAGCAAATTGAAATTCGGATAGAGGTCTTCAACCAAGGACTTCCCATCAGAACCGATGTCTGAAGAAAGCCATGAATGAAT
>NZ_NKHG01000155.1 GCF_002744245.1 Bacillus pumilus | reverse complement strand
ATCAATAAGATCATTAACACAATCCACAAGGCCAAGTAGCCATAGCTGAGGAATTGATATGAAAAGCGCAATTAAATATGCAATTATTTCCTTCGTCTTCTTGCTGGGTGGATGCACCGCATCCACCTATAAAACAGATTACGAGTGTAAATCGGACGATGGTATCTCACCCTGCCTCACCACTCAGGACGTAGATAATCTCAGCCCAGTTCCGAAATCAGTAAAGCCGAAGGGCTCTGCCGTTCTTAAAGACGATGCCGAGCCCTATAATATTCCCACTCCAACATACACTCCGGGACGGATTCCTGACCAGCAAGCCAGGATGTGGTTCGCTCCTGTCGAAGATACCCAGAATGACCTATGGTTTGATCAACAATATATCTGGTTTGTGAAAAAAGGCCGCTGGGCTGGCACAGGCATCAATAACTAATGGCGGTGATATTATGAGGTGGT
>NZ_NKHG01000154.1 GCF_002744245.1 Bacillus pumilus | reverse complement strand
TTCTTGATATGCAATTAGACGATACCGACTAGAGGAGCGAGTCAAGATGAGCGGGACAGTGAAGTTGTCTGATTTGACGTACATGGGAAAAGTGGAAGGGAGACATGCCTGGTCATATGACGATAATTGGTATTACTGGACGGAGAAATCGAATGTGGTGACCTCAGACCTACAGGGGCACCTTGTGATCTGCCGGCTGACCCTAAATCTGTCTCGAAACACTCAGAACACCATACGCCCATTTACGAAAAATGATGCCAAAAAAGCCATCGTGAGTACATTGAGCTAGGTAAGAAAAACTCCTTCTTCCCTTCGGCGGTATGAGAGATACCGCCGAACTTTGCAGTGCTGCAA
>NZ_NKHG01000032.1 GCF_002744245.1 Bacillus pumilus | reverse complement strand
AAAGATGTGCTGCTGAGATGTCAAATAAAAAAAGGGCGAATGTCATCGCCCTTTCCATTAATTTTCTTCAGTATTTCCATAAAGCTCTTCAAGAGGCTTCATGATAATTTTATTTAGCTCACCGATGAGCACACTCACACGTTGTTCTGCTTCCATCAACTGAGAGATTTTATCGTGCTGCTGCACAAGCGCAACTGTTTTTTGAGCTTGCTCAACCTCTTCTTGTGTAATCTCTTGACCAGTCATTTGTTTTTGTTGAAGGTTAACTTGAATGTCACGGAAGTTCTCAAACATTCTTTTAGAGGACTCATCCTCGTTTACCTCATCATAAAGATTTCTTAAAGTTGAATATTCTTCGCTATGACGCAGTGCTTTTTCAAGGTCATATGCAACATCATAAAGATTTACAGACATGTTATGTCTCCTTTCTATCCGTTATCACCGATATGATCGGCGGACACCACTCCACTATAACAAACTATGGCTTTCGTTTCACATATATACAATGAATTCATCAAAATTTCTCTACCTTTCTTAGAATAACGTGACAAAGATAGCTTGGATTGCGCCGATCAATCCGCCTAAAAAACCGCCTAAGAACGTAATCATCTTGAGTTCTTTATTGGAAATACTGATAACAAGTTCCTCCATTTTTTGAAGCGGGAAAAGTTCAATTTGCTCACGAATGATTTCTTCAAATTGGAGCTTCGCTAGCAGCCCCTCTAAAGCATTCGTTGCCGCTTTCATCCCCTTATCTACTAGCACTGGTGCGAAGTGAGTTTTGAGATCATCCGCCACAGCACTGACATACGTTCCAACTGATCTGTCTAAAATCAGCTTTGTAGAGAAATGTGAAAGCAATTGCCTTTTCGCACTAAAGACAAGCTCTTTCACATTCCACTTCTCATCAAGCTCATGAAGAGAAAACTGCTTCACTTTGTCCCATTCTTGAACAAGCAAATCTGATAAAAACTTCTTTGTTTCTGCATTTCTTAAAAACTTGATGATTTCGGGATGTACACGGTCAATTAAGCTTGAATTCCCAAGAAACATTTGAACCATACTGCCAAGCATTCCTCGTTCTTTTAAGAAGTCATCGATCATATTGCCAAGCCGTGCTTTTCCTTCCTCACTTTCAAAGTAATGAATACCCCGCTTTAAAATATATTCTGCTACATCTGGAATTTTTGATGAGAGCTTGTTTTCAACTTCCTGCGGGAGCAGTTCAAATAAAGTTTGCTGGTCATATTTTTCAAGAAGTGAATGGAGTTTTTTGTCTGACCATTGGTGGAGCCATTCATCCACTTTTATGTCAGCCTGTGACATGCCGTATCTTTCTAACAAGGACACTACGGACATCTCCATCTCAGCCCCCTTGTCAATATATCGATGGACTGTATGCAATATCTCTTGCCTTGCCTCCGATGATTCAAATCGTTTTTGAATACCAGCTGGCGTCAGCAAATGCTCCATGACCATGACACCTACTTGCTTGGCTACTTCATCTCTTCTTTTAGGAATGAGACCTGGTGTAAATGGAAGCTGTTTCCCAAATAAGTAATATGGCTTATAAGGACGAAAAAGCATTTTTATTGCAAGATGGTTTGTCGCTGCTCCTATGACTGCTCCTATCACAATCATAAAGATAAACGTTGTGAATATATTCAAAATCGTCATCTACCTTTCAAACAACACCAATGGTTATTGTTTTTATCTATACGTATTATAGTTGTTGTCAAGATCCCAAGCAAATGAAGCATGCAATGAGACATATGATAAAGTGATCTGTCGTAATGATAAAGGAACACAAGGTTTATGTAAAATCCTCAAAATGTGTTTTTGGGGTGTTAAAAATTGAAGTAGAAAAGTAGGTGTTTTTTCATGACGTCAACATTAGGCATTGTGACCCTTTCTCTGCAGCATGAAGAGGAATTCACACTTCAGCTCGCCAAAGCTGCCTCGGCTTTTGATTTAGAGGTTGTTCGTTTTACACCTCTTGATTTAAAGCCTGCTTCCAATCTGATCCAAGGTCAAAAATATACGGGTCAAGGGTTTACAAGCGTAGAATTTCCGATACCTGACTTGATTTATGATCGATGTCTTTATCAGCATGACACTCAATCTAAAAAAGCAAAACCAATCATGGAATGGTTAAAAAAGTATCCAAAAACAGCATTTTTGAATACTGGGCTCCCAAATAAAATGACGCTATTCGAGCAGCTCTATCTTCATCCTTCTTTACAGCCATATTTACCTGTCTGTTCATTATTGAATGAGCCTTCAGATCTGTTCAACATGGTCAAGAGGGATGGGTATTGTAAAATGCAGCCGCTCTCTCAACAGCATGCAGCACCCACTTACTTCATTTACTTAAAAGACAAATCAACATTCACTGTTCAGCTTCATGACAAGCAGGTCATTACATTTTCCCGTCCATCAGAGGTTGAGCGCTGGTGCAGAAAGTATATTGGTCGATATTTCCTCCAATTTTTTAACACAAGTGATCAAAAAGATTTTTTATTCAATGAAATACGAATTTCCCTTATGAAACAATCACAAAATCAATGGAGACGTTTGGGGATTCACACAAAATCACCAGCAGAAAATAGCCTTTTAAGCAATACACAAAATTCATTTCATGTGCTAGGCTTTGATCACTACTTAAACTCATTACAGCCAGATATCAAGGAGCTCCTTTTAGATGATATCGTATCCATTCAGTCATCTCTTCCAGCATATTTAGATAAAAGCTTCTCTCCATGTATTGAATTTGCTGTAGATCTACTTCATACAAATGAAGGAAAACTGTTCATATCAAATGTCAGTTCAAAGCCCGGAAGAACCTCTTTTTTAAAAGCTTATCCTGAAAAAGAGAATCAATTGATCGAAATCATTCTTGAACATGCGCAATCTACAATGTCTCAGCCGAAGGAGGCCCCTTATGAACAAAAAACGTTTCAGCATCGTTCCTCACCTCACAAGTGAAAAGACAGTACATCTTCCCATTCAATTTAAACAGCAAATAGAAATACATTCCGTTGCTTTAGGGTCTCATTTAGTAGATGGATTCACCACTTCCTACCATCAACACTCACGTAAAATATTATTATCAGCAGACCTATACAGCGATTTACTGATTCCTTACGAATCAAAAGCTGATGTAGTGATCGTTGATCATACCCTTTATATAGGACCACTCATTGGTATTTTCACTGCAGGCTTTGAGCAGAATGCGCAGCCTTTAGGAGCAAGATCAGATTTTTTTATCAAGCTGCTACAGTCTTTCAGACAACACGCTGGTGTTGCCTACCTTTTTGGTACTCATTCTATTGATTGGGAACGAGGAACAGTAGAAGGGCTGCTGTATCAACAGAAAAAATGGATCAAAAAACAACTTCCTCTGCCATCTGTTGTTTATGACCGGCTTCCAAATAGAAAGGCTACTCAGTCGGCATTCGTTCAAGAAACAAAGCGAAAACTCACTCAAGAATATGATATCCCTTGGTTCAACCCTTATTTTTTTAATAAGTGGCATATTCATGAGCAACTAATGACAGATGAGCGAACAACGTCCTTCCTCCCTCATTCCATACAATTAGACCCTGCTGATGCTCTAATGAAAATAAAAACACTTCTCCATCTTCATCAAGTGATCTACTTAAAACCGATGAATGGAAGTCACGGAGACGGTATTTATCGGTTAAAAACAACGGAAAGCGGGATGACTGCATGTTCAAATGGAGGAATGACCATTCAATATGAATCAGTAGACGATTTTCTTAAACAATTGCGAAAGGGTCGCGTCATTCATGACTTTATAGCCCAACAAGGCATTGAATTGCTGCAAATAGAGAATCAACTGCTGGATTTCAGAGTTCATACCAATAAAAATAAAGACGGTCATTGGACAGTCACGGCAGTAGCGGCAAAAGTCTCAGGAGATCACACAGTCACCACCCATCAGTTACATGGTGGAACTGTCAAAACACTGAATGTTGTCTTTCCTGAAGCAAAGACGCGTTTACAGATGCTGCAACAGCTTTCTGATACTGCCCTCACGCTTAGTCAGGTGATAGATGAAAAAATGCCCGGCTTTATTGGTGAAATTGGCTTTGATTTAGGAATTGATCACACTGGTGCTATTTGGATGTTTGAAGCCAATTCTCGCCCCGGTCGTGAGATTTTTCAGCATGCGTCATTGAAAAACTCAGAATGGCTCATTGGCAAAAGAATTGTGGATTACGCTTCTTACCTATCACAAACATCACTCACTATTACAGACCATGCTAATGTCAATTGATTGTTTTTCTATTCTCGTGACGGTGGTCTCAAATCTATGCTTTTCCTATGCTCTTTTCATCAGATGAGATACAATAAAACCAAGTGTAAAGGTTGTTTCCGTATTGTCGTATGTACTTATTGTTTCATCAATAAAAGCAAGGAGGCAATGATGATATGATTTCTCATTTTCAATGGAAACCTCTCTTTAAAAAAGCACAATTGCCGGGCTGGAAAATATCCTTTTTCCACAACGGTGCACACTATGAAGGCATTTACCACAAAACGGGTGATATTGAATGGGGCTCCCAGCTTCCGCCTCATGAAGTCGAACCAACCTTAAAAGAAGAAATCCACGAATTAATGCTATTCCATGTCTATGATTAAACTGTTTAAGGAGCCTCGCCATGTTAGAAAAGTTAAAGCTTGTTTACGGACACCATATCATCAGCTCACCAACAAATGACAAACACATTCTTTGGTATCAAACGGACGAAGGCGACATATTCGGAGTAGACAAAACGGAGCTAACAGCAAGAGAAACACTTCTTCTCAATTCTTTCCTTACACCTATTGATTTATCTCATACGCAGGAAACAAAGGATGAACAGCAATGGTACAGCTATCTTTTTGAAAACAAACCACTAACTGTCCAACAGTCCGTCCGTGTACATTATTTTAAAATGGAACACCAACGAGAACAAAGGCATCAAATAAAAGAGGCTGTGAACAGCAGCCTCGAACACATGCATTTCATTTGGACAAGCCCTGACACAGCTATGCTGATTCAAACAAATGCCACATCAGAAAATGGTCAACTAAATCTGCTAAATGATTTGTCTCAGGCCATCACTAGTGACTTTTTAACAGATTCTGTCTTTTTACAAGGACAGCTGCACTTGCCAAATGAGTATTTAAAAATGAGAGTGTTAAATGAACATCAGCTCTTTTTGTGGCATCTGCAACGAGGAAAGCTTAGGTCAGGGGTTACAACATTTTATCAATGTTTGCCATCTCTCATTCGATATGATGCCTCCAAAGTTTCTGACGCTATTTCTGATGCATTTAAAGAAGCGGTCTTTGATCGGGACGTTTTCCGCACCCTTTTGACCTATATGCAATGTAATTTAAATGCTTCTCAGGCAGCAAAAGCTTTATATGTTCACAGAAACAGCCTTCAATATCGAATCGATAAATTTATTGAGCGAACAGGATTAGATATACGACATTTCCAAGAAGCTTCGGCTGCCTATTTTATGATGAACCTTCTCGACCTTTCATAAAATGGTTTACGTGAGCACCCTGCCCAAAAATTAAAATAAGATGTTGTGCACGTTGTCCATTTACAGAATCTCACCTATTTTATACACTTTATTTATTAGTAAAGCGCTTTCAATAAGGGACTGGGAGGCTATCATCTATGGCTGAAATGATGCTCAATCAAATTTATAAAGTGTACGATAACAAGGTAACAGCAGTAGATAACTTTAATCTACATATACAGGATAAAGAATTTATTGTGTTTGTTGGTCCATCAGGCTGCGGAAAATCAACCACCCTACGTATGATTGCAGGTCTTGAAGAGATTTCACAAGGGGACTTTCTGTTAGACGGTAAACGGATGAATGACGTGGCACCAAAAGATCGGGATATTGCGATGGTTTTCCAAAACTATGCATTATATCCTCACATGAACGTGTACGATAATATGGCTTTTGGGTTAAAGCTTCGGAAATTTCCTAAAACAGAAATTGATGAGCGGGTTCGAAATGCCGCTAAAATATTAGGGCTTGAACAATATTTAGACAGAAAACCAAAAGCATTGTCTGGCGGTCAAAGACAGCGTGTTGCACTTGGCAGAGCGATTGTGCGCGATGCAAAAGTCTTTCTTTTGGATGAGCCGCTCTCTAACCTAGATGCGAAACTACGTGTTCAAATGCGAGCTGAAATTTCTAAACTTCACCAGCGCCTGCAAACGACATTTATCTATGTTACACATGATCAGACTGAAGCGATGACAATGGCTACTCGTCTTGTCGTCATGAAAGATGGCTTTATTCAGCAGGTTGGCGCGCCGAAGGATGTTTATGAAAACCCAGAGAATGTTTTTGTTGGCGGATTCATCGGCTCTCCTGCGATGAACTTTTTTACAGGAAAGCTTTCTGACGGTGCCATTACCGTTGGAAACACGCACATTCGTGTACCAGAAGGAAAAATGAAGGTATTACGTAGTCAGGGCTATATTGGAAAGGATGTCATTCTAGGTATCAGGCCAGAAGACTTCCATGATGAGCCTGTGTTTATAGAGGCATCTGAAGGAACAAAAATTGAGGCAAGCGTAGAAGTGGCTGAATTAATGGGAGCAGAAACGATGCTTTATTCTTCTCTTGATGGTCAATCGTTTATTGCACGTGTTGATTCTCGTACGGATGTTCAAGCAGGTCAGTCTATACCACTTGCCATCGATATGAATAAAGCTCACTTCTTCGATACTGATACTGAGCTGCGCATTCGCTCAGCTGAATAAGGAAAAGTTCTCGTGCACCATCACTCACTATCGGGTGATGGTTTTTGCATGTTGAAACAACATTTACCATGTCATTTTTCGTATGTTTTCATCGCTAATATCCATAATACTTAGTGTAAAGCGATATCGTATTGGGTTTCGCCAAGTGGCAAATGACTTGATCATTTCGTTGGTGCGATTCCAGCAAACCCAACCAAAACCAAATCATATATAAAAAGGAGATTCACATCATGACAAATTCTAACAGCTCAAATCAATTACTTGTTCCAGGAGCAGAGCAAGCAATCGATCAAATGAAATACGAAATCGCTTCTGAATTTGGTGTAAACCTTGGAGCAGAAACAACAGCTCGTGCTAACGGTTCAGTTGGTGGAGAAATCACAAAACGTCTTGTGTCTTACGCTCAGCAAAACCTTGGCGGAACAAAAGCTTAATTTCATATCTGGATCATAGAAGGCACCTCTTATGGTGTCTTCTTTTTTTGCTTTTATCCTCACCAATTCCCTTTCTGCTCATACTATGTATTAGAAAGGAGCGGATCTTCATGGACATTATTTCCGGTATGAATTTTGAACTTTTCCAATTTGTAGGGATTTCTCTATTATGTGAATATGCTCATAGTATTCGGTCCTTTCATCTTTACAAAAAAAGCATGACATAAAATTGTACCATTTTGGGTTCTTTTCACTTATAGTATGTAGTGGAGGGATCGAACAGATGAAAATAGCTCTTTTCGGTGCTCATGGACGTGTAGGACAAGCATTTCTTCGATTTGTTCAAGTAGATGACCGTTACATGGTTCGTTCGTTAATTCGGACAAACCGTGAAGGAATGCTTGCGGGTATGTTTCAAGTCACCGGCAATTCAAGAAATCAAGAGGATGTGCTTGAGACAATCAAAGGAGCAGATATTGTTGTGAGCTGTCTATCGACAGATGGTGATGATACATTATCTATTTCAATGGAGCATATCGTACAAGCCATGAAGCAAACAGGGACATCAAGAATTATTACGATTGGCACTGCGGGTATTTTAAAAGCAAGACAGCAACCGGAGCTTTACCGCTTTGAAACAAATGAATCAAAGCGAACTACTACCCGCGCAGCTAAAGAGCATGCGAAAGCATTTGAAATCCTTCAATCGACTGAAGTAGATTGGACCATTATTTGCCCAACCTATTTACCAGATGGAGAAGTGACACGGTCATATCGCTATGAAAAAGATTTTCTCCCTATAGATGGAAAGAAAATTTCAGTTGAAGATACCGCACACTTTTTATATCAGCAGTTAAATTCGAAGGAATTTTTGCAGCAGCGAGTCGGCATCGCTTATTAACCTTTAGTCCGTGCAAACCATATACAACAAGGAAAAAGTCGAGGCGATAAAATAAAGCCTCGGCTTTTTCGTTCCTTAATGAAATCAAAAAGAGCCTCTTTCGCTGAAGGAGACTCTTTTTTCGACTTTTCACTTTAGCTGCTAGCAACAGCTCCTTTTTGCAGTTCGTACATTTGAGCATACAGCCCAGCTTGTTGCATCAGTTGTTCATGATTGCCTCGCTCGACGATTTCACCCTTTTCTAACACCAAAATCATGTCGGCTTTTTTTATAGTGGATAATCGGTGAGCAATGACGAAGGTGGTTCTTCCTTCTTTGACCACTTCAAGCGCCCGCTGAATGATGGCTTCTGTTTCTGTGTCGATGTTGGCAGTGGCTTCATCTAAAATTAAGATCGCTGGATCGTACGCCAGTGCGCGGGCAAATGAAACCAATTGACGCTCCCCAGAGGAGAGGGTACTTCCCTTTTCAATCACTGGTTCATCAAAGCCTTGAGGCAGGTGCTTTAATAACTCTGTTGCGCCAACCTGCTTTAATGATGATTCAATGGTTTCTCTTTTAATGTCTTCATTCCCTAAGCTGACATTGGATGCAATCGTTCCAGAAAATAAATACGGATCTTGTAGAACTATGCCCATTTGTTTACGCAAAGTTTGACGCGACTTCTGATAAATGCTTTCTCCATCAATGAGAATGTCTCCTTGTTGAATATCATAAAACCGCAGCAGCAAGTTCATGATCGAGCTTTTCCCAGAACCTGTATGGCCCACGAGTGCAACCGTTTGACCTTTTTTTGCTTCAAAGGTAATGCTCTTTAATACGTTTTTCCCTTCATTATAAGCGAAGGTGACATCTTGAAACGCAACGTGTCCCTCCATTTTCTTCTGAACAGGCTCTTCCACTTTTGTTCCTGGCTCATCTAATAATCGGAAGACCCTTTCAGATGAGACCCTTGCTAATTCCAATCTTGAAAATTGGTTCACTATGCCTGTAATAGGCTGGAACAATCGATTTAAATAATCGACAAACGCATAAAGTACCCCAATGGAAACAATGCCTGACGCACTTAAGGACGCGCCTCCAAAGTACCAAATAAGCGCAACATACGCTGAATTACGAAGCAGGTTGACCAAGTTATGTGAAAGGAGTGAATTTAAATGAAGCATCTTTCGCTGATAACGAAAGTGGCTGTTATTCAATTCATCAAATTCTTCTTTCGTCGCTTTTTCATGACGAAACGCTTGAATAATCGTCATTCCTTGAATAGCTTCATTTAGCTTGGCGTTGATTTCACTAATGATTGAACGAATGCGGTGGTTGTACACCGATGCAAACTTTCGGTAAGTCAACGACCATAGGAAAATAGTTGGCACAGCCACCAAACAAATCAGTGCCAGCTTCACATTTAATAAAAACATGGCAATGTAAATTCCAATCATGTATATGGCACTCGTCACGAAATTAGCCAGCACTGTCACATATAAATCTCGAATGGTTTCAGTGTCATTGGTGATTCGGGCTACAACCTTTCCAGCCGGTAAATTATCAAAATACCGGATGGGTAAGGTTTGAATATGCTCAAAGATGTCTACCCTCATTTTTTGGATAATACGATTTGCAATCCGCTGGAGCAAATAATGCTGTCCATACTGAAAGAAAATCGCAACGATCAACAACCCTAAATAAAATAGAACAAGCTGCACCAAACCACTGATTTCCGGATGATAAAAAGCAAAAATTTCTTCCTTAGATAACCGTTTTACGTCATAGGTTTGGCGCTCGTTCCCATTTTCAATGGTGAGCTGATCTCCCGATATCGTTCGATTTCCATCAAAACGAATCCGCTCATTCACAAAAAAGTAGCCAAATCCAACTTGCACCACATTGATTTGCCTTCCGGATTCATCTTCACCTTTTAATCGATCGCTTCGTATATAGTTATTTCCCTGGTAATGAACTGTTTCGTCTGTTTTTTCATTTACCTCAACATACGGTTTTTCTACACCTAAAATATGATCATCAATCATTTTCTTCCCAATAAATGGTCCTGTCAGCTCAGCACCAACCGCAATGATCAGAAAGATCAAGGCAACAGACAATACTTTTTTATATAGGAGTGCATAGGCAAGGAGTCTTCTTCCTGTTGTCATGCCTCATCCCCTCCTTCCAGCTGATTTGTCAGCTGCTGACGCAGAAATTGTTCCTTGTACCATCCATCTTGCTGAATAAGTGCTTGATGGGTTCCCTTTTGGACAATACGTCCTTCTTCCATCACAAGAATGAGATCCGCATGCTCAACAGCTGATAGACGATGTGTTGTAATGAACGTCGTTTTTCCATGACGGTTTTGTCTTAAATTTTCTAAAATAGCGGTTTCTGTTTTCGCATCAACCGCAGATAACGAGTCATCTAAAATTAAAATGTCAGGATCAATTAATAAAGCACGTGCGATGGAAATTCGCTGCTTTTGTCCGCCTGACAGCGCCACGCCCTTTTCCCCAACCATGGTTTCCAAGCCTTCTGGCAACAGGCGTAAATCTTTTTCAAAATAGGCGTCATTGATCGCTTGTGCTAATTCATTTTGTTTCGCTTCTCTATGACCAAAGCGCATATTCTCTTCTACACTTTTGGAAAAAAGGATATGATCCTGCGGTACATAACCGATCCATTGAAATAGCTGATCCAAACCAATGTCTTGGATTGGAACACCTGAAAGCAGTATTTGCCCATCACCTGGTGGGTACTGCCGCAGGAGCTGTTTTATGATCGTTGTTTTGCCGCTTCCTGTTTTCCCTGTAATCCCAATCGTTTGCCCTTTTCTCACAGTAAATGACACATCGATTAAATTATCTTTAGACGAAGTTGGATATCTGAACGTCACTTGATCAAATTCGATATCACCAGGCTCTTGTAACATTTTTGGCTTAGCTGCGTCTGTTACATCCGGCTTGTAGCTGAGTGTATGATTCAATCGATCTAACGATGCATTCCCTCTTTGCATGATATTAATGAGCTCACCAATCGCAAACATTGGCCAGATCATCATCCCAAGATAGACGTTAAATGCGACAAGCTCACCAATCGTTAAATCACTTTGAAACACGAGATATGCACCGTAGCCAATTCCGATTAAGTAACTGATGCCAACAAGTAATTTCACTGTCGGCTCAAATAATGAATCAATAATCGCCACTCGCATATTTTTTTGAAATACATCATCTGTCATTTGGCGAAAGCGTTCAACATCTTGTTTTTCCTGTACAAAAGACCGGATGACCCGAACGCCTGCAACTGATTCTAGTACACGATCGTTCATATCCCCAAATGCATCTTGAGCGACTGTAAAACGTTCATGAATTTTGCTGCCATAAAACGCAATCAAAATCGCCATCAGCGGCATAGGGATAATGGCCATGAAGGTTAATTTCCAGCTAATTGTCAGCCCCATCGTAAAAAAGATCATCAGCATATAAGCAGTGGAATCAACCAATGTCAGAACGCCAAAGCCTGTCGTTAAGGCAACAGCATTCAAATCGTTTGTACCTAACGCCATTAAGTTGCCGGTTTTTTTCTTTTCATAAAAGGTTGGTGTCATCTTAAGTAAGTGGCGCATCAGTTTTCCGCGCATCACACGCTCCATGACATTCGCGCCGCCAAATAACTGATACATCCAAAAATACGTGAGCGTATAGACTACGACACCAAGCAAACAAAAAATGGTGACATAAAACACAATACTGGATGTTGTAAATTGACCAGAACGAATGTCATCAACTGCCTGCCCAAGATACCTTGGCGGTAGCATTTCAAGCACATTCACAATGAGCAGCAGCGTAATGGCGATCGTATACCGCCTCCACTCTTCTTTAAAGAACCAGCCTAATTTCGCAAATACTGAAAACATGTTCGTCTCTCCTTTTAAAGCTAGCCGCTTTCTATATTTTCCTGAATGTCACCTTGTTTCCTTTTTTGAGTTTTTGTCATTTTTCTTGCTTTTGGCATGTTCACATGCTTTCACTCCTCTTCATTTTATTGTTGATATTCATCCCTTTATTTCGTGATGCGAAATGTATACAACAAAAAAAGAGGCAGCCAGCTGACTGGTACGCCTCTTTTATACATGATAAAAAGGCGCATGTTGACAATACGCAACATACGCCTTGTTTCATCCGATCAATTGGAACAGCATCGTTCCTTTTCAATGACCAATGAAGGTGTAATTGTCACGTGAATCAACCCATTCATGCAGTTTGATTTCGTTCTTCCAATGTTGCACATGACATTTCCTCCTTTTGGCTCTTGAATCTTTTTTTATCTTATAGTGGCTGTCACTAATTTGTCAATAAATATTTTTCAATAAATGAAATTTTCTAACAAAAATACATGACCTTCATGTGTATGTTTTGCTCATAACGGGTATACCATGAGTGTAAAGACTCCTTTTGAAAGGAATGAGGACATTGTTTCAAGCTGATCGGATGGTCGTTGCGTTTGATGGACATGAAGACAGTAAGAAAGCATTAAAAAAGGCAATCGCCTTAGCCAAAACCTTGCATGCCAAGCTCACCGTCGCCTATGCACGTGATGGCAAATCAGGTAGACAGGTGTTTGATGCACCGCGCCCTATGACTGGCGGGGCTTATATCGGCGGCGGCATGGCAGACCTTCAAACACCCCCTGTGTATGTACCTCATGATGAACAGCAAAATCCCTTGATTTTTGAAGATCATACAGAAGAGGTCGTTGCAGAAGCCAAGATGATTTTGAATGAGGAACATTTTGAAGCTGCCATAGAAATTGTCGAGGGAGAGCCTTCAGAAGCAATTATCGAATATGCTGAAGACATATCAGCGGACCTCATCGTCATGGGAGCACGTGACCAAAGCAGATTAAAAAAAATGCTATTTGGCAGTGTGAGTGAAAAATTATCATCAAACTCAGATATACCTGTGCTTATTGTGAAATAAATGCATTACAAAAGGCTGTAAACATTGGTTTACAGCCTCTTTCATTTATGAAGAAATGGATGCTTCACTTTCATGCTTGATTTTTTTCTGGAAACCTTCCTGAACAAGCTTCGTGATCTCTCCAGGAACGCCTTCCCCTACTGATTGACCATCTATCTCAACAATCGGAACGACTTCAGCAGTTGTTGAACTGATAAAAATTTCTTTTGCGCGCAGTAGATCTTCTTTGCTGATACGTGTTTCTTCGACACTGCACCCTTCTTCCTCACATACCTGTAGCAGCTTTCTGCGGGTAATGCCGTTTAAAATGAGGTTGTTTGCTGGGTGTGTACGAATCACGCCATCAATGACAGCATATACATTCGAAGAGGTTCCCTCAGTCACAAAACCGTCTCTAATTAAAATGGCTTCAAACGCACCAGCTTCAGACGCTTTCTGCTTTTCCATGACGTTATATAATAAGTTTAAGCTTTTAATATCACATCTTAGCCAGCGAAGGTCCTCAGATAATAAGGCCTTTGCACCAGCTGTCTGCTCTTGAACAGGTTTTTTCACTTGGAACGTATACGCCGTAATTTGAGGGGTGAGAGAATCACTATATTGGTGTTTGCGAGGTGCTACCCCTCGTGTCACTTGAATATATACACCGCCATCTGTTAATTCATTATCAGCGACTAGCTTTTTTAATTTTTCTTCCATATCCGATACTGTACCTTGCAGATGAATGCCGATTTCTTTTGCACTCTTGAACAAACGCTCTGTATGCTCTTTTAATGTAAACAAAGTACCATTGTATACACGGATGACCTCATAGACACCGTCGCCAAATTGATAGCCTCTGTCCTCAATATCAACATGTGCATCTTTTTTTTCAACGAAATCTCCATTGTACAATACTTTCATATGGAATCTCCCCTTCGCTTTGCTTTAATGGTTGGATCTGATGCTATCTTAGCCGATAAATGTAAACGATTCAATGATTATTCAGAATGATTTTTTATCAACATACATGGATAACCTTTTATTATAACAAATATAGATTCATAACCAAAAAGATTCCAATTTTTCAGCATCTTCTATATTCATAGGTTCTTTTTTCCTGTATACTTACTCAATATGAGCACGACAAAAAACAGCGAAAAAAGACAGAACCCACTACATGATTCGACACACATTTTTTATTTATTGGAGCGATTGTAATGCAACGGATTACGAAAAAACAGACCCCTTCCAACACACTGCTGCTCTCAAAGGCTATTGGTTTAGTGATTCTTACACTGATCCTCTTTTTTATATGGGATATGTCAAAAACCAATATGCAGGCAGCAGATCAGCCGGCTGAAATGTCTGCGAGCAGTCAATTTCGAGACACAAACATAAGTCTGAAAGCAAAAGATGATTCTACGAAAACATTAGATGCACATTTTAAGATCAATCCAAACAAACATGTAACAGATCAAACGATTTTTTTAACCTTTGATGATGGTCCTTCTGCTACAACAAATCAGCTGTTAGATGCGCTAAAGGCGCATCAAGTAAAGGCCACATTCTTTATGCTTGGGCCACAGATCCAAGAACACCCAGCAGTTGTGAAAAGACTTCATCAAGAAGGTCATCAATTAGGGCTTCATGGCATCACGCATGATGTGAAACGCTTTTATCAACAAAGTGATTCTCCCGTCAACGAGATGAAAGAAGATCAGCGCATTTTGGCTTCTGTCACAGGTGAATATACACATCTGGTAAGAACACCTTATGGCAGTGTTCCAAATTTAACAAATCAGCAAAAAATACGTTTAAAACAAAAAGGCTTTATTTATTGGGATTGGACAATTGATAGCCTTGACTGGAAATATAAAAGCTCAAAATACGTACCAGAGGTATTAAATCAGCTGCAAGTGCTCGAGACAAAACATCCAAAAGAACCAAAAATCATTTTAATGCATGATCAGCCAGCTACCGCAAAATACTTAAACAGTCTGATCACACAGCTAAAAGCAAAGGGCTATACATTTGAAGTCCTTGATGAAACAATGAAGCCGCTACAACAATAAAATTAAACCGTTAAAACCCCGCATCCAAAAGGTGCGGGGTTTCTTTATAATTTATAGGGATGTCATGAGATCTCCAATCCGTTCGTGAAAGACGAGATCAAATAACGGATCATATTCTGTTTTACTCAAATTCATCATCACCTTAAAGATAGAAGGGTGCTGCGCCGCTTCCTCTGGAATATATCGTGCGGGCGCCACTTCTAGGGAAGTCCCCATCACCAGGAGCATGTCCGTTTGCTGAAGCGTTCTCTCCACTTGATCAAAATGCTGCACCATATCTCCAAAAAGAACCACATCTGTTTTCAGCACACGTCCACACGTGCTGCCGCCTGGGGACACTCTTTGACAAATTGGTACCTCTTCTTTTAGTAAATAGGGTAGCTCATATTTCGTCCGGCACAAAGGACAAGTGGCTGTCTGAATGGAACCATGCAGTTCATAGACATGCTGGCTTCCCGCTTTTTTATGCAAGCCGTCAATATTTTGAGTGAAGATATCTACATGCTTCCCCTGCTTCTCAAGGTTTGCTAAAAAGTAATGCCCGGCATTTGGTTCGTACTCTCCACTCATTTTCATCTGAAATAATTCCTTAAATTTTGGCCAGAATTGGTGAGGATGTGATAAAAAATAGGACCGGCTCATTGCCTCCATGCGAGAGGTATCTTCTGTCCACAAACCACCTGTTGATCTAAAATCGGGGATACCCGATTCTGTGCTCATACCAGCACCTGAAAGTACTGTGATATGTGAAGCTTGTGCCACACTCTCTCTTAGCGCTGCCACCTTTGCTTGATCCATTCACAACTCCTCCTTTATTCACCTTGCTGTTTCTCACCCTTTTGTTCCATATAAATGGTCTGTCCAGGAAAGGCGAATTCTACACCTTCTTGATGGAAGATATCGATGATACGATAGTTAATGTCTTGCCTAATATCAAGGTTTTCAGACCATGCCGTTGTGTTTGTGTAAAAATTAAAAAATAAGTTCATATAGCTGTCTGCCAGTAAATCGAGGTTCACCATAATGGTTTCCTTATGAACACCGTCATGCTCATACAGCATTTGTTTAAGACGTTTAATACACCTGTCTATGTTTTCTCTTGGTGTATTATAGGCCACACGAACTGAGAACGTGATCTGGCGTTTATTCATTCTTGTCCAGTTTGTGATCGGCTCCTTTGAAAGCGTGGAATTTGGAACTGTCACGACTGCTTCAGCAGGCGTTCTAAACTTTGTGCTTCTAAATGTAATGTCCTCTACTGTTCCAAGTACACTAGGGGTCTCCACAAAATCGCCCATCGTAAATGGCTTCTCTGTAATAATAACAATACCACCAAAAAAGTTCGCCACTGTATCTTGCGCAGCGAGCGCAAAAGCTAGACCTCCTAGACCAAGCCCTGCGACAAGCCCGTTCACGTCATAATTGAATTCTTGTGCAATGACGCTAATACTCAGTGCAATAATAATAAAGCGAAGTACCTTTGATAAAAATGGCGCTAAAATATCATCCATTTCTAATTCAAACTTTGAATTCACCTTTTGAAATAAGAATGAAGAAGCAGCGGTTAAATTACAAAGTCCCCACGTTAGCATTAATATAATCGAAGACCTGTACAATTTGATGATGACATCCATATGGTGCTCAAAGTATGGCGCCTGTCTTAATGCAAAATATAAACCAAGTGCCACAAAAAACAGTCTAGCCGGTTTTTCGAATGCCACAACAATTTGATTAATGACCTCAGTTTTAGACCGATTGGTCAGCCTAAAAAGAAGATGAAATAAGTACTTCGCAAATACCTTCCGAAGCAATAAAAAAAGCAATAAAATACATAGGCTAATGCCAATTTGGATCGCAATATCTACTGTAAAATATGTATCCATCCATTTTTGTGTAAACATGTCTGTCTCTCTCCTTTAAAACAATCCTCTCTAGTTTATAATATAACCTTCGTTTGTGTCCTCTCTTAAATGTCTGACCTTAATATAAAAAGCCTCGAGACAGATCCCGAGGCATGATGTTCAATTATGAAATTTTGGCTTGAGACATAACGACGGGCAGCAAACTACTTTTTCTTCTGAGCCTGATCAAGGAGAGTCGCTTTAAACATTTCAGCATCCGTTTCGACCTTAATACGTTCTTCCACTCTAATTCTCCCTTTACCCAATCATCTCGCCTCCTTTTCACCATTATAAAACATCGGAATTTTCAGTCAACATGACGAAAGCACTAATATTTTGACGAATGCTGACGATTTGGACAAAATTGATCGAAGAAAAATTGATGTAATTCAGATTTACTCAATGAAAGCTTGGGATATTCCTGCAATTTTTCACATTTACACAACATGCTATTTCTCCGTTACATACCACTATCTTCCTCTCCATATAGTAAAGAAGGAAAATCTATAAAGCATTTGATATGATATGATCAGAACTTATGTCAGGGAGCTGGAGCATGTGTATATAATCGCGCATAGAGGATCATCAAGCACTGCCCCAGAAAATACAATCGCCGCTTTTGATTTAGCTGTTCAGCAGGGTGCAGATTATATTGAGTTAGACATTCAGCTGACAATGGATCAGCACGTAGCTGTGATCCATGATGATACCGTTGATCGAACGACAGACGGAAGTGGCCCAGTTAGAAATTATACACTCGATCAGCTTAAAAAGCTGGATGCAGGAAGCTGGTTTGATGAACGGTACGCCAAAGAGAGAATCCCAACATTACAAGAAATTCTTGAGAGATACAGCCAGCGTATCGGAATATTGATTGAAATCAAGCATCCAAAACGGCAAATTGGGATTGAAAAGGCAGTTGTAGACATCATAAATCGTTTTTCCTATTCTCGCCATATCATGGTTCAATCTTTTGATGACACAGCACTTCAAAGAATCAAAGCTGACGCCCCTTCTCTGCGAACAGCTTTTATCATGAAACCTTCCGCCTTAAAACTGACGAAAAGGAAATTAGCAGTGTACAGCTCGTTTGCTGATTGTCTTAATATGAAAAAAACGATGATCAACAGGTGGTGGATAGACCGTATCCACTCATTCGGGATGGATGTGTTTATATGGACAGTGAAAGATCAAAAAACAGCCAACCGGATAAAAAAATACCCAATTGATGGAGTGGTGACGGATCACCCGCCATTTTTTCAAAAGAAGAAATGATGTAAATGAAAGCTTACGCCGTTTTTATTGGTGGACTGATTGGTACGTTTTGCAGATATGAGCTAAATCAATCCGTTGTCAGCCAAAACATTTCCCTGCTCAACACTCATCGAAGCAATCTGCTTCTTGGTTTTGCGACAGGATACTTTATGTTTCATAGGGAAAAGAAATATCTTGCAGCTTTAATCGGAACAGGATTTTGCGGTGGTTTTACGACCACGGCCACTTTTTCTAAAGAGACGGGTTTATGCTGATCAATTTATTAGGTACAGCCGGTTTAGGTTTACTGACAGGTGCAGTAATGTCCGATTATCCTGCTTGTGATCATTGGAATCGGTTTTTTCACTGGTTTTACAGCATTCTCTACTTTTAGTGTAGAGTCGGCGACCATGCTGATGCAGCGTCAAATAGGAAAGCTCGCTATCTATTTAGTTGTGACGATAATCGGGTCTTTAAGTCACTTTGCTGCGTTCTATCAAATAGGCCAACTTCTTATTTAAATAGTCGTGATGGCGGCTAAGCTGATAAGTAGTTGATCCATTAGCTGCCGCTTCATTAAGAAAAGAGTTTTTTCACTATAGCCGATTTCAATTGCACATTTTGCCATGCGCCAATCTCGAAAATATTTGTAATCGATCAATTGTTGCTCTATTTCATCCAATTCTTTTAGTGCTGTTTCAATACAAGCAACGATTAATTCATATTGATTTTTCTGCTCCTCTAACTTTTTCCGTGTCATGTGATCTTGATGAAGCGGACTTCTTTTTTCAAGCTGTCTTTCAATATTTAAGATTGCTGCCTGATAATTTTTGAAATTTTTCAAATGAAACTCAATTCGTTTCATTGAGGTTTTTTTCTCCGTGATACTTGCTGTTTCATACCAAAGCATGTCCATCCCCCTTATCGAACGTTTGTTCTTATTATATACGAACATACATTCTCTAAAAAGAGACTAAATACCTAAAAAAACCTTGAGCTTATTTTTCGCTCAAGGTCATTTCGTTTACTAACAGCGGCTCTTTTATATCAAGCCCAGTTCGTGTGTTTCCTTTTTCTGATGATGTGATGCCTTTTTTCAGGTCAATTTTTTTAATATAACGTCCATCCATATCAAGTACCTTTATCCGAATATCATCAAGATAAATGGATTGCCCTTCTTGGATATCAATATTTTCCTTTAAGATTAATCCACCAATTGTATCAATCTCTTCATCATCATAGGAAAGCTCGATTAAATCTTGAATATCACTTAATCTGACTTTGCCATCTAATACATAATGATGATCGGCTCTTTTTTGAATGATTGGCTGTTCATCCTCATCAAATTCATCCCGAATGTCTCCAACAATCTCTTCTAAAACATCTTCTGTTGTGACAAGTCCAGACGTTCCGCCATATTCATCGGTTAAGATCGCCATATGCATTCTATCACGCTGCATTTTGACAAGTATCTCCTGAATTGGAATTGTGTCAATCACTTCAATCACTGGATAAATATAATCTTGAATCTTCAGATCATCTTTTTCTCCTTGATACACAATATCTGCAAAGAGCTGCTTTTTGTTCAGCATGCCAATGACATGATCTTTATCCCCTGAAAACACTGGAAAGCGGGTATACTTTTCCTTTGTCATGATGGCGAGTATGTCGTCTAATGGCATATCTTCCGGGATGGCACAAATTTCTCTTCGCGGTATCATGATTTCTTTAGCAATTCGATTATCAAAATCAAAAATTTTGTTCATATAATTATATTCTGATGGGTTGATTTCTCCATTTTTTAAGCTCTGAGATAATAAAATCTTCAATTCCTCTTCAGAATGGGAATGTTCTTTTTCAGACCCCATATCGATACCCATCATTTTGGTTAACACACGGGCTGACCCGTTCAACACATAAATGAAAGGGAACATAAGGATATAAAATGCATGCAGCGGGCCTGACAGCCATAGCGTCATTTTTTCTGCCTTTTGAATGGCAAGCGTTTTTGGTGCAAGCTCACCTACGACTACATGCAAAAAGGTAATAATAGAGAACGCAAGTGTTGCTGAGATCAGGCTGATTGCTGAATCAGGAATGTTTGTCAAACCGAAACCTCGAACCAAAAGTTCTTTCACTGCCGGCTTACCGATCCACCCTAAACCGAGCGATGTCACAGTAATACCGAGCTGACAGGCTGACAAATATTCATCTAGCCTTGATGTCACCTTTTTCGCCACGATGGCCTTTTTAGACCCTTCGGCAACAAGCTGATTAATTCTTGAACTTCTCACCTTCACAATGGCAAACTCAGATGCAACAAAGAAAGCTGTTAAAGCAATCAAAACACCGACTATACTCAGATTAACAATATCGTCCATTTAACCTTGCTCTTTCTTAGAAGAACAAGGAGTCACCTCCTGATTGATGATGTTGTCTTTTGCAAAACGGTAAACTGATTAAACAAGACTACAATGAGGGCCCCACTTAACCACCTCCGGTTCACATAAAATCCGCCTCTCTACATATATATGAAACGGTATTCATTTTATCTTACCATAAATAATCTGAAAATTCCTGTATCATATGTTATTTTGACATGATAGCCTACATTGAGGGCAATCTCCTCTGTTTCTTCATATTGGCAGGAAATATAAACAATTAACTTGTATTTCGGACTAGAATTATATTAAACTATTTTCATAAACTATAACGTGACGGTTAGGAGGAGATGTTCAGATGGGGCTGAGAAAAAGTATCGTATTGGTGAACTAGCACAGATTGCACAGGTGACGAAACGAACTGTAGATTATTATACAAATCTAGGACTACTTGCGCCTGTTAGATCGTGCTCAAATTATCGTTATTACGATGAACTTGCTTTAAAACGATTACAATTAATCGTTCTTTGCAAACAGCAGAGATTGGCTCTTTCTGACATCAAATCCAGATTAGATGAACAATTCCCTTCTCAAAAAGAAGAACATGATGAACTTGTCCATTTAACATCTGATATCGATCGGATGAATGAGCATATGGACCGCATTTTGACACGTTGTAAGCAGCTTCAACCAGAACAACGTGAAAAATTAAAAGAGCAGCTTACTCCTGAAAAAATGACGGCTGTCCAATCATTTTTACTGCTGTTAAGTTAAAATTTTCACTAAACAGGAGGTGTTACCTTCGTTCTCAAAGTCAGAACGAAGGCCTTAATTGGACATAGTTAATTTACTCATAGTTGCTTTACTTATAGCTTTAACCGCATTTTTCGTTGCATCAGAGTTTGCGATCATTCGCTTAAGAAGCTCACGAATTGATCAATTAATCGCAGAAGGTAATAAAACAGCAGTTGCTGTCAAGCATGTGACGACTCATCTTGATGAGTACTTATCTGCCTGTCAGCTTGGTATTACCATTACCGCCCTTGGAATTGGTTGGTTAGGGGAAGAAACGATTGCGCATATGCTTGCACCACTATTTGTAGAGCTGTCAATTCCTCAATCAGCTAGTCACATTGTCACTTTTATTATTGCGTTTAGTATCATGACGTTTTTACACGTTGTGGTCGGAGAGCTTGCACCGAAAACACTCGCCATTCAAAAGGCTGAGCAAGTATCCCTTCTTTTTGCTAGACCGCTGATGATCTTTTACAAAGTGATGTTCCCGTTCATTTGGGTATTAAATGGCTCTGCTCGTTTATTAACGAAAGCGTTTGGTCTACAGCAAGTATCTGAGCATGACATGGCGCACTCCGAAGAAGAATTGCGGATTATTTTATCAGAGAGCTATAAGAGCGGCGAAATTAACCAGTCTGAATTCAAATATGTGAACAAAATTTTTGAATTTGATGACCGTCTGGCGAAAGAAATTATGATCCCACGTACCGAAGTTGTCAGCTTCCCTCATGATATTACCATTGAGGAAATGCTGAAAGTGACCAAGGTAGAGAAATATACACGCTATCCAATTGAAGATGGAGATAAAGACAACATTATTGGTGTTGTGAATATAAAAGAGGTTCTCACTGCGTGTATTAGTGGTGAATGTTCTACAAGTGATACGATTGAAAAGTTTGTGAACCCGATTATTCATGTGATTGAAACAGTTCCTGTTCATGATTTACTGCTCAAAATGCAGCGTGAACGTGTACACATGGCCATTTTATCAGATGAATATGGTGGTACAGCAGGTCTTGTTACCGTTGAAGACATCCTTGAAGAAATTGTCGGCGAAATTCGTGATGAATTCGATATTGATGAAATCAACGAAGTGCGTAAACTTGGAGAAGACCATTATATCTTTGATGGGAAGGTCCTTGTCGATCAAGTCAACCTGCTACTAGGTACACAGCTTGATAACGAAGAGGTCGACACGATCGGCGGCTGGTTCCTTACGCAGAAATATGAAGTGGAGAAAAATGACGCCATTCGTGAACAAGGCTATGAATTTATTATTAATGAAGTCGACGGACACCACGTTGCATACATCGAGGTCAAAAAGTTAAATGAACAACGATTAGAAGCAGCCGAAGAAGGCGCTTCGTAAGAAAAAAACGACCCTTGCTTAAGAGCAAGTGGTCGTTTTCTTATGCCTTTTCCTTTTCGATTAATTGAGCTTCAAGTTCTTTGATTCTTGTATTTAACACTTCCGTCATGGCACCTAGTCTTTCTTTTGACGGCAGATGTTCAAATTCTGACAGCTCAATCGGCTCACCGATAATTAAGCGCATTTTCCCCTTCTTGAAAAGATTTTTTGCATTTGATGGTCCTTTGTACGCCGCTGGTATAATTGGCGATTTACCTAATTGTGCAATGGTGACAGCCCCTCTTTTTAAAGGAACATCCTCTGTTGTACGTGTGCCACTTGGAAAAATCCCGACGATCTTCCCTTCTTTTAATAATTTAATGGGCGTTTTAATACTGCTTGGCCCAGGATTTTCTCGATCAACTGGAAACGCATGAATCTTCTTTAAAAATCCACCGATCCATTTATTTGCAAACAGTTCTTTTTTCGCCATGTAGTGGATTTCAAACGGAAGAATTCCTGCGCCTAATGCAAGAACATCCACAAAACCCTCATGCGTACAAGCAATGACAAAACCCCGATCTGTTGGCAGATTCTCTTTTTGATATACTTTGATTCCGCCTCGGAGTGTAAATATTAATTTGATGGTATAGCCTGAAAATTTATACATAGTGCACTTCCTTTGTTTGAAGAATGAAGGATTTGTTTCTATTATAACAAACTTTTTATTACCTGGTACTAAAAATTTTTTCATGCTGTCAAAATGAAGGCTGTTCATTAAAATGATGTTTTCTGTTTGAAATCACAGCTCCTTTTGTATTCTGGCATAAGGCTTTAGGAGAGAATAGAATAGGAATTGTGTCTAATTTTGTCTTTTTTTGAGTTTTTTTCCTGATTTGTTCTATTGAAAATGCTTTATAAATGATGCAAATTTCGCTATGATAAGGAGAAATGATTTTGATTGGGCGAAAGAAATGAGTAATGTACGGTATATGAGAAGTTTCGTGCAACTTTATGCCTTTCTTATGCGTGTATAACATAGAGGGGAGAAAAATCAGTGACGATCGATGAAATTTATCAAATGTATATGAACGATGTTTACAGGTTTCTGCTCTCCATGACAAAAGACAAACATTTGGCAGAAGACTTATTGCAGGAAACCTTTATGCGTGCTTATATACATATTCATTCCTACGACCATAGCAAAGTGAAACCTTGGTTATTTCAGGTGGCACGAAATGCTTTTATTGATTATGTCAGGAAACATAAAAAAGAAGTGACCATATCGGATGATCTAATTGGCGGTCTTTTACAAACGTCTGTACAAAGCCCTGCTGAACAGGTTGAAATAAAAGAAGTCCTCAACATGTATTTAGAGCAGCTTCCAGATAACTACAAGGAAGCGTTGACATTGTATTATCTAAAAGAATTGAATTACAAGGAAGCATCCAAGGTCATGAATATTACTGAAGCAAATTTTAAAAGTGTTTTATTTCGTGCAAGGCAGCGCCTAAAAGCACTTTACAACAGAGGTGTTAATGATGAATGAAGAGTTTAACAAGCGATGGGAACAATATAATAATGGCGAGATGAATGAGGAAGAAATGATAGCGTTTGAAGAAGAGCTTGAAGAAAATGAAAAACGCTTAAGCCAGGAACTGAGTGACTCAGATTGGACAGACTTCTCCATCAGTCCTGAAAAGCAAAAAGCCATTTTACAATATGGAAAAAGAAAGTCGTATTTGCGCATTTCCGTACTTGCTGTCATATCGACACTCATTATTTTACCGCTTTGTACACTAGGAAGTTATCTATACTACGGCGTTGGCGGAGCAGAAAGCAAGGGCAATCATTTTATGGAAACAGCCGCTGTGACAGTCGCTCTGACAAAACCAAACGTGGCCATTGATATGAAGGATTTAAAAGGACAGGTCAAGCTGTTTGGTATGAATACAGAGCTTAAGCTGAAAAAACAAATTGGCAATAAAACAGAAGCCATTGGCAGTGAACAAATTGAAATGTTTTTCGATAAATTAAAGCAGCCTACGATCTCTTATTATGGTGACAGTGAGCGCGATACAGGAGAATTCTTTAGCCACCCTTCTACGCAGGCAGATACATCAAAAAAACAAACACTCACCACGTTAGACAAGCTTCCCGAAGGAACAGTGAGTGAAGTGTATGTATCCTATGACAGAGCTTACACACCAAAGGATGTTTATTCATTTGCTAAGAAATATGATATGAAAGTCCTCTGGAATGCAATTAAAACAGAGGATTCATTAAGTGGAAACCAGCGCCCAATCGGTTTTCCTGGAAAAGACTCCGAATTTTTAAAGGAGCTGCAGCACACGTCCAAAACAGAGATAGATCAATTCAAAGATGCCCTAGCCTATGTCAATGAGCATCCAACTTGGGCAAAAACAATCTCTGGCAGACCTGAACTTGATCTCTCTAACCGAATACGCTATATCAATCAAAATGGTGTCACTGTTTATGGCTCTGTTGTGACGGGTCCTTCTAAGGAAATTGAGAAATTTGTGAAGATGAAACGTATTAAAACGGCAAAAGTGAGCGAGGTGGAATTATGGAATTGGTAAGAATTTTTAAAGAGCATAATGTATTTGGCTGGATTTCTGTTGGCACAGCTATTTTATCCCTGCTCATGCTGAACCTCGCCATTATCAGCAACGTGACATTTTATTCTTTTCAGATGCTTCCTTTTGCAATGGCTGCAGTTCCATTTGGCATTATTGAACTGTTCATCAAAAAAGGTCGTACGGGCCCAGGTTTTCTAGGCGTCGTTTTGAATATTTTTGTCATCGTTTGTGTCTATGCCATTGTATCGATCGATGTAGATCTTCAATTAGGTTTTTAATGGCTCAGAAAATGGAAAGCCAGTGATACTTGACTGCACCGAGTATCACTGGCTTTTTTGGTTTATTGTTTATTGAATTCTGAGTGCTTTGTGATGCGCCATCAAAGGCCAAACGGAACGCTGCCTGTCATGATAGCGCTGATAATCTACTCATCTCTTGTGAATGATATATGAAAAAAGAACCTGCTCATGAGCAGGTTCTTTGAATAAATTAGTTGACAAATGTTTTCGCTCCAAGATATATCGGTTTCCAATAGCTTGAATTCATATCACTGATCGTCACACCGTCAGAAGCAGCATGGATAAACTTGTTGTTCCCAAGGTAGACACCCATGTGAGATGGACCAGATTTATATGTTGTAAAGAACACAAAATCTCCAACCTTTGGTGTTGAGACACTTTTCATCGAGCCCCAAAAACCCTCTGTTGTTTGTCTTGAAATCTTTTTTTGTTTGTTAATGATATACCACATAAAACCGCTGCAATCAAAGCCTTTTGGTGTCGTTCCACCCCATTTGTATGGTGTACCGTTCTGTGCTTTAGCATCTGCTACGAGTTTAGACGTATTTAATGAAGAAGTTGATACCGTTTTTTCTTTGACAGGTGTTGTCTTCACTTTAGCCGTCTTTTTCACCTTTAGCTTTTGACCAATTTTGATGAGATCTGTTTTGAGTTTATTTAATGATTTCAGCTCTTTCACTGTCATTCCGTACTTTTTGCCAATTTTAGATAATGTATCGCCTTTGACAACTTTATGAGTGGCTGTCGCTGAAGCCGTTTTTACTTTTGTTGTTGTTTTTTTCGAGGAAGTTCCATTTACTTTTAACGTTTGTCCAACATAAATCATGTCAGATTTCAGCTTATTGTCTGATTTAATCTTGCTTACGGTTGTTTTGTATCTTTTCGCTAGAACAGAAAGAGAGTCACCTTTTTGAACCTTTACTGATTGTGCTGAGGCAGCTCCGGCAAATAATGTCGTCCCAAGTAGAACTGCACTTGCAGCTGTGATCAATTGTTTTTTCATTTGTTCCTCCTGTATGTATCTATCGTGATCCGAATTTTTATCTACTTTCTATTATAAGGATCAAATACCAGAAGAAATAGTCTTGACTTCCCACGACATTTTGCTTACTAATTCGACAAAATTTATTTTTTTTTAGGGTTCTTTTTATTTCATTTTTATTACACAATCATGACAAATTAAATGCATCTTGTCATGGATAAATGATACATTCATTTCTCTTTTTAGTCCACTCTATGTAAAGTGGACTTTTACAATTTTAAAGTGAACTTTACAGTGCTGTAAAAAGGAATCCACACTTCTGCTCTACCATTGTAAACGTAAGAGCGATACATAAACAATGAGGAGGCAAAATGAATGAGTGTGTTGAAAAGCTCGAAAACGAAAATAGCTGCATTGGCAGCGGCAGCTGTGCTATCGATTGGCATTTTTTCAGGGATTGAATTTGGACAGGCTGACAAAGCTGAGGCTAAAAAGAAAACAAAAAATGACGTGCAAAATGTGATCGTGCTAATTGGAGATGGCATGGGAACACCTTATCTTTCAACTTACCGCTCATTTAAACACAACGGAGACCTTTCAAAGCAAACAGCGTTTGACCCTTACCTCACTGGCATGCACAAAACATACCCTGACGACCCTAAAAGTAACATCACTGATTCAGCAGCGGCCGGTACAGCCATGGCAACTGGTAAAAAGACATACAACAATGCTATCAGCGTAGACAAAAACGGGAAAAAACTAGAAACGGTTTTAGAACAAGCAAAGCGCAAAGGAAAGTCTACTGGTCTTGTCGTGACATCTGAATTAACGAATGCCACACCTGCTGCGTATGCCGCCCACGATGTTTCCAGAAAAAACACAGCAGCCATCGCTGATGATTTCTTCGATGAGAAAATCGGAAAACAGCATACAGTGGATGTCATGCTTGGTGGAGGACTTGTCGATTTTGTTCGCAGGGATCGTGATCTGACGAAGGAATTCAAAAAAGCAGGCTATGATTACGTCACAAATAAAGCAGCCTTACAAAAAAACAAAAACCAAAAAGTGTTAGGCATTTTTGCTGATGGCGGTCTTGACAAAGCCATTGATCGTGATAAAAATACCCCTTCTCTACAAGACATGACATCCTCAGCTATTAAACAGCTGTCTAAAAACAAAAAAGGATTTTTCCTTATGGTCGAAGGCAGTCAAATTGACTGGGCTGGACATGATCACGATATTGTTAGTGCCATGAGTGAAATGAAGGATTTTGAAAAAGCGTTTGAAGAAGCCATCCGTTTCGCAAAAAAGGATAAAAACACGCTCGTCATTGCTACGGCGGATCATTCAACTGGCGGACTTTCCTTTGGGGGAGACGGCTCAAGCAGCTGGGATTATCGACCTGTGAAAGCAGCCAAAAAGACGCCTGACTTTATTGCAAATAAAATTGTAGGTGGCATGACAGTTGAATCTGCGCTGAAACAATATATTAATCTTGATTTCACAAAAGAGGAAGTAGCCTCTATTCAAAAGGCGGCGGAAACAAAAAAAGCTGTCAAAATTGATGACGCGATTAAAGAAGTGATCAATACGAGATCACATACAGGCTGGACAACATCTGGTCATACAGGTGATGAAGTACCATTCTTTGCATACGGACCATCAAGTCAAAAACTAAAAGGGCTTATGGAAAATACAGATCAAGCCAAACATATCTTTAAAATACTTAATCATCAATAAGATGAACATCTTTCTAAGAGCAGGTGCACTAAGTGCCTGCTCTTTTTATTGTGCAATCTTCTAGATAAAATTCTGAAAATAAAGTTATTGACAAATTGTTTATTTGTCTAACAATAAAACAAAAGAGTTTTTGGTAGCGCTTACCTTTCTTTTAATAATTCACAGGAGGTTTTTAACCATGATTCAAGGTAGAAAAGCACCAGAAGGCATATTAGGTTTTCCTGTTGCCCCTTTTCAAGCAAATGGGCAGCTCTCTGAGGAAGCACTATTTCAAAACATTCAATTCTTACTAGACGAAGGGCTTGATGCCATTTTTATTGCTTGTGGGTCAGGAGAATTCCAATCTATTAGTCAAAAAGAATACGAGCAAATGATTGATGTGGCACTGGCAGCTGCCGGAGGGAAAGTCCCTGTTTATTCAGGAGTTGGCGGAAATTTAAATACTGCCCTGGAATGGACGAGAATTTCCGAGGAAAAAGGGATAGATGGATACTTATTACTCCCTCCCTACTTAATTCATGGAGAACAAGAAGGGCTATATGAATACGCCAAAACCATTATAGAAAGTACAAACTTAAATGCGATCTTGTATCAACGAGATAATGCTGTTCTCTCAGTGCAGCAAATCAAACGGCTCACTTCTTTTGAACAGCTTGTTGGTGTAAAAGATGGAATCGGTGATATGGATTTAAACGTGAACCTTTCATATTCGATAGGCGACAGGCTGAGCTATCTAAACGGATTGCCTATGGCAGAGGTCACAATGCCAGCTTACTTACCGATTGGTTTTCATTCCTATTCCTCCGCCATTTCAAACTATATCCCTCACATCTCAAGAATGTTTTATCACGCACTGAAGACTGGTGATCACGAAATGGTCAAGGACCTATATACAAGTGTTATTTTACCGATTAACCGGATTCGTCAACAGAGAAAGGGCTATGCTGTCTCATTAATTAAAGCCGGCATGAACATCATGGGGCATGCTGTTCGCAATTCAGCAAGGCCACCTGTTGTCCCTGTAGAGAAAGAACACTATCAAGAACTAGAAAGCATTTTGCAGCATGCAATGGAACGCTTCCCTAAAAAAGCGGCTGTGAATTAACAAAAGAAAGGAGATTATATCATGTCCATTTCAGTGAAACAAAAAACGTACTTCAATTATGTCAATGGTGAATGGGTGAAGGCTTCAACAGGAGAAGTGATCCCCATTCAGAACCCTGCCAACAAAGAAGAGGCCGCTGGATATGTACAGCGCTCAAGCCTTGAAGATGTGAACGCAGCGATCACTGCGGCTCATGAAGCCAAGACAGCTTGGCGAGATTTATCAGGTGCAGAAAGAGGACAATATCTTTTTAAAGTAGCCGATTTACTAGAAGAACGTCTCGATGACATTGCAGTCACTGCTGTAAAAGAAATGGGTAAAACACTTCCGGAGGCAAAAGGCGAAGCGGCACGAGGTGTCGCCATCCTGCGCTATTATGCCGGCGAGGGTATGCGAAAAGAAGGCGATGTCATTCCTTCTACTGATCGAGAGGCACTCATGTTTACTAAAAGGGTTCCATTAGGTGTTGTAGGCGTCATCTCTCCTTGGAATTTCCCTATCGCCATCCCTATTTGGAAAATGGCTCCTGCACTCATTTATGGGAACACGGTCGTCATTAAACCCGCGACAGAAACAGCGACTACTTGCGCAAAAATCATGGCTTGTTTTGCAGATGCTCACCTGCCAAAGGGAGTAATCAATATGGTAACAGGATCGGGAGCTATTGTAGGTCAAGGAATGATTGAACATCCAAATATCCAAGGGATTACATTTACTGGGTCCAATGCAACTGGTAAAGCTATCGGTCAAAAAGCCTTTGAACGAGGCATCAAGTTTCAGCTTGAAATGGGTGGAAAAAACCCCGTTATCGTAGCCAATGATGCGGATCTTGATCTTGCGGTGGAAGCAACCATTACAGGAGCCTTCCGGTCAACAGGGCAAAAATGTACAGCAACGAGCAGAGTCATTGTCCAAGAAGACATCTATGATGCCTTTAAAGAAAAGCTGCTTCAAAAAACGCAGGAAATCACTATTGGGGACAGTTTAAAAAAAGATGTATGGATGGGACCAATCGCAAGCAAACAACAGCTTGATCAATGCCTTTCCTATATTGAAACAGGAAAAAAAGAAGGAGCTACCCTTCTCTTTGGCGGAGAACCATTAACAGATGGTGATTATCAGAATGGCTATTATATAGAGCCTGCCATTTTTGAACATGTAACCTCAGACATGACCATTGCTCAAGAAGAGATATTTGGGCCAGTCATTGCTTTAATCAAAGTGGGAGATATAAATGAAGCATTTCACATTGCCAATGATGTGGTATTTGGCTTAAGCGCTTCTATTTTCACACAAAACATCGGCCGTATGCTGACCTTTATTCAGAATATCCAAGCAGGGCTCATTAGAATTAATGCAGAAAGTGCAGGTGTAGAATTACAAGCTCCATTTGGTGGAATGAAACAATCAAGCTCTCATTCCCGTGAACAAGGAGAAGCGGCAAAGGAATTCTTCACAGCCATACAAACGGTATTCATGAAATCGTAAATTTGAAGCATTTGAGAGGGCACCTGCCCTCCTCAATTCTCTAATTTAGAAAAGGAGAAGAAATCATGATAAATAAACTCTTCCATGCGTCACAAACAGATAAAAAAACGTCTGTCCGCTGGTTTATCGTCTTCATGCTGTTTCTTGTCACTTCTGTCAATTATGCGGATCGTGCTACCCTATCTATTGCTGGAGATTCTATTCAGCATGATCTTGGTCTTAGCTCTATTTCAATGGGTTATGTCTTTTCTGCTTTTGGCTGGGCATATGTCATTGGTCAACTGCCTGGCGGTTATTTATTAGATAAATTTGGCTCTAAAATTGTCATTGCCTTCAGCATTTTCTTTTGGTCTTTGTTTACATTGCTTCAAGGTGTCATAGGTTTTTTTACAGCAGGTACTGCGATTATTCTTCTTTTTGCCCTTCGATTTTTAGTTGGGCTGGCTGAAGCCCCTTCCTTTCCAGGAAATAGTCGTGTAGTAGCTGCATGGTTTCCTAGTTCTGAACGCGGAACAGCTTCTGCTTTCTTTAATTCAGCTCAGTATTTTGCGCTTGTCATTTTCTCCCCTATTATGGGCTGGCTTACACATTCTTTAGGATGGCATTCTGTTTTTGTTGTCATGGGCATTCTCGGTATCTTGTTGTCTTTTCTTTGGTTAAAAACGGTCTATAACCCGAAACATCACCCGAAAATTAACGCAGCAGAGCTTGACTACATTTCAAAAGGCGGAGCTTTGACCTCAATGGACGATGATAAGAGCCAGCGAAATAAAGAGCCCAAATGGCCATACGTGAAACAATTACTTTCAAATCGAATGTTAATCGGCGTTTACATTGCTCAATATTGTATTACCACCCTCACTTATTTTTTCTTAACGTGGTTTCCCGTCTATCTTGTTCAAGCAAAAGGAATGTCCATTCTCGAAGCAGGTTTTGTTGCTTCCCTGCCAGCACTCTGCGGCTTTTTAGGCGGGATTCTTGGTGGCTTGTTATCCGATTTCTTATTAAAAAGAGGGAAATCGCTTACTTTCGCACGAAAGACACCGATTATTATAGGCATGTTGCTTTCATGCAGTATGATTATCTGCAACTATACAGAATCTTCATGGATTGTTGTTGCGATTATGTCGCTTGCTTTCTTTGGAAAAGGATTTGGGGCACTTGGCTGGGCCGTTGTATCAGATACCTCCCCAAAGGAATGTGCGGGTTTAAGCGGCGGTTTATTTAATACCTTTGGCAACATTGCGTCTATTACAACACCCATTATCATTGGATATATTGTAAATGCGACAGGCTCTTTCAGTGGTGCGCTTGTATTTGTCGGCAGTAATGCCGTCATTGCGATCTTAAGTTATTTATTCCTTGTGGGCCCCATTAAACGTGTGAAGCTAAAAGAACCCCCGTCCACTCCACCGGCCCCAGTTTCATCCAGTTCAATTTGAAAGCGTTTTATATAAAGGAGGATGCATATGAATCAATACTTAAAAGAAGTGAAAAAAGAACGAACAACCAATCTCCCTTACATTACTGACATGAAAGTGATTCCTGTTGCAGGCCATGACAGTATGCTTTTGAATCTAAGCGGGGCGCATGGACCTTTTTTTACAAGAAATGTTGTGATATTAACGGATAGCAGTGGGCGTCAAGGAGTCGGCGAAGTTCCCGGCGGCGAAAACATTCGTCAAACACTTGAAAATGCCGCCAGACTTGTCCTCGAAAAACCAATTGGGCAATATCATGCCATCCTGCAATCGGTACAGCATACATTTCAAGACCTTGATACAGACGGGAGAGGCAATCAAACCTTTGACTTACGGACAACAATACATGCTGTTACAGCTTTAGAAGCTGCTTTGCTCGATTTATTAGGTCAATTTTTAGAAGAGCCGGTTGCTTCTTTATTAGGAACTGGTCAACAGAGACAGGAAGTTGACATGCTTGGATATTTATTTTACATAGGGGATCAGATGAAAACCCCTCTCCCCTATTTGAAAGAAGATCATTCATCTTGCAGCTGGTTCCGGCTAAGGCGTCAAAAAGCTCTAACACCGATGGATATTGTCCGTTTGGCTGAAGCGGCTTATGAACGCTATGGGTTTCGGGATTTTAAGTTGAAAGGCGGCGTCTTTTCTGGAGAAGAAGAGATGGAAGCCGTAGAATCTCTTTCAAAACGTTTTCCAAATGCGCGTATCACACTTGACCCTAATGGAGCTTGGTCTCTTGATGAGGCCATTCAGCTTTGCAAAGGAAAACAACATCTGCTTGCATATGCAGAAGATCCATGTGGAGCAGAAGACGGGTTCTCATCCCGAGAAATTATGGCCGAATTCAAACGAGCTACCGGAATTCAAGTTGCTACGAATATGATCGCAACCGATTTCCGTCAGTTGTCACATGCGATCCAATTACATGCGGTTGATATTCCACTTGCGGACCCACATTTTTGGACAATGGAAGGTTCGGTCAGAGTAGCTCAGACGTGTCATGATACTGGATTGACTTGGGGGTCGCACTCTAACAATCATTTTGATATATCACTAGCCATGTTTACACACGTTGCTGCCGCCGCCCCAGGTCATATAACAGCCATTGATACCCACTGGATATGGCAAGACGGACAGCAATTAACCAAGAACCCGCTTTCAATCAAAGAAGGACGTGTAAAAGTGCCTCAAGAACCTGGGCTGGGTATTCAAATTGATATAGAAAAGCTAGAGGAGGCCAACCGGTTATATGAACGCATGAAGCTTGGTGCAAGAAATGATGCCATTCAGATGCAATATCTCATTGATGGCTGGACATTCAATCCGAAAAAACCTTGTTTGATTCGGTAGTTTGACTGTAAATGATTGTATTCCCCTTCACTTTGTCTTACAATTGAACAATTGAAGGGAGAGAATGACTCGTGAATGAACGCATGGATGAACTTAAATTTGAAACAGTTAACCGAAAAACATTAGCAAAACAAGTCATTGAACGTATCGTTCATTTATTGTCTAGCGGTCAATTAAAAGCTGGTGACAAACTGCCGACAGAAATGGAATTAATGGATATTTTATCAGTAAGCCGCCCTGTGCTGCGCGAGGCCTTAAGTTCTCTTGAAACATTAGGTGTCATCACAAGGAAAACACGAGGCGGCACATATTTTAATGATAAAATCAGCAACCAGCCTTTTTCTGTTATGCTCGCACTAGCTCAAGATAATTTACCAGCCATTATAGAGGCTCGAATGGTACTAGAACTAGGCCTTGTCACCATTGCTGCTGAGAAGATCAGTGAAGAAGAATTAAAAAAATTAGAAAAAACCATTGAAACGATTGAGGAAAGTACAGATAACAACTATGGTGAAGCAGATAAAGAATTCCACCGGATTATTGCCTTAAGTGCAAACAATCCAGTTGTTGAAGGGATGATTCAGGCGCTTTTAGTATCACATGCCAAGATTGACAGCCAAATTCCTTATCGAGAAAAAAAAGTGACCGTTAATTATCATCGGAAAATTTATGAAGCGCTTGACATAAAGACCCATATCAAGCACACTTTCATATGCATGAACATTTGAAGTTTGTACGTGATAAAATTTTAAAAGGATTAAATCAAACGCCATAATGTGGAAGCGGATGTGCTTCCTCTTGTCTAAAAAAGATAACGCTTTCAGAAGGAGTGATCTCATGAATCAAAAGGCACAGGAAGCACCCCTATATATTCAAGTAAGCCCAAAGGATAACGTAGCAATCATCGTTAATGATGGCGGATTACCAGTTGGCACAGCCTTTCCGTGTGGATTGTCGTTAACCGAACGAATCCCTCAAGGGCATAAAGTAGCACTTACAACTATTGAACAGCATGCGCCAATTATCCGATATGGTGAAATTATTGGGTACGCTAAAGAAACCATCACGCAAGGAGGTTGGGTGAAAGAGCAGCTTGTTCAAATGCCATCCCCCCCTCCTTTAGATGAATTATCATACGAAACATACAGCGGCTCTCCTCTTAAAAAGCTTGATGGCTATGAATTTGAGGGCTACCGAAATTCAGATGATTCTGTTGGCACTAAAAATATTCTCGGAATTACAACAAGCGTGCAATGTGTCGTTGGGGTTCTTGATTATGCTGTCAAAAAAATCAAGGAAGAGTTGCTGCCGAAATATCCAAATGTCGATGACGTTATTCCCCTCCACCATCAGTACGGCTGCGGTGTGGCCATTCATGCACCAGATGCGGTCATTCCCATCAGAACCATCCAAAACCTAGCCACACATCCAAACTTTGGCGGAGAGGTGCTGGTCATTGGATTAGGCTGCGAAAAGCTCGTTCCTTCACGCATTGTCTCAGAAGATCAGCAACACGATATTTTATCATTACAGGAAGAATCAGGCTTTGCTTCAATGATTACCTCCATTATGAAGGCTGCAGAGCACAAACTAATAAAACTCAATGGAAGGACCCGCGTCCCATGTCCTGTATCGGATTTAGTGGTTGGCTTACAATGCGGAGGAAGCGATGCATTCTCAGGTGTAACGGCAAATCCTGCCGTTGGATATGCAGCAGATCTCCTTGTCAGAGCAGGCGCAACCGTTCTTTTTTCAGAAGTGACAGAAGTGCGGGATGCCATTCATCTATTAACACCACGGGCTGTTAATGAAGAAACGAGGCAGGCACTGATACAGGAGATGAAATGGTACGACGACTATTTAAACAGAGGGCAGGCAGATAGAAGTGCAAATCCTTCCCCAGGAAATAAAAAAGGCGGTTTATCCAATGTCGTAGAAAAGGCGCTTGGCTCTATCGTCAAGTCAGGCACAAGTCCAATCTCTGGTGTGATTGGTCCTGGTGAGAAAGCTGCGGCCAAGGGATTGATATTTGCTGCTACGCCGGCAAGCGATTTTGTCTGCGGGACACTACAGCTCGCCTCCGGCATGAATTTGCAAATTTTTACAACAGGCAGAGGAACTCCATACAGCCTAGCAGCAGCACCCGTAGTAAAAGTTTCTACGAGAACCAGTTTACAGACACAGTGGCCAGATCTTATTGATTTTGATGCAGGCCGTATTGCAACTGGAGAAGCGACAATCGAGGAAATAGGGACAGATATGTTTCACTATATACTAGATGTCGCCAGCGGCCGAAAAGAAACGTGGGCCGATCATTGGGGGATTCATAACGACCTGTGCCTATTTAATCCAGCCCCAGTCACATAAAAGAAGATGCCCGTTTCAGGACATCTTCAGATTGTTGA
>NZ_NKHG01000092.1 GCF_002744245.1 Bacillus pumilus | reverse complement strand
GGCTGCGTATGACCTGATCTTTTTTTCTTATTTAAACCAGCCTTTTTCTTTTGAGCGTGTGATGGCTTCAATTCGATTTTTGACTTCTAGTTTATCTAAAATAATCGATATGTAGTTACGGACAGTGCCGCTTTTAATGCTGAGTTCCTTTGCGATTTCTTTCGTATTTTTACCGTCAGCAACGAGCTCAAGGACGGATTTTTCTCGTTCGGTTAAGGGGTTCTCGTCGCTATATAAGTCTTCCATTAATTCGGGGGCGTACACCTTTTTTCCTTTCATCACGCTGCGAATGGCACTTGCCAGCTCTTCACTTGGGCTGTCTTTCAGCATATAACCGCTAACGCCAGCTTTCAGCGCTCTTTGGAAATATCCAGAACGGGCAAAGGTCGTTAAAATGATGATTTTCACATCTGATTCTTTGAGTTCTTCAGCTGCATCGAGCCCAGTTTTCCCTGGCATTTCAATATCCATTAAACAAATATCAACGGGGTGTTTTTTAGCAAAATCAATGGCGTCCTGGCCGTTTGAGCCTTTTCCAACAACCTTCATATCATCTTCTAAATCAAGAAGTGAACCGAGTGCACCAAGCAGCATTTGCTGATCTTCTGCAATAAAGATGTGAATCATTTCATCCCCTCCTTTTCTTTTGCTGCTGAATCATTTGGAATGCTCATGATCAGCTTCGTCCCATCTTTTGTCTCAATGTGCAGGCGTCCATTAGCAAATTCTAATCTTTCTCTAATGCCTAAAAGGCCATGTCCTTTCGTCTGAAAGGGTGGATGATCTCCTTTAAATGTCCCATCATCTTCAACCGTGATGACCGCTTCTTTTGACTTTTGATGAATGGTGATTTTACAGACAGTGGCATCACTATGTTTGACGATATTCGTGACCGCTTCTTTTATACACATGCTCACAATGTTTTCGTTGAGAAGAGAGAGGTGTTTCGATGCTTTCTTTTCATCATATATCAATTCAATACCGGCCGCTTCAAGGATTTGTTCTATATTCGATATTTCATCCTTGATTCGAATGCCTTTCATGGAGGAAACAATTTTTCGGACTTCATTGAGAGATGTTCTAGCGGTTTGCTGGACGCTTTTTAGTTCGGTACGAGCCTGTTCAGGATCTTTATACACGAGTTTTCGGGCAAGGTCACTCTTTAAACCGATAAGGGAAAGCTTTTGGCCAAGGGTGTCATGCAGATCACGTGCAATGCGCTGCCTTTCTTCAATCTTCACAAGATCGGCGATCCGTTCATTGGCATATTCTAATTTCTCTTCAAGCCGTTCACGTTCTTTCCTGCTTCTTATGCTGAGAGGGAGCATAACGGCACTAATAAGAGTGATCACAACAAAAGGAATTTGTGTGAGAAACCAGCCCTTTTTTAAAATCAAACTAAAGTTCACCGCCACGGCGGCACTCGATAGATGGATGTAGTATAAGATATAGAAAGGTACTTTTCTTTTAATATGTCCATTGAAATAGGCGATGCAAAAAGCGAAATAAATGTAGCTGTAGAGCATCACATAACCTGTAGAAATCGCGATCAATAGAAGACCGAATACATATAACGACCAGCCTTTTGCGACAAAGGCAAAACGGTAGACAGCGAAAAAGACGACGTTCAAAATAATGCCGATGACAATGCCTAAAGTCGAAGGAATCTTAAAGATAAAATAAAAGGGCAGAATGAAAAAAATGGCCCAAATATATGGGGAAATCCCATGTAGTTTTTGAATTTTAAGTTGTTTTTTCATCCGTGAATCACCTTTTCCATTTTTTCATTCTTTTTCACTACTTTATCAAATTGAACACGTTACCGCATCCTGCAAATACAACAAGCTCCTTCTATTGTAAGAAAGAGCTTGCGTCGTTTATGCATTCTTCTTGAGAATGTTTCCTTTGATGACAGGTGTAGCTTTAGTCTGACGTGCTTCTTTAAAGGTAACGAATGCTTTCGTCTCTTCATCCCAAAGTCTAAATTTCATCGAATCGATACTTGTTTTTAAAGTGATGGTTGGAACATTTTGAAGCGGCTCACTATGCTCATGGGCATGCTCTAAATGATAATTCGGTACCCTCGGACTTAAATGATGGACATGGTGATAACCGATATTGCCTGTTAACCATTGAAGGAGCTTTGGCAATTTGTAAAAAGAACTGCCTTCTACAGCTGCCTGCACATAATTCCAATGCTCATCAGCTTCAAAGTAAGAATCCTCAAACGTATGCTGCACATAAAACAGCCATACACCGATTGATCCAGAAATCAGAAATATTGGACCTTGGACAAGTAACAAACCCTGCCAGCCAAAAAGGAGATAGGTCGCCCCTGCGAGCAAAACAATCGATACGTTTGTGAAATAGGTATTCCAGCGCTCTTTTTTACGAGCACTTTTGACGTTGAAACGATTTTGAATTAGGAATACAAAGATTGGTCCTAAAATAAACATCACAAAGGGATTGCGGTATATTCTGTAGCGAATTTTCGTCCATACAGATGCTTCTTGATATTCTTTGACTGTCAGGAGCCAAATGTCACCAGTACCTCGTTTGTCTAAATTACTGCTTGTGGCATGGTGAATCGAATGATCTCTTTGCCATTGAAGATAAGGGAAAAGGGTGAGTACACCCGTTAAGAAACCAAACAGGTGATTCAGCGGCTTCTGTTTAAAAAAGGAATGGTGGCAGCAGTCATGAAAAATAATAAAGACACGTACTAAAAAACCAGCTGCAATGACCGCAAAGAAGAGGGTTAAAAGGTAGGAGATGTTCAGGCTATAATAGGCAAGAAACCAAAGCCCCAAAAATGGAATAAATGTATTAAAGAGCTGCATGATACTTTTTTTTGAATCAGCACCAGAAAATTGGCCTACTTGTTTTCTTAAAGTGGCTTGCTGCTGCGTGTTTGTTGAAGTCTTCATGGAAGATCAAGTCCTTTCCGTTTCTTTCTACTTCAAAGTATAGAAGGAAAGGGATCATGCTCATAGTAGCACCCATCATGTATTCGATATGACATTTGTCATGTTGGACATTGAAAAGACTGACGGCATCAGGGTTTGTGGACTCATTTCATCTCAAAAAAAAGTAAAGGCGCTTGGCCTTCACTTTTTATGAGCGTGCTTCATGTACTTTTAGCTGCTTGCCCTTAATCGTTGTGTGACGCATGGCTTTCAGCACAAGAGGGCCTTTGCCATTTAAAATATCGACATACGTTTTCGTTTCCTGAATCGTAATAATCCCAATGTCATCAAATGCAACGCCTTCTATTTTGGCAATGGTCCCAACGAAATCAACGGCGCGCAGTTTCTTTTTCTTCCCACCGTTAAAATAGAGCTTCATAATATCCTTCTCTACACCGGCCTGCTTATTTTCCTTCTGAATAGGTGTTTCAATCTTCTCTTCGAAGCTTGCTATATGCTGCTCCGCTTCTTCCTTCGTAGGATAGGGCTGAATCTGAAAATCAATGCCGGCCTCTTGCTTTAATTCATCAATGAACGGCTGCGCGTGCTTGGTCATAAAGGCAATTGTTTTCCCGCTTTTACCCGCTCTACCCGTTCTTCCAGTGCGATGAATATAACGTTCTTTTTCATAGGGCAGGTCGTAATGAATCACATGTGTCATATCGCTTACATCGATTCCCCGAGCTGCAATATCTGTTGCGATCAGATAGCGGAACTCACCGCTTTTAAATTCATCCATGACGTCAAAGCGGTCTTCCTGTCTCATGCCCCCATGAATTTTGTCACAAGGGACATCCCAATCGTCCAGCTTCATTGTCAGTTCATTTACTCGTTCTTGTGTATTGCAGAAAATGATACAACTATCTGGATTTTCGATAACGATCGTTCGTTGGAGAAGTGAGAATTTGGCTTCTTCTTCTGTTTCAATCACGGTATGAGTGATTTGCTGTACAGGGGTTTCCTCACGATCAATCTCAATCACTTTTGGCGACTGTAAAAATTGCTCACTGAGTTCCTTCATTTCAGCAGACATCGTCGCTGAAAAGAGCATCGACATGCGCTTAGGCGGTAGATGCTGAATAATGGAAGAAACTTGCTCAATAAACCCCATGTTCAACATTTCATCTGCTTCATCTAACACGAAAAATTCGAGGTTTTCTAAAGAAAGAGTGCCTTTTTCAAGGTGATCCAATAGTCGCCCTGGTGTTCCGCACACAATATGGTTTTTTTGCGCAAGCTCTACTTTTTGTGCTTGAAAAGAGGCTTTTCCATAAATGGCTGCGGCTTTGATTCGTTTAAATCGTCCAAGGCTCGTGAGGTCCTGTTTGACCTGCATTGCTAATTCTCGTGTTGGGACGAGGATGAGGGCTTGAGGTTTATTTTGGGCCCAATCCACCATTTCACAAATTGGCAGACCATAGGCTGCTGTTTTGCCGCTGCCGGTCTGGGACTTGACGATCAGATCCTGCTTTGAAAAAGCAACTGATAACGTCTCGTGCTGAACGGGTGTAGGTGTATGGAAGTGAAGCGCTTCTAACGCTTGTTTCAATTCATCGCTTAATGGGTATTGATCAAAATGTTGTAATGGCATCGTGTTCTCCTTTTCGTACATTCATACTTTGTGACATCATACCATATCTTTTCAAAGACACCATGATCGTGAATGAAAAGTCATGAAAAAAAGCCCCGTATCGGAGCTTTTTGATTAAAGGAATCTGCGTTTGACTTTTTCCCAGTAGGAGTTGTCTTTTAATTTAACCGTTTTAATCACTTTGCCTGAAAGCCCAATGTCCATTTGTTTGACATGTTTCGTGCCTAGTGCTTCATTATCAAGTCCAATAATCGGATGATCGTTTCCGTCCTGCACGACCTTTAGCGTAAGCTTGCGGTCACTGCTTAAAATGAATGGTGCGCCAAGTGTACGGTACGAGTTGTTATTTAACGACGCAAGCTCTGTTACTTGCATACAAGGGAGCATCGGATCAACCACGGCACCGTTAACGGATTTATTGTAGGCTGTTGAACCGGTCGGAGTGGAAATAATCATCCCGTCGCCTCTAAAGGTTTCAAAGTGAAAATCATCTATATACACATCGATAACAAATGTTTTAATGATGCTAGAGCGGATGGACAGTTCATTTAAGCAATGGAACTGATTGGTACTGTCAACGCTTACATCAATGATTGGATATTTCCTCACTTCAATTTGTTCGGAGTTCATGGCATCAATCATTTTATCAAAATGCTCTAATGAAAAATCGCAGTATAGATGCGAATTCTCTGTTTTTGATACCCCTACGTACAAGCAGTCATCACGGAAATTCGTTTTGCGAACTGCTTGAAGAAATGTGCCGTCCCCGCCAATTGAAGCAATAATATGGGCATCCTCTGCACGCTTTACGACTTGAAAGCCTTGATCGGTAGCGAGCTTTTCCAGAGAAGAAATGTGTCCATCCAATTCATGATCTTTTTTGTAAAAGAAAAATACATTGCGACGATTGTCTGTCATTGACGTTCTCCCCTTTGTTGTCATAAATAGATTTCTGATAATAAAGGGCTTACATGTAAACCCTTGCTCACATTTTACACTTTTTTCATATGAAAGTAAAAAATTTAGAAAGACGCACATAGAGATAGAAAGTTAACCTTTCAGAAATGAGTCGATGTAAGTGATTCGAAATTGCTGACTTTGAGCATAATTTAATAGCTGTTTTTTTATTGAAGAAAAGTCTAGGTGTTTCGTTGCGGTGAACACCTGTGCTATTAGACGTGGGGAGAGGATAAAAAAGACAATTTCTTGTCATGAGCTTCTGATAATAGAAGATGTAAAGTTGATCGTCATTTAAGATAGGTGCTATCATATGTTGAAATGAAATGTAAAAAACCCACAATTTCTGTGAAACATTTCATGTGTGTATTCGTATGTATGAAGTGAGACAAAAAAGGAGGAGAAAAAGATGAATGCGAAAAGATGGGTAGCCTTAATCATTGCACTTGGTGTTTTCGGATTTTCAATTGTGATTAGTGTCACGATGGCCTTGTTCGAAAACTTCAATGACAATAAAATGAGCTATCAATTCGGGGATGAAATAGAAGAGAAGGTACTAGAGGATGGTAGCGGAGCGAGTAAAATTGCTGTTCTTGAGATTAATGGAACCATTCAAGATAACGGTGGTGCATCAAGCCTCTTAGGCGGAGAAGCGTATGATCATCGTGCGTTCTTGAAAGAATTAGATAAAGCAAAAGATGATGCTTCTGTAAAAGGTGTATTGCTTCGCGTCAACTCTCCTGGCGGTGGTGTTTATGAAAGTGCTGAAATACATAAAAAATTAGAAGAAGTGAAAAAAGCGAAGAAGCCAATTTACGTATCAATGGGATCAATGGCAGCTTCTGGCGGTTATTATGTGTCGACACCAGCGAAAAAAATCTTTGCTTCACCTGAAACATTAACAGGTTCTCTAGGTGTCATCATGCAAAGTTTGAATTATTCCAAGCTAGCGGATAATTTAGGCATTAAATATGAAACCATTAAGAGCGGAAAATTTAAAGACATCATGTCTCCAAACCGTGATATGACAAAGGATGAGCGTGACATCATGCAAAGCATGGTCGACAACTCTTATGAAGGGTTTGTCAAAGTCATCTCTGAAGGACGCGGCATGTCTAAACAGGACGTCAAGAAAATTGCCGATGGCCGAGTATATGATGGAAAGCAGGCGAAGTCCAATGGATTAGTGGATGAGCTTGGATACTATGAAGATGCACTAAAAGCGATGAAGAAAAGTGAAAAAGGCTTAAAAGGGGCAAAAGTTGTCAGCTATTCTCAAAGCTTTGGCTGGAACTCTCTCTTGAATATGAGTGCAAGTAAGCTCTTTAAAAGCGAAATTGATTTTCTGAATTTAAAAGAAACACTGGCTGGCTCAAACGGGTCTAAACCGATGTATCTCTATTCAAAATAAAGGAGGGATCATAGATGGATTCTACATTCGATGAAGTAAGCGAAAGCCGCAGCCAAGAGGAAGAATCGCAGCCGGCCCTTGTGAAGCGCGCTTCAATTGAAGCACAGGCTTTTGCAGGTTTTTGGATTAGATTTTGGGCGTTTATCCTTGATTGGCTCGTCGTCTGGGGTGTTAACCATTTGACGGTTTCTCCAATCTTTAGTCTGTTTGGCTGGTCAAAAGGAGGAGGATGGTTTTCTCCATTTTCAGTCACAACGACGATTGTCTTCCTGCTTTATTTCGCCATCATGACGAAAATTTTTCAACAAACACTTGGCAAGATGGTGTTTGGGATCAAAGTTGTCTCACTTCAGCCTGAGAAGCAGCTGACATGGGATGTCATTTTCTTTAGAGAAATCGTTGGTCGGTATATTCATACGCTTTTTGTTCTCTATGCTGTTGTTGGGTTCTCACCGAAAAAGCAAGGGATTCATGACTACTTTGCTGATACGGTGGTCGTCCATGAACATTTGTATGAAAAAAAAGAATCAAGCGTGTAATCACAGGGAGTTTGACCGAGGCCGGTCAAACTCTTTTTTTATGATTGGGTATAAAATCCAGCTTGAGAGCCATAATCGTAAGGGAAGCATCATTTGTTATGGAGGAAGTGAGCACAGTGCTTTACGTTTGGATCTCAGCTATTTGTCTCCTTGTGATCTTATTGATCTTCATGAAAGTGACTATATCACTTGAGTATTCACATGCAAATGACAATGACCATCTTGCACTGAAGGTCATCACCTTATATGGAATCGTCAGGCTCAACAAAGAGATTCCGATGGTGAGAGTGAATACGGAAGATCAAACAATTGATATTCGTGAAAAGAAAATGGCCGGCTCCAAAACGCCTAGTCACGAAAAAGAATCTCTGCATAAAAAAGTAGACAAACGTGATATGAAGCAAATTCTTCATCAAATGGAGCGGATCGCAAAAGAGGTTGTGGATCTAAACCGAATCATGCGCCAGTTCTTTATACATATAAAAATTGTATCTTTTCACTGGTCGACATGGATCGGTTTTCATGACGCAGCATTAACAGGTGTAGCAGCAGGTGGTGTGTGGTCAGTCAAAGGAGCACTGCTTGCCTTTATGCAGGAGCATCTCACCTTTAAGCATAAACCTGTATATGAAGTGATTCCTGCCTTTCAGCACAACGTGTCACAGATACATTTTACATGTATAGCTTATTTTCGTATTGGACATGCTATGCTTGCAGCCATTCGATTACTTGTCCATTGGTTAAAAGGAAGAAAGGCAAGAAAAAATGCCTCTCTTCAAGCAACGAAGAATGAATCATCTGTTTAAGGAGGAACCCGAAAATGGCAGATCATCCAATCCAAGGTCTGATGAAGACAGCGATGGAAAACTTAAAAGAAATGATCGATGTGAATACAATTATCGGCGATCCAGTGGAAACCCCTGATGGGAGTGTCATACTCACTGTATCAAAGGTCGGCTTTGGATTTGCAGCAGGCGGCAGTGAATTTAACGGTAACCAAAAGAAAGAAAAACGTTCTGATGAACAAGAAAGAAAAGAACCGAGACTCCCATTTGGCGGTGGGAGCGGTGGCGGGGTATCCATTACACCAATTGCCTTTTTAATTGTGGGAACAAACGGAGTTCGAATGCTTCATTTGGATGAAAACACACATCTGCTTGATAAAATATTGGATTCTGCTCCTCAAGCAATTGAACGTCTTCAGCACATGTTTAAGAAAGATGAACGGGAGCATCGCCACAAAGAACGAAAACTAGATGACATCGACCTGTAAAAAGTTAACTGCGCTGCAGTTAACTTTTTTTCGAAATGGACGATTAAGCTTTGCAGTTTTTTCATTTCTCTACTAGAATAGAACCATACATTTGATAAGGGAGGAATTGTTTTGGCATCGATCACATTTAAAGGTAGCCCTGTAACGCTTGTAGGAAATGAAGTGAAAGTAGGCGGACAGGCTCCAGATTTTACGGTATTAACGAACTCACTCGGAGAAGTTTCACTTTCTGATTTAACAGGAAAAGTGACGATCATCTCAGTGATTCCTTCTATTGATACAGGTGTGTGTGACGCACAAACAAGACGTTTCAATGAAGAGGCAGCCGGTTTAGGTCCTGTCAACATTTATACGATTAGTGCAGATCTTCCATTTGCACAAGCACGCTGGTGCGGAGCAAACGGAATTGAAAATGTAGAAACATTATCTGATCACAGAGATATGTCTTTTGGTGAAGCGTTTGGTGTATATATCAAAGAATTGCGTTTATTGGCGCGTGCAGTTTTCGTATTAGACTCTAACGGTAAAGTGATTTACACTGAATACGTAAGCGAAGCAACGAATCATCCAAATTATGAAAAAGCCATTGAAGCTGCGAAATCACTGTTATAAAAGCAGCATCGACAAGAGCTCCGGCTTCATACTGGGGCTCTTTTCAATGAAAACATATAGCTTTTAACAAAGCGAGGAGAGAAAAGCATTGCAGAAAGATCAAGTGAGTACGATTTTTGAGCTGCTCGATACAGCCTCCCATCGATTGAAAAAGGAACAGAGTATTTCCTATATTGAAGCATTGGCAGAGGCAGGAGAGGCTTTCTTTCAGGCAAACGATCGAAACGGTTTACTAAAGGAATTAATAGAGAAAGCAGATTTTGGCTCTTTTGATCATGAGCAGATTCGAAAAGCGTTTCAGCTCGCCGTACTGAAAGGACAAAAGGATATTTCACATCCAAACCGTCAAATGACGCCAGATACGATTGGTCTGTTTGTCAGCTATTTGGTGAATAAATTTTTAGAAGGTCAAAAAGAGCTTGCTGTCTTTGATCCAGCAGCGGGAACAGGAAACTTACTCCTTGCTGTCTTAAACAATCTCACTGCAGAAACAAAACGCGGCTTTGCCTCTGAAATTGATGATGTGCTCATTAAAATTGCTTGGGCACAGGCGAATTTAGAAGAGAAAGAAGTCGAGCTTTTTCATCAGGACAGCCTTGAGCCGCTTCTCATCTCACCGGCAGATGTCACCGTATGCAGTCTTCCAGTTGGCTATTACCCAAATGATGAGCGTGCAGCAGACTTTGAATTAAAGGCAAAAGAAGGACATTCCTTTGCGCATTATTTATTCATTGAACAAAGTCTTCGTTACACGAAAGAGGGAGGCTTTTTATTCTTCATCATTCCAAACGACTTGTTTGAAGGAAAAGAAAGTGTGCAATTAAAAGATTTCATCAAAGATCACGCTTATATGAATGCTTTAATTCAACTTCCAGTCTCTATGTTCAAAGACAAAAAGCACGCCAAAAGCTTATTTGTCATGCAAAAGAAGAAAGAGGGGCTGGAAGCGCCAAAACGGATGCTGTTTGCCAATCTGCCGTCTTTTTCACAGAAGGAAGCCATGGTGGGTGTGATGAGAAAATTAGATCAGTGGTTTATAGAAGAAAAAGAAACGAAAGAATAGCCAGAGTGATGTCTGGCTATTTTACTTTTCAGAAAATAACGACTTATTGATGTAAGCGATAACAGTTCGAAGGTGTACTTGAAATGCAAAGTTTTCAATGTTTAAATGAAAAAGTCAGATATTTTTCGGACTTATCGTTAAACTATAAAAGACCCGTTCAAACAGGTTGAATATAGCACCGGAAAAAACGTGAAACCTTATATAACAACTGAGTAAAAGGAGCGACAAGAATGTCCAAAATTATTGCAATCAACGCAGGAAGCTCATCTCTTAAATTCCAATTGTTCGACATGCCAGAAGAAACCGTTTTAACGAAAGGTCTTGTTGAAAGAATAGGAATGGACAACAGTATCTTTACGATTTCTGTAGATGGAGAAAAGAAAACAGAAATCACAGATATTCCAGATCACGCAGTAGCGGTAAAAATGCTGCTTGAAAAATTAACTGAATTCCACATCATCAAAGACTTTAATGAAATTGATGGCGTAGGACACCGCGTCGTTCACGGGGGAGAGAAGTTCAGCGACTCTGTTCTATTAACAGACGAAGTCATCAATGACATTGATCAGCTTTCTGAGCTAGCACCACTTCACAACCCTGCAAATGTTGTAGGAATCAAAGCATTCAAACAAATTCTGCCTGACGTACCAGCGATTGCTGTGTTCGATACAGCCTTCCACCAAACAATGCCAGAGCAGTCTTACCTATACAGCCTTCCGTACGATTACTACAAAAACTTTGGTATTCGTAAATACGGATTCCACGGAACAAGCCATAAGTTTGTCACAGAACGTGCAGCAGAGCTATTAGGTCGTCCTCTTGAAGAGCTTCGTTTAATTTCTTGCCACCTAGGAAATGGTGCGAGTATCGCAGCAGTAGAAGGCGGAAAATCAATCGATACATCAATGGGCTTCACACCACTTGCTGGTGTTGCGATGGGTACACGTTCAGGTAACATTGACCCTGCCCTCATTCCATTTATTATGGAGAAAACAGGACATACTGCTGAAGAAGTACTCTCTACTTTGAATAAGAAGAGTGGCCTTTTAGGCGTGTCTGGTCTTTCAAGTGACCTTCGTGATATCGAAGAAGCAACAGAAGAAGGAAACGACCGTGCAGAGGTAGCCCTTGATATCTTTGCTAGCCGTATTCACAAATACATCGGTTCTTATGCAGCGAGAATGAATGGCGTAGATGCGATCATCTTCACAGCTGGAATTGGTGAGAATAGTTCAGAAGTGAGAGCACGTGTACTTCGTGGGCTAGAATTCATGGGCGTTTATTGGGACCCTTCTCTTAACAACATGAGAGGCGAAGAAGCATTCATCAGCTATCCGCACTCTCCTGTGAAAGTCATCGTGATTCCAACAAACGAAGAAGTGATGATTGCAAGAGACGTTATGCGCTTAGCGTAATACATTTTGTGCAGCTCTTTTCCTAATGGGAAAGAGCTTTTTTTTGTTGAAAGCAGCATGCTATAATGTGATCCAATAAGGAGCGAAAGGAAGCGGTGTAAAAGATGAGCGTTGCGGAACATAAACGTGAGGCGAAAGCGAGGCTTCATTTAAAAGTCATTACGGTCAGTGATACAAGGACGAAAGAAACGGATAAAAGCGGCCGTCTCATGATTGATTTGCTCAAAGAACAGGGACATCTGATTCTTGCATACGATATTGTGGAAGATGAAATTGGAGCGATTCAAGACGCCGTATTAGAAGGAACAAGTGAAGTGAAGATTGATGCCGTCTTGTTAAATGGGGGGACAGGTATTGCGGCAAGAGATGTCACCATTGAATCAATTACCCCTCTTTTCTCCAAAGAGCTGCCGGGCTTTGGCGAAATCTTTCGCATGCTAAGCTATACAGAAGACATTGGTTCTGCGGCTATCTTGTCTAGAGCAACGGCAGGGGTGATCAACCAAAAAGCTGTCTTTGCCACGCCGGGCTCTACTGGAGCGGTTCGATTAGCCATGACCAAACTCATTATTCCAGAGCTTCCTCACGTCTTGCGTGAGCTTGAAAAAGATCAAAAATAGCCCATAATGACTCTGCCAAGAAAAATTGGCAGAGTTTTTTTCATAAAGGGGTTGAAAAAACAATTTTTCCTTGTTACAGTGTATACATACTAAATGCATGTTTATAAATTAAAACTTATTTTTATGCAAAAAACATTCACAGAATCAAAACAAGCGAGAGGAGCTTTTCAATCATGTCACAAAATAAAAAAGTCGTATTAGCATATTCCGGAGGTCTTGATACCTCTGTTGCAGTTAAATGGTTACAAGAGCAAGGATACGAAGTTGTCGCTTGCTGCCTGGACGTAGGTGAAGGAAAAGACTTAGCATTCGTTCAGCAAAAAGCACTTCAAGTCGGAGCGGTTCAATCCTACATGATCGACGCAAAAGAAGAATTTGCTGAAGAATTTGCACTGACTGCATTACAAGCACACACAATGTATGAAGGAAAATACCCGCTTGTCTCTGCCTTATCTCGTCCACTTATTGCAAAAAAATTAGTAGAAGTAGCAGAGAAAGAAAATGCAGTAGCAGTGGCTCACGGATGTACAGGAAAAGGGAACGACCAAGTTCGTTTTGAAGTATCCATTAAAGCATTAAATCCAGACCTAGAAGTACTTGCGCCAGTACGTGAATGGAAATGGTCTCGTGATGAAGAAATTGATTATGCACAAAAGCATGGTATTCCAATTCCAATTAACTTAGACAGCCCATATTCAATCGACCAAAACCTTTGGGGCAGAAGTAACGAATGTGGCATCTTAGAAGATCCTTGGGCTGCGCCGCCAGAAGGGGCATATGATCTGACGAATCCGCTTGAAAAAACTCCTGACACACCTGAGATCATTGAAATCACGTTTGAAAAAGGAAAACCAACAGCCATTGACGGTATCCAGTATTCATTATCTGATCTCATCCTTCATTTAAATGAAGTCGCTGGTCAGCATGGCGTTGGCAGAATTGATCACGTTGAAAACCGTCTTGTGGGGATCAAATCTCGGGAAGTGTACGAGTGCCCAGGTGCTGTCACACTTCTGAAAGCACATAAAGAGCTTGAAGATTTAACACTAGTGAAAGAAGTCGCGCACTTTAAGCCAATCGTTGAACAAAAAATGGCTGAATTAATATACAACGGCTTATGGTTCTCACCGCTTAAAGAAGCATTAGATGCTTTCTTACAAGAAACACAACAGAACGTAACAGGTGTTGTACGTGTGAAACTATTTAAAGGCCATGCCATTGTAGAAGGACGTAAATCACCATATTCACTTTATGATGAAAATCTAGCAACTTATACAAAAGCAGATGAATTCGATCATGATGCAGCGGTAGGATTTATTAACCTTTGGGGCTTACCAACAAAAGTAAACAGCATCGTGAATAAAAAGGAGCAGGTTAAAGCATGAAAAAGCTTTGGGGAGGCCGATTTCAAAAAACACCAGAAAAATGGGTCGATGAGTTTGGCGCATCCATTCATTTTGACAAACAATTAGTCAAAGAAGATCTGACAGGCTCCCTTGCTCATGCAAGTATGCTGAATACATGCGGTATCCTAGACGATGAGGAGGCCGCTGCCATCAAAGATGGACTGAATACGCTCATGAAAAAGGCAGAGGCAGATGAATTGGAATTCTCAGTGGATTATGAGGACATCCATTTAAACCTTGAAAAAATGCTCATTGATGAGATTGGTCCGCTTGGCGGCAAATTGCACACAGCGAGAAGCCGGAATGATCAGGTCGCAACCGATATGCACTTATATTTGAATAACCAAGTTGAGCATATCATTGAACTGATCTCTTCTTTTCAAAAGGTGCTTGTGAAGAAAGCAGAACAGCACGTTGAAACGATTTTTCCAGGATACACGCACTTGCAGCGTGCACAGCCTATTTCCTTCGCTCATCATATGCTCGCCTATTTCTGGATGCTTGAACGTGACAAAGCGCGTTTTCAAGATTCATTAAAGCGAATTAACGTGTCTCCACTTGGATGCGGAGCGTTAGCAGGAACGACATTCCCGATTGATCGTGAATATACAGCAGAGCTGCTTGGCTTTGACCACATTTACGAAAACAGCCTTGATGGCGTGAGTGATCGGGATTTCATTTTAGAGTTTTTGTCTAATAGCAGCCTTGTGATGATGCATCTCTCACGTCTCTGTGAGGAAATCATTTTATGGTGTTCTCAAGAATTTAAATTCATTGAGCTTGATGACACGTACGCAACAGGCAGCAGCATGATGCCGCAAAAGAAAAACCCGGATATGGCAGAATTGATCCGTGGGAAAACAGGCCGTGTATATGGCAACCTAATGGGGCTTCTCACCATTATGAAAGGTTTGCCGCTTACGTATAATAAAGACCTGCAAGAAGATAAGGAAGGCATGTTTGATACAGTGAAAACCATCGCTGGCAGCCTGCAAATTTTCACAGGCATGATTCAAACGATGACAGTGAACGAGGATGTCATGAAAAAGGCAACAAAAGAAGATTTCTCAAATGCGACAGAAGTGGCAGACTACCTAGCGAAAAAAGGCATGCCATTCCGTGAAGCACACGAAATCGTTGGCAAGCTTGTGTATACGTGCATTCAAAAAGGCATCTACTTAAGTGATCTTCCGTTTGAAACATTCAAAGAGGCGAGCGATCTTTTTGAAGAAGACATTTACACCGTTCTTGATCCGTATGTTGCTGTTGAAAAAAGAACAAGTGCAGGTGGAACTGGCTTTAAGCAAATTCAGCTAGCTTTAGAAAAAGCAAAAGCCTGCCTAGTGTAACTGATCAAAACCATTCGTTTATACGGATGGTTTTTTGTAATGGAACAAGGAAATTGATCATCATTGGAGAAAATGAAAGCATACCAGTGTCAAGCTGAAGAGGGAGTGACAGCAGATCATGAAGAAAACGCTTGAGGCTTTGTTTGATCAGCCCATCATATCGGTTGAAACGCTCGGTGAACAATATGACGGACGAGCCAATGATGTATGGCTTGTCTCATTACAAGATGAAATGGAATATGTTGTTCGATCATCGCTCGTGGGATGTGCAAAAAGGATGACTCATCCTGCGTTTTTTCGTCCGCATCATGAATAGCAGACAAAGGGTTCAGAAGTGCGCCTGATGCTGGTTTATAGTAAAGTAAAGATAACAAAAGAAACACATGAACTTGCAACCTTTGCTTTAGGAGGAGATTGTGTGCGACACGCATTAATAACAGCGGGTTCTAAAGGACTTGGCAGGAAAGTCACCGAGTCTTTACTGAATATGGGGTATTCTGTGACAGTGAATTATCGAAGTGATGATGAAGCTGTGCGGCAGATGAAAGAAGAATTGCAGGAATACGAAGAAAAGCTTCAATTTGTCCAAGGTGATGTGACAAACAAAGCTGATTTAAAAAACATGGTAGAGTTGGCAGCTGAGCGATTTGGGCGGATTGACGCTTTAATCAATAATGCCGGTCCTTATATTTTTGAACGGAAAAAACTAGCGGATTATTCCGAAGATGAATGGTATCAAATGATAGAAGGCAACCTATCCGCAGTGTTCCATTTGTTCCGAATGGTCATCCCCATGATGAGAAAACAAGGCTTTGGCCGCATTATCACGTATGGCTTCCAAGGGGCAGATCATGCACCAGGCTGGATGCACAGGTCCGCCTTCGGAGCGGCAAAAGTAGGATTGGCGTCATTAACGAAAACCATTTCGATTGAAGAAGCTGAAAATGGCATCACGGCCAATATGGTTTGTCCGGGCAAAATTGTTGGTGACATGAAAGAAGCCACGATAGAGGAAGCACGGCGGATCAAAGCCGATGAAACACCAATTGGCCGATCTGGTACAGGAGAAGATATAGGGCGTATCATCTCGTTTTTATGCGATGATCGATCAGACCTGATTACAGGGACTGTCATTGAAGCAACAGGTGGTCTTAACGTGATTCATAGGCATTAAGTTTTTCAGCTTTTTATACAGGGAATAGATGATATGAGATCAAAATCGAAAGGTGGATATACTACATGAAAGCTACATATCATGGACATTCAGTCGTGCACATTGAAACAAACGGATACCATATTTGGATTGATCCATTTTTAAATGGAAATAAGCACACAGAGATCAAACCACAAGATGTCAAAGCAGATGCGATTTTGCTAACTCACGGACATAGAGATCACCTCGGTGACACCGTTGAAATTGCGAAAAACAATGATGCCCTCGTTGTCGCACCAAACGAGCTTGCTGTCTATTTAAGCTGGCAAGGGGTGAAAACGCACCCGCTTCATATCGGCGGCGGATGTGAGTTTGAATTTGGTAAAGTCAAGCTTACGCAAGCGTTTCATGGCTCAGCTGTCATTGATGAAGATGCAAAAACGATTACGTATACAGGCATGCCATCAGGTATTTTATTTACCGCAGAAGGCAAAACGATTTATCATGCTGGAGACACTGCGCTCTTTTCAGATATGAAGCTGATCGGTGAACTGAATCATATTCACCTTGCATTCCTTCCAATTGGTGATAATTTCACAATGGGACCAGACGATGCAAGAATCGCAGCAGAATGGCTTCGAGCAAAGCAGGTTGTTCCAATTCACTACAGTACATTCCCACCGATTGAGCAGGATCCTCATGTATTTGCGGACAGCTTGCATGGCGGCGTGGGTCGCGTATTAAACAGCGGAGAATTCATCGATATTTAATCATCATAATGAAAAGCCGGCACACAAATGCCGGCTTTTTTGTTTGCCTTTATCGTGCTGGCGTAAAAGACAAATTGCTATTAAAAGGCTCCTGCCTTTATAATGAAACATAGATGAAAACGCTGAAAACAAAAAGGGTGAACGGGATTGGCGACAAAGCATGAGCAAATTTTATCGTATATTGATTCATTAGATGTCGGAGAGAAAATCTCTGTCCGGCGCATAGCGAAAGAAATGAAAGTGAGTGAAGGCACCGCTTACAGGGCCATCAAGGATGCTGAAAATAAAGGATTCGTCAGTACGATTGAACGAGTTGGTACCATTCGGATTGAACAGAAGAAAAAAGAAAATATTGAAAAGCTGACATATGCAGAAGTGGTCAATGTTATTGATGGACAGGTGCTTGGAGGGCGAGCCGGCTTACATAAAACCTTAAACAAATTTGTCATCGGTGCGATGGAGCTGGATGCGATGATGCGATATACGGCAGCTGGAAACCTGCTGATCGTCGGAAACCGGATCAATGCCCACAGGCAAGCATTAGAGGCAGGAGCGGCTGTGCTGGTTACAGGTGGATTCTCAACAGATGAACAAATCATTCAGCTCGCAGATGAGCTTGAACTGCCAATATTATCGACAAGCTACGATACATTTACTGTAGCGGCTCTTATTAACCGAGCCATTTATGACCAATTAATTAAAAAAGAGATTGTGCTTGTGGAAGATATTTTAACCCCGATAGAACGGACGGTGTATTTATCACCGGAGGATAAGCTTGAAAAATGGTATGAAAAGAATTATGAAACTGGCCACGGCCGCTTCCCGGTCGCAGACGACCAAATGAAGATTCACGGCATTCTCACCTCAAAGGATATCGCGGGGCATGACCGCTCTACACCGATTGAAAAGGTGATGACGAAAAACCCCCTGACAGTCATTGGCAAAACCTCTGTCGCCTCTGCTGCCCAAATGATGGTATGGGAAGGCATTGAGGTGCTGCCAGTTGTAGATGATTATGCGAAGCTGATTGGGATGATTAGCCGTCAGGACGTGCTCAAGGCGCTGCAAATGATTCAAAAGCAGCCGCAGGTTGGAGAAAAACTGGATGATGTTGTCTCAAGAGGGTTTAAAGAGACCGATACAGACAAACCAAAAGCAGATGCAGTGTATCAATATGAGGTCACACCACAAATGACAAACCAGCTTGGAAACATTTCATACGGAGTGTTCACACAAATTTTAATCGAATCCGCCAACCGCTTCTTAAAATCTCATAAAAAAGGCGAGCTGATTGTCGAAAGTCTCTCTGTCTACTTCTTAAAACCGGTTCAAATGGAATCCACGATACAGATCAAGCCAAATATTTTAGAAGTAGGACGCAAGTTTGGAAAGCTGGAAGTGGAAGTTTATCATCAATCGAATATCGTAGGCAAAGCGATGCTGATGGTGCAGCTCATGGAGAGAGGATAATCATAAAAGGGTGATTGCGAAGGGCTTTCTATTACGCTGAAAAGAAGACAAAGGGCTAAAATAAACATCATTTTAGCCCTTCTCTCTCATTATGCGTGATCCTTTTCGCCTTCCTTTAAAAAGAGTGGAAGGTAATGCTTGTAGGCTTTATATCCAGCCCACGTACTGCCGATACCGACAGCAACAAAAATAAACCCAATGACAAATGCGAGTGACGAGCGGTTTAAAAATAATTGATTCACACCGAAGAGCAGGACAAAGCAGCCAAGTGCCATACTGGATTTGGCAGACCAGAATTTCTTCTCTACTGGCCGTTTCGTACGGACATTTTTTGCTTTGTAGTATAAATAAAACATGGCAGAACAAATAATAAACACAATCAAAACAAGCATGTGCCAAGCCTCCATTGTTAGTGGTTACAACCCTATTTTAAACGTAAATAGGCTTGCTTACTAGAATAAATTGTCTATTCCTCACTTTTCCGTCAGGATAGATTATGATTTAATAATAAAAAGAGTATCGCATAAGAAGGAGTTTTTATGAAAAAAGAACTGATTAGAACCATTTCATTATATGACACCATCATCATTCATAGACATGTAAGACCAGATCCTGACGCGTATGGATCGCAGTGCGGCCTTACGGAAATCTTGCGTGCCACCTATCCAGAAAAAAATATTTATGCGACAGGAACCCCGGAGCCATCTCTTTCATTTTTATACGAACTTGATGAGGTACCGGACGAAGTATACAAAGGTGCCCTTGTCATTGTCTGTGATACGGCCAATCAAGCAAGAATTGATGATCAGCGCTATACAATGGGCGATAAGCTGATGAAAATTGATCATCATCCGAATGAAGATCCTTATGGTGACTTGCTTTGGGTTGATACAGAGGCAAGCTCTGTCAGTGAAATGATTTATGAGCTGTATTTAGAGGGGAAAGAAGAAGGATATCAGCTGAATACAAAGGCGGCTGAACTGATTTATGCCGGCATTGTAGGAGACACAGGCCGCTTCCTTTTCCCAAACACAACGAAAAAGACACTCAAATATGCAGGGGAACTGATCGAATATCCGTTTTCATCATCAGACCTTTTCAATCAATTGTATGAGACGGATTTGAATGTCGTGAAATTAAATGGCTATATTTTTCAACATATTTCTTTGTCAGAGAATGGGGTGGCATCTGTTTTTATAAAGCGTGACATTTTGGAATCGTTCCAAACAACAGCGCAGCAAGCCTCTCAGCTTGTTGGGACACTTGGAAATATTGCAGGCATTAAGGCTTGGGTCTTTTTTGTGGAAGAAAACGATCAGATTCGTGTCAGATTCCGCTCTAAAGGGGTCGTCATTAACACAATTGCTAAAAAATATCATGGCGGCGGCCACCCGCTTGCAGCTGGTGCGTCTATTTATGATTGGGCCGTGGCAGATGAGATTTTGCGTGATTTAGAAGAAGTATGTAAATCATCATCATGAGAGAGGAGGGTTTCAAGTCCCCTCTCTCTTTTTTGTCATGGAGAAAAGGGTTACTTGCATACAGGGATAAACCAGCAGCCGATGTCAGTTGAATCTTCATAGGCTTGGAGATTTTGATGCTTTAATTCTTTTTTGATTAAATGAGCCATCATTTCTGTTTCAGCGTAAGCACACATGCCGTCTTTGATCCGGCTTGCTTTGTCTCGTGCCATTTGACGATAGCTGTAAACCTCCATTGTTCTCACCTCTTTCTATTTAGGATCTCGTTCTTCTTTTAGTGTATAAAAATTAAGAGTGAAAAGCGATCATTGAGAGCAGAAATTCATAAAAATTCCACATCATCATTTATTCAGCAAATGAAATACGTACTTCAAGTGAAAGCTTCGTATAAATCGTCAGCTCTGTGACTTTGGCGCGATATGCTTTTTCCCTAATCGTATACTCTTTGTTTTCCACCGTCCTTTTTAATAATTCCTTTGTTTTATAAACACTTTCAATATCCTTTGTGATGACCTCTGAGATATCCTCTTTGACCTGGTCTTCAAACTTTAGTGTATCTGGCTCTGGGATTTTATATTGCTCACGATTCACGAGATGAACATCTACGCTTTGGATCAGCAGCCTTCGTTTATTGTCTTCATTTAATTTATGCAGATCTTCCCGATAGAGTGTGATTTGTTCTTTTAGACTGTCCATATGGTGCTGCTGGCTTCTGAGCAGCGTCACCTGCTTTTCCTGAAAGGTCCCATATGTAAAGAGGAAAATCAGCCAGCTAATGATCGCGCCGAACATCATGCCAGCAAAAAACGCTGCCAGCCTGGGCGTTTATACAGCTCCGGCACCCTCATGATGATACATGCTCCTGAGTGAGCCACGTAATAATGAGATATCCCGTTTGTGCACCGCCCATGGCAGAGATAATTAATAAAATTTGCTTGAAAATATCACGCGTGTTTCCTTCGAAAATGCCTCTTTCAAAGCTATAGACCGCATCGAATGTTCCGCCGATTGCGGCCACAAGCGCCCAAATTTTTAAACGGTTGGCAAGACTTGAAATAATTGATAGAGGCGGCTGACCGGATAAATACGCACCTACACCACCTATAATGGCACCGCCCAAAATCACCCCAAGTGCGATAAAGTAACAACTGATAAAGTTCGGAATAAAGGCTTCCTTCACATCCATTTTTTCCACCTCGCTCTATTCAATATATGGCGTGTACTGGACAAGTATGAACAGGCGGAAAAGAAAGAACATTTGTTTCTCATCGCATCGCGTTTTATAATGAAAGAAAGAATTTAGACGAAAGGAGTGGATTAAGCATGTCTTATGTTCATCTTCAGGTCCACAGTGGATACAGCTTGTTAAGCAGTGCAGCTAAGATCAAGGAGCTCGTGCTGAAAGCGAAAGAACTTGGCTACAAAGCGCTCGCTCTTACCGATGACCATGTGATGTATGGAACGGTTGAATTTTATAAGGAATGTAAAAAACATGGTATCAAGCCAGTGATCGGTTTAACAGCTTCTGTCTTCATAGATGAACAAGAGACAGAGGCTTATCCTTTGGTGCTCCTAGCAAAAAACAATGAAGGCTATCAAAATTTGATCAAAATTAGCAGTGTGCTGAAATCAAAATCAAAAGCTGGTCTGAAAGAAAAATGGCTGAAAAGCTATCATCGTGGGCTTATTGCGATTACGCCAGGCGTGTCCGGCTATATTGAAACACTGCTGCAAAACGATCAGCTAGCTGAAGCGCGCGAGGCTGCGAGTCATTTAAAAGACATATTTGGCAAGGGACATACGTTTATATCAGTTCAGCCATTTCAGCAAGATGAGGTGCTTACCAGTAAGCTGCGAGATGTCTCACAAAGTACAGATATTCCTCTTGTAGCGACGGGGGATGTCCACTACATCAACCGAGAGGACAAAACAGCTTATACATGTTTAAAGGCCATTAAAGAGGGACAAAAGCTTTCAGAGATAGAGGAAGACCAAGGGGACAAGCATTTCAGAGCCATAGAAGAAATGATGGAATGGTATCAGGACGCCCCTGAACTGCTGACAAGAACAGGTGAGATTGCCGATCGCTGTGAAGTAGATTTAAATCTTGGACAGACAAAACTGCCATCCTATCCGACGCCTGATCAATCAACAGCCGATCAGTTTTTACGAAGGGTTTGTGCGGATGGGATGAAACAAAGAAAGATCGCTTCAAATGAAACGTATATCAAAAGGCTTGAGTATGAGCTAAGCATTATACAAAAAATGAATTTCAGTGATTATTTTCTCATTGTGTGGGATTTTATGAAGTATGCTCATGACCATGGCATTGTCACAGGTCCAGGACGGGGATCAGCAGCAGGCTCTCTTGTTGCTTATGTTCTATTTATTACTGATGTCGATCCAATCCGTCACGGCCTTTTATTTGAGCGTTTTTTAAATCCTGAACGAATCAGCATGCCCGATATTGATATAGATTTTCCGGACACGAGAAGAGATGAAATCATTTCATATGTTAAAGACAAATATGGTGACATGCATGTGGCTCAGATTGTCACGTTTGGAACGCTTGCAGCAAAGGCAGCCTTAAGGGATGTTGGACGTGTGATGGGGATTGATTCAAAGGCAGCTGACCGTCTTGCAAAGCTCATCCCATCAAAGCCAGGGACGACGCTCAAAGAAGCGGTGACCGCCTCTTCTGAATTAAAAACGTTGCTGCAGCAATCTGAAGAGCTTCGTAAGGTTTTCCAAACAGCTTTAAAGGTAGAAGGCTTGCCAAGACATACGTCAACACATGCTGCCGGCGTTGTCCTAAGCAAGGAGCCGCTGACGCAGGTTGTTCCGATTCAAGACGGCCATGACGGTGTGTATTTAACGCAGTATGCCATGAATTATTTAGAGGATCTCGGACTATTAAAGATGGATTTCTTAGGTTTAAGAAACTTAACGTTAATTGAATCCATTAAAAACCAGATTGAAAGACAGGAAAACGTCCACATTCATTTTAGTGACATTTCGTATCAAGACCAAAAAACGTTTGATTTGTTATCAGCGGGAGATACAACAGGAATTTTCCAGCTTGAATCACAGGGGATGCGACAGGTGTTAAGGCGGCTGAAACCTTCTAGTTTAGAAGACATCGTGGCAGTCAATGCCCTCTACCGGCCAGGCCCAATGGAGAATATTCCGCTCTTTATCGACCGAAAGCACGGCAGGGTCAAGGTCTCTTTCCCGCATCCAGATTTGTATGACATTTTAAAGGACACATACGGGGTCATCGTCTACCAAGAGCAAATCATGCTGATCGCAGCAAAGATGGCAGGCTTTCAGCTGGGTGAGGCTGATCTATTAAGAAGAGCCGTTTCAAAGAAGGATAAAAAGGTGCTTGATGAGCAGCGAAGCCATTTTGTTGAAGGATGCCTAAAAAAGGAGTATCCTGTTAACATTGCAAATGACGTTTATGACTTAATCGTCAAATTTGCAAACTATGGTTTTAATAGAAGCCATGCTGTCGCATATAGCATGATTGGCTTTCAGCTTGCTTATTTAAAAGCGCATTATCCGTTATATTTTATGTGCGGACTTTTAACTAGTGTGATTGGAAATGAAGACAAAGTCGCTCAATATTTCTATGAGGCAAAGGAAAAAGGGATATCTGTGTTGAAGCCTTCTATTAATAAGAGTGAATTTCCATTTACGGTTGAAAAAGGGGAGATCCGCTACAGCTTAAGAGCGATTAAAAATGTCGGAGTGTCAGCTGTAAAGGATATATACAGAGCAAGACAGGAAAAGCCGTTTGAAGATTTATTTGATTTTTGCGCAAGGGTATCACCAAAGAGTGTAAACCGAAAAACGATTGAAGCGCTCATTTTTTCAGGAGCGATGGATGAGCTTTACCCAAATCGTGCTTCGTTATTAGCATCGATAGATATTGCGTTAGACCACGTGTCATTTTTAACACCTGAGGATCAGCTAGACTTTCTTGGGGATACAACCTTCTCCATTAAGCCAAAATATGCTGAGATAGACGAACTGCCTCTTGTCGACCTCTTGCAATTTGAAAAAGAGGCACTCGGATTATATTTATCAAATCACCCAGTACAAGCGTATCGGGATCGCTTAAGAGAGAATGGTGCAGTGGAAATCATCAGACTTTTTTCCTATATAAAGCGAAAAATCTCATTGGGTGGCCTTTTAATAAAAGTGAAATCGATTCGGACAAAAAATGGACAATCAATGGCATTTGTCACATTTGGGGATGAAACGGGAGAAATGGAAGGTGTTGTCTTTCCAGAGCAATTTAGAAAGCTGTCCCCCTTACTTGAGGAGGGCGCAATGCTTTATGTTGAAGGCAGAATGGATATCAGAAATGACAGCAGTCAAATCATCGTGCAAGAAGCCGTTCTGCTTGAAGAGATGGGCACAAAAAGAAAAGAGTCTGTCTACATTCGAGTGAAAGAAGAGAACCATACGCAGGAGCTGCTTGAGCAAGTAAAACGATTGATCTCTCTGCACAGCGGAGAAGCAGATGTCTATTTGTATTATGAAAAGCAAAAAAAGACGATGAGACTTCCAGATGCATACAAGGTTCATGCAGATCATGCCGTGATCTTCCAGTTAAAAGAGCTGCTCGGTGAACAAAACGTTGTGATTAAATGATGACAAATCGTCTGAATATGTTTTACAAATTCATCTATTGTGTTATCATTTTAAAGATTCTGTGTATTTAAAACTGGCAGTATGTGCTTATCAACTTAGCAATTCATTAAATCATTTTCCACTTGAAGGAGTGTTCATCACATGTCATTAAGAGAAGAAGCATTACATATGCACAAAGAGAATCAAGGCAAACTCGAATCAAAATCAAAAGTACAAGTGAAAAATGCGAAAGACTTGAGCTTAGCTTACTCACCTGGTGTTGCAGAACCATGTAAAGATATTTATGACGACACAAGCAAAGTGTATGATTATACAATGAAAGGCAATATGGTCGCTGTTGTCACAGACGGAAGCGCTGTTTTAGGGCTTGGAAATATTGGTGCAGAAGCGTCTCTTCCAGTCATGGAAGGTAAAGCTGTATTATTCAAAAGCTTTGCAGGCGTAGATGCGTTCCCAATCGCGCTTGCGACAAACGATGTAGACAAAATCGTTGAAACAGTGAAGCTCCTTGAGCCGACGTTTGGCGGTGTCAACCTTGAAGATATTGCAGCTCCTAACTGCTTTATTATTGAAGAGCGCTTGAAAAAAGAGACAAACATTCCTGTTTTCCACGATGATCAGCACGGAACTGCCATTGTAACAGTTGCAGGACTTGTCAATGCCCTTAAACTGTCTGGAAAATCAATGTCTTCAATCAAAGTTGTTGCAAATGGTGCTGGTGCAGCGGGTATTGCGATTATCAAGCTTTTATATCATTTCGGTGTACGTGATATCATTATGTGTGACACAAAAGGTGCTATTTACGAAGGCCGCCCGAATGGGATGAATGCAGTGAAAAACGAAGTAGCTAAATTCACGAACCAAGACCGCAAAGAAGGTTCATTAGAAGAAGTCATTGAAGGCGCAGATGTCTTCATCGGGGTTTCAGTAGCAGGTGCTTTAACAAAAGAGATGGTTGGGAAAATGGCAAAAGATCCTGTGATCTTCGCAATGGCTAATCCAAATCCAGAGATCATGCCAGAAGATGCACATGCGGCAGGTGCAAGTGTTGTAGGAACTGGCCGTTCTGACTTCCCGAACCAAGTGAATAATGTACTTGCATTCCCAGGCATTTTCCGCGGAGCACTTGATGTGCGTGCAACACATATTAACGAAGAAATGAAAATTGCAGCTGTCGAAGCGATTGCTTCTCTTGTATCAGATGAAGAATTGACAGCAGAATACGTCATTCCTGCACCGTTTGATGCGCGCGTGGCACCAGCGGTAGCAAAAGCAGTAGCAAAAGCAGCGATGGAAACTGGCGTTGCAAGAATCAAAGTCGACCCAGAAGCTGTTGCAGAAAAAACAAGAAAATTAACGATTATCGGCGAATAATCAACTGGAAAAGTGTGCACGTTCTTTCTGCATTTGGAGGAAAGACGTGCACCATTTCCGCTCTTACGTGAAAATTTTTTCATCCGGAATGAGATTTTTTTGTAGACGTTCACAATTCAAATATATCAACTGCTCAGCGCCCCTAACTCATACTCATTTCTCATCAATTCCCCACTGAAAAAATTGAATGAAGGATGACAGCGTTTGACAAAAAAAGTACAATAGTTTCGGTACAGTTATGACATGTCCTATAATAGTGGATGTGCGTGTAAAGAAAAAACCCTTCAAAAAGGGAGGTAGTCATTTGTCAATCAAGAACATTTTCAGTAAAAAGAAAAAATATGCATCTGTACCCTCTGAACAGGCAAGTCAAGATGTGCCTGAAGGCATCATGACCAAATGTCCGCAATGTAAAAAAATAATGCTCACCAAAGAACTAGATAAAAATTTACGTGTTTGCATGAATTGCGGCAGACATTTGCAAATGAATGCAAAACAGCGTATTGAAAGCCTTGTAGACGAAGGCACATTTGAAGAATTTAACGGGCACCTGATTTCTGAGAACCCGCTCGGTTTCCCAGGCTACGAAGAAAAGCTTGAGAAAGACAGAGAAAAAACATCTTTGAATGAAGCCGTTGTCACAGGTAAAGGTGAAATTGAAGGCCAAAGTGCTGTGATCGCTGTCATGGATGCCACGTTCCGTATGGGCAGCATGGGCTCGGTCGTTGGTGAAAAGATCACACTGGCTATCGAGAAAGCAAAAGCGGACAAGGTGCCATTTATTATCTTTACTGCATCTGGCGGAGCAAGAATGCAAGAGGGGATTCTCAGTCTGATGCAGATGGCGAAAACAAGTTCAGCATTAAAGCTGTTCAGCGAGGAGCAAGGCTTGATTATCTCTGTGATGACCAACCCAACAACTGGCGGTGTATCAGCTAGCTTCGCGTCTCTCGGTGATTACAACTTTGCAGAACCTAGTGCATTAATCGGTTTCGCAGGCCGCAGAATCATTGAACAAACCATTCGTGAAGACCTGCCAGAGGACTTCCAAACGGCTGAATTTTTATTGAAGCATGGCCAGCTTGATGCGGTGATCCACCGTGCAGATATGAAAGAAACATTAGGCCGAATCTTAGCATTACACAGCACAGGAGGTGAACGAGAGTGGCTGGAGAACTAGAATTTGAAAAACCTGTCATCGAACTTCGAGCGAAAATTGATGAATTGAAAAAGTTCACACAAAACTCAGAGATGGATTTAAGTGCAGAAATTGAGCGCCTTGAAACTCGTCTGAGTAAGCTTGAAACGGACATTTATACAAATTTAAAGCCGTGGGACAGAGTACAGATTGCTCGTCATGCGATGCGTCCAACAACTCTCGATTACATTCAAGAGCTGTTTGACAACTTTTTCGAGTGTCACGGTGACCGTTTCTATGGCGATGATGAAGCCATCGTTGGAGGGATTGCCACGTTTAAAGGGCTTCCTGTCACAGTCATTGGCCATCAGCGCGGAAAAGACACAAAAGAAAACTTGCGCCGCAATTTCGGAATGCCTCATCCAGAAGGTTACCGTAAAGCCCTGCGTTTGATGAAACAAGCGGATAAATTTAACCGCCCAATCATTTGCTTTATTGATACAAAAGGAGCTTATCCTGGTAAAGCAGCTGAAGAACGCGGACAAAGTGAAGCAATTGCGAAAAACTTATTCGAAATGGCAGGACTTCGTGTACCGGTTGTCTGTATTGTCATTGGAGAAGGCGGAAGTGGCGGGGCACTAGGTTTAGGCGTAGGAAACCACCTATTCATGCTAGAGAATTCAACGTATTCAGTGATTTCACCTGAAGGTGCAGCTGCACTGCTCTGGAAGGACTCATCACTTGCTAAAAAAGCTGCAGAAACAATGAAAATTACCGCTCCAGACCTAAAAGAATTAGATATTATAGATGATGTTATTAAAGAAGTGAAAGGTGGAGCACACCGAGACGTAAAACAACAAGCAGCCTACATTGAAAAAACACTAAAACAGTCACTTACATCTTTGCTCAAACGATCGCCAGAAGAATTAGTCGAACAAAGATATCAAAAATACAAAGCAATCGGGAAAGTATCGATTGAAAATCAATATATTGGGGTAAACTAAATAAACGTACAGCCTTTTTGGCTGACGTTTATTTTTTTTCATCTTTTTTCATGAAAACCTTTCTTATGTAAGCGCTATTTGAAAATAATTTTCTTTTGTTTTCATAAAATTTGAAACGTCTGAAAACCTTGATATGATAAGGTTTAAAGCGCTTGAATCAACAAGTTTTTGAAAGATTTGTTTTCATGACTTTCTTAACTTTTGTTTAAAAACGGTTTATTTAATTGTATAATAAGTACGGTTTTAGAAATTCGTATTGAAAACATCTGGATTTGCTCATGATTGTTTTCAAGCAATGGAAATGGTATGTTTAATTCATATATGGTCTCTGAGGTGAAAAAGATGAAGCGTATAGGAGTTTTAACGAGCGGTGGGGATTCCCCAGGAATGAATGCAGCTGTGCGCGCAGTTGTAAGAAAAGCAATTTACCATAATGTTGAAGTTTACGGTATTTATAATGGATATTCAGGTCTAATTAACGGTAAAATTGAGAAACTGGAAATAGGTTCAGTAGGCGATATTATTCATCGTGGAGGAACAAAACTTTACACGGCAAGATGTCCTGAATTCAAGACAGTAGAAGGCCGTGAAAAAGGAATTGAAAACTTAAAAAAATTCGGTATTGAAGGACTTGTTGTCATCGGTGGAGACGGTTCATTCATGGGAGCGAAGAAATTAACAGAGCTCGGTTTTCCATGTGTAGGTGTCCCAGGCACAATTGATAACGATATTCCAGGTACTGATTTCACGATTGGCTTTGATACAGCGCTGAATACGGTCATTGATGCCATCGATAAAATTCGTGATACAGCCACATCTCATGAACGTACATACGTAGTGGAAGTAATGGGAAGACATGCTGGTGATATTGCCCTTTGGTCAGGTCTTGCGGGGGGAGCCGAATCCATTTTGATTCCTGAAGCAGACTATGACATGGACGAAATTATTGCCAGATTGAGAAGAGGGCATGAGCGCGGCAAGAAGCATAGTATCATCATCGTAGCAGAAGGTGTAGGCAGCGGCGTTGAATTCGGTAAGCGAATTGAAGAGGAGACAAGCCTTGAAACACGTGTATCTGTCTTAGGACATATTCAGCGCGGAGGTTCTCCAAGTGCGTTTGACCGAGTGCTGGCAAGCCGTTTAGGAGCGTATGCAGTAGAACTTCTTCTTGAAGGAAGAGGCGGACGCTGTGTGGGCATTCAAAGCAACGAACTCGTTCACCACGATATTTTAGAAATCTTAGATAAAAAACATACAGTCGATCAAAATATGTACCGACTTTCACAAGAGCTCTCTATATAAAACGAGAAGACCTTAGGAGGAACAGTAATGAGAAAGACAAAAATCGTTTGTACAATTGGTCCAGCAAGTGAAAGCATTGAAAAGCTGACTGAATTGATTGAAGCAGGAATGAATGTAGCCAGACTAAACTTCTCTCATGGAGATTTTGAAGAGCATGGTGCACGTATTGAAAACATTCGTAAAGCAGGTAAAACGTTAGGCAAGGACATTGCGATCCTTCTTGATACAAAAGGTCCAGAGATCCGTACACGTACAGTTGAAAACGGCTCAATTGAGCTAGTAGCTGGTGCAGATCTCATCGTCAGTATGGAAGACATTGTTGGGAATACTGAAAGAATTAGTGTGACGTATGAAGATTTAATTCATGATGTAGAAGTGGGCTCAACGATTCTATTAGATGACGGTCTCATTGGTTTAGAGGTGAAAGAAATAAACATGGACCGCAAAGAAATCGTCACGAAAGTCATGAATACAGGCACATTGAAAAACAAAAAAGGCGTAAACGTACCAGGCGTGAGTGTGAACCTGCCAGGTATTACAGAAAAAGATGCCAAAGATATTCTGTTCGGAATTGAACAAGGTGTCGATTTCATCGCAGCTTCTTTTGTCAGACGAGCTTCTGATGTGCTTGAAATTCGTGAGCTTCTTGAAAAGAACAAGGCGGCTGACATTCAAATCATTCCTAAGATTGAAAACCAAGAGGGCGTTGATAACATCGATGAAATCCTTGAGGTGTCAGACGGTCTGATGGTTGCACGTGGAGATCTTGGTGTAGAGATCCCAGCAGAAGAAGTACCGCTTGTTCAAAAAATGCTGATCAAGAAATGCAATCGTTTAGGCAAGCCTGTCATCACAGCTACTCAAATGCTGGACAGCATGCAGCGTAATCCTCGCCCAACTCGTGCGGAAGCAAGTGACGTGGCGAATGCTATTTTTGATGGCACAGATGCGATTATGCTTTCTGGTGAAACAGCAGCAGGTACATACCCTGTTGAAGCTGTGCAAACAATGCACAACATTGCGTCACGTTCAGAGGAAGCACTAAATTATAAAGCGATTCTTTCTCGCAGAAGCGAAGAAGTAGAAGTCAGCATTACAGATGCAATTGGTCAATCCGTTGCGCATACTGCAATGAAGCTTGACGTGGCAGCGATTGTCACACCTACTGAAAGCGGTCATACAGCGAGAATGATTTCAAAATATAGACCAAAAGCACCAATCGTCGCTGTAACAGCAAACGAATCGGTTGCTAGAAAGCTATCTCTCGTATTCGGTGTATTTGCTAAGAGCGGATCAAATACGGCATCTACAGATGAAATGCTTGAGAATGCGGTAGAAAAATCGATTGAAACTGGCTATGTAAGACATGGCGATTTAATTGTCATTACAGCAGGTGTGCCAGTTGGTGAAACGGGGACAACGAACTTAATGAAAGTCTATGTTGTCGGCGACATCATTGCGAAGGGTCAAGGAATTGGCCGTAAATCTGCATTTGGACCAGTTGTCATTGCACAAAGCGGAAAAGAAGCAGACGAAAAAATGTATGATGGTGCGATTCTCGTAGCGAACTGCACAGACCGTGACATGATGGGCGCTCTAGAAAAAGCATCTGCTCTTATCACAGAAGAAGGCGGTTTAACAAGCCACGCAGCAGTCGTTGGACTCAGCCTCGGCATTCCAGTAATTGTGGGCCTTCAGAACGCAACAGCACTTCTAAAAGAAGGCGAAGAGATTACAGTAGACCCAGCACGCGGAGCGATCTACAAAGGTCGTGCAAGCGTCCTTTAAGTTACACACGAGGGGAGTTGTCTGACTCCTCTCTTTTTTTATGTTACACTAGAAAATGTAAAACAGCTTTCGATGAAAGATACCCCATGAGGTGATATGGTTGAAATATTTTCTACTATTATTGATTCTGTTCCCTGCTTTGGAAATTAGTTTATTTTTAATCTCAAGTAAAATCATTGGCATTTTGCCAACGATGTTATTGATTGTGCTTACGAGCGCACTAGGTGCTTATTTTGCAAGAAAGCAAGGAATTGAAGCGTTTCAAAAAGTACAGCGTGATTTACAATATGGCAAAATGCCCGGGGCAACCATTGTAGATGGCTTTTGCATTCTAATCGGCGGCTTGCTTCTGCTCATTCCAGGGTTTTTATCGGATCTGGTTGGGGCTTTGCTGCTCATTCCGATGACAAGAAAGCGAGTCAAGCCACTCTTTGAGCGCTGGCTAAGAAACATGTCCAATCGCAAACGCTATACCATTATTCGCTAAAGAGACCTTTAAATGAGGTCTCTTTTACTTTTGCACGCCATACATAATGTACTGATAAATATCCTTGAAAACACCCGCGTTACGAAACGCCTGCCAAACGACAAGAGAAGCAGGACCAAGTGCAAGTCCGAGAAAACCAAACCATTTTAACCCGACAAATAGCGCCACAAGCGTTGCTAAAGGATTAAGCCCAATGGATTTGCTTAAGACTTTCGGCTCTGATATTTGTCTTTGAATTAACACGACAATATACAAAATACCCAGCCCAATGGCAAGTGAAAGGTTCCCTGTCATAGCTGAGTAAATGATCCATGGTAGAAAAACAGTGCCGCTGCCGATATAAGGAAGTAAATCGACAAGCCCAATACATAGAGCGATCACAAGAGCATGCTCGACCTTTAAGATGATCAGCCCAATGAGCACAATGCCGATGGTCATGGCAACGAGCAGAAGCTGTGCCTTCATAAAGCCGGTAATGGCTTGTTTGATTTCAGATAAAATGGCGCGTGTATGCACCATCCACTTTGCGGGAAAAATACGTGAACCATATGCTTTTAATCTAAACCAATCTTTTGTGATAAAAAAAGTCGCAAGTGCAGAAAATAAAAGAGTTGCTGCTGCATCGGGCAAAAGACCTAAAAAAGCCGGAATAAGTTCGAGTGTTTTTGAAAGAAAAGTTCCGATTTTCGCCGCTGCTTCGTCACCAAGTGCTTGAATTTGTCCCAAAATCGATTCCTTTTGTCCTGCTTGGAGCGTATTAAATTGGGTAGTCAAATCATGATATAAAGGCAGAATCTTATCCGTGAAAAACCGTTCCACAATACTGATCATTTGATCAAGGTGGCCAGGCAGTACCTTGGCTAAATAAGCACTTCCTGAAATGATTTCTGCCACTAAAAGCGTCATGAACCCTGCTGCTGCAATGAAAAAGAGCAATAGGACAATGATCACGACAAAGCCTCTTGGCATCCCAGTCCATTCTTCTATTTTGCATACGGCAGGATGAATGAAACAGGATACGACAAGTGCGATCCAAAATGGATATAAAAACGGAAAAGACTGATATAAAAAGACAGCAGCAAAAACGATAATACTGATGATCATCAAACTTCGCAGAAAAATAGCCACATAGGCGTGATTCACACAATCCCCTCCAAAAAACAAGCATGTCCGATACTTCATTTTATTCAAAAAGATTAGTAATATGAAAAGGTCGCAATAAAAAGAAAGGAAGGGGCGGCGTATGTTTACACAAGCAAATTTGTTTTTAGTTCTTTTACTCGTTATTGCACTTATTGCGAAGAACAATTCGTTAATTTTAGCGGTTTCTGTGCTGATTGTGATTAAGCTCATTGGCCTCGATCAAAAAATCTTCCCGGTTCTGCAATCAAAAGGCATCAATTGGGGGGTCACTGTCATTACAATTGCTGTGCTTGTGCCGATCGCAACAGGTGACATTGGATTTAAACAGCTTGGAGAAGCGATGAAATCTTCCTATGCTTGGATTGCACTTGGAGCGGGTATATTAGTAGCACTTATTGCAAAAAACGGTATTGTGCTACTCGAAAATGATCCGCATATTACAGCAGCGCTTGTGTTTGGCACGATTTTGGCAGTCAGTTTATTTAAAGGTGTGGCTGTTGGCCCGCTAATCGGTGCAGGAATTGCCTACCTAGCGATGCAAGCTGTGAAATTTTTCAGCGGATGAAAAGCGAGTGGCTCATGCCACTTTCTTTTTTGATTTTTTTCTTACGCGAGCTTTTGCAAAAAAACATAATTAAATATATTAAAAGAAGCAAAATCCCTTAATTCCATGTCCTAAACGGAAGGCTGGAAAAAAATTTATCAAAAAAAATTATAGTTAAACATTTAACAAATGTCTGATTATTGTTTATAATAGGAATAGGCTTAATTTTGAACTCATTGATCACACAAGAGATATGAGGCTAAAAGCGCTCTAACCGTATAGGTAAATGTAAGCATTTTCTTTTCTAAACCTGCTAACGTATTCGGATTGGATAGCGCTTTCAAAAACCGAGTATTCTGCAACAAAGGGGAATTTTTTTAAAAAGGGGAGATTGAACATGACAGCAACAAGAGGTCTTGAAGGTATTGTGGCAACCACTTCATCCGTAAGCTCAATTATTGATGATACTCTTACTTATGTAGGGTACAATATCGATGATTTAACTGAAAAAGCTACATTCGAAGAAATTGTCTACCTGTTATGGCACTTAAAGCTGCCGAATGAGCAGGAGCTGAATGAATTAAAACAGCAGCTCAATGAAAATGCTCATATTCCACAGGAAATCATTGAGCACTTTAAATCTTATTCGCTGGATGGGGTTCATCCAATGTCCGCGATTCGTACAGCAGTATCCTTACTAGGTTTACTTGATGACGAATCAGAGATTATGGACAAAGAAGCGAATTACAGAAAAGCCATTCGATTACAGGCGAAAATTTCTGGACTTGTCGCTGCATTCTCACGCATTCGAAAGGGACTTGAGCCTGTACAGCCAAAAGAAGAATACAGCTATGCTGCGAACTTCTTGTATATGCTAAACGGTGAAGAGCCATCTCCAGTAGAAATTGAGGCGGTTGATAAGGCACTCATTCTACATGCCGATCATGAATTAAATGCGTCGACATTTACAGCACGTGTATGTGTTGCTACACTATCAGATATCTACTCTGGTGTAACAGCAGCCATCGGCGCTTTGAAGGGACCACTTCACGGCGGCGCCAATGAAGGCGTTATGAAGATGCTTTCAGAAATTGGTGAAGTTGAAAACGTAGATTCCTATATTCATGGTAAGCTAGAGAAGAAAGAAAAAATTATGGGCTTTGGCCACCGTGTATACCGTCAAGGTGACCCGCGTGCAAAGCATCTGAAAGAAATGAGCCAGCGTTTAACAAACCTCACAGGCGAGCCGAAATGGTATGAAATGTCTGTTCGCGCAGAGGAAATCGTGACATCAGAGAAAAATCTTCCACCGAATGTTGATTTTTATTCTGCATCTGTATATCACAGTCTTGGTATTGATCATGACTTGTTTACACCCATTTTCGTGATCAGCCGATTCTCTGGATGGATTGCTCACATTTTAGAGCAATACGACAACAACCGTCTTATCCGTCCAAGAGCTGAATACATTGGACCTGATCTTCAAACGTTTGTTCCGATCAGTGAACGAGACTAATGTTTCTAGAATAAGCGGGGGCTGATCAAAACAAACCAATCAATCAGCCTCCATATCAACAAAAAAACGACTCATGTGAAAAACTTCTTTGCTTGCAGACATCAAGCCAAGAAGTTTCAAATATTCACTACATAACCTGGGAGGTAATATCATTGTCACAAGGCGAAAAAATTACAGTTACTGGCGGCGTATTGAATGTACCAAATAATCCAATTATCCCGTTTATCGAAGGGGACGGAATCGGTCCTGACATTTGGAAAGCAGCATCAAGAGTTCTTGAAGCAGCTATAGAGAAAGCATATAAAGGTGAAAAGCAAATCACTTGGAAAGAAGTTTATGCAGGTGAAAAAGCTTACAATAAAACTGGAGAGTGGCTTCCTGAGCAAACGCTTGAAGACATTCGTGAATACTTAATTGCGATTAAAGGACCACTTACAACACCAATTGGTGGAGGAATCCGTTCATTAAACGTGGCACTTAGACAAGAGCTAGATTTATTCACATGCTTACGTCCAGTTCGCTGGTTCCAAGGCGTACCATCTCCTGTTAAACGCCCAGAAGACACAGACATGGTCATCTTCCGTGAGAACACTGAAGATATTTATGCAGGAATCGAGTATGCAAAAGGATCAGACGAAGTGAAGAAGTTAATCGACTTCTTGAAAAACGAACTAGGTGTGAACAAAATCCGTTTCCCAGAAACATCAGGTATCGGAATCAAGCCAGTTTCTGAAGAAGGAACATCTCGTCTTGTCAGAGCAGCAATCCAATATGCGATTGATCAAGGCCGTAAATCTGTGACGCTTGTTCACAAAGGAAACATCATGAAATTTACAGAAGGTGCTTTCAAAAACTGGGGCTATGAAGTGGCTGAAAAAGAGTTTGGCGACAAAGTCTTTACATGGGCACAATATGATCGTATTGTAGAACAAGATGGAAAAGATGCGGCAAACAAAGCGCAAAGTGAAGCAGAAGCTGCTGGCAAAATCATTGTCAAAGACAGCATTGCAGATATTTTCCTTCAACAAATTCTAACTCGTCCAGCTGAGTTCGATGTTGTTGCAACAATGAACTTAAACGGAGACTACATCTCTGATGCACTTGCAGCACAGGTTGGTGGAATTGGTATCGCACCAGGTGCGAACATCAACTACGAAACAGGACACGCTATTTTTGAAGCGACTCACGGAACAGCACCGAAATATGCTGGTCTTGATAAAGTGAATCCATCTTCTGTTCTTCTATCAGGCGTGCTTTTACTTGAGCACCTTGGCTGGCAGGAAGCAGCAGATCTAGTGATTCAATCTGTTGAAAATACAATTGCATCAAAAGTCGTCACGTACGATTTTGCTAGATTAATGGATGGTGCAACAGAAGTGAAATGTTCTGAGTTTGCTGACGAGCTCATCAA
>NZ_NKHG01000007.1 GCF_002744245.1 Bacillus pumilus | reverse complement strand
CAGTCCCTTTCCGGGGGTCTTTTCTTTAGCCTTTTTTCGATTGATTCCTATATTTGATTCCGACATACACACAAGAAAGCAAGAAAATCGTTATCCATACCCACTGAATGTTCACCAAAAATATTGTGATGGCTACGAATATCAATATTGTGAGATCCAGCTTCTTTTCTAGTTCGTTATGAGTTAGAACGAAAACGATTAGTAAAAAAGCAATGAAGTTGCTATTAAATGAATGACGGTTGTACTCAAGTTTTACATCACCCTATTCTTTTATTCTCATCGCAATGACAGTTATAATATCGATTTTAATGGCTTAAAAGGAGCTCAAACTCGGAACATTCTATTAAGAGTGCTTTTCTTTTTTTGAATCGTATTCTTTTATAATCTCAATTGGACCAATCGCATCATCATCTTGTGCATATTCTTCTACATATGGAGTTGTTAATTTCTCAAACCTTTTCTCATCATCTACTACAGCAATACAGACTTCATAGCCCTCAAAATCAGATGGAAATAAATTCACAACAAAACTCCCCGTTTCTAAAGCCTCGTCTATAGCATTTCTTAATTCCAATAATCCTTTTTTGTTCCCTAATATGAGTGCTTCCATATGGTATGATTGCTGAGCATATATATTACATAATCCTAAAACATCAGTGTCTTCATCTACATGATAAGACATACAGAAAACACCTCTATAGGAAAATTTAGTTAAAAAATAATTCTTACTACTATTATGCCATAACCTTCATTAATATTGCGACTCACTTCTTTATCATTCTCTTTAACTAATATATAAAAAAACTTGTAGAAAAACTCTACAAGTTTTTGAATTCTATCAATTGATTTCTTTATTTCGCAAGCATCCATTTCTCTTTCATAAACAAGCTTCTCACGATGACAAACAAGATGACAACTGTCAGCGTAGAGGAGCCGAGTGTCAGGGCAATAGACATTGGATCGATGATGCCAAACATCAATTGCTTACAAAGTGCATGAATATTTAAGAATGGAATCGCAAAGTAATACGTGTCTAGCTGCGTAGCGCCTGCTCTCATTGTAAAGAACATCGGAAGTACACCTAGTGTAATGATCATGGACATGTACGACTGCGCTTCTTTGACCGAGCCTGAGACTACACTGATGAGTAGCTCAATCATTGATACCATGAACGAGAAGATGATTAAAGCCGCAAACATGACGCCGATAATGCTCCACATTTGATCACCAAAATTCAGTGCTTGTTTCAGCTTTTCTGTAAAGAGTAATGTGGATAGAAGCAGCATGCCGATCGCAACAATTCCACTTAATATACCGAACATGGAGACAGCGAGCCATTTCCCAATTAAAAGCTGGAGTCTGCTGGCCGGTGTGAGGAATAAGGCTTCAATCGATTTCCGGTCCTTTTCACCCGCTACAATATCCAGCGCAGCTGGCAAAGCACCTGAGATAACGGAAGTCACCAAAATCATAGGAAGCAGAATCGACAGAAGCATCGCTGTCATCCCGCTTTCTCCATCTTCGCCTTCTTCTACATCAACCGACTGCACCTCAAACGGATGAATAACTGACGTATTGATCTGATCGTCTGCTAAACGCTTTTCTACCACTTGGTTTTGATACTGCTCTAGCAATGATTGCAGCATTTGAACCGTGATGACCGAATCATCGTCTGTTGGATACCCATGGACTTTAATCGCAAATGACTTTTGATGCTGAAGCATGTTAGCTGCATCTTTCGGCATTTCCAGGTAAGCATTTGCTTCACCATCCTTGACGGCTTGCTGCGGATCATCAAATGTTTCAAGCTTAATATTTTTGACCTCTTTGATCATTTGATTCATTTCAGTTGGAAGCTTTTCATTGACTGCGACCGTATAGGTTTCATCTCCTGGATCCGCAATCATGCTTTCATAAAAGAACACCAGTCCAAGCATCGTCAAAAGAGGTATTAGCACTGTTAAAAGAAGCGTTTTCCGGTCCCTTAACGCATCTGTCATTTCTTTTAAAAATACTGTTTTCCACATCATGAACCCCCCCTTGCGAGCTTCGACATAAAGATATAATTCAAGTCTTCACTTTGTTCCTCTGTGTATAACTCTTGAAGCGTTCCTTTGTACACAAGCTCTCCTTGATGAATCATCATGACACTGTCACAAAGCAGGCTGACTTCTTCCATGATGTGGCTTGAAAATAGGATGGTTTTATTTTGCTGTTTGAGCTGATGAATAAAATCTCTAAAAATATTACTCGATGTGATATCCAAGCCTGTTGTTGGTTCATCAAATAAGATAATATCAGGATCATGAATCAACGTTCTGGCAATCGCCACCTTTTGTTTCATTCCTCGTGAGAATCCTTTCACCTTGCGATCCATATATTGTCTCATCCCGAAACGCTTCGCTAAATCCTCTATTCTTGCTTTGATTTCATGCTGATCTAAGCCATATAATTTGCCAAAGTATTCAAGGTTCTCTCGAGCCGTCAAACGGTCATAAAGTCCCGTCTCTCCGCCAAACAAGACACCAATTCGCTTCTTCACCTCTGTTGCATCTTTTACTGTATCAAAGCCTGCGACATTCACTGTTCCATGAGTAGGCTCCAATAAAGTCGCAACGGCGCGCAATAATGTGGTTTTTCCTGCACCGTTTTCTCCTAAGATGCCAACGACTTCCCCTTCCTTCACGGAGAACGTCATGTGTTTCATAGCCTTCACGACTTTTTTCTTATCTGTAAACCAGCAGCTGCAATCGCTGAGAGTAATCATTTGGTTCGCCCCTTTCGTCTGTCTACGTCTATGATAGAAAAAATAAAGCTCGTCTGACATAAAAATGTCGCGAAACGTCCTTTTTCTGTCTTGAAATGATCGATTTTAAAAAAACAAATGTTAAAATAGACAAATAATAAGAATAGTCATAGGTGATTTTTATGATAAAAGTAGGCCTCGTCGATGATTACCGAGTAGATTTAGAAAAGCTGCACGCCATTGTCGGCAGAATGGAGACAGTTGACATTGTCTTTGTTACGCAGTCAGCAGAGGATGCATATGAGAAGGTCAAACAGGGAGACATTGATCTATTGTTTGCAGACATTGAAATGCCCGGAATGTCCGGCTATGAATTAGCGGACCTCATTCACTCACATGCTCTGAATGTCGATGTGGTGTTCGTGACAGGAAACAGCGGATATGCTGTCCATGCGTTTGATTTGAATGTACATGATTATATTATGAAGCCCTACCATGCCGATCGAATCGCCAAATCTTTAGAGCGCTACATGTCAACCAAGCAGGAGAAAAGCATACATGGGCGGCTTCTCATCAAGCAGCAGTCAGATATCCATGTGTTGCAGAAGAAGGATGTCATTTTTGTTGAACGAACTGGCAGGTCAACGACCATTGTCACAACAACAGGAGATATTCAAACGTACCAAACACTAAACGAGTTAAAGGGCGATTTAGCTGAGAAGGATTTTATCCGCGCCCACCGCTCGTTTATCATTAATATTCATTACATTAAGAACTTTTCGGCGTACGCCAAAAATTCATTTATCGTGTCTTTCGAAGGCACTGATAAAAAGGCCATGATGACCAAACAACAATTAGAATACTTTAAGAAATACTACTTTTAAGGAGAACAAATGTGAAAGCTTTCTATCTTGGATTCCGCATATATGCGCTCTTATGGCTAGGTCTTGCGTTTCAAGCAACTGCTGAAGCTTTTCTGCCGTTGTCGTCAGGTTTTTTGTGGCTCCTCACCTTTTGTGTCATTTGTCTTTATACATTCTTCATTTACAAAAGGTTTTGGCCTAGTATTAGTGGATACGTGATTCTAGGCGCTTTCGTGCTCATCACCTGCGCAGGGCTTTCACTTTTTCTGACTCAAGGGAATGGCCTGAGCCAGCTTTTGGCTTTCATCATTATCATCACAGCAGATATTCTTTCGTTACAGATGATGCAGACGGAGCGCAGGTTAAACGGAAGGCTGCAAGAGCTGACAAACGCTGAATCGAAAACCAATGAATTGCTGCTTGAGCTGCGCAGCAAACATCATGAGACAGCCAGACATTTAAATGCCTTTTCCACGTCGAACGACGAGCATGAAATCAAGGATTTAATTCAACAATACGTCAAGCATTTCCCTTGGATCAAAGGAGAAAATGCTTATTTGGCTTCAACTCTCCACCCCTTTTTCCAGCGGGCTGAAAAAGAGGACATTGCACTTTCACTTGATCTTCGAGCACCATTTTCTTCGCTCCCATTTTCTAAGGCTGACCAGGTGAGTTTTACTGGCAACTTACTCGACAATGCCCTAGAGGCAGCCATTGAAGCGAAGCGAGCCGGGAATGAGGGCAATATTTCGGTCACAACCTCCATTCGGAGCGGTCTGTTTTTGATTCTTTGTGAACACAAAAGGAATGGAAAAACATGTATTAGATCATTTATTCAAAACCTATGGCCGCTCGACAAAAGGCGGCGATCATCAAGGACTGGGAACTTATATCATCCATCAGCTCGTTAAAAAGGCAGACGGTACGCTTGATTTTACGTACCGTTCTCCAAATCTGCGGCTCGTGATCAAAATCCCTCTCACGATGACATAAAAATAAGGTGCACAGCTGCACCTTATTTTTTATGTTAAGAAAAGATCTGATCAATTTGTTTGATTTCCTCTTCTGTTAATGGAACATCATTTGTTTTTAGATTTTGCAAGACTTGCTCCGCTCGTTTAGCACCAGGAATAATCGCATCAATGCCTTCCTGCGCTAATAGCCATGCCAGCGCTACGTGTGCCGTTTCTGCGTTCTTTGATTGTGCAATAGCCTTCAGCTTGTCTACTTTTTCGAGGTTTTGAAGGAAAGCCTCTCCTTGGAAAAGCGGGTCCTTTGCTCGAATATCATCAAATGTCGCATCCTTTGTAAATTTCCCAGTCAACAGGCCTGACGCCAATGGAAAATAAGGAATAAAGGAAATACGATGCTCAACGCAGTATGGGAGAAGATCCTGCTCTGCTTGACGTTTTAGCAGAGAATACTCTGATTGAAGTACATCTAAGTATCCATCTCGGTTAAAGGCTTGAAGCTGTTCAAAATCAAGGTTTGATGCACCAATTGCCCTGATTTTACCCTCATCCTTCAATTCCTTTAATGTGCCTGCTACTTCATCCAACGGCGTGCGGCCATCTGGGAAATGCATATAGTACAAATCAATATAATCTGTTTGCAGTCGCTTCAGGCTATTTTCAACCTGCTGTCTTAAAAAATCGCGACTATTATCGAGTTCAATTTGTCCGTTTACTTCCTTATGAGCGCCTTTCGTTGCAAGGACAAGCTTCTCTCTGCCGCCTCTTTTCGCCACGATCTCACCGATCAATTCTTCTGAACGGCCCAGCCCATAAATAAAAGCAGAATCTAAGAAATTGACACCTTGATCAAGAGCTGTTTCCACAAGCTCCCGACCTGCATCTTCACTCAAATTTGGGAATAAATTATGTCCACCTACTGCATTCGTTCCAAGCCCAATCGGATTCACCTGTAAATCAGTTCGTCCAAGCGTTACCTTTTTCAAAAGCTCATCTCCCTTATCTGCTTAATCATCCTTATTTTCCCACGAACCATTTTCAAAATTCAAGTATCCTGCTCTCTGAAATTCAATCTGCAGGTGAACGCCGCGAAAATAGGTGAAGATACACTAAAACGAAAAGGGGATCTTCTCATGATCATCCTGCTCCGTATGACAGTCAGCTTACTTGTACAAGATGGCAGTCATTCGCTGATAATCTTCGCAAATGCCCTGACATTACTACCGATTGGCAGAATGCTCGGATTGTCGTCTTCGCGATTCGTCATCGGCTTGTGAAATAAAAACTAGCTTCATTTCAAGATTTTTATACAAAAAAACATCTAAACAAAGACAAACAGATAAATTAATCCTTATTAACTAGTATATTTTACTTACAAAATCTCTTTTTTTATAGGTTTTTGTATAAAAATCTATCAAAGATAGGAACTAAAACCTATTTCTCCTCATGAATGAAATTCGATAGAATGAAAAGTGCAAATCGTCATTAGGATATTTTCCCCTCTAACACCCAAATATACCATTCTATCTGTTTCTTTTTTCTCATTCAGATAACGGGCGTGAAATGACGAAAGAAAAGCAAAGGAGCATCAACTGTGAATCTTAAAAAAATATGCACACTCCTCATAATTTCATTCGTGATGATCATCTCTGCAGCCTGCCAGAGCTCAACAAAATCAACGAATGCTGAACAAAAATCAACGAACACAGCAGAGGTAAAAGTCAATAGCTACGAATATACGTTACCAGAAGACTCATCAACCACCCTGCGAGACAATGAATTGGTGTTAAAAGTCAACCTTACGATCACAAACAAAGGAGACACAGCCCTTTCATTGTATCACTCTGATTTTACCCTTTATCAGGACGATGCCAAGGTATCTGATTTAAAATTCTACGGCAGTAAAGATCGGATTGATCTTGGCTCTTTGAATAAAGGAAAGTCACTATCAGGAGCTCTTTATTTCCTAGTAGATAAAGGCAAAAAGTATCAGTTTGTGTACCAAGACAGCATCAAGAAAAACAGTGATTCTATCGAAATTGACCTTGACGGGAAAAAGATACTAGATACAGCGGAAAAGCTAGATAACCCAGCAAAAGCGCTATCAGCTTATACTGATATTATTGTATTTGACAAAAAGAACGATCAATTCTCAGAATTAACTGGTGACAACCAATCGGATGTCGTCAATAAATATCATGAAATGTTTGTGAAAGACTTCAAGAGAAGTGCAGGAATGTATGGAAATGAAGTAAGTGACCGCGATATACTTTCCATGTATAAACGCATTCAAAACACAATGAAGGATAAAGTCAAAGTGGAAACAAGTGTGAAGACCACCTCAGATGACGAGGCTAAGGTTGTCGCCCAAGTAACAGGCATTGATGCTTCTAACTTAAAAGACAAGCTAGACAAGCAAAAAGATGAATTTTACAACGGCAAGATCCGTTCTAAAGAAGAATTGTATAAGAAAAGCTTGAATATGTACGCATCTGAATTCGAGAAACTTCCTCCAGTCACCAGCCCAGCTGAATATGAAGTGAAAATGAAACGGAATGGTGATGGTCAGTGGAAAATCGACCTCAATGATTATAATACAGAGAAATACATGAGCGGCTTTATCAAAACAAGATAAGAAGAAACAAAAAAAGACGCAGGCACTCTTCAAGGTGCTGCGTCTTTTTTCATGATGTTATATTATACAGTCGCATCTTGCTCTTCTTTAACCGCTTTTTCGATATCTTTAAAACGGCTCGATACAGTAGACGCACTAATGCCGTACTTTTTAGCTACTTGCGCTTGAGATCGTGGTGCGTCACTTGCAAGTGAATGAATATAATATTCGATTCCCGCCGCAAATGACGCTGCTTTACGGATGACAGGTGATTTCTGATCACAATAAGCTTTCCAAACCGTTAAAGCTCCATCTGTCAAAGCTTGGTCACCATGCTCTTTCATCCCATCTTCAATCAGTTTGGCTGCTTCCAGCTGAACATCACTTGCCCAGTCCATACGATCTGCTGATAGTCCTGTACCGCCTTCCGTGTGGGCAGGTGTCTCCGATTCTTCCACTTCCTGCTTGGCAAACATGCACTTCAGCACTTCAGGGAATGCTTCTCTCATAAATGTGCTGCGCGCCCCTCCATTTGCTTCATGCGCTTCAACGAGCTGGCGAACCTGAAGAAGGAGGGTATCTGTAAACTCTTTCGCAAACATCGTATATTGAATGAAAAACTCTGCTTTTTCTTCAAACTGAACAGGGAAACCAAGAACGAGACTGCCCTTCTCAGGCAACACCGTTTGATCCGGTTTTACATCAACCTCAACCTTCTCAGCTGTCACCATATTCTCAAAGTGAAGAGACTCGTCCGTTTTTTCATTTAATAAAAGCAAGGTTGGTTCCATGTCTGTCCATGATTGAACCACTTGTCTGGTTTTCGGACGTGTAATATCTTCTGCTTTCTTTGTGAGGAATTCGTGGAAGATGGTTTCATTCTTATCTGTTAATGGACGGAAGAAGATGCCCCATACACTCAAATGAAAGACTGAGATTTGTTGCGTTTCTTTATCCATATCTGCAAGAAAAGAAAAATCATTAATGAATTGATTGATTGCTCTCTGATGCTTAGAAAAAGCATAATTCATTAAATCCTTTTGAACTTGTACAGCTTCCTTAAATACAAGCTCAGACGTTTGTTCTCCGCCTGATTTTTGACCACAGCAATGTTTATATTTTTTTCCGGTTCCGCACAGGCAGAGCGCATTTCGTTTAATTTTTCCCAAAATAAAACCTCCGACATTCTAGTCTAACCTCACTATTTTAACAAACGATTGCACAAGAGGGTTTTATTTTCAAGAAAAAAGAAAAATCGGAATGATCAGATAAATAATAAAGACACCTGAAAAGCTCGATTGATCTTAGGAAGCAGTCGCCTTTCTCTGTTTATTTTCTCCAATCATTCCAACAGATTTTCCTCAGCTCATCCCTTCGAATAACTGCTTTGCTTCAAAATAAAAGATTTGAACGAATTTCTTCGTATTGACCCTGCCCGTCGGTCCTGCAAGCGAAGACGTCTTTTGCATTTCTTTCATTCTTTGGCTGACATCTGTAAAATCAAAAAACTTAGAGGCATAGTGCTCAAACTTAGGATTTGAGAAATCTGTTAATCCTAATGAGGCGAAATGATTCAAGGAATGATGAATGGCTCGTCTAATTCGCTGCTCTGCCGCTTTCACCTCCCGCATCACTTCTACATCGGTCGCACCATGATCCAGCTTTCTCTCCGCCGTTTTGATAAACAGCTGCTTTAGCGGAGGAAAATTAACCTCATGGGTATTGGCTGTCTGTGTTTCATGTAAGTAGATCAGCATCTCTAGTAAATCCTTAGAGCCACTCTCTCCGACAATTCCTAATTCAGATAGGAGGAATTCCCCTGCCTCTTTCATCGTTCTGCGCTTCGCTCCAGCGCCTGCATCATGAGAAATCACGGGCTCTAATGGCATCACATGCCGAAGGGAGGCTTGAATATCGCAAATTGATTTTTCCAGCCTGATGCGCTCCATGACTTTTCGAATGACACTGACAATCTCAATTCGATTGACGGGTTTATGAATATAATATTCAATCCCGAGTTCATAGGCTTCTGCCATCATCTCTTTCGCCTCTACTTGAGAAATCATAATGACCTTGCCTTTGAATTCAGGGTGAATATGACGAATGGTTTGAATGCCATCTCTAGCTGGCATTAAAAGATCAATCAGAAGGATGTCTACTTTTTTCAGGTTTAATGAATGCGCTTCTAATCCAACTCCGTCATCGGCTTCATCCACAACCTCTCCTAAATCCTCATCTTCAATGATTTGAACTAAAATCGAGCGTATTGCACGATCATCATCTGCAATGAAAAATCGCATACACTCACCCTCTCTGTATTAAATTTTTTATAGGAAGGACGAGCTGAAAAGCTGTACCGTTTGTTTCTTTTTGTTCGATCTGGATTTGACCGCCAAGCTCTTGAACAAGCTCTCTCACATAGGATAAGCCAATCCCAGTAGAAGGTGTCCCAAAGGCATCAAATTTCGAGGTGTAGCCTGGATCAAATACAACCTCTCGCAATTTTTCAGGAATACCCGGTCCATCATCTTCAACCCGAACTTCTATTTTATCATGGATGCCTTTCAAGACGAGTGAGATCGTTCCGTTATCTTCTATTGCTTCAACTGCATTTGCCATTAAATTATTAATCAAAGATAAGAAAATGAAGACATGATAATCATGTAAGTGAATGCCTCGTATATCAGATGTAAATGAAATATTTTTCCCTAGGGATAGAGCATATTTCTCTTGAATGCGGATCACAATTTGTACAAGCTCTTCCGCTCTCATATAGTCTTGCATATTCTCCTTCGAAATGAGCTTCGCAAGGCCAGCAAAGATACGCTGATTGTCCTTTTTCACTTCATGAATTTCTCCAGCAAGCTTCAACAGCTCCTGACTCACTTTCTTTCCTGATTCGTGTTCATGCAGTATGCGGTAAAGCCGGTATGATTCTTGCGTAATGTGCTCTGTATGCTTTAACGTTTTCTTAAGATGAACGGTTTCCTCATATAAATTCGAAATAACCATCATCATATGCTCATTTTGTTTCATCATTTGTTTCTCTCTTGATTGCGCCTCATACAGCTTCATCATATTAAAAAAGCTGATTACTACAAAGCTGTGAGCAAATGCAATAAGGAACATATCACTTAGCTTTGATATGGTCATCGTTGTGTCAAACATTAGAAATTGCACAAACAGCTCGACAAAATCAGCAAGCAATTCGATCATAAGACCGATCATCCCAATAAAAATTGACCGCTGCTTAAAACGTCCCGTATGGACGATAAAAAACAGGAAGGCATAAGTAAAATAAAAAAAGAAGCTCGGGAATTGCTGATAAAACGACGTAGCCATATCAGCTTTTTGCTGGATCAGGTCCAAACCTACTCGAAAAAGCACAATGGCTGCGCCTGTTATACATCCCGGCAGCAGCGGTCTGGATTTTCTTAAGAGTAATAAACAAAAGAAAAACGCAGGTGCACCGAAACTGATGCGAAATGTCTCATTCACAGGATAAAACTTCAGCTCTCCTGCAAGCGGCACTATGACAACCATAAAAATTAAAATGAATGCGTCTTTTTTGACAAGCTGGTTTAAACTCAAATGACTGACATCCCTTCCCCTGTTTTTGCATAGCCACAGTATACAAGGAGACTCTTTTCTTCACAATGTGTAAAAAAATAATTTTCGCTACCTCTTTGATCCCCAAAATCTTTTTTTATGACTATTCTCCGAGGCAGCAAGGTGACCTTTCAGCTATGATGCATTTTAATCATTGTCTACAATAATGGGAATTGTTTAGACAATTCCCGACACACAGATTTTTATTTATAAGTTTTTTTGTAGATTTTCGTCAGATTGTGTAGTTTCCAAGATAAATTAAATGAACAATTTTAGTGAATCTATATGTAAGCGTTTTCTGAATTTTCACTAAATACCCTTTTTGTTTTTTGCCGCCAAAGCCTTCATTTGAACATACATTTAGGTGTAAAGGAGTGGTACAAGCAGCGCATGACAAGTTCATTGAAGATGTGTAATATGTTTTCGTGCCTATTTGATCGCATTTTTTGTCATCCGCCAATTTAATAGGGTACTTTTTGATTTTTGATTGGAGGAATCGTATGAAAACAGTAATTTCTAATACTACACAACACGCATGCCAGTCTTCTGTTGACCAATGGGCAGAAGAAATTCGACCATATTACAAAACCGGTCAAAATGCTGGCTACATTCCAGCACTCGGAAAAGTGAATTCCTCTCAACTTGGTATCAGCGTTATAGGCCCAGATGGATCATCTGTCCGATATGGTGATTGGGACGTTCCCTTTACCCTGCAAAGTATCTCAAAAGTCATTAGCTTTATAGCTGCCTGCTTAGGAAAAGGCGTACCTTACGTCCTGGATCGGGTAGATGTAGAGCCAACTGGTGATGCATTTAATTCCATCATCCGCCTTGAGATGCACAAACCAGGGAAGCCCTTTAATCCAATGATTAATGCTGGAGCTATTACCGTATCCTCCATCCTTCCCGGAAAGACTTCTACAGAAAAGCTAGCATATATTTTCGATTTAATCGAAAACTTAATAGGTAAGCGTCCTTCTGTTAATGAAGAGGTATATCAATCAGAATGGGCAACCGCCCATCGAAATCGAGCACTTGCCTATTACTTAAAAGAAACCAATTACTTAGAGTCAGATGTTGAGGAAACATTAGAGGTCTATTTAAAGCAGTGTTCTATCGAGATCACAACAGAGGACATCGCCTTAATCGGACTGATTATTTCAAGTGATGGCTATCATCCCTTTAAAAAAGTCCAAGTCATCCCAAAAGATATCGCAAGACTAACAAAAGCATTGATGCTGACATGCGGCATGTATAATGCGTCTGGTAATTTCGCTGCGTTTGTAGGCGTTCCCGCCAAAAGTGGTGTGTCTGGAGGAATTATGGCTTGCGTTCCGCCAAGCGCAAGAAGAGAATTCCCGTTTAAGACAGGCTGTGGAATCGGCATTTATGGTCCTGCCATTGACGATTGCGGAAATAGTATTACAGGCGTCATGATGCTGAAAAAACTCGCGAAAGAGTGGGATCTCAGCATCTTTTAAAGAAGTTGGATGAATTAGAAGAGGTGATGTTATGAATGAAAAGAATAATGTCTTTGACTTTATCAATGGTTTATTAACAACAGCAAATGGTTTTCTATGGTCATATATTATTGTTGCACTATTAGTTCTTGTTGGTCTTTATTTTACATTCAGATCTCGTTTCCTTCAGGTTCGTATGCTCAAAGAAATGGTAATTGTTCTTAAAGAAGGAACAAGTAAGCAAAAATCTGGAGTCTCCCCATTCCAAGCGTTCGCTATTAGTATGGCGGCTCGAGTTGGAACAGGAAACATTACCGGGATTGCGATCGCTATTTCCATGGGTGGTCCTGGTGCTATTTTTTGGATGTGGATCCTAGCGCTTATTGGTTCCGCCTCGAGTTTTGTTGAAAGTACACTTGCCCAGGTTTACAAAACAAAAGATGGGACAGGCTTTCGTGGAGGTCCAGCCTACTACATGGAAAAAGGCTTAAAGAAACGGTGGATGGGGATATTATTTGCAGTATTGATTACCATTTCTTTCGGTATTGTCTTTAATGCTGTACAGTCCAATACCATCACCATCGCTTTTGAAAATTCATTTGGCGCAAACCGCTTAATCGTAGGCATGGTTATGGCTATTGGATTTAGCATCATCATTTTCGGTGGTGTCAAAACGATCGCAAAGATGGCAGAATACATTGTTGTGTTCTTAGCTGTTGCTTATATCGGGATTGCTCTTTTTGTCATGATTGCAAACATTACGGAGCTTCCTGGCGTTGTCCATACAATTATTACCCATGCATTCGGTATTGAACAATTTGCAGGTGGTACGATGGGTGCCGTCATTATGGAAGGGATTAAACGGGGTCTCTTCTCAAACGAGGCTGGGATGGGTAGTGCACCGAATGCTGCTGCAGCTGCCGTGACCAGTCACCCTGTAAAGCAAGGTCTTATTCAGGCATTTGGTGTCTTAATTGATACCCTCATTATTTGTACAAGTACTGCTTTTATCGTACTTTTCTCAAATGCATATAAAACAACAAAATTAACTGGTATTGAACTCACCCAGGCATCCTTGAGTGAACACATTGGTCCTTGGGCTTCTGGTGTACTTGCCGTTATGGTTTTCTTGTTTGCGTTTAGTACGTTGATCGGGAATTATTACTATGGTGAAACGAACATCGAGTTCCTTAAATCAAGTAAGGCATGGCTAATCGGTTACCGTATTGCAGTTATTGCAATGGTTTTATTCGGTGCTGTGGCAAGTGTTCCTTTTGTTTGGAATCTCGCCGACCTATTCATGGGACTGATGGTCATCGTCAACCTCATCGCCATTTCCATGCTGTCTAAGGTCGCCTTTGCCGCATTGAAAGATTATACGAGACAGAAAAAAGAAGGCAAAGATCCTGTCTTCTATAAAAATGCCGTTCCGAACAATGAGCACATTGAATGCTGGGATGACGAACCTGTCTCCTTGAAAAAGAATCAAATCGGCTAAATAAAAAAAGCTCTGGTCCGCTGGGGACTGACCCCCGTTTTAGAGACAGGGATCAAAACACCTTTATACAGCCAATTGCCGATAGTTTATCGGTGATTGGTTGTTTAGTTTCGTTTGAATACGAATGTTGTTATAATAATGAATGTATTCTTTGACAGTGCGTTCTACGATGGTGGTCGTAGCTCGATCAATACTGTTAAGATAGAACGTTTCAGATTTTAGTGAGGAATGAAACGATTCGATGGAGGCATTATCAGCGGGCGTCCCTTTGCGGGACATGCTCATGGTAATGCCTTTTATATGAACAGCTTTCTGATACTCGTAAGATGTATACACAGAACCTTGGTCGCTATGTAACACACAGTTCTCAGGAAGTGCTGGGAGCTGATGAAGTGTGTTTAAGGCAAAGTCTGTGTCCTGCTTATCACCAATCGTAAAAGCAATCACTTCTCCATTATATAAATCCAATATACTGGAAAGGTACAATTGTTTCTGTCCATAAGGCAAATACGTGATGTCCGTTACTAGTTTTTCAAGAGGGCGATCAGACTGAAAGTTCCGATCTAGTATATTATCGACCACGGCATAAGGCTGCCCATTCTTCTTACGCTTTTTCATTTTAACCCGGCACTGCCACTGATTTTTCTGCATAATACGTTGAACAGTTTTATGGTTAATACGCATTCTCATTTTTAGTATGGCTGTGATTTTTCGATATCCATATCGATACTTGTGCTGTCGGCACAACGTGCCGACTTGTTTCTCTAGTTGTCTCTTAGAATTATTCTGAGTCAGATCCTTTTTCCATCTATAATACGAAGTGCGTGAGATGCCTAAAGGGACACAGATTTCCTGTACCGTCATCGTTTTGCGCAATTCTTCTACCAGTTCGATTGTTCCTTATCAACTTCCTTTAATTCCTTTCCAATTCGTTGTACTTTTTTAAAACTTCATTCTGTTGTCTCAGATAGCGATTTTCTGCCTGTAGTTTCTCTAATTCGGAAGAGTACTCGGGACCCTTTCCATAGGTATATTGTTTTCCAACAGGCTGTTCGAATCGGTGTGTATCCCCAGCCTTATACCACCTCACCCATGTCTGAACCTGTGTCTTATTCTTGATATTCAATTCCTGCATGATCTCTTTCATAGGTATGCCTGCCAATCTCATTTCTACAGCCTTCCGTTTGACTTCAACCGGATAACTCACTCTTGTCCCCATAGAAAAAACACCTCCACGTCTTATTTCGGATAACAACTATCCGTTTTCAAACTTGAAGGTGTTTTTTATTTGTCTCATCTTATGGGGTCAGTCCCGCTGATCAGAGCTTTTTTCTTTATTTTAAAAATTCGAGTATGAGTTTGTTGACGACATCTGGCTTTTCATGATTGATCCAATGAGAGGCATCATCGACAAAAATCAGCTGTCCATTTGGACAAATCTTGATTGTTTCCTTCGCCAGCTTTCTGCTTAGAAACTTGTCCTCCATTCCCCATATCATACGAACAGGAACTAGAATCCGTTTTGAAATCGGCTTTTCAAAGCCGCCTTTTTTGATAGCTCGATACCAATTCAGCATGGACGTCATGGCTCCTGGCTGCGTCCATGCCAGCTTATAGCTTGAGACATCCTCTTTCGTGAATAAATGAGGGCGAGCCGTCAGACCGATGGCTTCGTCCAGTCTTTGAAAGTGATTTTCCTGAAGCGCTTCCTCTGGTACATTGGGAAGCTGAAAGAAAGCGATGTAGGAGCTCTTTTTCCACTGTGGCGGGTAAAAAGGGAGAACCTTCATCATTACTCTCGGATGCGGCATGTTCACAATGATTAATTTTTCTACATATTGAGAACGTGTAGAAGCCAAATGCCAAGCAACAGCTCCGCCCCAATCATGTCCGCCCACAATGGCCTTTTGATTTGGGCTCAGCGTCTTAATCAATCCAACGATATCATCTCTCAGCTGATCTAATACGTATGATTCGATTCCTTCTGGCTTGTCACTTAGATGGTAACCCCTTTGATCAGGAACAACGACACGATAGCCTGCCTCAGCCAAGGGCCTGATTTGATTTTTCCAGCCGTACCAAAATTCAGGAAATCCATGTAGCAGCACAAGCAGCGGGCCATTCTCAGGTCCAGCCATTGCTGTATGAAGCCTTACACCATTTGTTTGGATAAATTGAAACTCAATTTGTTCCATTCCTTTGCCACCCTTCTCCTTGTCCTTTTATTCTTCCAACATAGCATATTTTCCATTTTTCAGAAAATAAAAACCCTCAAAAAAACCTTCACACTAGTGAAGGCTTCAGATTGTTGACAAAGGGTTAAAATGATTTTTATGTACAAAGAATGCGAGAGTTTGTCTATTTCATATAATTCAGAATCCAGATCAATCCATTCTTCCGATCCTGTACTTGCCCGTGAAGTGCGCCAAAGAACGTATCCTGTAATTCCACCAGCACATCTCCGTCAGCTTCAAGTGCTTCATATACAGCCTTCAATTCTTCTTCATTGTCAAACTGCATGATTAACCTGAGATTCTCCGGCTTTGGTGTGCGGCTAAACGTATCTGAAAAGTGGAGCAGCGATTCACCAAGGTGTAATTCAGCATGCAATACACGGTCTTGATGTTCATTTAAGATATGAATATCTCCGCCAAAAATCCCTTGATAATATTGAAGAGATTCTTTTACATCTTCTACTACAATATAAGGACTAACGCTGATCATATTCCTCATCCTCCTCTTGTTCCGTACATTCACTCTTTTATAGCTTATCCCAAATCGTAAGAAAAAAGGCACAAATCGTCAACGGATTTGCACCTTTTTCTCATTAAGATTTCGCTAGTTCACTATGTTTGTTTGAGTACGCTGCGTACATGACGACACCAATTAACAGCCATACACCGAAGTAAAGCCATGTCCGGCCCGGTAAATTGAGCATGAGGAATACGCAGCAGCCCATTGATATGATTGGTAATACCGGCACAAAAGGAACCCGGAATCCCCTTTCAAGCTGCTGATGCGTCTTTCTCAAAATGAGAACAGATAAGCTCACCATCGCAAACGTCAATAATGCACCGATATTTGCTAAGTTGGACAGATCCTTCAAATCAATAAACCCTGAAATAACAGCTGTCATTCCGCCAATCATCCATATGCTTGCAACAGGTGTATCACTTTTGTTTGTTTTCGAAAACACTTTAGGCAAAAGCCCATCTCGACCCATCGCATAGGCAATTCGAGTTGCCGCATAATTATTGGCGAAAATCACAGCCATCAATCCAATGACGGCACCGACAGAAATAATACCAGCCACGCTATTTTGATGCACACTTTGCAGCACATAGGACATGGCCTCTGTCACATTCAGCTTTGTATAATGCACCATGCCTGTCATGATCAAACAAACGACAATATAGATGATCGTACAAATGAGTAATGAACCAATAATACCAATTGGCAGGTTTCGCTGTGGATTTTTCACCTCTTCCGCAGATGCCGAAATCGCATCAAATCCTAAAAAGGCAAAAAACACAGCAGCTGCACCGGCAATAACACCTTCCGCACCAAACGGCATGAACGGCTGCCAATTGTCTGGCTGTACATAAAAACCACCTACTACAATGAAAAGAACAATAATGCCAAGCTTCACAAACACCATGATATTATTGAATTTTTTACTTTCCTTCGTTCCTCTAGATAAGATCCACGCAATCAGTAAAGCAATGATAATCGCTGGCAGATTCATGTATCCGCCTTGTTCTGGCCCGGCCAAGAATTGATGGGGAATAGAGATTCCAAACCCCTCCAGCAGGCTGTTGAAATAACTGGACCAGCCACTTGCCACAGCCGAAGCAGTCAGCATATAAACAGACAATAATGTCCATCCCATCAGATGGCCCACGAGCTCGCCCATTGTTGTATATGAATAAATGTACGCACTGCCGAACACAGGCAGGGCTGAAGCCATTTCTGCATAACAAAGTGCTGCTAAACTGCACACAATCGCTGCGATCGCAAAAGAGAAAATAACAGCCGGTCCTGCATCCTTAGCTGCTGTAATTCCGGTTAACACCATGACCCCCGTCCCGATCACAGCCCCTATCCCAAGGAGCGTTAGATCGAGCCCGCCCAGTGTTTTCTTTACCTTTTGCTGTCTACTCTGTTCTAACAAATCGTGAATGTGTTTCTTACGAAGAATATGTCGCAAACCCTTTCCCTCCAAAACGTTAGAAAAACAAAAAAATCATTCAAATTTCATTATAGCAGAATAGGTCCTACGCATTCACAACCAATTCACGTAAATCTTTTTTCATAATTTTACCAAGCTTGTTTTTTGGCAGTTCCTGCGTGAAATGAATGGACGGAACTTTGTAATCTGCCAAACGCTCCCGGCAATAGTTCACAACATCTTGTTCGCAAAAATCGACAGATTCGTCTTTCACGATATACGCACTTGGCACTTCACCGTATAAGTCGTCTGGTACACCAATGACAGCTGATTCAATGACACCTGGAATTTGGTCAATGACTTCCTCCACTTGGTCAGGATAAATATTATCTCCGCCGTACAATATGACATCTTTGTATCTGCCTGTGATATAAAGAAAACCCTCCTCATCTAAATAGCCTGCATCTCCCATATGGAACCAGCCATCTTTGAGCACCTTCTCAGTAGCGTCCGGCTGCTGGTAGTAACCTAGGAAATAAAATGGGCTTCGCATGACAACTTCTCCAATTTCTCCAGCAGGCAGTGTCTCATTTGTTTCAGGATGAACGATTTTCACTTCTACATCCGCATCGACTTTACCGGCAGATCCCATTTTATCTTCACCCATCGCAGGATACCATGCACTGATAACCCATGCCTCTGTACTACCGTAGCCATGCATCATGTGAATGCCTGCTTCATTGTAGTCCTTAATCAAGCGTACCGGCACCTTCGTACCACCAGAAATCGCAATTTCAAAGGACGAGAGATCATACGAACCACGTTTCATCTCTTCTAACATGTACGTATAAGCTGATGGGAAGGCCATCATAAACGTAATTCTTTCTTTTTCAATCGTCTCTAAAATACGTTTCGGTGTTGCATCGTGTAAAAAGACAAGCGTATATCCTTCAATGGCAGCTGCAATGAGATGATTGATTGAGCTCATATGATACAGCGGGTGACTCGCCAAATATCGTTTTCCTTTTAGGTCAAACTCTCGATTCCCATCTCTCGTTAAAAATTGATAAAGTCGTCCATGTCCGACCATACAGCCTTTTGGGTTGCCTGTTGTACCAGATGTGAATAGAATCATTGCTAGATCTTCTTCTGAGACCTCCTCAGCAAGATTACTTCCATCGTTTGAAGCTAGTAGATCTTCAAACAGCTGTGTCGTTTTTGCATTCACACCGGATTCTACCATTAGACAATCCTCTAAAGACGCATTCACAGCGGCAATGATGTCACGGAATTCTCGGTCAAAAAATAAAGCCTTTGGCGCTGCTTTTTTCAAAATGCCTTCCAGCTCAAAAGAGGTCAACTGCCAGCTAAGTGGTACTGCGACTGCACCTGCTTTGATGGCTCCTAGCATAATCGTCGAAAAGTGATGATGGTTTTGACAAATAAAGCAAACACGGTCACCTTTTCGAATTCCGTTACGATGTAAGTAATGAGCCAGCTGATCAATGCGTTTTGCATATTCTTCAAAAGTATAAGACACACCTCCGCCAGTTACCGCTTCAATTTGTGAAGAGCGTTCCATTCTGTCGTTTAGTAATGCCTGTAAAGTATTCAATATCTCCATCTCCAAACGTTTGATTTCCCATAGCCAATTTCCAGTGAATGGGATTGGCAGATTTTATCTCATTCACATTCTAGAATAAAAAGAGCCGAAAGTAAAATCATTTCATTTTAGAATTGTTCTTTTAATTAATTGATAATATAGGTAATTTTATAGCCGTCTTCCATTTTGGTTTAAATGATGATGATTATTATGATAAGATAGACCTAGTAATTGATCGGAAAATGCGAATGCAATAGGAAAAGAGGTATGGAAATGCAACATTTCGAGCTAGAGGCAAGTTTGTTAGACCATGCACTGACAAAGTATTTAAAGGCAACGAAGCGCATAGATGAAGAGAACATTCCGAAAAACGTCACGAATGTCAAAGGGTTTATTTTACGCATCATCTACCGCCATCAATCATGTACTGTGAAAAATATTCTGCAGGAAGTTTCATTATCTCCCTCTGCGACAACAACCGCTCTCAATCACTTAGAAGATGAAGGTCTAATTATCCGCTCTAGAAATAACAATGACCGCCGTACTGTATGGATTACACTCTCTGAATCGGGTGAACAAATAGCAAAGCAAATGATCGAAAATCGCCAATTGCTTGTCAATCAACTGTTCAACCATCTATCAGAGGACGAAAAAAAAACATTTTTTGAATTAATCGAAAAAATGATGGACGAGCGTACATTAAAGGCTTAGGAATACTCCTAAGCCTTCCAGATTGTTGACAAAGGGCTAAAATGACCTTTATTTTAGCCCTCTTTTCAGCGTGATAGAAAACCTTTGAAGTCTAGAAAGGACGAGTACCGCAGCGGAGCGAATGTGACATTCGTGAGTACCGGCACGCAGGACTGACACCGAATGCGAGGGTTTGTCTACACGCTGAGGCTTAGGAATACTCCTAAGCCTTCTTTTTATGGCTGTAAGATGACCTTTATACAATCATCCTGTTTTTCATTGAATATTTGGTACGCATGAGCGGCATCATCTAATGGCAATTGATGTGTGATCATGGGTTTAGGATCAATTTCACCTGTTGTCACTTTTTGATAGAGCTTAGACATGTACGCTCTTGCAGGAGCTTGTCCCATTTTCAGCGTGACGTTTCTAGCGAAAAAAGCGCCTAATGGGAACATATTATATAGACCGCCATACACACCAGTCAGCTGAACCGTTCCACATTTCCGAACAGCTTTTGTGGCAATTTGAATCGGTCCAATCGTCCCGCCTTGAAGCTTGAGCTTCTGCTCCATTTTTTCAAGCGGTGACTTCTTCCCGTCCATTCCTACACAATCAATGACGACGTCCGCTCCGCCCTTTGTGAGCTCCTTTAATGTTTCCCCCATGTCGGGATCCTCTGTAAAATCAAATACTTCTACTCCGCTCATCCGTTTTGCATGACGCAGGCGGTAATCAATATAATCGACGGCAATCACACGCTCTGCTCCTTTTTGCCAAGCAAATTGCTGTGCCATTAAACCAACAGGTCCACATCCTAACACAATAACGGAATCACCCTTTTTCACACCTGCGTGCTCTACACTCCAATAGGCAGTTGGCAGAACATCTGATAAGAATAGCAATTGTTCATCCTCTAACTCACAATCATCCGGCACCTTAAACGGTGTATAGTTTCCAAAGGGCACGCGTAAATATTCAGCCTGTCCCCCGGGGTAATTCCCGAATTTCTCACTATATCCAAAAAGTCCGCCCGAATCATAATGCGGGTTTGAGTGGTCGCATTGGCTTTCTAGATGGTGATGGCAATATTGACATTGACCACACGCAACGGTAAATGGAATAACGACACGATCTCCCCTTTTTACCGCCGTGACATCCGCCCCAACTTCCTCCACAATTCCCATCGGCTCATGCCCAATCACATAGCCGATGGGCAGTGGGAAGTTCCCCTGATACAAATGTAAATCTGATCCACAAATCGCTGTTGATGTAATTCGAACGATGACATCTTCCCGATCTTGAATAGACGGCGCATCCACTTTCTTCACCGCAATTCGATTTTTCCCTTGATAGGTGACTGCTCTCAATGCATTTCCTCCTTTGACTCAAGTCATCTTTACATAGCTTCACCTTGAATAAATGGTTCATGCATAAGATCAGGAATATATGTCACGGAGGAGAAAAGCGAAATAGCCCGCCGATTCAATCCGACAGGCTGTTGATGAAAAATGTGTAAGGCGTTAACACTCATTTTTTTTCGACAAAATATAAGTCATATTGAGCCGATGTCTCCCGGTCAATCATCATATTCCCTTCCTGAATAAAATAAGGACACATACTTGGACTTTGTGATTCTTCAAACTCTTCATATACTTGCTCAATATCTCCAGGAAGCAGCAAAATCAAACATTTATTTGAATGAGACGCTAATTCATATGAGTGAATGATGTTCGGGGGTATATAGGCAAAGTCACCCGGCGTCAGGCAAATCTCCTCGCCGTTTAAATGAAGATTCATTTTCCCTTCAACACAATAGAATGCTTCCGTATGCACTTGATGGTAGTGCGGGGGAAAATACTTCCCCTTTGTTCCCTCAATCACAAAATGACTGAATCCGCCTCCTGTTGTATCCTTTGTCGCAATCAACTCATGAAGCTGACCATCAATGACGTATTGCTTCCCTTCTCCAGCCTCTAATACATAGGGCTGTACCATGTGAGGGAGCTGACTATGAAATAATACTGAGGGCTTGGTTGTATTGGATAGCTCTCTGATTCCGTGCATCAGCATGAGATCGCTCTCTTTTTCAGCTTGTTGAAAGTTATCTGTATCAAATGCATAATCGGTCATCGACCATTCATTTTGCGAGAGCCTCTTTCCAATTTGCTGATAGACAGCTGTCATTTGTCCGCCCAATGTATAGGAAATAAACCTTGTTTTGTGACTATGCATTCTGTAGCCATGAATTGTTTTAGGCGGGATATGAATATAATCGAAGGCCGTTACCATATATTTCTTACCGTCCAGCATCACTTCAAGCTTACCTTCTAACACAAAGATGGTTTCAAATAATGTCTCGTGACAATGCAGCGGAAAATAAGCACCTTTCCCACCTGTGATCAAGACAAGCTCAAACAGTTCATTCGTTTGATTTGCTTCTGCCAGCACATGAACAAGCTGATTCTCCAGTCCATACAGCTTTCCCGAACCAGATACGGTATGAAAAGAGGTACCCTCGGCTTGCTTGATCCATTCCGGTTGCTCCGTCATTCCATCACTCCCCATGACTCATTGACTATCTTTATTATATAGACCAATTGATATAATAGATAGGCAGTATGCGATGGATTTTACTCTTCTCGCATAAATAAGTGTCTGAGGTAGTATTTTACGTGTTCTAAAGGTGTCGTCTGCTTGAGTGCAGTGGTCATGGACAGACCCCCGATGACCATTGAATGAAGAAGCGAAGCCAGCTCATCCGCTTTTTTTTCTTCATAACCGCTGTTCATTAGCTTTTCTTTCACAAGCTCTTGCCACCGAATCATTTCTTGTTTGCATGCAGCATGAAGCTGTGTATGCTCAGGTTTTGATTCAGCCGCTAGCAAGACAATCGGAATCCCTCTTTCACTTTCTTTCTCCATAAATCCTCGAATGATATTTGTCATAAAACGATCGATAGCGACATATGGATCATCCGAATAGGCAAAGCTTTCTTCAATACGATGGATGACATTTTGACTAATATATTCAACGGCTGCTACGGCTAGCTCTTCTTTTCCATTTGGAAAGTAATAGTAAAGAGATCCCTTAGGTGTGCCGCTCTCTCTAATGATTTGATTCAACCCTGTCGCATGATATCCTTGTTTACGTAAAAGAAGTGCGGCCGTTTGAATAATTTTTTCTTTCGTACTCACGTATTTACACCCTTCCCCTCCATTGACCGTTTGATTGATTCAATAACTGTTTTGTTCCTTTCCAAATCGAAGATGACTCCATTTCCGCTGCAAGCCTGAGCAGCCAGTCCTCTTTTCCTTTAGGCGCTGTCACCTGTACACCTAAAGGCATGCCCGCTTGCGTGAGGTGAACAGGGACACTCATAGATGGCTGGCCTGTTAAGTTGGCAAGCTGTGTAAATGGTGTGTAAGACAGACTCTTTAGGAACATGTCATAAATGAGATCCTGCTGCGCTTGCATTGAAAGGGATACCACACGTAACAGTGCAGCTATTTCCTGATCGGTATGCATAAGCTCACCAACCTTTGGAGCCGAATAGGCAGTAGCTGGTGTCACATAGAGATCGTAGGTTTGATGAAATGCGGCCATTTGTGCAGCTGCCATATCCCACGCATCAAGACTTTCTGTATAGGCAGCAGCGGTCACATTCTTTCCAGCCTCCGCCAGCACCCATGCCACAATGTCTGTTTCCTCCGGCTTCACAGGACGCCCGAGTGAACGAGCCAAAGATGTAAATAATGCAGACATTTCTCCGCTGTTCATCACGTAATATTGCTGCATGAGATGGACACCATCGATCTCTGGCTTCGCTTCCTCTATTTGATGCCCTTGTTCACTTAGCCATTTCACCGTTTGCAGAACCGCCTGCTTCGCTTCCTCACTGACCTTCGTACCAACTGGAGATTCCACGCTGTAAGCAATTCGTATAGAAGATGTGCGTTTCACAAGATCCTCTTGATAGCTGCCGTCATATAACGGGGTTTGGAAAGCGGCTTCTGGCTGAATGACCTGAAGCAGATCAAGAAGTGCTGCACTGTCTCGAACTGTCTTTGTGAGCGTAAAGTCAATGGAAGCCCCTTGCCACTGTCTTCCTGCACCTGGGCCTACTGGCGTTCTTCCTCGTGTTGGCTTGAGTCCAAACAAGCCAGTAAAGGATGCAGGGATACGAATGGACCCGCCGCCATCACTTGCTCCACCCGCAGGTACGATGCCGCTTGCCACAGCTGCAGCCGTTCCGCCGCTTGAACCGCCCGGAGAATGCGCGGCATTCCAAGGATTTCTCGTTGGACCATGCAAAGCGGGCTCTGTCACATTTCTCAAACCGAATTCCGGTGTGTTTGTATGACCGATCATGAGAAGCCCCGCCTGCTTCAATTTATGAACAAAGTGAGAATCCGTTTTCGCCTTGACATCCTTTAGCAGCATAGCACCAGCTGTCAGCGGTTCATTTTCCAGCCCTTGCGAAATATTTTTCAGCACAAACGGAACTCCCGCAAACGGCTGATCCGCCTCTAATTGCTTGATGTCTTTTAACACTTGATTCTGTCTTATCTGAATCACCGCATTTAGTTCTGGATTGACTTCCTCCAATCTAGCAAATGCAGCTTGTACAAGCTCCTCTGGCGTTACCTGCTTTTTCCGTACAAGTGCTGCCAAATCAGTCGCATCATACGTCATATACTCTTTTACGTTCATCGGCATGTCCTTCTTTCTCTTATTATGATCTCTCTATTGTCTACTAGAATTCTATGAATTTCAATTTCAGGATACTTGCAAAAAAACTTTCTGTCCAAACTATGATTCTTTTAACCATCCCTCTGGTTTCTCCGATATAATAGAGAAAAAAAGACGGAGGTCATCTTGTATGCAAGGAGCCATTGCCTTGAAAAAGAAAATATTCGTGGTCATCGCGTTTCTTCTTGCTCTGACAACTGCTTTGCCCTTCCATTCGCAGGCAGCTGCACCGCCAAAAGAAACAGATGTCATCATCGTCTATAAAAATCAAAAAGGAAAGCAAGCAGCGATTCATGAAAGTGAAAAAGTAAACACACAGTACATACACCTTCCTGCTGTCGCTGTGACAGCAGATGAGCAAGCTGTCACCTCACTCAAAAAAGATCCAAACATCGCCTATGTCTCAAAAAATGTGAGAGTCAAACTCGCTTCTTCTACCTTGAAAAAAACCGCTTCTACTACTGGTCAGGATGTATTGGTGCAAAAATCTTATAACCTGCAGAAGCTTCATGTAAAGCAAGCGATAAAAGAAGGCGTCACAGGGAAAAATGTGAAAGTAGCCGTTCTAGATACTGGCATTTTTCCACATGAAGATTTAAAGGTGGCCGGCGGTAAATCATTCGTGAATTACACCTCCTCTTACAAAGATGATGAAGGACATGGAACGCATGTCGCTGGCACAATCGGAGCGCTCAATAACGATTACGGTACAGTCGGTGTCGCTTCTGGTGTGAAGCTGTATGCTGTGAAAGTATTAAATAAAAAGGGAGAAGGCGACTTAAATAGTCTGCTTCGAGGTATCGATTGGGCCATCACCAATAAGATGGACATCATCAATCTGAGTCTAGGCTTTGAAGATAACATTCCAATTTTGCGTTCAGCTGTAGATCAAGCATACAAAAAAGGACTGCTGGTGGTCGCTGCAAGCGGGAATGATGGGAAGAAGAATCATATTAGCTACCCTGCCGCATACAATAGCGTCATTGCTGTTTCCGCAACCACTGACAAAGACAAACTCGTTTCCCTCTCCAATACTGGGAAAGGGATCGAATTTTCCGCCCCTGGCGAGAACGTCATTAGCACCTATTTGAAAAATGAATATTGGTATGCAACTGGTACATCACAAGCCGCACCACATGTCACAGGGATGCTTGCGCTGCTAAAACAGCTTTATCCGAAGAAAACAAATGTACAGCTTCGCACCTTACTGCGCAGCTATACGGTGGACCTTGGCGCTAAGGGAAAGGATGCACAATTCGGCTATGGCCGCGTGCAATATGTCCCGCAATCTACCTTTTTAAAGGCTGCAACCAGCGCTGTCAAAAAAGCCGAAACATCGAAAAAGCAGGCAGATGTCAATCAAGCCAAAACGAAAATCGGCCGCCTCACTGCAAGCAAACAAAAAACAGCACTGACAGAACGTGTGAAAAAAGTACAAGCAAACATTGATATTCGTTCCGCACGTGCAAAGGTCAAAGCTGCCGAAAAAAACAAAACGCAAGGCTCGATTAAAAACGCCCAAACAGCCATCAAGAAGCTAAATAAAAGCAAAGAAAAAACAAGCCTGCAAAACCGGCTCGACAAGGTCAAAAAACAAGTCGCCTATCAAAAGAAAGTGACAGACGCCAAACAAAAAGTAAAAAAAGCTGAAGCCAAACGAACAAAGAAAACAAAAGCATCAGCTCAAAGTGCTGTCAAACAATTAAAAGCATCCAAAACGAAAACCGCTTTACAAAAACGATTAAACCGTATAAAGGTCTGACTTAAAAAATCATTCCTTGCATAAAGGAATCGATTTTTTATCTATTTAAGACCTGCTCAAATAAGGTGTGATGGTATTTCCCTTCTGCATCCGACCTCACTCGCTTGAGGATGTGATCTAACGAGTCAATCACATCCTCTAATGCTTGACGGACCGAACCATGTTCAAAAGTCGTTAAACTCTCCGGCAGTTCATCTTCATCCAAAACAAAGTAAGCACCATTTGGAAGAACGAGAAGATCAATGATTAAATCTTCAAAAATGACCATCTGATTCTTGAACCACGTATTCCTGACCATATTCAAATAAGAACCAAGGTAACGCCCGCGATCATCTCTCCAAAAATATAAATTGTACGGCCGGTTCTCCCAATAATAGGCGGTCGTATAGCTCCCTTTTGGAATCGTTACAGCGCCATGACCCGCTCTCATCGTAAACGTGTCTTCAATCTTGTGAAACAACACTACCTGCTGCTCCTGTGCGTCTAACAGCTGACAAGTATGCTCCACAACCTTTTCATCATATTTGATTTTTCTCTCGATCACTTCATCCCAAGAATCTGCATGTAGTGGAAACAATATGTCACAACTCCTTCTGCATCTGCTTATTCTTCTTCCAGTATACACCGATTTTATTTAAAGAAATAAAGGGGTGCTGTTAAAGTTGTTTGTCATGTTCGGTATACTCTCTTGGGGTTTTTCATTTCTTGCACTGCAATTGTGGATGTAGTGTTAAAAAAGGAAGAGCCGTCCTTGGGGACGACCTCTTCCTTTTGTTGTGCGGCATGTTATGAACCAGCCGGCTGTTCTTTTTTAATCACATACTGATAGCTCTTTACATGCGTCCCATTTTGATTCACAAATTCTTTATCGTGCGCCCGCTCAAAGCCCATTCTTTCATATAGACGAATGGCGGCCTGCATTTTATCAGATGTATGAAGATACAGGACATTCTCGCCCCATGATTGTGTCAGTTCAATACTTTTACGTAACAATGACTCTGCGATTCCTTTTCCCCTGACATCAGGATCTACTCCTAAAAACCGGACAATGGCTGATGTAATGCCCATTTCAAGTTTATCATACGCTTGTTCAGATGACCGGAACATTTGAAGAGTTCCCACAACCTTGCCCTCAAACTGAGCCACAAGCATAAGCTCCATGTTCGGATTATCTACAGCTGCTCGCAGTGCCGCAGAATAACTTTGCCAGCCTTCCTCTGTAAATTGAGGTTCATATTGGGCGTATGATTTGATTAGCACTTGCGTGATGGCCTCATCATCCTCACTGACTGACTCACGAATGATCAGTTCTTGCTGCTCCATGTCAGCACCTCCTGTTGTCTATTGGTGGATATACGTATCATGCGATTTCTGCATGTCGATGACCTTATTGTTTTCCCTACTCATTCAATGTAAAGAGTCTCATTCGAAAGATCAATCATTTTGCATGAAATCCTCGATGTCATTTTTTGATTGAAAAGAAACGCATGATTCATTATGCTAATTTGAGGACGTATACGAGGAGTGTCATCATATGAGTTCTTTATCTTATCCCCAAGAATCGAAAAAAAATCGATTCCTCCTTGCCGCATTGCTTGGTTCTTTAACAGCTCTTGCACCGCTGGCAATGGATATGTATTTACCTGCTTTACCTAATATCGCTCGTGATTTTGAAGCAAGCACAGCTTTGTCCCAATTGAGTCTCATGGCTTGTTTGATCGGACTGGCGCTTGGACAGCTGATCGCGGGCCCAATCAGTGATACGATCGGCAGAAGAAAGCCGTTGATGATTGGATTAATGATTTTTATTCTAGCAACTCTTTTATGTACAGTTGTCACATCAATTTGGACGTTCATTCTCTTAAGACTGATTCAAGGACTCGCTGGTTCAGCCGGCATTGTGATTGCACGAGCCATCGTACGAGATCATTATGAAGGGTCAGAGATGACGAAATTCTTTGCACTGCTGATGTTAGTCAACGGGGTTGCCCCGGCAGCGGCACCTATCGTGGGCGGACAAATTTTACGCTTCACGACATGGCAGGGTGTGTTTATTTTACTAGGAATTCTCGGTGCCTTGATGTTGCTAAGATCGATGTTTTCACTACAGGAAAGCTTACCTGTGGTAAGAAGACAGACCGGAGGCTTTCAACAGATTCTAGGCGCAATGAAAATTTTAGCCAGTGATCGCCTCTTTGTTGGGTATGCCCTCTCGCAAGGTCTTGTGTTCGCAGCGATGTTTGCCTACATCTCTGGTTCACCGTTTGTGCTGCAGGATCTTTTCAACCTCTCTCCGCAGGGCTTCAGCGCTGCATTTGCGGTCAATAGTCTTGGCATCATCACGGCTGGACAAGTATTTGCTCGAGTCGCTGCGAAAATCGGTGAGGAGAAAGTCCTTCGCATTGGATTGCTGACAGCTGCCTTAGGCGGTGTCATGCTATTTATCATGATCTCCATTGATGCAGGATTGTACGGCATTCTCATTCCATTGTTTTTTGTTGTCTCAAGCGTTGGGATTGTCGGCACCTCTGCCCCATCCCTTGCAATGCAGCATCACGGGGCGCATGCAGGAAGTGCGGCTGCCTTAATCGGTGTCGCGCAAATGCTGCTCGGCGCATGCATGACACCTCTTGTCGGCTTAGCCGGCAGCCAGACTGCCTTTCCAATGGGGCTGATTATTATGCTTTGTGACCTTGGCGCACTTTGTTGTTATTTCTTCTTTGTTGCCCGAGCGAAAAAAAGACCCGCATAAGCGGGTTCAGATTGTAGAGAAACTCATGTTTTTCTACAATCTTTTTTATTTTCAGCGTAAGTATGATGAATGAAATTTATGAAATAACTAAAATTTGATCTCAATCCAAAAATCACTTAATTCTTCTTCAACACACCCGTTAGCGTAAGTACATTAATTCACAATCTTATTCTCCAGACCGTGACACTTAAAGTTATAATTAGGATTTTTCCTAACCTCTTCTTTCTGAAATTCATACATGGCTATTTTATAGTTTATTTCTTCCAAGTGTTTTAAGCTTTCTTCAATTTTCTTCTGCACTTCCAATTTATGCTGTATCAACATTTCTTCTCTTTGCAAGTAGGTAGAATTTCCCACTTCATAAAGTTCCTTATATTCTTTTATTTTAGAAAGAGGCATTCCTGTCTCTCTAAGACAACGAATAAAAGAAATCCAATCGATATGTTGTTCGCTATAAACTCTACGACCTTTTTCATCACGAGTTACATTTGGCAGTATCCCTTGCTCTTCATAAAATCTAAGTGTCTTTGCAGATATATTTAAGTTCTCCACTACATATTTCATTGAATACAACATTACTTACCCCACCTTTAGTTACAGTTACTGTAACTGAAAATATATCATAAAGGAGAATTAAAAACAAAAATCCTTTATATAATCATATAAAAATTAACACTTTACTTCCCCTTACGTTAACCAATTACACTAAAGTAGAACTTCTAATAGGGATAGTTGTAACGGCTCAGAATGGTAATAATAGTAGTCAGATTTTCTCAACATTAGAAGAATATTCGATAGAGAGGTTAAAGAAATGAATCAAAAATACAGTAGGTTATTTGACTCCTTCACATTCAAAAGCGGAATAACAATTAAGAATAGAATCGTCATGGCACCTATGACAACCTGGTCAAGTAATGACGACCTTACCATTTCGGATGACGAGGTAAAGTATTACAAACAAAGAGTAAATGGAGTAGGACTCGTCATTACAGGGTGTACTCATGTTACACCTAATGGGCAAGGTTTTACGAATGAATTTGCTGGTTACAATGATGAATTTACTCCAAGTTTACGAAAATTAGCTGATGCAGCGAAAAGTGGAGGCTCACCTGCGGTACTTCAAATTTTTCATGCAGGTAATAAAGCCCTGCCTGAATTGGATGCAGTTAGTGCGAGTGCATTGCAACCCGAAGTTACTAATTTAGGTTCAACTTCAGAAACAAGAGAACTATCACATGAGGAGATCTTGTCGATTGTACGTGCTTTTGGTGACACAACAAGACGAGCAATTGAAGCCGGATTTGATGGCGTCGAGATTCATGGGGCTCATGGATTTTTAATTCAGAATTTTTGGTCGCCAGCAACGAATCAACGGACGGACCAATGGGGAGGATCACTTGAAAATCGCTTGCGTTTTCCGTTGGCGATTATTGAAGAAATCAAAAATGTCATTGAAAAACATGCTACAAAACCATTCATTATTGGATTCCGACTTTCCCCTGAAGAATCCTCCAAAGAGGACGGATTACGTATGAAAGACACGTATGAATTAATTGATTTCCTTGTTGGACAGGATTTAGATTATATTCATGCTTCATTAGATAATGTGTCTTCTAAGCCAGTAGATAGTCAAGATGAAAAAACACGGCTTGAATTAATTCTTGAAAGAGCAAACGGTAAGGTGCCTGTGATGACTGCTGGTTCCATAATAACACCGGATGATGCTCTTAAAGCTATCGAATTAGGATTGCCGCTAATCGCCATTGGTCATGCGTTAATTATGAACCCCGATTGGGTTGAAAAAGTCGCAAATGGACGTGAAGCCGAGATCGCTTCTGAGTTGAACGTTTCGAAACTCGACCAGCTTAATATTCCAGAAAAACTATGGAATGTTATTCAAGCAATGCCAGGTTGGTTTAATATTGGTAAATAAAAAAGTAATCCATAGGACTACTCAGACCGTAGACAAACCCCACCTTTAATTGAAGTAAAAGTGGGGTTTTCACTTATTTTGATAAAATATATCAGTTGGCTTACGCTGGACACGGTCCTTGAATGTCTTGCTGGATTGAACAGTCACTTGCACGAATAACTTTGTCAAATACACCGTGACGATACCGCATAAGAGTCCTACACCTAATAGAAGAATACCGAGCCCAAGCTGCGTCACAACTACATGCAAGCCATCCTGATAGATAAACGGAGAACCAATGATGCTCCAACACCCTCCGAGCAGACCAGACAGCGTCAATGCACCTGTCACAAGCGGAATACCAAATCACCATATACGCAGAAAGAATCAGCAATCACGAACAAGACATGTACATAAAAAAAGACCCACTCAGGGTCTTTTCGCTTTTATATATGCACAAATCCTTCTCCGAACACATCACGCACGTCATGAACAACAACGAAGGCGTCTTTATCGATTTTCTTGATAATTTTCTTTAGGCGCATGAGCTCTTGCTTTTGAATGACAGCGTAGAGAATTTCCTTCGATTCCTTTGAGTAATGACCGCGTCCATTTAAAATCGTCACGCCTCGGTCAAGGGTGTGATTGATTTCTTCAGCAATATCATCTTTACATGAAGAAATAATCGTGACCGCCTTTTTCGTGTTGAGGCCTTCTATGACGAAGTCCATCACCTTTGTGGCCACGTACAGCATCACAATGGTAAACATTAATTTTTCCGCACCAATAATAAAGTAAGAAGCAAATACAACGATCAGATCAAAGAACAAGATGGCGTAGCTCACGTTCCAGTCTAGATACTTGTTGGCAATTCTTCCGAGAATAGCTGAACCCGCCGTTGTTCCGCCGGCTCTTAATACAAGACCAATCCCAATTCCGATAATAATCCCTGCGAAAATAGCACCAATGATCAATTCATGTACATTCACCACCCACGTTGTGGTTAGGTGTAAAAATAGGGAGTTACTTGCGACGGCGACCACTGTGTAAATGGTGGTCTTCTTGTCCAAGTATTTATATCCTACAAGCAATAAGATGGCATTAAACACCAGGTTCGTCAGCCATGGCGCAATCTCAAACAAATAATAAAAAATGATGGACAGTCCCGTCACGCCGCCTTCACCAAATTCAAGCGGAATGACAAACATGTTCACAGCTGCTGCAAATAAAAAAGAACCAATGAGAATCATGACAATATCTTTTACACATTTTTTCAATTTCTTCTTTCCTCCTTTTTTAAGCATATAAAAAACCCTCTTTCTGTACGAAAGAAGACAGTCGTTGGACAAAATAAAATCAAAAGACGGCGCCTTTTGATTCTGCTTTCTGAATTGAACCTTTCCATAATATATATCTCTTTTTAGAGGCTGTCAATGACTTGGTTTTCTATTATTTTGATTGCATTTTTATGCACGAAACCCCGCATGTTTTCAGGGTGTTTCCACCATGTAATGCTTGTTCCACTCCTTGACAAAAACACTTTAGTCATTTAAACTACTGCCTCATATCATATCCATCATTTCCGATCTAAAAAGGAGGCTGTTCTATTCATATGAACCCCATTCAAAGCCGTTTACAGGCTCACGCACCTTTGATTTTAGACGGTGCACTTGCAACGGAGCTTGAAAGAAAGGGCTGTGATTTAAACGACAGTTTATGGTCAGCCAAGATACTCATTGAACAACCAGAATTGATTCAGCAAGTACACTTGGACTACTTCCAAGCAGGTGCTGACTGTGCAACAACAGCCAGCTACCAAACAACGATTGATGGCTTCGCTGAAAAAGACTATACAAAAGAAGAAGCAATTGAACTGATGAAACGATCTGTCACTTTAGCGAAAGAAGCACGCGATCTTTTTTGGCAGGATGAGACACGTCGTGAGGGGCGGACAAAACCATTTGTCGCTGGATCTGTAGGACCATTCGGCGCTTATTTGTCTGATGGTTCAGAATATAAGGGAAATTACGGACTCTCAGAGCAGGCCCTCATTGATTTTCACAGACCAAGAATTCAAGCATTAGTAGAAGCTGGTGCAGATATTCTCGCTTGTGAAACGATTCCTTGTCTGATTGAAGCAACGGCACTCGCCAAGCTGCTGCAGGATGAATTCAGCGATGTGTATGCCTGGATCACGTTTAGCGCAAAAGATGACCTGCACATTAGTGAGGGAGATTTGCTGAGAGAATGTGTACAAGCACTTGAGCCGTATGAGCAGATCGCTGCTGTTGGCGTAAATTGTACACCGCCGCAATTTATTTCTTCTCTCATTCAAGAGATGAAAAAAGGGACGAGCAAACCGATTGTGGTGTATCCGAACTCAGGGGAATTATATGATCCTGAAGAAAAGGTATGGAGCGGAGATACTTCTCCCCATACGTTTGGTGAATGTGCGCATCAATGGTACAAAGACGGCGCGCGCATCATCGGCGGCTGCTGCCGGACGACACCAGAAGATATTACGGACATTTTGAAGCGGACAACATCGTAGCATCATGAATCAACACACATATTTCTAAGCAAAAGGGCGGGAAGACATGGAACAAGCAAAAGATCAGTCACAACAATATCAACGAAAAATGACGAGCCGGCACCTGTTCATGCTTTCTTTAGGCGGCGTCATTGGAACAGGGCTCTTTTTAAGCTCAGGGTATACAATCAATCAGGCCGGGCCTGCGGGAACGATTCTTGCCTATCTTGTCGGGGCATTAATTGTGTATCTCGTGATGCTTTGTTTAGGTGAGCTGTCTGTCGCAATGCCGGTTACAGGGGCATTTCATACGTATGCAACAAAATACATTGGTCCTGGTACTGGCTATACAGTCGCTTGGCTTTACTGGCTGACGTGGACAGTGGCACTTGGTTCGGAATTTACAGCGGCAGGACTTTTAATGCAGCGCTGGTTTCCAGACACGTCGGTTTGGATGTGGAGTGGTGTTTTTGCTCTTCTCATCTTTTTACTCAATGCATTTACAGTCAAGTTCTTTGCAGAATCAGAGTTTTGGTTTTCTAGCATTAAAGTAATGGCTATTATTCTCTTTATTATCCTTGGGGGAGCTGCGATGTTTGGCTTGATTCCACTAAAAGGTGGTGAGGCCGCTCCATTCTTTTCTAACTTCACTGGAGAAGGCGGGCTTTTCCCAAATGGCTTTCTACCGATCTTAATGACCATGCTTGCCGTCAATTTTGCTTTTTCGGGCACTGAGTTAATTGGGATCGCTGCAGGTGAAAGTGTCAATCCAGATGAGACCATTCCTCGAGCGATTCGGACGACCGTACTTCGTCTTGTCCTATTTTTCGTCGGAACGATCATTGTCTTAGCCGGCTTAATTCCTGTGGAAGAAGCCGGTGTGATCAAAAGTCCATTTGTGGTGGTTTTTGATCGAATCGGTATTCCTTATGCTGCGGACTTCATGAATTTTGTCATCCTGACGGCGATCTTATCAGCCGCAAATTCGGGGCTATACGCGTCGTCACGTATGCTCTGGTCGCTATCAGAGGAGCGGACACTGCCTAAAAAACTGGCGAAATTAACGTCAAAGGGGATTCCTTTGAATGCACTCATTTTAAGTATGGTCGGTGGTATCCTCTCTTTGCTATCAAGTGTCATCGCACCCGAAACGGTGTATCTTGTCCTAGTTTCGATCTCTGGACTGGCCGTTGTTGTGGTGTGGATGGGGATTGCTGCCTCACAGTTCATGTTTCGGAAAAGATTTTTACAGGATGGCGGACAGCTTCATGATTTATCTTTTCGAACCCCGCTCTATCCAGTGGTTCCGATTGCTGCCTTCCTCCTGTGCCTTGCATCTGTGATCGGCATTGCCTTTGATCCAAATCAGCGGATAGCCCTCATCTGCGGCATTCCTTTTGTCGCACTCTGCTATGCTGCATATTATGTGACGACTTGGATTCGCAAAAAAAGGGAAGAACCTGGTGTATAACATCAGGTTTTTTGGTTTGCTTTAAAAATATCTTTACAAAAAAGGATATCGCTAGAAAAACAATTACATGTTGGTATATGATAGGAATCTATGATTTTCAGGATGAACCAAGGGAGATGTCGCTAATATGGAAATGACCATTACAAGAGCTTTAAGCGAACTGAAAATGTTAGATAAGAGAATCAACCGAACTGTTGATGAAGCCGTACTCGGTGGATTGATGATCGGGAAACATATACAGCATGGATTTCACCATCAAGAAGAGATTGAAAAAAAGGCGAAGGCAGATGACCAATCGATTCAAGCATTAATCAAACGTCGGAATGCCATTAAATCAGCTATTGTTGTGTCGAACGCTACTACAACGATTGATGTAGCGGGTGTCAGCATGACGGTGGCAGAAGCCATTGAACGCAAGACCTCCATAGATTACGATATTCGTTATTTACGGAAATTGAAAAAGGTCTACACAGAGCTTGTCGACCGAGCAGAACAAATCAACGAAGATGTGAAGAAGAGATTGGATCAGCATTTAGAAACCCTGTTTGGCAAAGACGGAAAATTACAAGCCGCCGCCAACCAAGAGATCGTCAAATCTTTCCTAGCTGAAAATGAGGCGACGATCATTGATCCACTACATCTTCGTGTGAAGATTGAACAGCTTTCTAAAGAGATTGAGGATTTTCAAATGGAAGTTGATTTTTCCTTGTCAGAAAGCAATACACTGACAAAAATACAGATCGATTAATTGATTTTGTTAGTGAGCCGAAAATCGATGAAACTAAACACCTCTGAGGGAAAGGTGATTCCCTCCTCATCTGATGATCATCTTAGGATGATCCTTGATAAAAGCTCAAAGCTGAACGTTCAAGGATCAAAGCTCAAGTATTCAGCGTTCTTATCCATTAAAGCTCAAGATGAAAAGCTAAAAGCTCGATTGAATCTGGGAGTAACGGCTGATGAGTGTTTGTTTATCGACTCTTTCGGTTGCCGCCCAGCAGGCTTGCTAACAAAAAGAAAAGGATGTCACGAGTTGACATCCTTTTTTCTATGAAAAAACGACAAGGCTTCAGCCAAGTCGTCTTTCCCATGCATATTAGCGATTACGTAATGTATATGCCAAATGGTACACACTTGTGACATTTGAAGAAAGCTTGATGTCGTTTGAAGTGAACGTCACTGGGACGATATCGTAATAATGTGTAGACCAGCCTGCATTGTTGTATGTACGGTAGCCTGCACCTGAAGGAACTTGGATCGTCAGTGAAAATTGTCCATTCTCATCCGTTGTGCCTGTCGCTGTTTGGGCCAATGATTTGATAGCTGCTTCAAAATAAAGCTGGATTGGCTGATTGGCCATGAGGTTTCCGTTTGTATCCTTTAATGTTCCTTTAAAAACAGCTGGATGATAGGAACCCACTCGATATTTGCGGCCAGATCCGTAATTCACCATTCCACCATCTGCTGCTGTGACACTTGTTACTTGTACAGATGCTGGTACTGCTCCTGTTTCCTCTGCATGTGCAAAGCTTGGGAATACGAGAAGCAATGATAGAAAGAATGCAAACATGATTTTTTTCATCTATAAATCCTCCTTTTTTTTCCTACTTTATTACTATCGACAGTAATTGGTATTTTTCCAGTAACAAACCAAAAAAACTTCCCTTTTTAGAAAGGGAAGCACTTAAGCTATTTTTTCACGACAACTTTCACTGCTTGACTTTCTCTTTTTCTCACATCGGAAGCTGTCACGTATAAGACGGTTTTTGCTTTTTGCGGCTTGATTTTGGCAGTAAATACGCCCTTACTATTGGTTTTCACTGTTTTGATGACTTTCTTTGATTTGTTCTTCACTTTAATGGTCAAGCCTGCACCCGCAGTCCCTTTGACCGCTTTACTTTTGACCGTTACTTTGCCCACCTTTGGCTTAGCTGGCGCTTTGCCCTTTTTCACGACAGTTTTGAGAGAAGTAGCGGCCTTGCCTTTTGAAATCTTGATGTGAAGCACTTTATTTTTGTTCTGATGCTTGACCTTCACACTAAAGGTTCCCTTTTTGCTGGCCGTGCCTTTTCCAAGTAGTGTCTTGCCTCTATACACAGAAATGGCAGCGCCTGCTTTCGCTTTTCCGGTCACCTTTTGATGCTGATCCTCTACTTTGTTGACAGAGGCGTTCAGTTCAACAGCACTTAATGCGGCAAACGCATTGAGTCTGCCATGTCCTGTCATCCAATCGATCCCCGGAATTTTCGGATCGACAATTGGCTCATCGTTTTCATCATAGAAAATATCATCTTTTCCATCAACAGATGTAAATGAAATATCATCTGCTGTACTTTGTAAAATATTCCTCACTTGATTTGGTTTCAAGGAAGGATTTTTAGAAAGCAGTAATCCAGCCGCTGCTGCGACGTATGGGGTAGCCATTGATGTCCCGCTAAGGTATGTGACATTCCCATCCGGCATTAAGCTTGGAATATCTGATCCCGGTGCTGACATGCTCAACCCTTTGCCAAAGCTTGAGAATTCTGCGGCAATATCCATGCGGTTGCTTGCACCAATCGCCATTGCATATTGAGAGGTCGCAGGATAGCCCATGTCTGGAATGCCATCGTTTCCGCTTGCCACTACCACTAGTACATTCCTTTGTGCAGCGTAATTCATCGCATATTCAATGACTCTGCTGTAGTAGCCGCCAAGACTCATGTTGATGACCTTTGCGCCTTTGTCTACTGCATGCTTAATCCCAAGAGCAATATGCTCTGTCCATAGGCATCTAGCACCTTGACCGGAATAATGCCGGTATGTTGATTCAGCCCAGCCATAGAGTAATGATTATCGGCTTTTGCTGCAATGATGCCTGCCACATGAGTACCATGTCCATTGTCATCAATTGCATCTTTGTTTCGCGCAATCAGATTCGCACCTAAATCCGTGCGAACGGTTCCGCTTAAATCTGTCAAACGACTGTCGACACCTGTATCAACAACAGCAATCAACGTTTGCTTCATTTTACTTGTGCCAATTAGTGAATTCATTTGTGCAAACTTAACATCAGCGCCTTTTTTTCCGCTGTTTTGTGCATTGTTTTTCAAAGGCCACTGGTAACGATACTGCACGTCATTGCTGAGCGCACGATAGGTTTGCACAGGCTCTGCAAATTCAACATTCGGCATGCTGGACAGCTTTCTCGCTGTGCTTTTGATGACGCCCTTGCCTGCTTTCAATGTTTTTCCAGCTGTTTTTTCCCCTGCTGGAACATCATACACATACATTCCTTTAAATAAAGGACTCACTGACTGTGATGTCACACGGTTTTCTTGGATTCCATAGCTTTTCATCTTCTTTTTGGCAGATTGAAGCGTTTGGCCATCCTTTAATTTAAAAATAATTTTATTCGTTTTGACCTTTTCTTCTCGTACAAGCTTTTGCTTCTCCAGTACATAACCGATCGATTTTCCTTCAAGCTGATCGAGTCCTATTTTTTGACTCACTGCTTCTAATTCCTTCTTTAAATATGCCGGACTTGCATCTTTGAGCATATTAAAAAGGGAGCGGATCGCCTGTTGCTCTTTCTCTGTGACGATATGACCGCTGAATGCACCATTTTTCTCTACGTCATTCAGCAGTGATTTTAATGTAAGCAGGTGATTGTATACCTTTTGCTGCTCTTTTTGATTCTTCATGAGCTTAGATTTAAGAAACGGCTTTGTTTTTTGAAGCAGACGCGTGAGCTTCTGACCATCTGCTGTCTCATTGAAACGTTTGTCTTCAATCGTCCGAATCGATTGAAGAATTTCACGCCCATACTTTTTCTCAATGATAATGATCTCTGGCTCTTCTTCTTCAGGGAAAATCGGTTCAGATGGGGGAAGATTGGCTCCTTTATACCCGATTGTATAAGCTGCATCCTCTTCCTCATCTCTGCTGTCTTCCTCTGACCCTAAGTAGAGCACTTTGACATAATAAGGTCCTGACCATGCATGCGGGAAATTTATGTCTGTCTCTCCGCTTGCTGTATCCACACGATATCTTGAATATGTGTCATCCTTCATCGCCCTGTCCTTACTTGGATAGACCGATACGGACAACATTTGTTTACTTTTTACATGAATCCGCATATGCGTATTTTTTGCCACCTCTTGTGAAGATGGTGTGATTTGATACCATGACTCTTCCTTTTCATTCTGTAATGTACCTGAGATGGCTTCACCATTTTTTAACCCAATGGCTTCATTGACGTTTGCTCCTTTACGAACAGCTGATGCCTCGTATCCAGGTAATGCTGCCATGCATAGAATGATGGCCATGAGTACGACCACACAGGATTTGACCTGCTTTTTGAACATGAAAAGACCCCCTTATATCTTTTACAATACCTTGGAAGAATATCACAGAAAGACATGAAGTAGAATCTGATTTTTACATAATTAAACTTGTTTTAAGCTAGGATTTGAGATATTCAGATAGCAAGACTGATGGCTTCATAAACTTTTTGCCATTTCAAACGGAAAATGATGCTATTTAACCATGTCGAAAAGTACATTACAATCAAATTGTAAGCGCTTAACAAACAAGAGAGAAGGGATCAGCTTGTTCCAAAAAGATCATGTTTTTACACAAGTAAACGGTCGATCAAAGAATGAGATTTTACAATACATTTCCGAGAAAGCTGAAGACCTTCATATTACAAACGATCAGGCGGGGTTATTAGAAGATTTGTTGAAACGCGAAGACGAAGTCTCCACAGGACTTCAGCAAGGCTTTGCCATTCCTCATACAAAAAGCTCCGCTGTTCAAATGGCTTCACTTCTCTTTTTAGAGCTTGAACAGCCCATCGAATGGGGAAGCTTCGACGATTTGCCTACCAGCTATTTATTTACACTGCTCGTTCCACTAGAAGAGGCAAATGTCACGCATCTGAAATTACTGTCAGGTATCGCCACTAGCTTAATGGAACCTGCTTTTATCGAAAGGATTCAACCCGGTCAAACAGCTGACTATTATTACGAGGTCATTGAACAACAATTGAAAGAGGGGATTACACAATGAAAATTGTCGGTGTCACTTCATGTCCAGCAGGGTTAGCTCATACACCAATGGCAGCAAAAGCATTAGAGAATGCGGGCAAACAGCTCGGACACGATATCAAAATCGAACAACAAGGAATTATGGGTCAGGTCAACGGCATTACAGCAGAGGAAGCGAAACAGGCAGATCTTTGTATCATTGCCTCCAATCAGCACATTAACGATGCAGAACGCTTCTCAGGCATTCCGACTGTACGTGTTGAGATTGGACGCGCTTTAAAAAATGCGGAGCAAATCATCACAAAAGCCGTTGCCCTTGTTGAAAAGAAAAAATTTGAATCTCAATAAACGTGAGCAATACCATATAGAAGGGAGCAAAGCAGAATGAAAGCAAAATTAAAAGTCATTGAAGGCCATCTCATGACCGGAATTTCTTATATTCTTCCTGTGATCATCGGCGCTTCACTTATCGTTGGTTTGGCTAAACTCGTCGGGTTAGGATTTGGTGTCTCAGATTTAAATGCCTATAAGGACGCTGGCGGTATTTTACATGGCGCCTATTTAATGGAGCAGGTTGGCTGGACAGGCATTGGCTTAATGAATGTACTGCTCGCTGGCTTTATCGCCTATTCGATTGCGGATAAATCAGGTCTTGCGGCCGGCTTTATCGGCGGAGCCCTTGCCAGCTCAACGAATGCTGGTTTTATCGGCGCTGTCATTGCAGGCTTCTTCGCAGGATATGTCGCCCTTTTAGTGAAAAGAAAAATTCAAATTCAAGGCTCCGCAGCTGGACTCGTTCCACTGCTTATCTTACCGCTCATTACCGTTGGCTTAACCGGACTTCTCATGTCGGTTCTGCTAGGCGGGCCATTAGGCGCTTTGAACACGGCCTTAATTGAATGGATTAAAGGCATGGTCGCTGATGGAACAAGCACACTCGCGCTCGCTTTGATTTTAGGTGCGATGATTGGATTCGATCTTGGCGGACCAGTGAATAAATCAGCTTGGATGGCTGGTAACGCACTGTTCCTATCAGGTGTCTACCTCCCTGCCATTCTCGTCAATATTGCGATTGTCATTCCGCCGCTAGGGTACGGGCTTGCGACTTTGATTCGAAAACGTAACTTCTCCCCTACCTTTAGAGAAGCCGGACGAGGCGGCTTGGTCATGGGCATTATCGGCATTACAGAAGGAGCGATTCCTTTTACCCTCGTCAATCCTTTGAAATTGATCCCGCTGAATGTCGTGGCTTGTGCTGTCGGAAGCGGGGTTGCTGCCTTATTAGGTGTCCATGACATCATGCCGCCAATTGGTGGACTATACGGCTTCTTCTCAGTCGGAAACTGGTGGGCGTATTTAATCGGAGCCCTTACTGGCGCACTGGTCATCGGAATTGGAGCCAACCTGCTTGTGAAATTCTCTGAGAAAAAAGAACCTCAAAAACCAGAACATGATCAGAAGCAGAAAGAAGAAGATGATTTTGACCTTGTGCTAGAGGGATAATTTGAACAAAGAAAGGTGTCGTTTATCAATGACTGTCAATGTACATGTGATTCCACATACCCACTGGGACCGGGAATGGTATTTCACCACCTCCCGTTCCCGTATCTACTTAATGAAAAGCGTAATGGACATTTTAGACACCCTTGAAACAGATGAAAGGTTCCATTACTTCATGCTCGATGCACAGGCATCTTTATTGGATGATTACCTGAAATGGCGTCCAGAGGATGAGAATCGAATCAAAAAACTCGTCACGGCCAAACGTCTCATCATCGGTCCATGGTATACACAAACCGATCAGCTCGTCATTTCAGGTGAATCCATTGTACGGAATTTGCAATATGGAATGGAGCGTTGTCAGCAATTCGGTCATGTCATGAAGGTCGGCTATGTCCCTGATTCCTTCGGGCAATCCGCACAAATGCCTCAGATTTATCAGGGCTTTGGCATTGTGGATACGGCATTTTGGCGCGGCGTTTCTGACCATATGACGAATCATACAGAATTCAATTGGCGAGGCGCTGATGGCAGTGAAGTCTTTGCTGTGAATCTGCCATTTGGCTACTACTACGGTGGAAATATCCCTGAGAAGGATGAAGACTTACAAGCCTTTCTTTCTGAAAAAATCGGTGCTCTGCAAGCAAAAGCCACCACAAAGAATGTCTATTTTCCGAATGGCTTTGACCAGGCTCCTATCCGCAAAAACCTGCCTGACTTATTAGAAAAAGCCAACGAATTAGATGAGCATCACTATCAAATCAGTAATCTAGAAGATTACATTGCAGCGGTGAAAAAGGAGCGGACTTCTTTTGACACATTACAAGGAGAGCTCATTCATGCAAAGCATATGCGAATTCATAAATCCATCTTTTCAACAAGAGCTGATTTGAAAATGTTAAACAATCAAATTGAAAACTATCTCGTCAATGTCATGGAGCCGATCTTAACGATCAGCTATTCACTCGGGCACGATTATCCGCATGACACCGTTCGTGATATTTGGTACCTCATGTTTGAAAATGCAGCGCATGACAGCATTGGCGGCTGTAATAGTGACACAACGAATCAAGACGTCTTCTTCCGCTATAAGCAGGCAAAAGAAATCGCTGAAAACCTTGTCGACTTACACATGCGTCTCATCACCATTCGACTACAAACAGAGCAAGAAATCACGTTCACTTTATTTAATACATTGCCTACAAAACGTTCTGAAGTTATTGAAGTCGAAACCTTTATCACGGAACGTCCATTTACTCTAAAAGACGCAAACGGAAGAACCCTTCACTACACAGTTAAAAGTAAAACTGATGTCACTGATTATGTCTTAGCACAGCAAATTTCTCTTAACCCGAGCAAAGATGTGTACATGCCAAAACAAGTATGGAAAGCCGTTCTGCTCATTGAAGCAGTCGACTTACCGTCAGTTGGTTATACACAAGTCAGCATGGTCTTCGATGAATCAAGCGAATCAGCATGGGAACAAACAGAAGACCGATTCATTGAAAATGCCTATTACCGCATCGCGGCAAATGAAAATGGGTCATTGGAGATCACAGATAAACAAACAGGACGAACATTCTCTGAGCAAATGTGCTTTGAAGACAACGGAGACGATGGGGACTCCTATAACTATTCACCACCGCGCGAGGATCTTTATGTATCATCTAAACAGATCTCATCAGCAGGCATCACAGTGTCTAAAAGTAGGTTGCAGGAGGAGCTTACCATCCAGCTTCATCTCACCATCCCTTATGACTTAGCAGAACGTTCTCAGCAATCAGTCACGACTTCACTCCCGATCACAGCAAAGGTCGCATTAAATAAAGATGAGGCTGTCATCCGTTTTCATGTGGATGTCGACAACCATGCGTTAGACCATCGTCTGCGTGTGCTCTTTGATACAGACATCGCGTCAAAAGTGTCACTGAGCGATCAGCAGTTTGGCACAATCGAACGTCCAACAGAGCTAACGCAAGAGCTTGAATGGTGGAACAATGAGCATTGGGAAGAAAAGCCGATCACGATTGAACCGATGCAATCCTTTGTTGCACTTCGTGATGAAACATACGGTGTCACACTTTTGACCGACTGCGTGAGAGAATACCAAATTACAGGCGAAGGCTACACAACGATTGCTTACACACTCTTCCGCTGTTTCGGAAAGATGGGGAAAGAAAATCTTCTTTACCGTCCAGGCCGGGCATCTGGGGAAAAAATCGTTGAGACACCTGATGCTCAGCTTCAAGGATCGCTCTCCTTCTCATTTGGCATGCACTATAGCCAAGAAGCAGTAAGTGAAGGACACTTAGCACAGCTTGCCAAGCGGTATACAACACCCGTTCAGTGCTATGAACGAGCAGACTTTTTAAACGGTCGTTTAATTTTCTCTTTCCGAGATGAAAAAGAAGACTTACAATCTACTTATAGCCTGCTTGACATTGAGACAGACGGAGCCGTTTTAAGCGCTTTGAAAAAGGAAGAGCATGGATCAGGCATTGTCATCCGTCTCTTCAATCCATATTTAACGCGTCAAACAGCCGCTTCAATCAATAGTTCATCTCTACAACACGGAGAAACAGCGAATTTAGGCGAAACACCTGAAGGACATATACTCAAAGCACAACATGGATCATTACAGATTGAACCGCTAACACCTTGTCAGGTACAAACCTACATTGTAAAGAAAAAATGAACATGTAGGGGCGGGATCCATTTGGATTCCGCCCCTCTTTAATGGAGGGCATTGACCATGCGAATTGGAGGCATTGAAGCAGGCGGTACGAAATTTGTCTGCGGCTACGGAACAACAGACGGAACGATTGAACACATGACGTCCTTTGCAACAGGGAATCCAGATGAAACATGCAAGCAAGTGATCGATTACTTTACAGAGCATCCTGTCGATGCGATTGGAATTGGCGCATTCGGGCCTGTCGATGTGAAGGAGAATAGCCCAAGCTATGGGACGATTTTAGACACACCAAAAACAGCCTGGCGCCACTTCCCATTACTCTCTACCTTAAAACAAGCGCTCGGGCTACCGATGAAGCTTGATACCGATGTCAACTGTGCAGCACTCGGTGAAGCCCGTTTTTCGACTGAAGCAGAAAAGCCTGCTTCTTTGGTCTACATCACCGTTGGGACTGGAATAGGCGGCGGTGCATATATTGAAAACCGCCTTATCCATGGCTTGCTTCATCCAGAAATGGGTCATATCACAGTTCAGCGCCATCCTCATGACACATTTGGGGGCTGCTGCCCTATTCACCATGATTGTTTAGAGGGACTCGCATCTGGACCTGCCATTGAAGGACGCTATCATACATTGGCACAAATGCTGCCAGAGGATCATCCTGCCTGGTCACTTCACGCTTACTATCTCGGGCAAATGGCCGCCAATTTACTACTCACCCTTTCACCAGAGCGCATCATTTTTGGCGGAGGTGTCATGAAACAGCCAGCCATACTGCCGCTTATCCTTGAAGAAACAGATAAGCGGCTTCACGGTTACTTGCAATTATCAAAGCCATTAAATGAAATCGTCACAAAGCCTTCCTTTGACGGATTGTCTGGTTTAATGGGAGCGATTGCCCTTGGAGCCGATGCCTTACAGGCGCAAGGAGCGGCACAATGATGATGACGGCAGATACTCGAACCTATCAGCTCATCCAGCGGCTATTTGAAACGAAAGGATTCGTACAGCTGGAGGAGCTAACTGCCTCTTTTCGCTTATCTGACCGCTCCATCCGTCATTTAATTAAAGAAGCAAATGAGCTATTAAAGCAAGCTGGAGCCATGATTAAAACCATCCGCGGGAAGGGTTATACCCTCTTAACGAGTGACCAAGACGCTTTCCTGCTGTGGCTTCATCAACAAAAACTTCCTGCCCGCTCTCTCGTACCCGTCATGCCAGAAGAACGTGTACGATTTATGATGAGAAAACTGTTGCTTCAATCTGATTACTTAAAAATTGATCAGCTGGCTGAAGAGCTGTTCATCAGCCGCATGACGGTCAGCAGTGATTTTAAAAAAGGACGAGAACTGTTAGCCCGTTACGGCATGACCCTTGTGTCAAAGCCTGGCTTCGGCTTAAAGGTTGAAGGGGACGAATTGCAAAAAAGAACGTGCTATGCAGACTTACTGCTTGAGGAAGAGCCTGCGCTATCCAATATCACGGAGCGGGAGCAGCTTCATTTTCCTAATATTTCGCTTGAAACCATTCGGTCCATTGTGCTGACGAATCTGTATCAGGAATCATTACTCATTAAAGACATTGCCCTGAAAAATTTAGTGATACACTTAGCCATTGCGATTCAGCAAACACGAAAAGAACAGCGAATATCCGCCAGCACCACACGCTCACATCGTTCACCAGTGTTAACGAGAATTGCCCAAAAGATTACACAGCAGGTGAGCGACACTTTTTATGTTACCCTGTCAGAGGATGAAACAGATTACTTAGTGATGCACCTTTTGGCAAATCAAACGTGGAAAGAAGCCGACCAGCATCAAACGACAGAGGAAGTACGGCAGGCGGTGACGGAATTTCTCCAGCACATTGAAAAGACAAGCGGACATCGTTTTGCTGATGACGACATCCTGCAACAAGATTTAATGCTTCATATGAAGCCATTATTAAATCGAATTCAATACGGTGTGTCTTTACAAAACCCGCTTTTGCAAGAAATCAAAGCATCTTATCCTTTTCCGTTTGACCTTGCTGTCAGCGGACTGAATGCCTTACAGCTGGTGCGTACGCCAAATGAAGATGAAGCCGCATATGTTGCCTTACATATCGCTGCTTCATTTGAAAGAAGTCAGCTAGACACCTCACAAAAAAAGAAAGCGATTATCGTGTGCGGGTCTGGACTAGGGACGGCAAGACTGCTTGAAATTAAATTGAAGGCGGCCTTTCAGCATGAACTTGAGATTGTCGAGCTCTTTTCTTATCAAGATTATGCATTTAGCACATCTTTGCCCTGTGATGTCATCATTACCACCGTTCCACTTGCATCAAAGGGAAAACCGATTATTCAAGTCAACGCCTTTTTTGAACAACATGATGTACAGCGTGTGAGTGAGGTCATTCATTTATTAAATGGACACGGTTCACCTTCCAAAGAGCTAATGGCTTTTTTCCAAGAACGATTGACCTTATTGGATGCTGACCTATCAAGCAAAGAAGAGGTATTAGATACACTGTGCAGCCGATTAGAGACGCATCAGCTTGTATCGTCTGCTTTTCGTTCCTCGGTGCTCGAGCGGGAGCACATGTCATCTACCTACCTTGGCAAGGGGATTGCGATGCCGCACCCACTCATCACAAATGAAGGCACCTCCTGCGTGGCCATCGCACGCCTGAAACAGCCGATTGACTGGCAGGGAGACCGAGTATCTCTTATTTTCTTACTAGCCATTCATAAGGATGACGCTGCCTGCATGAACCAATTTTTCGAGCAAGCCGTCGATTTACTAGACAGCCCAGATCGCATTCATTTATTGAAAAAAGCAAGGACATTTGATGAGCTGATGAATGCACTGTTTCGATAAGGATGACTGTTTTACAGCAAAAACACCGCATACTGATCACAAACGGCCGCCCAGTGTATAAGGCGGCCTTCTTTCATTTAGGTGAAGTCACGTCAAAATCAATCGTATATGACATTTTTCCCTTTCTTCATCGAAATGTCTTTCCCATAAACCTAATTCAGCGACTATTTTCAAGAGAGATTTAGATTGATAAGAACGGGTCCGGTTTCCGGGGAATTTTTTATCGGTTACATTCGGATCATGTTCAAACTTGCCTAATGGTTCTACAATATAAATTCTCTCTTTTGAATCAGACTTTGCTAGTTCAGCCCCCCATTTAGCAGCGTTTCATGTTCCAGTAAAATAGATATGGTTCGATTTTTTATCCTGATAATTGGATAAGTACAACGGTTCAAGCAGGTCTCCAATGATTAGTTCATTCATGTTTAAATCAAGTGATCATAAAAGTAGAGATCAAGATGTGATCGGAAACAACTCATTTAAGTAAAAGAAAAAGCCAATCACCCACTACAGCGTGATTGGCTTCTTCATGTTTTACTTTCCGATGTTCTCTCCATTTTGCTGAATCAAGGTTTCATACCAATAAGAGCTCTTTTTCCGAATTCTTTTGAGGTCTTTTAGGTCAAATTCGTCACGATTGACGTAGATAAATCCGTAGCGCTTGGAGCAGCCTTGGTGTGTGCTGATTAAGTCAATAGCTGACCACGGACAGTATCCGAACACCTCGACGCCGTCTGTGATCGCCCATCTGATTTGCTCGATATGCTTTTCTAAATAATCAATTCGATAATCATCCTGAATCGATCCATCTTCTTCTAACTGATCAAAAGCGCCTAGCCCGTTTTCCGTGATCATGAGCGGCAGCTGATAGCGGTCGTAAATCTCGCGAAGCGTTGAACGGAAGCCGACAGGATCAATCTCCCAGCCAAACGCATTTTTACTTAAGTATGGGTTATTGCCGCCTTTATATACGCCATCTTCACCGGATTTCAGATGCTGATCCCCGCCGCGTGCAAACTCGTCATGGCCATCTCCTTTACTTGCTTCAACCGTTTGAGAGGTGTAGTAATTAAACGCAATAAAGTCCGGCTTTGCACTTTTCAAAATATCCATATCCCCCTCTTCAATCACAGGGAGGATATCTTTTTCCTTCATGTACGACCACGCCAAGTTGTTATAACGGCCGAATACCGCCATATCAAGATACAGCCAATTGCGGATTGCATTGTAATTCGTCGCAGCGAGTACATCCTCAGGCTTTGGTGATGCCGGGTAAATGAGGGCGATGTTTGGCGCTGGTCCAATTTTCGCCTCAGGCAGCAAACGATGACAGAGCGTCATGGCTTTGGCCTGTGCCACGAGCATATGGTGGTTCTGCTGATACAGCTCTTTTTTTGGATTTTCTAAATTTGGATCTAGTGTACCAAGAGCCGATCCATGTAAGATCATCATATTTTGTTCATTAATGGTCAGCCAATATTTCACCTTCTGACCATACTCCTGAAACAGAACCTCAGCATAGCGTTCAAAGGCATCTACTGTCGCACGATTCGACCATCCGCCCTTTACTTGCAATGCATGAGGCAGATCAAAGTGATACATCGTCACAATTGGTTCAATGTCATAACGGCGCAATTCATCAATGAGAGAATGATAGAATTCAATACCCTTTTGATTGATCTCCCCATCTCCATCTGGAATGATGCGTGTCCATGCAATGGAAAAGCGATAAGCCTTCAAGCCCATTTCAGCAAACAGCTTCACATCCTCCTGATATCGGTGATAGTGATCGCTGGCCACCTTAAAATCAGTTGTTCCTTCAGGATAACTTGATCTCATGTCAATGACAGAAGGTCCCTTGCCATCCTCGTTCCATGCACCTTCTACTTGATAGGCGGAAGTAGATCCACCCCAGAAAAAGTCTTTTGGAAATGGTGTTAGTGATGAATATCTCATGATTTTTTCCTCCCTTTTATTAAACTAAGTGTATAAATGATTGACCTGGTGTGACTTGTTTTTCTTCTGTTTCAATCATATCGCTAAATTCACTGGAATTGGTAATAATCACTGGTGTTGTGACCGACAGACCGGCTGCTTGAATGGCCTCAATATCAAACTCAGCAAGCAGTTCGCCTTCCGTGATGGTTTGTCCCTGCACAACCTTCGGGGTAAAATGCTGACCTCCTAATTGTACAGTGTCCAGTCCAATGTGAATGAGTACTTCTGCTCCGTTTTCAGAGGTGAGGCCGTACGCATGACCTGTTGGGAAAACCGTTGTCACAACACCTGTAACAGGTGCAAACAGCTGACCTTCTGATGGAATAATGGCTGCGCCCTTTCCTAGAGCGCCAGATGAGAATGCCTTATCTTGCACCTTCTCCAGCTTGATAACCTCGCCTTTTAAAGGACTTTTCACATGAGCTGCTTTGACACCATGTTCATGTTCAGCTTTTGGCGTAGGACTCGTCACAGGCGTCTCATCTTCATCGACAGGATCTTTAAACCCAATCAAGTAGGTTAAGACGATAGATAAGACAAACGAGACCGAGATTCCAATTAAGAAACCTGTAAATCCTTGACCATAGAAGATCGGGAGTGTCAGTAAACTTGGAAGCCCTGACGCAATGGCAATACTTTGTGAATAACCGATAATCGCACCGCCGACCCCGGCAGAAAGAACCGCTGCAATAAATGGTTTTTTCAAACGAAGCGTGACCCCGTATACAGCAGGCTCTGTAATCCCAAACACGGCAGAAACCGCTGTCGATCCAGCCAATGTTTTCAGTTTCTTATTCTTTGTTTTCAGCATAACACCGATTGAGGCACCTGCTTGTGAGAATACAGCTGGCGCAGTGGCCGGCTTAATATGGTCCTTTCCATGGACCGCAATATTATTTAAAATGACTGGCACAAGCCCCCAATGGATACCGAAAATCACAAGAACCTGCCAAGCCATCGCAATCAAAGCTCCTGCAAGTGTAGGGCTAAAGGAGAATACTTTTAACAGGACGGCTGCAATGCCATTCCCTGCATACACACCGAATGGTCCAAACACGATGAGTGTCAGTGGAACAACCGTAACAAGTAAAATCAGTGGTGTGATAAAGTTTTTGACGCTCTCATGAATGACTTTGTTAAAGAAACGTTCGATATATCCCATGACAAACACTGCCAAAATAATCGGGATGACCGTTGATGTATAAGACATTAAGACAACTGGAATGCCAAAGAAGGTAACATCTCCGCCTCCATTTGTCAGCTCTTGGATGGTTGGGTAAATGAGTGCACCAGCAATCGTCACAGCAACAAACGGATTCGCCTTAAACTTCCTAGCAGAAGTGAATGCGAGCAGTAGTGGCAGAAAGTAGAACAAGCTGTCTGATGCAGCAAATAAAATTTGATACGATGTATCTTCGGGAGATAACCATTTGGCATTGATACAAATGCCCAAAAGACCTTTTAATATACCGGCACCCGCCATCACGCCTAGAAGTGGTGTGAAAATACCAGACACAATGTCGACGAATTTTCCAAACATATTTGTACTCTCTTCACTTGCTCTAGTAGATGATGAAGCTGAATCCTCTAATAGATTCGTAAACTCTCCAATCTCTCTATAGACCTCTGGTACCGTGTTGCCAATGACCACCTGAAACTGGCCGCCACTTTCCATGACAGTCACAACACCATTTAATTTTTCGATGGCTGCTTTATCTGCTTTTGACCTGTCATTTAATGTAAAACGAAGTCTTGTAGCGCAATGTACCAAAGAATGAACGTTTTTCTCTGTGCCAATGTGTTTGATAATGTCTTCTGCTAATTGACGATAACTCATACAAAAACCCCCTTTTTTTCAAAAAAATACGTTTTTAGGCAAAATAAAAACCTAAACGGGCACCAAAAATAGTCGCAACTTGCCATTGCGCTTTTTCAGTGAACGTTTAGGTTTTGCCTGCCGAACAGTCACAATCCTCTAAGACGATCATTGTGAAAACGTATTCTTTTATGTTTATGAGCAAATAGTACCACTCGCCTTTTCTTATGTCAACGCTTTCTTTTAAAATCTATCTTTATTTTTCTCTTTTGATTAGTCGATTCAAGTGAATAGATAGGTACAGCATTTCCTCTGATGTCAGATCTCGGTGATATGTTTGATAGACATATTCTGCGATTTTTTTTGCACATTCGTATGCCTTCGGATATTTCACTTTGATCAGCTGATATAAATCCTGATCTTCGCTGACAAGTAATGTTTCGTTGATTAGACGCTGTATGAAAAAGCGCAAATGCGTGAGAAAACGGTAAAAGTTGAGTGAATCCTCATCAAACTCCATGTTGAGATGATATTTCACAATGGTGAGAATGGCATTGACTTCTTTTGTGATATTGACCGTTGTATTCATATCCTCATTGAGCTCTGCATTAATGATATGCATGGCAATAAAGCCCGCTTCATCCTCAGGCAACTGAATATGAAGACGCTCTTCAATCATCTCAAGACAATCCTTCGCAACGAGAAATTCATCTTTGTATAAGCGCTTAATCTCCCAAATGAGCGAATTCTCAATCAGGTGATTTTTCTTTAATCGTTCGATGGCGTAATGAATATGGTCTGCCAGTGATACATGCAGACTTTCGTTTAATCTTCGGTTCAGCTTTGAATGTGCATATTGAATCATTTCCTCCGTCACCTTGACCACATCATATGGAACCTCTTGAAGCAGCATTTTCATCCGCTCGTGAACCGAATGATCCTCTAGGCGGAAGACCTTATCAATTAACGCTTCGTCCACCGGGTCTCCGGGACGTCTTTGAAAGGCGATGCCTCTGCCCATGACGACAATTTCTTTCCCCTGTTCATCTATCACACTAATGACATTATTGTTTAGAACCTTTTGAATCTGCATCTCTCCAAACACCTCCGTCTATAACCAACAATCTTCGCTCAAAATATGCTCTCATCTTAACATAACTATCAAATCTCTGGGTGTTTTTATCTGACTTTTGAAATAGATTTCATGATATTTCTACTTCTTTCTTGCTGGTCTGATCTTCCATCAGACTGCATACAATATTCCAAGGAGGTGGCCGTCTATGAAGGCTTTTTTCTGGTCAGCATCTTTTTTATTCATGCTCGTTCTGACCCTCGTTTTTCTAGGAATGGTTTTTTGGCTTAGTGGACAAGGTTTGGATCAGCTATGGAGATACCTGATCATCTCACTGGTTACAGCGACTGTTTTACACGGGGTCACCACTTGGCTGAAGCGTCATGTAACACATAGCTCATCAAAATAAAAAAAGGCTGCCCGCAATGTTCAGGCAGCCATTTATTTATTCTTTAGAGGATGCGGCTTCTTGCTGAGACGTACGCAGTTCATCATTGATCTTTTTCGCATCTTCTAAAAACTCTGTTTCAAATCCACTTTTGAGTGCCCACGTATAGAATAACAAAGCAACGACTGCAATAAGTGCCATATCCCAGCCGTAATGAATCACATTGTAGCCGCCGAATTTGTCACTACCAAGACAAGAAATGGTCATCATCACAAGTAAATACACAACCATCCAAGCACCCGCTTTAAAGTTGCGGCCAAAGCCTTTCCACTTCTTTTTTGCTTGATAGTAAAAATAGATTGGAAGGCCAATTAAAATAATGAACAGCACCTGACCCGTTAACGGCCATCTCGCCCAATACATTGTCAATGATGCAAAGACAAAGCCGAGTGGAGCAATGACACTGAGTCCTTTTATTCGCAATGGACGATATAAATCTTTTCCCGTCTTTCTCAGCGTCATGACGGTAACTGGTCCTGTCAGATAGGAAATAAGCGTCGCCACAGAGATAATTTCAGCGAGCACGCCCCAGCCTCTAAATAAGAATAAAAAGATAAATGATACAGCTAAGTTAAAAAACATGGCTGGTCGAGGCACGCCGTAAATAGGATGCAGACGGCCAAGCACACTCGGCATGTATTTGTTTTTTTCCATTCCGTAAAGCATACGAGACGTCGTCGCGGTATATGTAATCCCTGTGCCTGAAGGTGACACAAACGCATCCGCATATAAAATCAGGACAAGCCAGTTAATCCCTAGCGCAATGGCAAGATCAGCAAACGGCGAGTTAAAATTCAAATGACCCCATCCATTCACAATCATGGATGGATCCACTGCACCAATAAAAGCGATTTGTAAAAGCACATAGATGGCAGTCGCAATGAAAATCGATCCGACAATGGCAATTGGAATTGAACGGCCTGGATTTTTTGCCTCACCTGCCATATTAATCGGGCTTTGGAAGCCATTAAAGGCAAACACAATCCCGGATGTTGCAACAGCTGTCAGCACACTAGCCCAGCCGTTAGGAGCAATGCTTGCTCCAGAGGTGAAATTCTCACTATGAAAACCTACAAATAAGAGCGCACCAATCGTTAATCCCGGAATGACAATTTTAAAAACCGTAATGAATGTATTGGCTTTCGAAAATAACCCAACTGTCCAATAGTTGAGCAAAAAATAAATTACAAGAAGCACACTAGCGACCAGCAGCCCTTCTGTTGTCAATACTCCTTTTGTGACCAAGTGGCTTGTCCACTTTGCCCACTCCCAAGGCCAGGAGCTCATGTATTGGACTGAAGCAACAGCCTCAACGGGAATAACAGAGACAATGGCGATCCAGTTCGCCCATGCTGCGATAAAACCAATAAAAGAGCCATGTGAATATTGCGTATATTTCACCATTCCGCCTGCCTCTGGAAACATCGATCCGAGTTCACTATAAGACAACGCGATAAATAAAATGACAACCATCCCAATCAGCCAGGATAAAACAGCAGCAGGACCGGCGATTTGAGCGGCACGCCAAGCGCCAAAGAGCCACCCTGAACCAATGATTGAGCCAAGACCTACCATCATTAAAGCAAAAGTTCCCATCCTACGATGCAAATGATTCATGTTCATAACACCTTTCGATTAAAGTATAGAGCATGTGTCGAGCAACCTTCCTTTGCAGCAACTGACTTTCCCATTCAACAGGAAAATACTTTCTACCATGAACATTTATCCTCGTTCATTTTCACCTGTTATATTATCTCTCAATTCTCCATTTTCTGAAATAGTCGAACATGCTTATTTTAAGAGAAAGTGCTTTTCCAACTATTCAATCTATGAGAACGATCTGTACCCTTATTTTGAACAAAATGAACATGTATAGTGCATAGAAAAAAGGATAAAAGGGAAACCCTTCTATCCTTGTGAAATGGCTTGTTCTTTTTCAATCACAGCTAGTCTTTCTTGAACTTCTTCCTCAGATAAATTGTGCTGTTTCACATAAAGGTTACGTTCACTTGTACGACATTCATGGCTGCAGCTGCGCATGTATTTGTGCTCATTTTCTTCTGTTGTAATCATTTTGCGGTTACATGCAGGGTTCGCACAGTTCACATAACGTTCGCAAGGCTCACCAGAGAAGAAATCTTTTCCGACAACCACGTGCTCTTTTTGGTTGACTGGCACAGTTAAACGGTTATCGAACACATAACATTGACCGTCCCATAGCTTGCCTTGGACTTCCGGGTCTTTCCCGTAAGTGACAATTCCGCCGTCAAGCTGAGATACATCCTCAAAGCCTTCACGCTTTAACCAGCCTGAGAATTTCTCACAGCGTACGCCGCCTGTGCAATATGTGAGGATCTTTTTCCCTTCAAGAATCTCTTTGTTGTCACGAATCCACTCAGGTAATTCACGGAATGTCTCAATATCAGGGCGCACCGCACCTCTGAAGTGACCCACATCAAATTCATAATCATTACGCGCATCAATCACGACGGTATCTGGTGATTGCATTTGCTCATAGAATTCGATTGGACTAAGATGTTTACCTGTCAGTTCTAAAGGATTCACGTCATCTTCAAGGCTTAAATTCACCAATTCATTGCGATGGCGAACGTGCATTTTCTTAAACGCATGACCATCTGCTTCGTCAATTTTAATTGGCATAGATGCAAAGCGTGGATCTTCTTTTAACGCTTGCATGTACTTGTCCGTTTGCTCAATGGTTCCAGAAACTGTTCCGTTTAAGCCTTCTGATGAAACAAGAATACGCCCTAATAAACCAAGCTCCTTACAGAGTGCTAGATGCTCTTCTGTAAACGTCTCTGGGTCCTCAATGGGGACATATTGATAGTAAAGTAATACACGATATTGTTTTTCCATATATATAAACACCTCTTAAATTTAATGAAAACATACCATTCTTTATCATACAGGAAATACATACCTAAAGGCAATGTCAGCAGCTTAATTCCATAAAACGGAAGGGTCTATGTACTCATATTGTTCGATTATTTGACAGAACTTTCTGTAAAATGAGATGATTTATGGACTATATGATTTTGTAAAGGAGCAGAGCAAAATGATCCAGCCAGAAGATATCGTCAGAAGCGGTCCCAACCAATTTATTTCTCAAAAGGGAATTTATCATGAACTAGGTTCACTTGTATCTTCCTTTCAGTCACCCGCTGTAGTGACTGGACATCAGTCATATCATGCTTTTTCACAGTACACACAGCATCCGATCCAATGGCCTGTTGTCCAGCATAAAGGATACAGTTCACCAAATGCCATCACACGGATTGCAGAAGAACTCAAAGGATCAGATGTGATCATCGGGATCGGGGGCGGCACCATTTTAGACACCGCAAAATCAGTTGCAGATGCTCTTCAAATTGAAGTCATCATGGTCCCGACGATTCCAGGTACCTGTGCCGCTTCTACACCGCTCAGCGTCATTTATGATGAAAAAGGGAATTTCATGAGAGTTGATTATCATAAGCGCTCTAGCTATCTCACCTTAATTGATCACACCTTTTTGCTCTCATCTCCCCTTTCCTACCTTCAAAGCGGAATTGGTGATACGCTGGCGAAATGGTATGAAGCGGAAGCCATTATTCGAAATGCAAAAGATTCCTTGCCGCTCATGGTACATGCTGCACTAAAACAAGCTGTATACGTTCGAGACATCCTGCTCACTCATAGCGAAGAAGCTGTTTATAGCTTGAAAACAGGTAAGCTTTCGCAAGCATTTGCGGATGTAACAGATACAATTATTACGTTAGCCGGCACAGTCGGCGGCTACGGCGGCCGTTATGGAAGAATGGCAGGAGCCCATGCCATCCATAATGGATTGACATTTATCGAGGAAACGCATCATGTGTTACATGGTCAAAAAGTGGCCTATGGCATTCTCGTTCAGCTTGCCGCAGAAAACCGAATGACCGAAGTAGAGGAATTACTTGACCTCTATCAAACACTCGGATTACCTAGAAATATGTGCGAGCTTGGCATCACGACTCAGCTGGAAGAAGCCTCAAAAACAGTGGCGAGCCATGCTGCACGTGCAGACGAAACCTTTTGTTTGATTGGAGACTATTCAAAAGAGCAAATTGTCAACGCCGTTCAAATCATCGAGACGTATCAGCCTAAAAAAACCGTCTGAACATGCGGAGAAATAAAAAAGCACAGGCATCACACCTGTGGTTTTCTTCATTTTAAAAATCGAAATTTTCTGGATCTGGACCCGTACGCTCATCTTCATTGAGCTGATCAATCACACCCATCTCATGTGCGGACAGCTCGAAATCAAATACTTGTGTGTTCTCGATGATTCGGCTCTTCGTCACAGATTTCGGAATGGTGATAATGCCATGCTGCAAGTCCCAGCGAAGAATCACTTGGGCAACTGATTTGTCATGTTTTTTCGCGATATCCTGAAGTACGGGATGGTTAAGGAGCTTCCCGCTGCCTAATGGCGACCACGCTTCTACATGAATTCCTTTCGCCTTGCAGTAGTCTCGTAAAGGCTCCTGCGTCAGCTTTGGATGCAGTTCAATTTGATTAACCATTGGCACAACTTCTGCCTCTTCTAATAAATCCTCTAGATGGTGCTGATGGAAATTACACACTCCGATGGCTCGAACACGTCCATCCTTATACAGCTTCTCTAGCGCTTTCCATGTCTCTTTATATTTGCCTTCAACCGGCCAATGAATTAAATAAAGATCTAATACATCCAGTCCCAGCTTGTTCATACTCGTTTCAAAGGCTTCAAGTGTTAACTCATAGCCTTGATCACTATTCCAAACTTTTGTCGTAATAAACAGATCATCACGTGAGATGCCTGACTGCTGAATGGCTTTGCCTACTCCTTCTTCATTTTGATAGGCCGCTGCTGTATCAATGCTTCGATAGCCCGCTTCAAGAGCATCTTTGACTGCATTTACAGCCTCATCCCCATCCTTTACTTGCCATACACCAAAGCCTAGCTTCGGCATTTTTACTCCGTTTGCTAATGTGACTGTATCAGTTAATCCACTCATCAAACAAACCTCCGCTTCATTTTTACTTACCAAGCACTATACCCGAATGATTTAAATATCATGCATAGAGTTCGGTCATTCAGAAACCGAATGGTGTTATTTCATATATTTTCCTATATCGACTTGATTGGCATCAACGATACGATATTCATTGATGCGATTTTTTGTTTTAGAAGCATCAAATGTTTCTAAATAGGCTTGATCATCAAAGATGAAGCCGTATGTCGCTTTGCCATCCTCGTACACTCTAAGCCAATAAGACTCTTTTGTTTCTTTTTTAGAGCCAGTCAACTTCTTTAATTTGATACCTGAAAATTCCTTCAGCATCTTTTGAATATCCTCTTTCTTTTTCACCACAACATGCTCTTCAACATGCTCAATTTGAATCGATGTCACTTTGTTTTTATCAATCGAGACCACATCACCAAAAGAGTATGTTTTCGCATTCATCATAAAATAAATGCCAATTGCTATGAAAATAACGACAACTAAACCAATGATCCACTTTTTCAATCTAACTCTTCCTTCTATTCACGTCACCCCTATCAACACAACGAGGTCCAATCATCCTCCTCAGAGAATACCTGAATCCCATGCTGTTTGAGCAGGGCTGACGTCACACCATCTCCAGCCTTCGTCTTACCGTTAAACTCCCCCCGATAAATCATCCGGCTGCGCAAGAGGGGCTGTACTCTTTTAACACAACCGCTGTCGCTTCAAGAGCCTGAATCTGTTCAAGCGTGGCTTTCGCACCTTTTACATACATCTCTGTCACATCTGTTCCATGCTCATCGACAACTGAGGCAACCCCCTGTAATACATCATGTCCATCACCACCAATGATTTCTGCTGGAGGCCTTGGCGTGGAGAAGCCGCCAAGCAGCTCAGGGCAAACTGTAACCGCCTTGCCTTCCTGCACAAGCTCTTCGATGCGCTGATCTAATCGATGGCTGCCATTGTAACGGACCTTTAATCCCGCAAGACAAGCGCTGACCACAATCATGTATGTTTCTCATTTCTATGTATTGGACGTTTTTTACTGACTTTAAAATAAATACATAAAGGCAAATAGAATATCGTGTACCCTAAAAAGGGCAGGGCACAATATAAAGCAGCAACCCAAATGGACCCTTCAACTCCTACAATGCCAAAAAAATAAACAAATAATAGCAAGCTGACAAACAATCCAACGAACGGCATGATAAACACATACTTTTTAAAATTTCCCATCATTTCTTTCTCCAATAAGGCTCCCTCCTTTTTGATCACGATCACGAATAACGTCAATATATGTTAATTTTACCATATAAAAAACCGAAAGCATCTAGTTCGTATGATGGTTTCGGTCTTTTTTTATCTATATCTTTTCCTTCCAGGCCTTTAAGAAGCGCTCAATCACCTGTAATTCATCTTCATTAAACTGATGAAGGAATTCTAAATAGGATGTAACTGCTTTTTCATGAAGTTCATCATGCAGTGCCGCCAATTGCGTGCCTTCCTCTGTCAGTGAATAATAGACGGACTTCTTATCACCTTGCCGATGGTTATAGTTCACCATGCCTTTTTCGATCAGTTTTTTGACAGCCTTTGTAATGGCTGGCTTTGACAGTTTCAGCTGCTGTGAAAGAAATGTATTATTTGATTCGTTTGGATTGGCTTGAATCATCGATAAAATGTGAAGCTGTGTGAGTGTCCAATCTTGCTTGAGTGTTTCAGTCGTGGTAATCAGTGGATCTGTTGGATCGTTCCGTCTCTTTTCCCTATGCATAATCAGATCTTGAATCGCTTTTAATACAATCTGCTCTTTTGTTTCCATCTGAACCTCCACCCTTAACTGGCTAATAAAATGGTACTAATAATCAAGAGAGGAGTCAAAAGAAATGTCGATGTGAGAAAAAGAACAGGCCATCAGACCCGATAAATGTGAGAACTTTTCTACTAGACACGATATATCACAGCACGGTTTCCTTTCATTTACGATCACATATAATGAAAAAGTGACGATTTCGTTCTATCAAACACTCATATGTGAACGGACACATTCAATTGTTATGACCGACATCAGAGCAACACCAAGAACTTGCCGGCTTTCAACTGATGAATGAAATGGTCGTGTTTGAATAACAAAAAAAAGAGAGATGTCTCTCCTTTCTCCTTATTTAATGATGAGAATGTGTTTGTTTCTCTTTTTTCTGTTTGTTTTGTAAGATATCCTTTTCCTCTTCCGTCAGTTGACCAACAGCAATTCGTTTTGTTGGCATGATGTGCTGATGCGCGGTTTTCACATCCAGCCGTATATCATACAGACCATCCTCAGGGAATATGTAACTTGCTGTATACACACCCTCTCTCTCCCATTCTGCTTTTACTGGCGTTTGAAGATCAGCTTCTCCATACTTCCATACACTTATTTTGACATCTGAGGATGCACGAATTGGTTTGCGATTTTCTTTGATAAGAAAACGAAATGCTTGCTCTTTTTGGCTCGATATTTGACTTGGTATATCTGTGTTTACATGAATTGATGTTGGTTTTTCATAAAGCTCCTCTGTCTTCGGATCAAGCTGGCAAGCCGTTAGGAACATCAAGAGAAAACCCAGCATCCACCCTTTTTTCATTTCCTATTCCCCCTTATCCTATGCACCTAAAAATCGCTTCAGTCTCGGAATTCTCTGAATGATCAATCGATCAATCAACAGCACAACGATCAGTGATAGACCGACAAGCGGAAAAATAATCCCTAATCCTACAAGAAGCAAGACAAACCACTTTAATCTCCCTTTTACTGGCGCTTTCGGTGCGCCTAGCGTACCACTTGGTTTTCGATTCAGCCAAAGCAAAAATCCACTGACCACAATTCCGACAATCCCTACACATACGAGTAAACCAGCCAGCTGATTCGCTAGCCCAAACTCTGTTCCTTTATGTAATGTAATGCCAAGGGCAATGACTTTCCCCATCCAGCCGTACTGGTCATATCGATAGTCTGCTAGCACCGCTCCCGTGTATTGATCGAGATGTACGGTCGCTTCATCCTTTGCCTTTGGTGGAAAGACCGACAATGTATAAACGCCATCTGCCGTTTGCGGAATATACACTTGATAGGCTGCATGCACCTTCTGCTCATTCGCAATGCGCACAACATCATCCATGGATAGCTTTATAAAAGAGGACTGGTTAGAAGTTGGGACATCCATCTTCTCAGCTGCCCAAGGTACGTCAGCCACTTCCTCTGTTTTCACTTGTGATGTTGGTTTATCCCCCACCCAAACAGATGGCGGATATCCTTCACCTGTATTTGTAGCAAATTTCTGGAATTCATTTCCCCATAAACCGGACCACGGGAGCCCCGTTAAAATGAGAAATAACATGCCTGCCGATACCCAAAAGGCTGGAACCACATGTAAATCACGCATGAGCTGTCTTTTACCTTTTGTCAAACGTGGAATGATCACACCACCAAAACGCTTTGGCATTCTTGGCCACCACAAATAAATCCCCGTCACGATTAATACAATGCCCCAGCAGGCCGTCAGTTCAACGATTCGGTCACCGATCGTTCCTGCCATCAGCTCACCATGTATTTCCTCGACACGGTTCATAAACTTTGTTTCATCCTTCATTCGCCCTAACACTTGTCCTGTATAGGGGTTCACATAGGCTGTATATGTCTCCTCTCCTTGACTAAATCCGACTTCAGCTGAACGCTCCTTTCCTTCCCCCGGCCGATATCTCGTTGGCTCTGAATTCGGATAGGCCTCCTTAACTGCTTCGATCTGCTTCGTAGGAGCCATCTTTTCATCTTCAGCTTTCACATGGTAAAGCTTATAGTACATTGATTCTTCAATTTGTGGTTTAAACAAATAAATAGCTCCTGTTACAGCAAGCAATACGAGAATTGGCATAAAAATCAATCCAGCATAAAAATGCCACCTCCACGCTACTTGATAAAAGGAAGGTGCACCTGTTGAACGCTTCTTTTCCGTCTTCTTCAATCCCATTCCTCCTTATACCTCTCCCTCTGTTCAGATTACTGACAAGCCGTGTGACAAACAAGCTAGCTGCGAAGAGAATATGTGAAGTAAGAACGAACAAAAATGAATGTACACTCATTCATTTCTTTGGTACATTTAAAAAAAGGAGTTGAAGGAATAATGGTTCAACCAGGCGATCAGTTTCAAACAAGCCGAACCTATACACATGAAGACGTGATTCAATTCGGCAAAATGACAGGCGATCTAGGCAAACACCATATGGAGCCGGATGATCAGGGCAGGCGAATGGTTCATGGCTTTCTCACAGCAAGTCTGGCCACTAGGCTTGGCGGTCAGTTTCATTTTATCGGTCAAGATATGTCATGTACCTTCATCCGCCCCGTTTATACAGGTGATACCATCACCTGTCAAATGGCCGTCACCAAAGTGGAACCCCTTGAACAATATGACCGTGTCCACCTTTTTTCTCGCTATATCAACCAGCATGGTGAAGAAGTCATTACTGGAAAAAGTGAAGGTGTAATTCTGAAATAGAACACATGATATAAAAAAAGCTGCCTCATCAAAGGCAGCTACTCAGCACGATTCTGATTTTCCATATAAAGAGGCGGTCTCTTCAACGAAATCACCGCACAGCTAAAGGCAATCAGCACAAACACAGCACCGAATTTAGCCAAATCAACAGATGAACCGGTCATTGTAAACATGACACCGCCCACTGCTGAACCAATCGAGATACCAATTTGCAAAGCCGATGTATTTAAACTTTGCTGAATATCAGACGTCACTGGGTCTGTTTGAATCAAATAGCTTTGCAGAGCAGGCGTCAGTGCCCAGCTGAGCGCTCCCCATAGGACAACCATCACCATAAATATCACAAACACACCCGCTGTATAAGGAAGAATAAACATCACAGCCGCAAACGCCATTGTCACAAGCAAAATGGCTTTCCCTGATCCCAGTTTGTCACTAAGCCAGCCGCCAAAACCATTCCCGCCAATAGACGCAAGCCCGAATACCAAATAACAAATACTAATCCAAAACGGTGTCATATGCAGGACTTCCATCAGAAATGGAGTGAAATAAGAATAAAGCATATAATGACCAGCAAGCATAAACAAACTAATCAAGTGTGCACTAAAAATTTTCGGATGCGCTAAAGAACGAATCTGCTCTTTAAGAGGTGTGACTTTTTCAACAGGCATTTTTTCCAATAGAAAATAGATCAGTACCATGGATATGGCCGATAGAATACTGATTCCTAAAAACATCACTCTCCAGCCAAAGCTCTCTGTAATAAAAATACCGATCGGTACACCGAGAACAAGTGAGGAACTAATGCCAATAAAAATCAGACCTAATGCTTTCGCTCGATGCGCTGGTTCCACCAATTTGGCGGTGATCGTCAGTGATAACACCACCACAAGCGCTGTACTCATCGCAATCAATACCCTTGAGATCATCACAAGGGCAAAGGTTGAACTAAAATAAGTGAACACATTTCCTAGTGTAAACACCAATAACGCCATTAAATAAAGGCGCTTTCGTTCAATTTTGGCTGTGACGGTCAGCAGCACTGGTGCTGAAATGGCATACACAATCGCAAATACCGTGATAAGCTGCCCAGCTGTCGCAAGAGACACATTCAGATCCTCTGCAAGACTTGGCAAAATGCCTCCGACCACAAGCTCAACTAATCCAACCGCAAAAGTAGAAACCGCTAATAAATATACTCTCCAGTTCATGTCTAACATCCCTTCTGTATATCATGGCTTTCACTTTTAATTCAGGGTGTAGACAAACAAAAAAACCCTGATTACAAAAAAGGAAAGCACGCTTTTGTAATCAGGATTTATCGGATCCTGGTAGAAACCCTCAAACCATATTATTGAGGTTATACAAGTCTATTTTTATCTTCAAATATATTAGCATAGCCTTACATAACGCGCAAGCTGCAAAAACAGTGAATTCCTGCCAATTGTGGATCGAAGCAAAAGACGCCACAAAGGTAATCAACGAACCGGCTGAACAACTTGCTTTCTCCCGCATTTACAGGTAAACTGTTGAAAAATCAACGAACAATGATCAACGTAGATCTGGAATAGTAGCTTGAATCGATCTTTAACAGAGAGGGAACGGTGCTGAGAAGTTCCTACTGACATCTTCAAGTGAACCTGCCGATTTAGTTCTGTTTCCTACAGCGGTTCATACCGTTATCATGATCAAGTGTAAAGCTGTGCTTTAAATTAGGGTGGTACCACCAGGAATGGTCCCTAACTTAAAGCACAGCTTTTTTGTTTTTAAAAGGAGGAAAAACGATGTCAAAGAAACAATTTGTTGAGAAAATTACAAGTATGGAAGAAGACTTTGCCCAGTGGTATACAGATGTTGTCACAAAGGCACGGCTCGTCGATTACTCTAGCGTCAGAGGCAGTATGATCATTCAGCCATACGGCTATAAAATCTGGGAAAATATTCGTGACGAGCTTGACCGTCAAATCAAAGAAACAGGTCATGAGAATGTCTATATGCCGCTCTTTATTCCAGAAAGTCTATTGCAACAGGAAAAAGATCATATCGAAGGCTTTGCTCCCGAGGTCGCATGGGTCACGCACGGCGGTGATTCCGAATTACAAGAAAGACTCTGCGTCAGACCAACCTCTGAAGTGCTGTTCGCTGAGCATTATAAAAACATCATTCACTCCTATCGTGATTTACCGAAGCTATATAACCAATGGGCCATTGTCGTCCGCTGGGAAAAGACAACACGTCCATTCCTCAGAACCCTTGAATTCCTATGGCAGGAAGGGCACACATGTCACGAGACTGAGCAAGAGGCGATTGAAGAAACAGAAAGAATGCTCCACATCTATGCTTCTATTTGTGAAGAGCTTCTGGCGATCCCTGTTATTAAGGGGAGAAAAACAGAGAAGGAGAAATTCGCCGGCGCCCGTTTCACCTATACGGTCGAAAGCCTGATGCATGATGGAAAAGCACTGCAAACCGCCACTTCTCACTTCTTCGGTAACGGATTTGCAAAGGCTTTTGGCATTGAATTCTTAAACCGTGAAGGGAAACTGGAACATGTCCAGCAAACATCATGGGGCTTCACCACAAGAATCATTGGCGCTATGATCATGGTGCATGGCGATGACAGAGGGCTTGTCCTGCCGCCAAACATTGCCCCACCCAAGTACGCATTGTGCCAATCGCTTCCCATAAAGAAGGCGTGCTGGATCATGCCTATGAACTGAAAGATCGTCTTACCCGCATCGCACGTGCTGATATTGATGCCAGTGATAAGCAGCCAGGCTGGAAATTCAACGAATGTGAAATGCAGGGCATTCCGTTACGTGTAGAAGTTGGTCCAAAGGACATGGAAAAAGGACAGGTGATGCTTGCAAGACGAGACACAGGTGAAAAGCAAGCCGTCACGCTAAAAGCACTTGAACAAACCATCACAGCGACCCTTGAAGACATTCAGCGGACCATGTACCAAAAGGCAAAAGAACGATTACAAGAAAAAACATCCCACGCCCACACAATCGAAGACATCGAACAATTCCTTTCGCAAGAAAACAGATTGATCAAAGCGATGTGGTGTGGTGATGAAGCCTGTGAAAACGACATCAAAGAAAAAACAGGGGCGGCCTCACGCTGTATCCCATTTGAACAAGAAGCCGTTTCTGACACTTGTGTCTGCTGCGGGAAACCTGCTTCTGATATGGTGTTCTGGGCGAAAGCCTACTAATGATGCTTCAGATTGTTGACAAAGGGCTAAAATGAACTTTATTTTAGCCCTTTGTGTTCTTTTCAGCGTGATAGAAAACCTTTGAAGTCTAGGAAGGACGAGTACCGGCGCGGAGTGAATTTGACATTCGTGAGCACCGGCACGCAGAACTGACACCGAATGCGAGGGTTTGTCTACACGCTG
>NZ_NKHG01000071.1 GCF_002744245.1 Bacillus pumilus | reverse complement strand
ACGACTGAACCTGTTACAACAGGTGGAAAAAACTTTACAAGCTTCCCAAAGAAAAACGAAAGGGCAATGACAATACACCCTGAGGCGATAATACTTCCATAGATAGACGAAATCCCATATTTGGAGCCAATGGCAATCATAGGAGACACCGCTGTAAATGTGCAGCCTAGTACAACAGGCAAGCCGATACCAAAGAAGCGGTTTTTCCACACTTGGAGCAGTGTAGCAGCACCACACATGAAAATATCTGCAGAGATTAAGTAGGTCAACTGTGCGGGTGTAAGTCCAAGCGCATCTCCAACAATGAGCGGAACAAGAACCGCACCTGCATACATGGCCAGCACATGCTGAATCCCGAGCGACAGCGTTTTGGCTTTTTTAGCGGCACTCATGATTGTACCTCCCGTACAAACGTGACTTTCCCTTCTTCGAGTGATTCAATACGTGCAAGTGACTCGACTCGATAGCCCATTTGGACAAGCTCTTTTCTTCCAGGCTGGAATGACTTCTCGATGACAATACCAAATCCGGCTATTTTTGCCTTCGCCTGCTTTGTAATAGCGGCAAGTCCTTTTGCGGCTTCACCGTTTGCTAAAAAGTCGTCGATGATCAAAACACAATCATTCTCGCTAAGATGCGTGTTTGAGACAGCGATGGTACTTTCTACTTTTTTAGTAAAAGAGTAGACACTGGCTGTCAAGAGGTTATCCGTTAATGTCAGCGATTGACGTTTTCGAGCAAAGACCACGGGCACATTGAGTGCAAGCCCAGCCATCACAGCAGGCGCAATGCCAGACGATTCAATTGTGATAATTTTTGTAATGCCGTCATGCTTAAATAATCTAGCAAACTCTTGGCCGACCTCATGCATTAAGACAGGATCAATTTGATGATTTAAGAAGGCATCTACCTTTAACACTTGATTCGACAGAACGATTCCTTCGTTCTCAATTTTTTGACGTAACAATTCCATCATTCTTCCCCCTAGCATATTGACAAACATTCTATTTTTTTGCATAAAAAAAGCATTGCTGTCCATTAGGAGCAAGCAATGCGAAAACGATCCACGGGATCTTCAGCTCGAACTAGAGCTGTTTCATTTTGCTCACTCATAGTCGGACGGTATCGGTGTCCGGTAGAAACTTGCGTGCCATCATCACGCGATTATATGAGTGTTTCATAGTGTTCAAATTATAACAAGATTTCTGACGCTTGGAAAGCACTTTTCCAGAAAAATACCAAACTTAAATATTATATAAGCTCAAAACGTTCGTTTTTAGAATATTCTCGCATCAAAAAAACACCCTTCTCATCAAAGGGTGCCTTTCATTTATGATAAATACAGTTTCGTATACTTATCTGTTAAATAGTCAATTAAATATTGAACATTTAATTCTTCGCCAGTTGCATCTTGAATGATTTCAGATGGTTTTTTCCGTTTTCCATGTTGATGGACATGTTCAGTTAGCCATTCTTTTATCGGTGCAAAAGACCCATTTTGAATCAGTTTATCAAAATTCGGTAAATCTTTGATCATTTGATGCTTTAATTGCGCCGCATACATATAACCAAGAGCGTATGAAGGGAAATAACCAAAGCTTCCATCAGACCAGTGAACATCCTGTAAGATACCGAGTGCATCGTTAGGTGGCGTAATGCCAAGATACGCTTTGTATTTTTCATTCCAAAGGGCAGGTAGGTCTTCAACGGCTACTTCTTCATTAAAAATGGCTTTTTCAATTTCATACCGGATAATGATGTGGAGCGGATATGTAAGTTCATCTGCTTCAATCCGAATGTACGTCGGCTTAGATTCATTCACTGCATGAACAAAGTCTTCTAAAGATACGTCTTTAAATTGTTCAGGAGAAGCTTCTTGCAGCTTTTGATAATACGTTTTCCAAAAATCCTCATGTCTGCCAATAAAATTCTCAAAAAATAATGACTGTGATTCATGGATACCCATTGACGTACCATCACATAATAGCGTTCCGCTAAGTGCCTCATCAATGTTTTGCTCATAGATGGCATGACCACACTCATGAATGGTGCCAAAGATCGCCATTCGAAAATCATGCTCATCATAACGGGTCGTCACGCGAACATCTCCTCTGCTTAATGTTACAGCAAACGGATGAACTGTTGTATCAAGACGACCTGCATCGAAGTCATACCCTAACTCTTTTAAGAAAAAGAGACTCAGTTCTTTTTGCTTGTCGATCGGGAAGCTTTTCGATAAAAATGAAGTATCCGGTTTATTTGGAGAGGCTTCAATTTTTTTCACTAGAGGAACGATGGCATCGCGAAGTGCACCAAATTTTTGATCAAGCTGTTCTACAGTCATATCTGGCTCATAGTTATTTAACAGCACATCATATGGCGTTTTTTTCACACCCCAATACTGAATAAATCGCTTGTTAAAATCAATGAGCTGTTTTAAGTATGGCGCAAAGAGTGAAAAATCTGATTTCTCCCTTGCTTCTACCCAGACATGCTCTGCTTTTGATTGTAGAATGGAGTATTCCTTAAATTCTTCTTTTGGAATTTTGCTGTTTTCATCATACTCTTTTTGTGATAATTCGAGCGCCTTCTGTGTATCTTTGGGCAGCTCATCACGCTGCTTATTTAATGCATAAAGAAGATCTCTCATTTCATCAGAAGTCTTCATATTAAAAATATCACTTGATAATTGACCGATGGTTTCAGATCTGAAATCAGCGCTTTTTTTAGGAGCATGTGTTCTAGAGTCCCAATAAAGCAAGTGGAGTGCCTCTGTATAGTGGGCGATCTTTCCTAGTAATTGATAAAACGCTTTCTCTTTTGATTCAAGACTCATACGTTCGTTCCCCCAATCAATAAAATGTGTATATACGTTTCAAGGCTACTTCAATGAATGTTCTTTTGTCAATGAAAAAGAGGAGGATACACAGTTGGCATCCTCCTCTTTTCGTGGCTGGTCTCCTATTTTGAAGCGATGACTGGCATCACTGGCAGAACAGATTCTATTTTACTTTGAAGCTCTGCATCTTCCTTGCGATCAAAGTATATATGAATGCTTCCGGCATCTTGGCTCGTCCGAATCAGTCTCCCGATGCCTTGTCTTAATCGAAGCAGCATATACGGAAGGTCCACTTCAGCATATGCATCCTTTGCTTCATTCCGTTTCGCCTCAAATACTGGATCATGCGGCGGATAAGGGAGTCCCCAAATAATGACACTCGTTAGTGATTGACCCGGAATATCCAACCCTTCCCACAGATGAACGGAGCATAAGACAGACGTCTCATCTGCTTGGAACTTTTGAACAATGGTGCTAATCTCTTCGTCTCCCTCAAAATACACCTGGAAAGGCAACGCTTCATTTGATGCATTAAGCTGCTTTCTAAATAAATGAAGTTCATCAAATGAAGGGAATAGGATAAGAGATCGTCCTCCATTTTCTTTCAGGTGAGCGATCACTTGCTCCCCTTTTTCTTCCGGCTGCAAGAATGTCTGCTGTATCCCATGGAAATAAATCTGCATTTGCTCGTCATAATCATACGGCGAAGCCACACTCATTGATAAGTAAGCTTTGATGCCAAGACTTTCAGCTAAATAATCGAATGATTGATTTTCAGACAATGTAGCAGAAGAGAAGATATAAGGAATTTTTTGCGAGAATACTTTTTCGCCCAGTACCTCTGCAACCGTCTTCGGCATCACAACAAATGTCGTATCTAATTCCTGTTTTTCAAGCCAGCTAATGGCATTTTTTTGATAAAGCGACAGAGAATACGCCATTTGTTCAATGTACTCTTCCACAACAGACAATTCGTATTGATCAATTGTATACATCTCGGATTCAAATACAAGTGCTTCTCCGATTTTTTCAAGTAAGTCACACAGTTCACTTGCTGAACGCTTGACCTCATCCACGCGTCCAATTTCAAGTCGATGTGAGCCTTTGACCTCTTTGGCATGTGTTTTTAAGAGATAGAAAAATTCATCGTTTGCTGCTAGTGCATCTTCAACAAGCTCTGCAAATTCTTCGCGAATGTCGTTTTGTAACAGACGCTCTAAAAATGTCTCGAGCGTTGATTGCTTCACTCGATATGTTAAAGCTTTTTGTGCTGCAAACTCAAGAAGATGTCCTTCATCGAATACGACAGAGCTATGTTCAGGTAGCAGTGGCAGCTGCCCCTCACGTTTGCGGGATTCTTTCGTCCACACATGCTCCATGTAAAAGTCATGTGAGCAGATGATAAGGTCTGTTGCTTTGCGGTAATGATCTCTTGATAGATTCAGGCCGCAGCGGTGTCGCATGTCACATGTCAAGCAGTCCTGAAAGGAGTCATAGCCGACTTTTGACCATTCATCATTTGTTAATTCTGGATATTCTTTTCGATCACCATACGAATAAAAGGTCTGCATCCCATGTGATTCATGAACAAATGAAGGAAGCGATTCATAAATGTCGAGCCACTTCTCATCATCTTCACGCTGCATGGTTTTCTCTAGTTTTTTTAAACATAAATATTGATCATGCGATTTACTTAATCTCGCATCTATTTGAATATCAAGGTGATTAGCAATTTTATAGATATCACCTTCTTGTTTGACTAGCTGTTCAATCAACGTTTCATCTGCACATGCAATAATCGCAGGTTTCCCTGTATATCTTGCATATGTGACGGCAAATAATAGATAGACGATTGTTTTGCCTGTGCCTACCCCAGCTTCGGCAAACATCACACTTTTTTCCTTAAAGGCTCTTTCTAACTGAAAAGCCATGAATATTTGTTCATCTCGAAGATCAAAGCCCTTTTCTGGCAAAATGTCATAAAACACATCACCAATCCAGTTGCCCAGTTCTTCGTAAAAATTATGTTCTTTTGATAATGAAAAAGGCAAACGAGATGCTGTCACCTGCTTCAACCCCCAACTTTTGAATCATTCAGACATTCAATAGTAACATTTATGCTGGGGAAAGACAATCTTTTTTAAAAGCGCAGGCGATGATGATAGCTTTCTTTCATTAAAAATGCATGCTCTGAACGCTCTATGTAGGCCTGAGCAAGCGCTAAGTCCTGAATGGCTGCCGCAAGCTGAGCAGATTGTCCAGTTTCATGCCCTTCTATTTCCTGAGCAGTCGATGTTAATGCTTTTTGGATTAACTGAAATTGATCATAATGAATCATGAAGACACCTCTTTTTTTAAAATCAAGTTCAGTTTATTCCGTCGCATGAAGCTTTATACCTTTCTAGAATAAAAAAAGTCACACCTTCTTTAGGTGTGA
>NZ_NKHG01000153.1 GCF_002744245.1 Bacillus pumilus | reverse complement strand
GAGTGCGTGAATGGCGTTGCTGGCGATCTTGTCCATCAGCGGGGCATAGATGGCCTGTTGCTTCTTGACCCGGCTCATGCCGTCAAACATGTCACCGACGGCGATCACTTGGTAGTGACTGCCATCCCCTTTGACATGGACTTCGGACAATGGCAGAGCCTCGAGGAGTATCGCTTCAATTTCAGAGACTTGCATTATGCGTCCTCAGTTGTGAGCGGGGTTGATT
>NZ_NKHG01000152.1 GCF_002744245.1 Bacillus pumilus | reverse complement strand
CGATGGTAACAAGCTGGCCAAGTCCATCCATGCGGCTGTTCGCTCTGGTGAACTGGTGCCGGGGAACGCCGAGTTTGAGTTTCAACTCTCGTTCAGCCTCAAGGGCTCTAAACCGACCGTGATCGGCTTCGTACCGAACGGCAAGAAACTTCCCCTCGATGAAGCCATCAAGTTGGCCAGTCAGGGCGGGAAGGCTCAACCCATCGAATCCAAACCAGCAGAGAAATTCTG
>NZ_NKHG01000151.1 GCF_002744245.1 Bacillus pumilus | reverse complement strand
CGACCCGCAGCACCCGTACCGGCAGGCGAGAAGCCACCTCCATCACCTCATGAAAGGGGCGCACCCGTCCCTCGCTGACCGCCTGCTGCAGCAAGGCCTCGTTCGGCGTGGCCGCCTGTGCCAGTGCCGGCAGCAGCAACCCAAGCAGAGACAGGGCTCTATTCATGGATGATTCATCTCCCAAAACCTAACATAATGCCGTTTATAGTCTGCCAGCCATGAATCCGGAATGAATATGATCCGACGCAGTTTCCTGCTGATCCTTTGCCTCTTCGCCACCCTTGGCTGGGCGTCGAGAGCCGTCTCGACATGGCCGGGCTGGTCAAGCTGCTGGTGGCCCAAGGGTATCACGACATTCGGGAAGTGGAGCTGGAAGGGGACAAATTCGAGGTGGAAACCCTGGATGCCCAGGGGC
>NZ_NKHG01000084.1 GCF_002744245.1 Bacillus pumilus | reverse complement strand
CTCTTTTGCGCGGCCTGCGATATCTTTGATGCCAATCATATCAACTAAAATTTGTTTCCCTCTTGCTTTCGCTTCTTTCACCGCTCCTTGAATCGACATATCTTCTGCCGCCGCAAGAATGGTGACGATATCCGCTCCAGCTTCGGATGCCTGCTGCACTTCATAGCCGGCAGCATCCATAATTTTCAGATCGGCAAGCACACGTAAATTCGGAAACGCCTGTTTGACTTCTTTCACAGCACGCAGCCCTTCGTTGATCACAACGGGTGTCCCAATTTCGACCACGTCAATGGATGCTTCTACTTCTTTGATCAGCTCAATCGCTTCTGGTATATTCACTAAATCTAATGCTAATTGTAATTTCAACAACATTCACTCCTGTTCATTGATCTCATCTTCAAGAGCTCCGCGGATGATGCATCTTGAATCTTCGTGCATGAAACGAGTATAACAACAGGAATGGAGCAATCCTAGTACGCACTTTTTTTTTACATACTATACTTTTTTGCATATGGTCACAAAAAAGATACTGTCTTTCGACCAGTATCTATTGTAGGTATTTCTATTTATCGTCCTTTAAGAAATTGCTGTCGAGATATTGTTTGCCCCAATCATACATCGCCTCTAAAATTGGCATTAAGCTTTCTCCTAGTTCTGTGAGAGAATACTCAACCTTTGGCGGAACGACAGGATAAACCTCTCGGTGCACAATATGATCTTCCTCTAACTCTCTTAGCTGATTCACAAGCATTCTTTGCGTAATCCCAGGCATTAACGACTTTAACTCACCAAAACGTTTTGTCCCTTCTCTGCCAAGATGCCATAAAATCAGCATTTTCCACTTACCACCGATAATATTCAACGTCAGCTCTTTTTCACAATTGAACACTTTATTTTCCATACGTGATGACAACAGCATACACTCCTTTGATAACAAACCATATACGCTTTATCATATACTGCGGCAAAATGGATTGTCGAGCATACGGTCTTCGTTATTGATTTTGTTTGTTCACAAAAGCCATAACAGCCTTTGTCATGTCTTGCGCTTCTTTTGGCGCCCGGTCTGATCCAAACCATTTATTCAGGTCACTGTGGCTCAGCGTATGAACCCGAAAAACAAACCGAGAGCCTTTATCATGGTTCAGTTTTTCAGCAAATCGGTACACCTCAGGATTTTCCCAGCCAGTAACCAAATAAACAGGGGGTAAATTCGCTTGATTCATATAAGTGACAGGTGATGCCTTTGTCCAGTTTTTCTCTTGTTTGCCAAACACTTTTTTGTACGATGGAATGGTTTGTATAAATTGATTGATGTTTAACGGTCCATCTAAAATAACGATGGATTTGATCGTTTTTGGCGACAACCCTACACGTTTTAAGTAGGACGAATCTGTGGCAACCAATGCCGTTAAATGACCGCCTGCCGAGTGGCCCATCACATTGATTTTTGATGGATCAATTTGATACTCATCCGCATGATCCTTCACCCATTTAATGGCGTTTGCTGTATCATCTGCCATCTGCTCGTAATTAGCATCAGGGTGAAGCCTGTAATTCATCGAAACAAACACATACCCTTGACCTGTAAAATAATCAGCCTTTGAAGCGACTCTATTCTTATCGCCGCCTGTCCAGCCTCCGCCATGGAGATAGATCATCACAGGATGCTTCTTCTTTTTGTCTTCATCTTTGCCCTTTGGCATATACATATCGAGTGTTTGCTGTTTGTTTTGTGTGTCTGCATAATGGATGTTCGTCGTCGGCTTAGGCTGGTTTATACGGAACACAAAGAAAGCACATACCAATAAGCCAGATATGACGGCCGTAAATAAGAGCCATTTCATGATTCGTTTCAATGTCATTGCACCTTTCTGTGTTGGGATGGAGAAGGATGATCAGCGTATATGTAGATCAACTATCACGGTTCGTTCGAAATCACTTGTATGACTTGAATCATTTGACAATAATATGAAAAATGCTCTTCTTCAAAATCTTCTATGAAATAATTGATGTTTTCCCAGTCTCTATCCAAAGGCTGAAAGATAGGAATCGTTTGTTAAGTCCAAATCTTTGATTTGAACAGATGATACATTGGTGGGAATTTTAGATGGATGTCTGCTTGATGGGTCGCAGAAGATTCATATTGGATGTGCATGGCAATACAGTTGATCAAGTCGTAATGTTCATTATACTCTTTAAAGTAATGATATTCATTGATTTGCTTTAGGTAATCCGTTTGACTTTAATAGATTCTCACATATCTAAAACTTTTAATTTAGATATGAAGATAGTTTATTTTTATTGAATTAAAATCTTATTAAATAATCATTAAACAAAAGCTGTCAAGTATTCTTGACAGCTAGTGGGTATTTGTTGAAATGTTCAAATGGATGTTTCTATATAATTTGTAAAAGAGATAAAGTTAGCTTTTTTTTGAAAACCATTTAGAACCTGTTTATCTCCAGTAAAAATAATATCTGTAGAATCGAAGAAACCTATTTCAAATTCTGCTTGAGGGATAGTTGGTACATAATTTTCACTCCAATAATCTTCATTATCATAAATTTCAGGAACCTCTAATATTTCAAAATGATCTACTTTAGAAGGAAAAGCAGTAAAAACAGCAAATGTGAATGACATGTGAAATTCTTCTAATAACTTTTTGAGTTTATCACCTTTAATCAACAAACATTCAATACTATGCGTCAACGATGTATGCTCAAATGTTCATTATCATTAAAAATTTGAGTATCTGTCATATCACTTAATAACCAGTTATAATTTTCCACATTTAATTCTATCTTTTTGAAAAGATTATTAATTATAAACAGTTCATTTTCTTTTTCCAAAACAATTCTCATTTTTCATCACCTCTATTACTTGACTCTTTCCCAAAGGCCTCTCTTAGAATTTCCGTTTGTATGTGTCCACCTATGTTTATGTGGAACAACTGGATGCTGTTTCGCGTTACCATGTATCATAGACGGCACGACCTTTACTATCATATTTTCTTTTCTGGTGAATTTTTTTATTTTTTATGTAGTATACGCTGCTATTCTTTTTACCATTCTTAGGGCCGGGTGGTTTACTAAATGTAACATGTATTTTACTTTTATTTTCCCTTTATATCTTTTCCCTTTAGATTTTTTTATTAATTTGTAGCTTTTAACTGCTTTATAAACTCTGTTCGCACCTTTAAATATCTTCCCAGGTCCAAAATTCGAGGCGGCCGCTACTGCTGCACCTTTCCAGCCCTTGCCTGATTTATAAGCTTTGTATCCATCATATACCGCAAATCCTGCATTGACAACAAACCATACCCAATGGCCGTCTGGGCCCACATTCATGACCGGGTTGTTGTTTGCATAAGTATATCCGTTTTGATCTAGTGAATCTCCATCGCTTCTTGGGTCTGGGTCAGGTGATAGGAATACGCCATTTTTCGGTTCATAGTAGCGTGCAATTAAATAGTAAACTCCTGTTTCTTCGTCGAAGCGGTAACCGGCATAGCGATATGGGTTTCCTTTTACTTCTTCATCTTCTTTTACCTTTGTTGGAGTGCCCCATGTATCATATTCGTACTCAGCGACGATTTTTCCTGCACTATTTGTAATAGCAATGACGTCACCGTGTGCATTGTAGTGATAGAAATATTTTTTCTCGTTTTGTGTGAATGCAAGTAGTTGTCCACTCTCACCGTATGTGTATGCTTTTGTAAAAGTATAAACATTCAGACTGTCGCTGTCATAAAAATAAATCGTGTCTTTCCCGAATTAATTAAAACAGCTGTCAAATATACTTGACAGCTAGAGAGAGTTATTTGAAATGTTCACAAAGGGGTTTCTAAATACTTTTCAAAAGAGATAAAGTTAGTTTTTCTTGAAAAGCACTTAGAACCTTTTTATCTCCTGTAAAAATAATATCTGTAGAATCAAACAAACCTATTTCAAAATGATTCTCTTGAGATGGTAAAGCGCTAAAAACGGCAAAGTGAATGACATGTGAAATTCATCTAATAATTTTTTTAATTTATCACCTTTTATGAAAAAACATTCAATACTGTGTGTAAAGGAAGTATGTTCAATCATTTAACACCTGAGTATCCGTCAAGTCACTTAATAACCAATTATAATCTTCCACGACGTTCAAGATTTGCTCATTCTTTTTCCTGACTTGCTTTCTTAACCACAATTACTCTACCTCATTCCCATCGATGTGCCCTTTTTCTCCCTTTTTAATTTAATAGCTATGACCGATTTAAATAAATCTAAATGAAATATCTTTCTGCTTCTTTAAACAATTCATCAATTAATTTTATAATCACATCTTATATATCATTTTCAGCTTCAAACTCTATTAAAAAAAGCTTGCTTCAACTCTGAAGCAAGCTTTTTTATTGGTGTTGAGATCAAATTTCGCATCTTTGAAAACACTCTTTTTTTAATATTAACAAGATGTATTTGAACTTAGTGCAATCTATTAATATACAAATTCCATTGGATTTCAGTCAGGCTTCTATAAAATCATTTAATTCTATAGCTTCCGTAACTGCTCCCTCCCATTTTCAATTGCATAATAAGTTGCTTGTTCCTTTATTTGAACTATATCTAGAACTTATATTTCATATTTGATAATAACCTCCATTGACATACCTTTAAAATATAAAGAAAGAATGCTTTTAATAGTGTATTCGCTAAGTATACCAATCGGGTTAAATATCATTTTAGCCGTTGTTGGGTCAGCAATCTCTAAGTCCATAACAGGTGCAATGGAACCTTCTTTTCCCTCGCTCACGTAATAATTTCCATCTCGGTATTCCACGAATTTCAGATTTTGTAGATCCTCTTCTTTTATTAAATCTTTATTTATTTTTGTGATGACTTTCCATGAACCATTTAAAAAGCCTGTCAGGCCTGTATTTGCAACAAATAGCCCATTCTCTTTTTTAATCAATTGTTTTAACTCACTTTTTTCTATTCTTTCATCAACAAACAAATCATAGTATTGAATTAAAATTTCATCATATTGATTTTTTCCCTCACCTGAAATGATCAAAGCATAGCTCAATTTTCCAACTTCTTTTAACGGGAGTTCAATAATAGCTCCTGGTTCTACTTTACCTAAAGTTTTTGCTTTTTTAGTTGTTACTTTAATATCCGTTACTTCTTTCTCATTTAAATCATCAAAATAGTGACTGCCTCCATTGTTTAAGACCGTCATGATTGTCCAAAGCATCTCATCAATCGTTGGCTTTCTCTCCAAATGTTCCTCAGTCATTTCATAAAATTGTTCAATCGCTTCTTCAAAAATATCTAATCCATCATCACCAATAATGATATTTTTTTATGTTCTTCTTCCCAAAAACCCATTTAAAATACGCTCCTTTATATATTGCGTTCTTGATTTCCACGAGTGTTATTTTATTTTCATTTTGCTTTATCACGATAATTGTATACTTGTATAAACAGGTTTATTTGTACCATTGAATAGCGTCACTTCATTATTACTTAGCCATTTAAGCTCTCGCATGTGATAAGAAACTTCTTATAAATAGATATCGGTTTTAGCAATTAATTTTTCAATGACAAGAACCTTTTTGTGTTGAGAACTTTTTGAAATTAAAAATATCTTAAACTTATAAAAGTTCTTCAACTTGTTGTTTATTTAAACGAAAAACAAAATGTGCTTTATAGTAAATAAACATACTACAAAGCACATTTCCAATACCACTATTTTCATTTTCCAAAATCATTTAAATTTCTTCAAAATGAAAATTTATATTTCACATGATATATTTTTGTATTTAAAATAATTCTGTTTTAACAAATCTAAAAAAACTATTTTTACGGTCTTTTAAAATTTTGGGTTTGCTTTTTTCAATTTCTAACAACAAGCTTTCACCATAAATAACAATTTGATGTTGAACTGGATCCCCCAGCATCCCCCATTCCAAATCCGCTTTAAAGAAAAAACGATAATCACCATCAGGATAAGGTGGAATAAGCCATTCTCCGAAATCATCTAATTCCATTGGCAAATGTGGTGAAAAAGAATAGCCAGAGTGTTGCCATTCCAAAGCATATATTCGTTCATTTAAATCAGTGCATTTTTTAAAAAAAGTTAAAATATCACATTCGAATTCCTCTAGTTCATTTAAATTATACTTTGTATTTCGATCCCTCATTTTAATATAAAACCTTTTGTATGGTTTTGGAGGTTTTATTTTTACGAATTTACTGCCAGGGTTCCATTTAATTTTTTTATGAACTATATTCCATAACTCATCATTTTTTTTGTCGGTTAAGATATCCCAGTTCATTTATTCACCTTATTCTTTTAAATGTCTTATAATGATTTCTTGTATAATACATTTTCCCATTACTGCCATACACAATTCTTTCTTTTCCTCTATTTACTCCCTTAACTTTTGGCTTCACATCATATTCTCGATAAGTAGTATTTTTAGGTAGTTTCCAATGCCTTTTTTTCTTAGGTTTGTTGTGATATGTTTTACCACCTTTATATCCTTTCGGTGCTGCTCCTCCTCTAGAGGAAATATGTTTTGCTACTTTTTTAACATGAGCCGGTGCCTTATGCACTCTCTTGAGACGATATGCCTTATAAGCAATTCTTGCACCTTTAATCACAGCGCCTCCAACTAAACCTACTGCTGCAGCTTTGGCTACACCTTTCCAACCTTTTCCCGATTTATAAGCTTTGTATCCATCATATACCGCAAATCCTGCATTGACAACAAACCATACCCAATGGCCGTCTGGGTCCACATTCATGACCGGGTTGTTGTTTGCATAAGTATATCCGTTTTGATCTAGTGAATCTCCATCGCTTCCTGGGTCTGGATCTAGTGATAGGAATACGCCGTTTCTTGGTTCATAGTAGCGGGCGATTAAATAGTAAAGTCCTGTTTCTTCATCGAAGCGGTAACCAGCATAGCGATATGAATTTCCTTTTACTTCTTCATCTTCTTTTACCTTTGTTGGAATGCCCCATGTATCATATTCGTACTCAGCGACGATTTTTCCTGCACTATTTGTGATGGCTATGACATCACCGTGAGCATTGTAGTGATAGAAATATTTTTTCCCATTTTGCGTGAATGCAAGTAGTTGTCCACTCTCACCGTATGTGTATGCTTTTGTGACTTCGTTGTCTCCATCTGTTTCGTATAAAACATTCAGGCTGTCGCCGTCGTAAAAATAATTGGTGACTTTTCCATTCACTGTTTTTTGAATTCTGTATCCACGCTCATCATATTTGTAAGTGACAAATGGCTTTTCTTCCCCTTTTTTCGTAATGGCCGTTATGTTATCTTCTGCATCCCATTCATAAAGGAATTGCCCGTCAGACGTTCTATTACCATTTTTGTCATATGTCAATGTCTTATCATTTACCTTTGTCAGTTGGTTCATGATGTTGAATGATGCGTTGATTGTTTTTTTAGTGCCATTTTTTTCTGTCGTGACTGCTTTTCTGTTCCCAAATCCATCATACGTGTACTCAATGACCGTTCCATCTGGATGAGTTTCTTTAATCAATTGATCTAATTTTCCATACTCATAACGAATCTTGCCGTTGCTACCTTGATCAACCGTTATTCTGTTCCCATTTTGATCATATTCATAGGCTTCGTTTAAGATCGTTGCACCTTGGCTTGTTCCAATATGCAATTCGTTGATTAAATTACGCTCATCATAAGCAAAGCTAGCACCACTGCCATTACCTGTAATAAAGGACTGGACATTTCCATTTTCATCGTAATCAAACGAATACGTAGAACTCGAATCCTTCATCTGCGTCATTTGATCAAGCTTATTGTAACTGAATTGGTTCGTCCCTTTTTGATTTCCGTGTGTCCATTCAAAGGATTTCAGTTTATCTGAATCGGTTGGATACGTCCAAGTTTGGCTGCTGCCTCGCTCCGTCAACTTTGTGATGCGATTTTGCTGGTCAAACGTTCGATGTTTGGTTGTGTTTTGTTCTTTGTTGACAACCGTCGTTTCGTTTCCATTTTTATCATAACTAAAGTTGTATTTTTCTGTTCCATTGTATGACTTTGATTTCACTCGGTCTGTTCCATCATACGTGAGAGACACTTCATGTCCATTGGCAGAAATGGTTTTGATTAAGTTGCTATTCGCATCATATTCACTTTTCAACACATTACCTAATGGATCAATGGTTTTTGTCAATTTGCCCATCAGGTCATATTCAAATTGATACGTCTGATCTGAATCAGCACGAATTGTTTTCGACCGTTCATTGCCCTCTTTATCATATGTTCTCACAATGGATGTACCGTTAGATAAAGTGATTTTCTTCAGCTGGTCGGCCTGGTCGTATTCGAATGTTGTTTTTTCGCCTTTAGCATCTGTTTCTGAAAGCTTTTTGCCCGTTTCGTCGTAGGCAGATTGAGATGAGTAACCAAGCTCATCCTCTTCTTTAACTGCATAGTTCCCTTTCTCGTCGTAAGTGGTTTTCGTTAACAGACTACCTTCTACTAGACGGATATCATCAAACCAAACCGTTCCAGTCGCGCTTTTTTGGAAAACAATCTGAACGTCGACTTTTTTCAACGGTTTTGTTTTTGGTATGACGACCGCCGCCCGGTTCCACTCCTGTGTACCAGTAGGGAATTTCGCATAAAACGTCCCTGTTGTGCCATCTGTATAAGTAACGATCGCTTGCAGTGAGTAATCATGTTCATTTGAGGCTTTGACATTTTCAGCCTTTGACATCCCGGTCAGTGTGACATACACAGATTGATCGTTTGTACTTTGTTCAATCGGTACAGATTGTTTATAGATAACATTCGCTTGTGATGAAGATGTTCTCGTCACTTTTAAAGAAATGTCATCGTTAAAGCCTTCTTCACCATCCAATGAACCGCCTGTTCCACTCCAGCTTGTTGTTTTATCCGTAAAGGAATTATTTTTTACTGGATTATAGCTTGATGAAACTTCGCCTTTTTCTAGCTGAATCTCATCGAACCAGGCTTTTCCTTTTCCGGCCTTGTCTCGATGATCCACTTCCATATAGATCACAGCTTTACCTGCATGGGATGGGGTCGTAAACGTGACTTGGCGTTTTGTCCAATCGTTTTTGCCTGATAATGTGCTGTAGCCGTTGCTGATCCATTGAATCCGTTTGTTGTTTGTATCTCTTAAATCGATATTAAAAAATGCTCTCGCTTTCGATAGCTCTGTCTTTATTTTCCCACTAAGTGTATACGTCGTATTTGGCTCTAGTGTCACTTCTTGAGTGGCAGATGAATACCCAAGCTCTGTTCCTTCAGTTGTTGATTGTGAACTGATCTCTAATACTCGGCCGCCAGATAACGCACCACTTTTTCCAGCTGTTTGCGCTAATTTCCCATCATCCTTAGATGCTGTAAGCTTCCAGCCTGTTAGCGCATCTTCAAAACTGCCATTTTTTAAAATGTTCGCACCTGCAGCAAGTTCTTTACTCGTTTGTACCAAATTCCCGTAAGAATCATAAATACTTGCTGAAGACATATTTCCACTTTGATCTGTTTCAGATACAGCATCTAATCCATCGTAGGCGATATCTGTGATATCTCCTTCTGTATCTTTCACTTTTGTGACGTCATTGTTTTTGTTATATTCGTAGGTTTCTGTGCCATAAGCATCTTTTGCCTGAATGACATTGCCGTTTTTATCATACGAATAGCTTTCTGTAGCTTTCCCTTTTTCTACATCATTCGGGTCAGCTTCTTCAACGATTTGGTTCCCTTCATATTTGGTTTTAGTGGTAATTTTAAGCCCTTCCGCATCATCTACAACTTGAATTGGATTGGCTGCTTCGTTATACGTATACTGTATTTTTCGGCCGTTTGGCTGCGTCAGCATGAGTGTCTTTTTAGACATATCATATGCATACTCAAAGGTTTCTTTTTTTGCATTGATTGCCTTGACTAAACGATGATTTTCATATTGATATTCTGTAAAAACAGGCTGATCTTCTGTGCTATTTTGAGAGAATTGTTTGATCAATCTGCCTTCTTTGTCGTATTCATACGAGATGCTCGTTCCATCTGAATCAATGACTTTCACTAGTAAGCCTGCATCATACTCATATGACAGCTTTTTCCCTTTTGGTCCTTGAACCGAGATGATATGACCCTCTTCATCGTATTCCATTGTTATTTTTCGGCCAGATGCATCTTCCATTGTTGTCAGTTGATTGTTTTCGTTATATTGGTAAGTCGTTGTATTTTTATGTCCATCTACAACCTTGGTGATCTTCCCACCATTTTTACTAAAGTGTGCAAAGGTTTGATCCTTCGTTTTTAACATGTATTCATCCTTTGATTCCGTTAATTCAAGGAAAATACCTGTTGGTGGTTGATACGTACCATCTGCTTTTTTTGTAAAAACATGAGTTGTGGCATCCTCATCAATATAGACGGCACCTTCTTCTGTTGGCGTGATGCTTGTTTCTACATCTGCGTACCAGCCTTGACCAAACAGATGATCACCTGCATCTAAGCTATTGTACGTTCGACCAATTCCAAGGCCCGGACCTCTTCCATCAATCGACATTTCTTCTTCACTAACATTGACATTACCAGTTGCACCATTGAGCTGGCCGTCTGGTATGTCAATAATAGACCAGTAATCCTCTGTTCCAAGAAATTCAGCACCTTCATGAAATGTCGGGTTAAAGGCTGGTGTCGGAATGGTTTCTCCATTTGCATCGTAGGCGGAAAGAGTAAAGGAGTAGTTCTTGCGCCCTTTATAATTCCCATTCGCATTTTCATATACTGGTGATGGGTCTAGCGCTAATTCCCCGCCCTTACCATCTGTATGGAGTACATATTTTCCATTTTTAATTTCATCAGGGGTTGGCCAAATGTTCTTGTTTTGTGTCGTCCAATGATCGACATCACCTACATCAAACGTTTGATATGCCTTACCATTATAGATGTTGATTTTATACCCTTTTGCATTTTTCACCTTATCCCAATGTAAGTTGATATAACCCGTTTGGCTCTCTTTCGTATTGGTATAAGCATATCCAGATAAAGCTTTCGGTCTTGATAGATCAGGTAAGGTTGGTCCAGCTGGTGGCGAAGCAATGGCTTCTCCATCTTTATTGTATGCAATTACTCTGAAGGAATAATGTTTTTGAGCCGCATCTCCCCCAGCATTTTTGTAAGTCGCACCAGGATGAATTGGAAGCTCCGCACCCTTTCCATCTTGCAGGTGCAATGCGTATTTACCTGCTTTAACCTCAGCAGCTGTCGGCCAGACTTTTTTTCCTTTTGTTGACCACGATGTTTGATTTCCGAGATCCAATGTCTCATAACTTTTTCCATTAAACATTTGTATTTTATAACCGGTCGCACCAGAAACCGAATTCCAAGAAAGATCAAAGTAACCTGTGGCGTTGTTATTATTGAAACCTTTTGTACTAGGTGCTTTTGCTCTAGCCACATTCGGCAGGACAGGTTTTACTTTTGCCGACATTGCGCCTTCACCTTGATCAAAAATCGCACTTACAGCTACCCAATAATTTTTACTTGTCGCATAATTGCCGCCTGAATTTTTGTAAACTGGGGAAGGATCAATTGCTAATTCAGTTCCACCTTTTCCATCTAAATGGAGTTTTTATTTTTTTGCTGCTATTTCGCTCGCTGTGGGCCATATATTCTTTCCTTTTGTACTCCATGACGCCACATTTCCAACTGAAATGGCTTCATACTCTTTTCCGTTGTATAGCCACACTTTGTAGCCTTTTGCGCCAGACACCTTGGTCCAACTTAAATTTAAGTAACCTGTACCATTTCCATTACTAAAACCTTTTACAGTCGGTGCATTTGCTTGTGGAATGGTATACGTTACTTCAATGACTGGTTTGTTGGTTGAGTTTGTTGATGAGATCAGTTTTTTCCAATGGTCTTGTTTATTTCCATTCGCATGTAATTTAAATCCATAGTTGGCTGTCCCGCTATTCCAAGCTTTAATGGTCGATGTCACATCATAGCTCGCCCATTGACCTTTATATACATTGGCTTTGCCGATGTTTTTTGAGCTTGGTTTATTGTTCCATGTTAGTTTTGTATGATCATAGTTTGCATTAACTGTATCCAGCCAAAGACCAGTTGCCTTCGTTCCATAATATGAATGAGCGACATACGTTTTGAGCGTCGCTTTTGTTACATTCATATTTTGAATTGGCTTGAATGAATTAAACTTCATGAACGCATAGTTTGTACCAGTTGTTTTATCATAATAACCTGTTTTCAGTACATAGCTTTTCAGATTAGCATCCCATTTTTGCGTAGAGGATGAATAATTTGTTGTTGGGTATGCACTCATAATGAATGTGTCTGACGAAACAGATAAAGAAGTCGAAGGATCGATAGACACAGGATAAACTCGTTCAGGATCTTTGAGCCATTTATCATCAGCTGTCACACGAAGTAAATAGCCATCATCTTCTTTTTGCAATTCAAAGCTCACATCTTCTGATCGAGCAACTTCACCTGACTTTTCATCTAAATTTGAATCGGTCATAAACGGTTTTGGAACTTGAAAAATGGTCCGTTCTTTTTGATCATAAAATGTAATAGAACCATCTTCCTTAATTTTCCCAGTTAGATCTGTTTTTATTTTAAATGTAAAAGAATTGTAGCCATCATATCGATTGAGTACAATATCTTCTTTGATGTTTTCATTAAAGGTAAATGATCGTAAATCTATATTTGGAAATACCTCTTCATATGTAAGCTCGTTGGTGTTCTCTTTAAATTGTGCAGAGGTATCCTTGGAACTTATTTCTGGTTTGTTTGTCCCTGAAGCTTTTAAAATTGAAAATTCAATTTGATGTTTTTGATGTTCAAATGTGGCATAGAGCCCTTGTTTCATTTGTTTTTGAAAGGTTGAATCTAACCTTGCATTTTCTGTTTCTATTTCTTTTTTCGAGGTAGTCTTTAATTCTGGTGAGATATCCTTCCACTCAGCATCTGGGGCCTCTTTCATATGAATTGGGTCAGGATATACCTCTTGAGTAAATACACCCTCTCCTTCATAGAAAAGTTTGCTGTTTTCTGTTCTTTCCGAAAGAACTTCTCCGTCTTTTCCAATTTCATCTTCATCAATCCCTGCCATTTTCAGGATTTTTGAATCGTCTGTTTCTTTCATACTGTTATGACTTGATTTTGTATTTTCGTCATGTTCTTCTGCAAAAATATCAGAAGGAAACGTTGATAAAAGCATCACAAAGGCTAGTAGAGCTGCAATACTCCTTTTCCAATTTAATTTTCTTTTTAGAATCATAATGGTCTCCTTATCATACAATTGTAATATTTGTAACATCACGTCATATATCATAATATATTTGAAATAAGACTTCAATATTTTTCTAGAAATATATCATCCTTTCAAACTAAACCATATATCTATAATTTATCAATACTTATCCTTTTTTACTCATAAAAAAAGCATCCTAAACGGATGCTTCCATCAAATGATATTTTTTCAATATACGATAGGTCATGTCTTTTGCTTCTGTTCCTGTACCTTCTATATTTGTGGCGAAGATGTAGGTTTTGTTTTTATGCTTGATGAATCCTACATACCAGCCGATGCCTGAGCCTGAACCAGTTTTTCCGTATAGGGTGGTGGTGCGGTCTTCTTCTTGTATCATCATGCGTTTGACGGTTTTCATAATGGATCGGTCAAATGGGAGGGTTTCTTGATAGAGTTGTTTTAAGAAACTTACTTGTTCTAGTGGTGAAATGCGTAAAGTACTACTTAACCAAAATTGATCGATTCCACCAGATAAGTCTTCATTCCCGTAATGGATCGTCTTGATCCACTTATTCATTTGCTCCATCCCGATGTCACGCGCCATGGCTTGATAGTACCAGACGACTGAATATCTCATCCCAGAACCGAGGGTATGATCTCGATTCCATTGTTCAATCTCTCTTTTCACTCCATCCCAATATTTGATGTCATATTCATCTCTGACTGCACCCGTTTGAAGTCCGATTAAGGCATTTGCCACCTTAAAAGTCGATTGAGGTGCAAAGCGCTCTTTCGCTCTTTTTTTGTTATACACCCAAGGTGACTTTTCTTTTACTTCTTGGATCACAAACGTGCCTTCTCGATCTTTCATCATGTCATCTACTGACCATTGTGGAGATGTTCCCTCACTTGAAGAAGGCTGGCTGATGCATAGCGCCACAAGCATTACACCGGAAAATAACCATTTCATGTACCTTTTCTTCAACACACTCGCCCCTTTTCTCATGATTTGAATCGATTGTAGCATGGTGAGCCACGATAAATAAGAGCCGCTCGTCCTCTTTTTTTAACAAAAAAAGCCGGTTTCAACCAGCTTTCCGTTTTAATGCACGTTAGCTTTTTTCTCTTCAATGGCCTGCTTCGCTATTTTTGAAATCGTCATATCGTCCATTGGCGGGTTATGAAGTCCAGCACGAATGTCTCGATAGTAACGCTGAAGCGGACAGCCAAGACTCAAGCTTTTTGCACCGACTAAACGCATGGCTTTATCAACCACTTGCAGACTATGATTGACGACTGTATGCTTCACAGCGCCGAATTCATTGGTTAACAGCTCTCTTTTTTCTGGCTGCTCATACAATTTAGTCGTTGAATAGATGACGTGACGCGCTTGCTTTAACAGTAAGTCGATATTACCAATCAGATGTTGGACATTCGGCAGCTCACTAATCGTCCCGCTGATGCTGTTCGGTGAATGTGTGATGGCGTACTGAACAGCATAGTCTCTTGCCGCTTGCGCAATCCCTAAATAGCAGGAAGGGATATGAGCGATCCAAGGATTTAACGTACCGCCCCGAGGCCCTTTTTGTACTTCAACGAGCATGTCATCTGAGACCTCAACCTGATCCAAAATCAAATCATGGCTTTCTGTTCCTCTCATGCCAACAACATCCCACGTTTCTTCTATAGAAATACCTTTCGTATCACGATGAATTAAGAAGAAGCCTAGGGCTTCTTTTTCCTCGATCCATACGCCGACCAAAAAGTAGGTCAGCGCCGGCGACATCGTGGTGAAGATTTTGCGTCCATGAATGATCCAGTTGTCACCAGATTTAATGGCTGTTGTCCCAGGTCTGCCTCCTCTTGTTGGACTGCCTGTCTGCGCCTCGCTCACTGCGCGATTCACAAGGGCGCCTTTCTTGATTTCTTCAGCAAAGAATTTCAGCTGTTTTTCGTTCCATTGTTTCTTTTCATAGATTTCGCCTACAACTCCTTGGTGCCAGCCGATCGATAAAGCGGTCGCTCCGTCCATGCTTCCGAGCGTCTCTTGAAATAGGACCATATCCGTCACAGATTGACCCCCGCCCCCATATTCAGCAGGCAGAGACAAGGTCGTATACCCCATTTCCACTAAGGATTCGATATTCTTTTTGGGGAAATGAGCACCTTCATCGTGTTCTTTTGCAGTTTGTTCTATCGATTGACGAAGTGATTCCAATTGATTGAGCCATGTTTTTTGAAAGTCTGTATCAACAAATAATGCTTTAGACAAAACATTCCATCTCCTCTGTTTCTCTCTATCTATGACATGCTTATTTTTACATCAATAAAACACACTTTGCTTATAGGATTTAATGTGTTAAATTTTATCAATAGTCAGTACATATGTCAAAAGAACGTGCTCCTCCTATTATCGCAGCTACTAACCCTTCAAAGATGGCAGACGCATGCTCGTTTTTGCTATCTTAGAGAAAACGAGTGAGCGTGCGGAAAATCTCTTTGACGATAAAAAAGTCGAACAGGCACGAGCATCTGATCGACTTTTCTCATTCATTTACTCACTTTTTCGGTGTATTAAACAGTTCCTTTGGTGCTGGTTTCAGCTTTGGTGCAGAGCCGAACACGACAGGTGCAGAAATATACCTAAACTCTCCTTTTCCTTCCATGCTGCGACCATGTGCCCATCTGCCTTCCTTGCTTTCTTCCCCTCTTGAGAAGTTAAACAAATCATAGGATACTTGCTGTTTCTCTAATGAGCGAGGGAAGGTGGTTGGTACAACCACATCCCCTTCTCTTTCCTCTAATTCCTTAATTGCCGCAAGCCACATATTTTGATGATATGTATCACGAGCAATGAGAAAGGAGAGCATATCCTTGACGCCCGGGTCATCCGTCATTTCATAAAGCCTTGTGACCTGAAGCCGTCCTTGTGACTCTGCATTCAGATTGGCCCGAAAATCAGCCATTAAATTTCCGCTTGCGATGATATACTTCGCATTCCACGGATACCCTTGACTATCCGCCGCCATTGCCCCCAAGCCTGCCACGATCGCATGCTGAGGGTTCATCCCACCCATGACAGCTGCAAGTGCTGGATCACTTTGGTACGCCTGCTCTTGTTCTTTTACTGGCGCTTTATCAAGTAAACGAGCAATCATTGTGGCCAGCATCTCCACATGGCCAATTTCCTCTACACCTATGTCAAATAATAAGTCTCTATATTTTTGATCAGCTCGACAATTAAAGCCTTGAAATAAATATTGCATCATGACGCTAATTTCTCCATATTGACCACCTAAAACCTCTTGCAATTTTTTCGCATACAGCGGATCAGGCTTAGAGGGCTTCGCTTCATATTGCAATTCTTTGATGTGATAAAACATGATGTGATCTCCCCTTATTTATAAACATCTTTTCAATTATCACTATTCAAATGTCACCCTCTTTATGAAATCGAACAGGTCATATAAAAAAAAGAGAATGACTTATGCCATTCCCTTCGGTGTCTTACGATTCAGCACTGACTAAAATTTTCACTTGATCTTTTTCATTGATTAATGCATGAAAGCCATTCTCGATCACATCGTCCAGCTTGATTTTTTTCGTAACGAGTGTATCTGCGGAGAAATAGCCTTTTCTCATTAAGTTTAATACAGATGGGAATACGTCTCTGTAGCCGATAATTCCTTTGACTGTACGTTCTTTAATGACAATGTCATTCGGCAGAATCTCTGCGCCTTTTTCCCAAATGCTTACAATAACTGTTTCACCTGAAATTCTAGTTGATTGGATCGCTTGCTTCAATACAACAGGTACACCTGTCACTTCAAAAGAAACATCTACTCCACCGTTTGTACGGCGTGCGATTTCTTGAACTACATCTTCATACTGAGAAGGATCAACAATGATGGCCCCAAGCTCTTTTGCTTTTTCTTGGCGTTCTTTTGATAATTCAACTGCATAAATATCTGTAGCGCCAGCTGCTTTTAACGCTTCAATCACAAGTAAGCCAATTGGTCCGCAGCCAAACACAGCCGCTGTATCCCCAGCCTTCACTTTACTAGAACGAACAGCATATAAAGCAACTGCAGAAGGCTCTACAAGTGCACCTTGCTCATATGACAATTCGTCTGGTAATAAATGAAGTAACTCTTCATCCACTGATACATATTCAGAGAATCCACCGCCGCCTCCAGCAAGTCCTAAAAAGCCCATGTTTTCATCTAAGTTATAAGCACCTTGGTGCCCGTGAGTCGCGAAAATAGGTTCTACAACCACGCGATCGCCTACTTTGTAATTGCTCACGCCTTCACCTACCTCAACAACCTCACCAGAAAATTCATGTCCTAGTGTTACTGGTGCTTTTTCTTTTGTCAGTGGATGAGGCTCATTCACTGGAATAAAGATAGGCCCTCCTAGATATTCATGTAAATCACTACCACAAATGCCGCACCATTTTACTTTTAGTTTCACTTTTCCTGGAGCAACTGTTGGTTCGTCAATTTCCTCTAGTCGAATGTCCTTTTGATCGTGCCAGCGTAGTGCTTTCATTTGTAAGACTCCTTTTCTCATCAATTTAATTAACCTACTTAAATAATGATAACATAATGTTTTTAATTTTCTAAGTACGACGCACTATTTTGTTGACAGTCAATGGACGAAAAATGACAAAACATAGAAATAGACAAACTAGAAGCATACACATACTCCCTAAGATGACGGACGTTCGTATAGATAGGACATGTGCTAAAACGCCAAAGATGCCTGTCATGCCAATCGTCAGAACGGCTTCGCACAATGCATAAAAGCTTGCTACTCTCCCCATGACCTCTACCGGGATATTCGTTTGATAGAACGTCATAAAACCTGTATTGGCAAACGCTAAAAAGAATGCGAGAACAAAAAAACCAATAGCCGCTATGATCAATGCGCTAGAAAAAGCATAGATGAGATAGCCAAAAGTGACAAACAGACTGCCGATCGCTAGCATGATGGAAACGGGCAGCCTCTCGACAATAGCCGAATTGAGACTTGCACCTGCAATAATTCCCGCTCCAGCAATACTGACAAGAAGTCCATATTCTGTATCAGTCAGCATCAGCACTTCTTTGGCAAAGGCTGCTTCAAGTGAGTCAATAGCAGTAGGCAGTACCGTAATGGCAGCACTAAATAACAAATACACAGCCATCACATGGCGTGACGTCAGACTAAATCGAAGAACAAGCCTCGCATCCTCTTTTAACAGGGTTTACATTTAAGCACACATGAGTTTTTTGTTCCTTACACATGACGCAGCGTCCGCAAGCGATATTAAACGGAACTGACACGAGATCACCTTTTTGGATAAACTCGACATCTCGTCCAACCTCAACGACTTCACCTGTAATTTCATGACCAAGGACAAGTCCTTCAGGTGCAGTTGTCCGCCCTCTTACCATATGCTGGTCACTTCCGCAAATGTTTGTCGTCACAACTTTTAAAATGACGCCATGCTCACATTTACGTCCAACATTGGCTTGAGGTACACCTGGACCATCCTTTAACACCAAATCAGGGTATCCAATATCCTCAACTGCTACATTTCCTGCCCCTTTATAAACGACACCTTTGTTTCCCGACATGTTTCCATTCCTCCCCTTTTTGTTTAAAAATGAAGTCTCTACAATTTTCTCTATTTCTCGTGCATTTCCCTTCTTCAAATCGCACATTGACTCAAAAAGTAAGAGCTGGATGTCTATCAGGGAGAGAAAAATGTATCTTTCAGTCAAATAAAAAAGAAAATAATGAAAAAAAAGCTAAACATTTGCAGAACGGTGTCGATATTAGTAGTAAGCCAGACAGGTATCCTTAATCGACAAACAAATTCCTTATATATACTATCATTCCTTACACACCTGGCTGGCCCCTACATATGAAATGAATGCAAAAGCTCTTCTCAAGAAGAGCCTTTCAGA
>NZ_NKHG01000017.1 GCF_002744245.1 Bacillus pumilus | reverse complement strand
TGATGAGACAAAAGTCTCATCACTTTTTTTTATGGAAAAAGGGGTTGAACAACGGCCTATATTCAAATAAAATACAAAATATGAAATAAATGATAAAAGGGGATTTCTAATGGGTTCTTTGTATCGTAAAAAACGCGTTCTTCTCTTTACTGTTATTCTGACAGCTCTCGTGCTAGCTGTTATGCTCACCTCACAAAATATCTCTCCCACATCAACGAATGCAGCAGATAAAAAACAACCGCAGACACCAAAAAACATTATCTTTATCGTTGGCGATGGAATGGGGATACCCATGATCAAAGCCTACCGTACATTCAAGCAGGAAAAGCATTCTTCTGCAAAAGGACAAACCGTCTGGGATCCTTATTTAGTCGGGATGCAGACGACGCACCCAGATGACCCTCGAGATAATATTACTGATTCAGCTGCGGCAGCCACAGCCATGGCGACCGGAAAAAAAACATACAATGACGCCATCGCTGTCAATCATGAAAAAGAACCTCTTAGAAGTGTCGTTGAAGCAGCAAAGGAAGCACGAATGAAAACGGCCTTTGTGGTCTCATCTGATATCACCGATGCAACACCCGCTGCTTTTGGCACACATAACGTTTCCCGAAAAAACAAAGAACAAATTGCAGACCACTTTTTTGATGAGAAAATCAATGGAGAGCACAAAGTCGATATCCTTCTTGGTGGCGGAATGCAATATTTTGACCGCAAAGACCGTAATCTCGTTCAAGAATTTAAGAAGAGCGGGTATTCCATTCTTCGATCGAAAGACGATTTAAAGTCTCAATCAGCAAAGCAAATGCTCGGCTTATTTCAAGAAGATGAGCTAGATCGAGCCATCGACCGTCCGAAAGATGTCCCTACTTTAAAAGACATGACGCAGGCAGCGCTAACTCAATTGAATCAAGACAATCAGCACGGCTTCTTTATGCTACTCGAAGGCAGCACGATTGATTCGGCTGGGCATGAAAATGATGTTGTCGGTGCAATGAGTGAGATGGAGGATTTTGAGAAAGCAGTCCAAGCAGCTCTTCAATTCGCTAAAAAAGACCAAGAAACCCTCGTAGTCATCACAGCAGATCATGCGACTGGCGGCTTTTCCTTTGGCGCAGACGGGATGACAAGTGAAACCGGCTATAAATGGGACCCAGCGCCCATCCTAGCTGCAAAGAAAACGCCTGTGTTTATGGCAAAGAAAATCGCAGGTGGCCAATCTATTAATGAAGTGCTTCACACCTATATTGATTTCTCACTGACAACCGAAGAAATTTCTCAGGTAGAAAAAGCGGCACAGTCAGGGAAGACAAGTACAATCCAGTTAAGTATTCAACGTATCTTTGATCAGCGTTCTTTCTCAGGCTGGACAACGTTTGCCCATACAGGAGAGGATGTCCCTGTCTATGCATATGGTCCAGGAAAAGCATCATTTCAAGGCTGGATTGATAATACAAAGCAAGGAAAAAATCTGTTTCAAATAATTGAATCACCATCTACTTATCGCCCATAAATAAGAATCCCCGCCTTATCAAGTAGGCGGGGATTTTCGTTTTAAGATTGATTTAGCTTTGTAAAGTCAAACGTCGTAATAGGAGTTGCTTGCTCAATATCAGAACGGAAGCCAGCAAGCATGGCCTTCTCTTCTTCTCCGATTGTAGCCAAATCAAATGCTTGATGCAACAAGCCGTAAATGAGCATGTGGCGCAAGCGAAGGAAATCAGGAATGTATGCGAGCCATTCATCTAAGAGTTCATTCTCTTCACGATAGCCTTCAAGGAACTGCTTCATAAAGTTCCCTGCAAAAGCAGCTTTGTCCTCGTATGGAATCACTGGATACCACAAGACATTGTATAGCAAAATACTGATGTCATTGATAAACCAGTTGTACCCAATATCATCGAAATCAAAGGTCGTGATTTCCCCTTGATTCCAGTGGAAATTTCCGTGATGCAGGTCCGCATGAACCAATCCATACGTATCTTTATTTTTCGGAAGCTTTGCGAGCTTTTCCATTAAACGATCCGCTTGTTCGAACACAAGTGTCTGATCTGCTGGTACATATTTTCGCAGCTTAAGCTGCTCCTCTTCATCCCACTCTTGCCTTTTATAGCGCGCGTCTGACAGCTGGTAGCTTTTTGTCAGTTTGTGCATGCGGCCTGTATATTGTCCAAGAGCATAAAATAATTCATCGTTCCAGTCTGCCTCTTCGACTTTCCGGCCCGGTGCTTTTTCATATACTCGAAGTAAAAATGCACCGCCTTGACCATCGTCTACTTGCTCGATATCTCGGCCGTTTAATGAAGCAATTGGTTTCGCAACTGAAAGACCGCCCTTCGCCAAGTGATGCAGCCATTCCATTTCACCTAAAATATAATCAGGTGATCTGCGGATGGTATGGGTAATTTTTAAAATGAAAGACTCTCCGTCTTTTTTCATTTCATACACATAGTTTTCTGCATCTGCGATAAAATGGATGTCACTTAACTGGACTCCATATAAATGAGTCGCCTCATCTAAAATGTTTGATTCTTCATATATGGCTTTTACATCTTTATGCATGCTGATTCTCCCTCTTCATATATTTTGCCAATTCGCGAATGGTGTGTTTTTCAGCAAAATTCAAATCATCAACATACCAACCCTTCTTTTCAATCTCTACTTCCATTTTGACAGCAAGTAAAGAATTTCCTCCTAAATCGAAAAAGTCGTTGTCAATTCCTACTTTTTCCACATGAAGAATGTCACACCAAATGTTCATGAGTAATGCCTCACGTTCATTTGTTGGCTGTGCATAAAGTCCTTCATATTGCGTGTGATCCATTTTCAATAATGACCGAAGACCTTCTTCATCATGGACCTTAAGAGCTTGCACATAGCCGCTATGCTTCGTTTGATCTGTTTGAACCGTTTCCCATGTATAAGCCTGAGAAGCAAGATCACTTGCTGCCTCCGTCATGTGATCCTCTATTTCTCCACTTGAGTGCTTTAGAGGTGACAATTGATTGACGATCTGAATGTGATCACTATATGAATCGATATCCTTCACTTGTATTCGATATGTTTGCTGCCCCTCTATCTCCTGCATCTGATGCTCTTCCATAAATGTCTTAAATAGCTGATTACGTCCAGTAGGTGTAAACGAAAATTCAATGGTGGAAAGTTGGTGCTGACGGCTATATTCTGCGAGCCATGTCAGACATTTTTGCTCAATCCCTTTCCCTAGCGCACGGCAGCTCAGCATCCATGCATCAATATTTAAGGTTTTATTTGTTCGATGCGCCAAGATGACTCCTACAACCCCTTCATGACTGAAGCGATCCGCTGCCTCAATGATCCAGCCCTGAACATGCTCGTTCTCCATCTGCTCTCTCAGCTGCTGTTCATCAAAGCGCTGATCGTTTAAACGGAACTGGTTAATGCGACTGCTCATTTGTGCCACGCGGGCAAGGTGCTGCTCTTTCCATTCTGTTACGCTCATGTTCAAATTCAAATTTTGCAAAAATTGCTCCATTGATGGCGACTCTGCTTGCTCTTTTTGACGAGCTTTTTCAGCCTTGTAGCTCGTTGTTCGCCCTCTATCTTCATCGGTGACATCATAACGGTCAAATGCCCAAGCATGCTCGACAAACAACGGAATAGCTTTTTCATTGGCAGGTAACAGCAATGTCATCACTTCTGGTAATACTTCATTCATACGCATACACTGCGCTGGGTCATCATCTAAGAAAATAAACTGAGATAATGAAAGATTCAGTGAATCTGCCATTTCTTTTAGTTGGGCCGGTTTACTTTCCCAATTGATCCGCCAATCGACAATATCTTCTTTTTGCAAGATCATATCAGGATGGTTTTCAAATACACACCACACATCTTCGTCATTGTTCCTGCTGCTTAAGACAAGCAGCAACCCTTCTTGTTGCTTTTGTTTTAAGAAACGTTGGAGCGTTTGATGTTCTGGCGTGATGTCGATGCCTTCCACACCATCTTCTGAAACGACACCTCTCCAAAGCGTATGATCGCAGTCAATGGCAGCCACTTTAAATGGTACACCTTGCCATGCGACAATCTCTCTCGCTACTTTTGTGCCAATTGCTCCACAAAAAGCCTCCGTAAATGGGAGATGCGCGGCTTGCTCTCCTTTTTCATCAAACATCTCTTCAATCTGATATTGCTGAGCAAGCAGACGGCAATCGATTAGCTGAACATTGTCAATATCAGATAACTGGTCGATCCACTCTTGTTCCACGTCTTGAAGGGTATCTTTAAAAGCATTACTCATTGGCAAAATGCCAACAAAATATAGGTTATGCTTCGTTTTTAATTTTAGAACGTTTGCGAGTTCTTCAGCATGTTCTGAGGCGAGCTTTTTCTTTTCTTCACGTGATACATGAGCTGGACCAGTGATATCCTCCAAACGAATGAGTAGAAGATTGGCTCCATTTTTCTTCTGAGAGATGAGGCTCTGTTCATTTAATAACTCTTGATAAACCTGCCCATACGGTGCAAATTGAACATCGAGCTGCACATCAAACTGTTTCGCCCAGTACTGAATGTAAGGAGCGACCGGATCTGCTGTAAACGTTGAGCTGACTGCCAGCACAAGTGGTGCTTTTTTCTCTGCTCGTTCTCTTTTCTCTTTTGCTACTCTTTCTTCTTCCTCTGAAAGCACATCGAAATCCTTGAGCAATTGATCTGGGGCTTGAACAGCCTGTTCGACCAAGTGCTGAAAATGCGTTACGAAAGCCTGCATCGTCTCATGCTCAAACAAAGCAAGATTGTATTGCAGAACGCACTTTAACTCGCCTGTTACCTCTCTGACAACATCCATTTTCATATCAAGCTTGGAAATTCCCTTTGCAAACTCATGCGTTTCAAAGGTCAGTCCATCGGCTTCAATTTTAATATTCGGATCGTACTCATTATGATAAATGAGCATCGTATCAAAGAATGGATTTCGGTGCGGTTTTGTTTTTGGATTCAGGTGCTCGACCATTTGGTCAAACGGATATTCTTGATGATCATATGCATCAAGCAGTACTTGCTTTGTTTGAGCCAATTGCTCTGTAAAGGATGCATCTTGTACCATTTCTAGTTTAATTGGCAGGAAGTTCGTAAACATACCAATTGTATGTTCAATATCTGCATGACGTCTGCCAGCAACAAGTGAACCGACAATCAGTTCCTCCTGATCGACGTAGCGTGAGAGCAGCAGACCATATAGCTGGAATAAGATGACGTTGTTCGTCAGCTGATATCGTTCAGCTAACTGTTCAATTTTTTCGACGATGTGCGGCTCAATGTTAAACTTAATTGCTCTTCCTAAGAAGGATTGTTCCTTCCGTTCAAAATCATATGGCATCGTCAAGGTCGGAACGTTTGAACCAATTTGCTCCTTCCAATAATTCTGCTGCTTTTGAAACATCTCGCTGCGGAAATACTTGTCCTGCCATTCAGCATAATCCTTATATTGAACAGTAAGTTCCGGCAAGGTTTCTCCGCGATAAAGCTCAGTAAATTCTTTAATAAAGATGTTCATGCTCGCACCATCAGCGACAATATTGTGCATATCGACTAGTAATAGATGATCAGCTGTTGCGATTTTGACAAACCGTACACGGATCAATGGTGCAGCCTTTAAGTCAAATGGTCGAATGAATTCATCGATTTGTGCTTCTAATTCCTCTTCCTTAGCTTCTGTCATGTCAACGGCAAACTGGAAATCATCATGCACCCGCTGAACAGGTTCCCCATCTTTTAATTCAAAGGTCGTCCGCAAGGTTTCATGGCGATCAATGAGTTGCTTGAAGGTCTGTTCAAAGCGCTCAACATCGATGTCTCCTTTACATCTAAGTGCCATTGGCATGTTGTACGAGGTGACTTGACCAATACGCTGATGAATGAGAAATGTTCGTCTTTGAGCGGCAGATAATGGATACGTGTCTTTCCGTTCCACCGGTTCGATTTTGAAATACTGATGCTTCTCTGCCTTTTCAATGAATGCTTGAAGCTTTTCAATCGTCGGATTGTTGAACATGTCTGTGAGAGTTAGCTCCACACCAAATTCCTTGTGAATTTGAGAAATGAGACCGGTCGCATTTAACGAATGTCCACCAAGTTCAAAGAAATGATCGTCCCTTTCCACCTTTTCTATTCCTAAAATGTCCTTCCACATACGCTTTAGTGTTGCTTCAATGTCGCTTGTTGCAATGGCTTGTCCTTGATTGCTTTCTTCTATTTCCTCTCCCTTGTTTTCCTTCGGCACAACCATTTGAACACCTGAAGACGAGGATAGTGCCGATGTATCTACCTTGTCGATCCAATATCTTTGTCGTTCAAACGGATAGGTTGGCAGGGACACTTTTTGGTTTGATTTATGTTGTCTTAACTTCGTCCAGTCAATCGGCACTCCTTGTAGCCAAATGTCACCCAGTCTGCTCAAAAGATAGCGATCGTCTGCTGCCTCTTCTTTCGGATGACGCATCAATGGAATTGGCTGCTGTGGGTGTTCCTTAGAGACTTGACGAATAAAGGCACTTAACGTATTCCCCGGTCCGACTTCAATGAAAATCGGATCAAGCTCAGTAAGTAAGGTCTCTGCTCCATCACGGAAACGAACCGCTTGCCGCAAGTGATCAGCCCAGTATGCCGGATCTTGCACCTCTTCCTTTTCGACCCACGTACCTGTGACGTTAGAAATGTATGGGATAGATGGTGCATTCAATTGATACGCAGCTAATCTCTCTTTGAATGATGGAAGTATGTCATCCATCATTTTGGAATGAAAGGCATGAGAGGTGTGAAGCTTTCTACACCCATGTCCAGCAGCCTCTAGCTTCTCAGCAAGTGCATCAATGGCTGGCGTCTCACCTGAAATGACACATAACTCAGGACCATTTACTGCTGCGAGTGAAAGCTCTTCTGTCAAATATGGCAACACCTTCTGTTCACTCAAAGGAACACTCAGCATAGAGCCTTTCGGAAGCTGACTAATGAGTTGTCCACGATAAGACACAAGATCTATGGCATCTTCTACAGATAGTAAACCTGACACGGCAGCTGCTGTGTATTCTCCGATACTATGACCGATCATCGCCTGAGGTTTAATCCCAAAATGAATCAATAATTTAGCTAAAGCATATTCAACGCTAAACAGCAGGGGCTGCGTATATTCTGTTTGATTGATCAGCTGGCGGTCTTGACTTGCTTCTGTTGAAAATAAAATACTGAATGGGTCAATTGAGATATGCTGTTTGAATTGGTTAAAGCATTGATCCAGCGCTTCCTTAAAGACTGGATACTTATCATAAAGCTGACGCCCCATGTCCACATACTGAGATCCTTGGCCTGGGAAAAGAAAGATGACAGGCCGGCTCGATGTTTGAGAACTGACTGTCTTGACCACCTCTTTTGACCTTTGATTCAGTGCCTGTAACATGTCAGCTGTGTCACTTCCAAGGATGACACGTTTATGCGGAAAATGATGGCGCCCTGTTTGGAGCGTATAAGCGACATCTGCTAAACGGACATGCTGCTGATGCTGAAGGAAATAGTCTGCAAGGCGGTCCGTCATTTTCTCAAGGGCGGCTGGTGTTTTTGCAGATAATAAAAGAAGTTCACTATCACCAGTCTCATCTGCTGCTACACGTGTATTCGGTGCTTCTTCTAAAATGACATGCGCATTTGTTCCACCAATCCCAAATGAGCTTACACCCGCTCGGCGAGGAGTTGCTTGCTCACCCCATGGCGTTAAGTCTGTGTTCACAACGAAAGGTGAATCTGCAAATTCAATTTTTTCATTCGGTGTTTCAAAATGAATCGTCGGCGGAATCACTTGATGCTTTAAGCTTAAGACTGTTTTAATAAAGCCGGCGACACCTGAAGCATCATTCAAATGACCGACATTTGATTTCACTGAGCCAATGCGGCAAAACCCTTTTTTATCTGTATCAAATGCTTGCTTGAGTGCTTCAATTTCAATGGGGTCTCCAAGTGTTGTACCGGTCCCATGTGCTTCAATGTAAGAAATGGTTTCAGGCTCGACCTCCGCCATTCGGAGTGCTGTTTTAATAGCTGATACTTGACCTTTGGTACTTGGAGCTGTATACCCTACTTTTCTATTTCCGTCATTATTAATAGACGATCCTTTAATTACAGCATAAATATGGTCGCCGTCTTCAATGGCATCCTCTAAATTTTTCAAAATGACAGCTCCTGCGCCATCGCCAAAAACGGTTCCATCAGCTTTATTATCAAACACACGGCAATGTCCATCAGATGAATGAATCATGCCTTCTTGATAGAGATAGCCCGATTTTTGCGGCAGACGAATGGAAACGCCGCCTGCAACAGCCATATGACAGTCTCCACTTAATAAAGCTTGAACTGCCAAGTGAATCGATACCATAGAGGTCGAGCAGGCGGTTTGCACCACCATACTCGGTCCCTTCAGATTTAATTTATATGAGATCATCGTGGCCAAATAGTCACGCATATTCAGAACAGCGGCTTCTAGTGTTTTCGAGTCCTCGCCCTGCACAGCACCTTGAAGTGCTCTCATGACCCATTCTGTATTGATTCCTGCACCTGTATAAAGACCAATTTGACCTTTGTATTCAAATGGGTCGTAACCAGCATCCTCAAGCGCCGTCCAGACACATTCATGAAACAGTCTGAACTGCGGGTCCATCATAGCCGCTTCCTTTGGTGTATAGTCAAAGAAATCTGCATCAAACAAATCGACATCATCAAGCATCCCTTTCGCTTTGACGAACCGGGGGTTTTTTAATAAGGCTTCATCTGTACCTTCACGCCGTAATTCCTCCTCTGTAAAAAAGGAGATCGTTTCCTTCCCTTTTTTCAGATTCTCCCAGTATTCTTCTACGTTTTTGGCACCTGGAAAACGACCTGCAAGACCGATAACAGCAATTTCTGCGCCATGATAGTGATTCGTTGTATCATTCATTCTCGATTCCGCCTCTCAATCTTTTATTCCGTTGCTGTTTAAAACGAGCTCTTCGATCACCTGATGTGACGACGGCTAGTTCTTCTTCCATCGATTCTTCCTTCGATTCATCAGAAGGTTGGATATATTTCGCTAGCTCTGCGACAGAAGGGTACGTAAACAACGTAACAACCGCTTCATTCGTTTGGAGTGCTTGATTTAACCGGTTGGTGACTTGAACAATATCAAGCGAGCTTGCACCGAGATCAAAGAAGTTGTCGTGAATCCCCACCTGTTCCATGCCCATAAAGTCCTGCCATACTTGACAGATCGCTTTTTCAGTTTCATTTCGAGGGGCCACATACGGATTGCTCAGCTCTGGCCTTTCGTGCTTAGACACCTCATATGAATCCTCACTCTCTGCGGCCTTCGACTCTAGTGACAGCCATTGTTCTATCCGTTCATTAAGAATTCCTGTCGACACGAGTATGTGTCGATTTTGTCGATTTTGTCGATTAGAAAGAACATATTGAAACAGCTCGGCACCCTCTTCTGGTAAAATTGCTAGCTCATTAATTGATTCACCAATGGTCGATTCTAGCTCACCCCAGAAATTCCACGCATCCCAGTTCACACACATCCATGGGGTTTGACTATTTTGATTGAGTCTAGCTGCAAATGCATCCATATATAAGTTAGCCGCTGAGTAAGCAGAGAATCCTAAGCCACCAAGTAATGCACTAATGGATGAAAAGAGCAGACAAAAATCCGCTTGCTCTTGATCTAACAACTGCTCTAGCACATCAAGCCCTCTCACCTTTGATTGGAATTGATCCTCTCCCTGCGCAAGTGTAGAAGGTATATCTTTGATCGCCAGGAAGGATGTACTGCCTGGCAATCCTGCGGCATGGAACACACCATGAACGCCGCCATGCTTTTTGCGAATGGCACTAAATACATGCTTCATCTGATCAAGATCTCCTGCATTCGCCTGCATCGCTTCAACTGTTGCACCTAATCGTTCGAGCTCAAGTACTTTCTCAATTCTCGTACGCATCCCTTCATCCGCATTCTCTTGATGAGTATATGACGCCCATTCGTCTCTTGGCGGCAATGCCGTTCTTCCTGTTAAATAAAGATGGACGTTTCCTTCTTTCGCCAGCATCTTTGATAGGACAAACCCGATGCCTCCTAAACCGCCTGTAATAAGATACACACCATTTGGCCTGATCATGTTGGGGAGCCCATCCTCTTTTTGCAGCGGCAAACGTTTGTAGCTCTGCACCCAGCGTTGACGATTGCGATACGCCACAAGCTGGTCCTTTCCAGGCTGCATGATTTCCTGAACAATCAGATCGACAAGTGCTTGTTCCTTCCAAGACATCACCTCTGGCACGTCCTCCACATCAATATTCCAGCATTTGATATGGTGGTATTCCTGTGAAATGACTTTACACGGTCCAAGCATTGCACTTTTCTCTGCATAAATCATCTCATGCCCTGTGACTGGCTGAATCCCGCTAGTGACAGTAAACAGACGACATTCTCGAATATTTTTTTGTGCAGCAATGGCTTGGGATAGGAAAATTAAACTGTAATAGCCTTTTTCAATGTGCGTCTGAAAAGCAGTTTGGCGACTGGCAGTGGTATCTTCTTTCGCCGCTTCCCATAAATGCAGGATACGAGCGATATTGACACCGCTATTAGACAATGAATCTAGCATGTTTCGATAGTGCTGGCCTTCTGCCGGATTGATCGTAAACGACTGACCTTTATCTTGGTAAACTTCACCCTTTGTGACAGAAATGACCTTAATACCGTGTTGGATGAATGATTGTGTAAACAGTTCATGAAAGGCATCCTGCTCTCGGAAAATGAGCCATGTTTGGTCTTCTGCTTCTTGTTCAAATACTGGTTCTAGCGGCTGCTGCTCCCACGAAGGAAGATAGAACCATTCTCCCATCTCTTTCTTCTTCGTTTCCTTAGGGGCTGATAGCTGCGGAGAGGCTGGCTTTCCTGCATCAATCCAATATCGTTTACGTTCGAATGGATAGGTTGGCAACGATACAAACTGACGCTCCTCTTGTGTCGGATTTTGCTGCGCCTTGACCTCGTAGCCGCCTGCCCATAACTCTCCTATTCGCTTTAAGAAATACGCATGATCATCAGCTTGTTCTCGTGCATGCCTCACCATATTCAGCACATCATGATGATGTTCTTTGTTTTCATGACGTTTCGCTAATGCCGTCAAGCTGTTTCCAGGTCCTACCTCAATGAGTGCTAGTACTTCATCGGTGAATAGCTGAGATAAGCCATCATGAAACCGAACAGTTCCGCGAAGGTGATTCGTCCAATAAGACGCTGTCGTCACCTCTTCGCTTTTCGCCCATGTGCCTGTCACATTTGAGATGAACGGAATCGCCGGCTCATGCAGTTCCACTTGCTCTACGAGTTGATGAAACTCCTCCAGCATCGGCTCCATCATATATGAATGAAAAGCATGGGAAGTATGCAGCTTCCTCGTGACGATCCCTTTGTCTTGTAGCTTCTTTTCAAAAGCGGCCACATGCTCTTCCTTCCCAGAAACGACACAAAGGTCTTTCGCATTGACAGCAGCAATAGAAAGCGATTCATCCATCATCAAAGTAAGCTCTGTCTCCGATAGCTGCACACTAAGCATGGCGCCTTTTTCCATGCCTTGCATCAATCTGCCTCTTGCCATAACGAGTGTTAAAGCAGATTCCAATGAGAAGACACCTGACAAGCAAGCGGCAACGTATTCGCCAATACTATGTCCAATCATAGATTCCGGCTCAACACCACTATGCTGCAGCATTTTTGCTAATGCATATTCAAAAATGAAGAGAAGCGGCTGAGCATTTGACGTTTTTGTGATGTCCTGGTTTGTTTCATGATCCTCTGAAAAAACAACTGCCTTTAAATCAACTTGCTCTGTTTCCAGTACATATTTAAAGCACCTATCTACTTCCCATTTGAATACTGGTTCTGCCTCGTATAATCCGCGCATCATCCCAGCATATTGAGCGCCTTGACCCGAAAACATAAATGTAGCTTTACGCCATTTTTTGCTTCGGAACACACTGGTTTCGATTTGTTTTTGTTGCCGCCAATCATCAGCAGACGAGAGCACGATTGCTTTACGGTACGAAAATTGCTTTCTGCCGTAGCGCAATGTATAAGCGATATCTTCGAGCGGAACTTGAGGATGTTCCAGCACATACTGCTTTAATTGATCTGTCATTGCCGCTAAAGCTGTATCGGTTTTTGCAGATAAGACGAGCAGCTGTTTTTGCTTAGAAGCTGGGCTTTTCTTGGCCTTTATTCCTTCTTCTATGATCATATGAGCATTCGTCCCGCCGATACCGAAAGAACTGATGCCAGCTCTTCTCGGCCCATCTGTTTCCTTCCAATACAGCGCCTTTTGATTCACATAAAACGGTGTATCCTTGAAAGGAATATCTTCATTTGGCGACTCATAATGAATGGTCGGTGGAATCGTTTTATGTTGCATGGACAAAATGGCTTTAAACAGACCTGCGATCCCTGCTGCACTATTTAAGTGTCCGACATTGCTTTTGACAGAGCCGATTGGAATGGTCAGCGGCTCAGTTCCTTTGAACACTTGGCTAAGTGCTGACACCTCAATTGGATCTCCCATTTTTGTCCCCGTTCCATGCGCTTCTAAATAACCAATGGAAGCGGGGTCTATGCCTGATTTTTCATAAGTTTCTTTTAGAACCTCTGCCTGTCCTTCTACACTCGGTGCTGTAAAACCAGCTTTCCGGTTGCCATCATTGTTCATACCGACCCCTTTGATGACAGCATGAATCGGGCTGCCATCTCTTACCGCATCTTCGTAACGTTTTAATAGAACAATCCCCGCTCCATCTCCGAAAATGGTTCCGCTTGCCCCTTGGTCAAAGGGACGGCAATGGCCATCTTTTGATTGAATCATTCCATCTTGATAGATATAGCCAATATTTTCTGGCGAGCTGACCGTCACACCGCCTGCCAGCGCTGCATCACATTCTTGATTCAATAACGCCTGACATGCCACGCCAATATTCACGAGTGAGGTCGAACAAGCTGTCTGCATCGTCACACTCGGCCCGTGTAAATTCAATTTATAAGAAAGCTGCGTACTAAAGAACTCACGATCATTTAACAGCATGGCGCTGAATTGCTCTGTTGCATCCATTTGGTGTGCAAAACGCGTCAGCCACTCATGATTTGGACTTGTTCCTGTATAAACCCCAATTTTCCCAGCCATTCTGTCAGGATCACAGCCTGCATCCTCGAGCGCTTCCCAAGCACATTCATGCAAGAGTCTGAACTGCGGATCCATCAGCTCTGCCTCTCTAGCAGAGTAGTTGAAGAAGTCTGCATCAAAGCCTTCGATGTCTTGTAAACGACCTTTTGCCCCGATAAAATTTGGATGCTGATAAACAGCCGCATCCAGCCCCGCTTTTTTGAGCTCTTCTTCTGTGAAAAAGTGAATCATTTCATCGCCATTCACAAGACGCTGCCAAAAGTCTTCTAGCGACGAAGCACCTGGGAACCTTCCTGCCATTCCGACAATTGCAATATCTGCATATTCCTGTGACGTAATCTTTGCCGGGAGTGAAGCAGGTGTTTCTTCACGTTCTGTCTGCTCTTCAAACAAGTATTCAGAGAGGCTTGCCACCGTGGCAAAACGGTACAATTGAACAGTGTCAATTTGTTGATTGATTCGCTCAGATATTTTCACTGCAAGCTGGGATATATCGAGAGATGTCGCACCAAATTCAAAAAATGGTGATTCATCGTCCATTTCATCGAATCCAAAATGAGTTTGGACAATGTCGTGAAGATCTTTTTGTAAAGAAGCAAGCGATGAAAATACACGCTTCTCCTCCGGCTTTTGCGGTTCAGTGGATGCTATAGGCTTTGTTTGTGCAGAGAAGTCTTTTTTATGAAATGGATACCCTGGAAGCGGAATACGCTGCCTGTTTTTCTCCTCTGTTAAAGGAAAAGATAGATCGATCCCCATTTCCCAAAGAACACCTGCGATTTGAAGGATGTCTCCATCAAGAGTTTCGGTTGTTTTGTCTGCTCCCTTTTTAACCTTAATGCCTTGTTTCATTGAAAGATCGATGATCAAGGCAGCTGATTCTTGGTCAATTGCAGACGGGTTTACAGTGTTGTCCATATCGAGAAAACGCTTTGCAGACGCTGGATGGAAAGTGGTCAGTTCCTCTCCTGTCTGTTGAATGTAAACAGGCTGATGCAGCGTTTTTTGAGGCAATGTAGCTAGCCATTTGTCCATCGTTTGAGTTTCATTGAGATGATAAAGAATGGATGCAGCTTCTGTTAGCTCAAGACCGCCTGCTACACATAATGCTGTCCAAACCCCACTGCCTTCTCCACTCCACACGTCTGGCTCAATTCCGAGTGTCCTCAGTTGATTCGAAAACGCCGATGTCATGATCAGCATAGCCACTTCTGCTTGTCCTTCGGATATATGTTGTTTTGTCTGAAATAACTGGTCTTTCGCCATAGGTAACACTGATTGGATGAGACGAATTGACCGATCTACTTCTTTTTTGAAAGAAGAATCCTTCTTATACAGCTTGATATATTCTTGTAGACCAGCCTCATCATAGCCAGACAACCTCATGCGCACCCGTTTGAAAAGAACACGTTCTCTACCCAATGTTTCCTCGTTTAGATCATGCAGTTGTTCTAGTAATTCATCACGCGTCGAACAGGCAAACGTTTTTCGATATTGGAAGGCTCTTCTTCCACTTTGTAAGGTGTAAGCAGCTTGACCAATTGAGAGTTCATGATGTGAGGAAACATATTCCTTCAAGTTCTTTATCATGTTTTTCAAGTCATGCTTCGATCTGGCTGACAGCACAATTAATTCTTTGGACGGTGCCGGGCTGTGTGCTTTTCTTGGCTTCGCCTCTTCTAAGACGACATGGGCATTTGCACCACCGATACCAAAGGCGCTGACTCCAGCTCTCCTTGGCAAATGAGACGCCTTCCACTCTTCTTTGTCTGTCCCAACATAAAATGGGGTTTGATTAAATGAAATACGGTGATTCGGCTTGTCAAAGTGCGGCATCGGGGCAAATTGACGGTGATGCAGCATCATGACTGTTTTGATAAAACCAGCCACGCCGCTTGCTGCATCTAAATGACCGATATTGGCTTTGACTGATCCAATCCTGCAAAAGCCCTGTTGATCTGTCTGAAAAGCGCGAGTGAGTGCTTCAATCTCTATCGGATCCCCAACTGGCGTACCCGTTCCATGTGCTTCAATATAAGAAATCGTCTCTGGTTCTGTCTCCGCCATTTCTAAAGCAGATTCAATAACACTTGCCTGACCACTGACACTTGGAGCCGTATAGCCGACTTTATTGCTTCCATCATTGTTCGTTGCAGACCCTTTCACGACGGCATAAATAAAATCTCCGTCTTCTATCGCATCCTTTAATCGTTTTAGCGCAACAACCCCTGCACCTTCTCCAAAAATCGTCCCTTTTGCTTTCTCATCAAATGGACGGCAGTGGCCATCAGGAGAATAAATCATTCCTTCTTGGTATTGATATCCTGTGATCTGAGGTTGATGAAGCGTGACACCGCCAGCTAACGCAAGATCACATTCTCCTCCAATCAATCCTTGGCAGGCCATATGGATGGCGACAAGTGACGTGGAGCAAGCCGTTTGCACTGATACACTCGGACCTTTTAAATTTAATTTATAGGCAACCCGAGAAGCGAAGGATGGGTCATTAAGATGCATGATTTGAAACACATCTTCGTTCTTTCCAAGTGACGACATATGCTGACCCATCCACGATAGATTGCTAGATGCCCCAGCATAAAGACCAATTAACCCATCGTATCGTTCAGGTTCATAGCCGGCATCTTCTAGTGCATGCCATGTACATTCATGCATCAATCGAATTTGCGGATCCATGATTGAAGCCTCGCGTGGAGAATAGCCAAAGAAGTCCGCATCAAATGATGCAGCATCTTGTAAATATGGCTTTGCCTTCACATAATCAGGACGCTTTAGCAGCGTCTCATCCACACCCGCTGCCTTTAATTCCTCATCAGTGAAAAACGTAACGGATTCCTTCCCTTGCGATACATTTTCCCAAAACGTTTGGACATCCGGAGCTCCGGGAAACGTACCTGCCAATCCTACTACTGCAATTTCAAGTCCAGATTCAGTCCATTGCTCTTGATCAGACATACGCTACATTTCTCCCATCTATTTTCGTTTTAATCTCTGTTTACGGCGATTTTTCCCTTCAGCCATCGCTTGCTTTCGTAGATTAGATGATTCGGCGATAGATGGCTTTTCTTCCTTTACACCATGTATTCTCTTCAATTCGGCAGCCAATGACGCGATGGTTGGATGGCTATACATCATGACCACCGGAACCTCAATGCCGTATACCGATTTGATCTGTCCACTCATCTGCAGCAAATCAAGGGATGTCGCTCCCATTTCAAAGAAATTCTCATTTACATCCGGCTCATGCTTAAAAAAGGAGCTGAGCACGTCACTCAAAGATGCTTCTAGACGATCATCTATTCCCTGTGATATCTCTTGACGCGGCGTCTCCTCTTGTTGCACAGGAGTTAAGCGATGCTTGATTCTCTCTCCCATATCTCGAACTGATACAAGAATTTGCGGATAATCTAGTCGCAGCACTTCTTGGAGGGCCTTCATTCCTTGCTCTGGAGAAATTCCTGCCTGCTCCTCAAGTGCCATCATGTCATTGACTTTCGCCGCCAATGCCGAATCGTGTGCCATACCGACTTTCTCCCAGCGATCCCAGTTCAAAGAAATAACGGGCTTCCCTTCCTGCCTTTTCGCATGAGCAAAGCTATCCATAAAGGCATTAGAAGCCGCATAAGCAACCTGTCCAGCCGCCCCAAGAAAGGAAACGAGGGATGAACAAAGCAAAAAGAAATCGAGCGTTTCACCCTTGAGTGCTTCCCCCAGCACATAGGTCCCGTTGATTTTTGCCTGACACATGCGAATCTCATCTTCTGCTGTTCTTGCTTGGATGATCTTCCCGTCTGCCTCTCCTGCCGCGTGAATGACGCCATGTAAACCACCAAATACGGTATGGGCCAGCTGAATCGCTTGCTGTACAGCATATTCATCTGACACATCACCTTGTACAACTTGTACATGAGCACCTAATTCTTCAAGAGCTATCAGCTTTTTGACAGCCTCAGCTTCTTTCCCATCCGCATCACGCAGCTCGTGCCATTCAGATCGTTCACGTATATGTGATCGGGTCATGACCACAAGATTCGCTTGATACATTTCTGCTAAATGCTTCGCTAATGTAAAGCCAATGCCACCCATACCGCCAGTAATGAGATAAACGCCGCTAGATCTGAAAGGCTGTTTAGACGATTCCTCTCGGCTTAACGATGTGCTTGAAGCTTTTCGAATCCATCGGCTGCTTCCACGGTAAGCAACGATCGCTTCTTGATCGTGCATCGCTACCTCATATGAGAGAAATAGCGGCCAATGTGCTTTCTTATTCTGACATAAATCAATGTGCTGACACGCTATGTGCTGATATTCTTGCGGAATGGTCAGCGCAAGTCCTGTCATTGTTGCTTGAAGAGGCTGAATCTTCTCCATGCCGATGACATCATGCGCTTGGCTCGTCACGAGATGAAGTCTCATATGTGTGTTATGGTGTTTTCCGATCAACCTGACGAGATCGAGTACAGATAAATAATTTGGCTTGTCTTCGGCATCCGAAGTCAGTTCATCATGCATCCAGATGATGTCTTCGGGTATAAATCCAGATTGCTGTAATTCAGCCATAACCCACTCTATATGGGTCAGCATATGAACGTCTGCCTTCATTAGATGGTCATTTTCTTTTATTGTATGATCACTTTGACATACGCTGACGACCTGCGCATTTCGTTCTTTCAAATAGGCGCCGATATGACCATTTTTCTCAAAAACCAACACACGCTTCCCTTGATGATTCTGTTCTTTTAATACTGGTGAAGATCGCTCCCACACCGGAATGTAGAACCAGTCTTGAAAGTCAGCTAAGTGATTCTTCTGTGCTGCTGGAGATAATGCACTCATCAGCTGATCAGCTTGAAACTGCGGTGAGGGGAACTTTTGATGCTCAAATGGATAGGTTGGTAGAGAGACTCGATATGGGGCCTCGCCTTTTCTGACAGCCCTCCAGTTCGGCTCCACTCCGTAACTCCATAACTTTCCTATTGCCTTTTGCATGTATTCATCATCAGCTTCTTGCTCTTTTGGATGTCTCACCAATGAAACAGCAGCTGCTTTGTCCACATCATAGCGATCGTGCCGTCTCACGAATTGAGTCAATGTATGACCTGGACCGAGTTCAATGAAGACCACCTCTCCAAGTGCAAGTAACGTCTCTATCCCTTGACTAAATAAAACAGGCTGCCTTATATGAGATGCCCAGTAATCAGGTGATGCTGCTTGCTCATGGGTTAACCAGCTCCCTGTCACATTGGAAATGATCGGTATCTGGCCTTGCTGATAGGTCATTTCAGAGAGAACATCCTTAAACTGCTTAGCTGCATCAGCCATCATACTCGTATGAAAGGCGTGAGAGGTTTTCAGCTTTTGAACAGAAGCTCCTCTTTTTGTAACTTGTTCAATATAAGCCTGCAAGCGGTCAGAAGGACCGGATACAACGGATAACTGTGAGCTATTTACAGCAGAAAGCTCGACACCATCTGGTAGTTTATGCTCAATCTCTTCGGCTGAAAGCGCCACACCAGCCATATCACCTGGAGGCATCTTTTGCATCAAATTGCCTCTTTTTAAAACGATCCGGATCGCATCTTCAAGATGGATGATACCTGCCACACAGGCAGCTGTGATTTCTCCGATACTATGACCGATGAAATAATGCGGGCGTATGCCTAGTCCCATCAGCTTCGATGCGAGGGCATACTCAAAACTAAACAAGATGATTTGTGTATAAGAAGTTTGTTGCATAAGATGTTCTGCCTCGGTGACTTCCTCTTCGGTTGAAGGATATAGCACTTTCTCGATCTCAACGCCTGCCAAGGATAAAACAATGGCAAAACATTTCTGAAGCGTTTGTTTAAATACCGGGTCATTCTCATATAAATCCTTGCCCATATTGACATACTGAGCACCTTGACCAGAAAACATCCAGACGACTGCAGGCTGTTGAAAGGCCATTTGAGACTGTCCAGCTGACTGGAATGTGCGATCTGGGCTTGCAAGGAAAGCTTGTCGATAAGGAAAATGCTTTCGTCCTTCTTGCAGCGTAAACGCTGCATGTGACAGCGGCACATCCTTTTGTTCTTTTAAATAAGATGTGACTTGCTCAGCAGACGTTTGAACCGCCTGTTTCGATCTTGCCGAAACCACCAGAAGTTCGTGATCCTTATCTGCTGACGACTTTTCGGCTATGGGTGCCTCCTCCAGGATGAGATGTACATTCGTTCCGCCGACACCAAATGAACTGACACCGGCACGCAATGGTTGACCCAGTTTCGTCCAAGGTACGGGTTTTGTGTTCACATAAAACGGACTTGATTCAAAATCAATTTTTGGATTCGGTTTCTCATAATGAAGGCTTGGCGGCAATGTTTGATGATATAGACTCAGTGTCGTTTTAATAAAGCCTGCAATACCTGCCGCTGAATCAAGATGACCGATATTGGTTTTCACAGACCCAATGGCACAAAACTGTTTTTTATCGGTTTGAAAGGCTTTATTGAGTGACTCAATTTCAACCGGATCTCCGAGGGTCGTGCCGGTGCCATGTGCTTCAATATATGAAATGCTCTCGGCTTCTACACGACTGATGTTGAGCGCCTTTTTAATAATTTCACTTTGCCCTTCTATACTTGGCGCTGTATAACCAACCTTTCGCCCGCCATCATTGTTATACGCCGATCCTTTTATCACACCATAGATATGATCCTTATCCTTTAGCGCCTGCTTTAATGATTTGAGTACAACGACTCCACAGCCCTCGCCGCCAACTGTTCCTTTTGCCTGTTCATCAAAGGCTCGGCAGTGTCCATCAGGAGACATGATCATACCCTCTTGATACATGTATCCTTTTTTGTGAGGAGTAGTGATGGTGACACCGCCAGCAAGTGCCATTTTACATTCTCCTGTTAGCAGGGCGCGTGACGCCAAATGGACTGCCACCAACGAGGAAGAACAAGCCGTATCAACAGCTACACTCGGCCCCTTCAAATTCAACTTATAGGATACCTTTGTGTTCATAAAATCTTTATCTGTTAACTGAACAGCCGCAAATTGCTCAGATGAGTTATTCGTTCTCATTAACATGGAAGCAGCTTGCCAATATAAATTTGCAGAAGCAGCCCCAAATAAACCGATCGGTTCCTGATAGGTTTCAGGGTTATAGCCAGCGTCTTCAAGAGATTCCCACGCCACCTCATGAAACATGCGGATCTGTGGGTCCATTACTTCTGCCTCACGCTGTGAATAACCAAAGAATTCCGCATCAAAGTGGTCATGCTGATCTACAGCTCCTTTGGCACGTACATATTGCTCATGATCCAATGCTTCTTGCTCAACCCCTGCCTCAAGTAGCTCTTCCTTAGAAAAAAACGTAATGGACTCTCTACCATTTGCAAGGTTGTCCCAAAAGCTATGAATATCCTTCGCTCCAGGAAAGCGGCAGGCCATACCAACCACAGCAACCTCTAATCCTGTTAACTTACTCATCTATCATCCCGCCTAACAGTTGTGCGGCACTTTCTAAGTCATCCGCTTCATTTTCTCCGGCATCTTCTATTGGTTTATCTTGTCCTGCTGCTTTGTTTCTTAATTGGTCTGCTATTTGTAAAACGGTTGTATACTGGAACAGCTCCATCACGGTCAGCTCCTGCTGAAATTCCTCTTTCACTTTATTGGACAACTCAACGATATTAAAAGAGTTTCCACCCAAATCGAAAAATGGCTCATCTAATCGAATCTGAGAAGCAGGGACTTGTAAAATAGAAGCGAAAATGCGAACAAGCTTCTGCTCTGTTTCATTATGTGCCTGAATGGTCACTGTCTCTTGCTCGCCCGGCCACTGATCTTCCGGATTCGGCAGAGCTTGAATATCTAATTTTCCTGATAGATTTAAAGGAAATTGATCGACCTGAATCAAATGCCTTGGTACCATATAACCTGGCAATCTTTCACTTAAGGACTGGCGAAGTGCACGCTGATCTATGACTTGTTTTGCCATCAAATAAGCACAAATGTATTGGTCCTGCTCTGTCGTTTCCTTAGGGATCACAATGACATCTTGAATGAGCCCCTGATGATTTGGATCATCTAGAACAGCTTTACGAACCTCTTCTAGCTCAATCCGATATCCTCTGATTTTCACTTGGTTGTCGTTCCTTTTGGCGAATTCCAATAACCCATCAAAACGCCATCTTGCAAGGTCTCCCGTCCGGTATAACACAGCGCTGCTCAATTCTGGTTTTTTGATAAATGTCTCCTTGTTCAGATCAGGGTGATTGATGTACCCACGTCCTACACCATCACCTGAGATATACAATTCACCAAATACGCCAATCGGAACTGGCTCCCCTTGCGTGTCACATATGAAGATACGCTCATTTGGCATCGGCTGCCCAATAGGAATGACTTGTTCATCCCAATCATGTGGAATCAAAAAAGATGATGACTGAACAGTACATTCAGTAGGACCATATGCATTAATCATGATGGGTCTTTTACTTGATAAATGCTGTAAAAATTGATCCATCAGCTCTTTTGTGAATACTTCTCCGCCCACAAGCAGCATGTCCAGCGCAGGCAGGTCCTGTTTCGATTGTCCTGCTGCTTTGTTCATCAGCTTTAAATGAGAGGGTGTCACATCTGAGAGCTGAATATGATTGTCTTGATAAAAATCCCATAACGCATGACCATCCATTCGGACTTCATCTTTTGCAATATGCAGCGTATGTCCGAGCAGCAATGTTGGAAACAACGTTTGAACAGACGCATCAAAAATATGTGAAGCAAGCATTCCTACTTGCAAATCATCTGAGAGTCGATCAAAAAAGCGTGTTTTCATTCCGTATACCAGATTAATGACATGACGATGTTCAATGACAACCCCCTTCGGATGTCCTGTTGTACCTGATGTATACAGCACATATGCCATATCCGAGGGCAAAATGGACGACATCAGCTTCTCTTTTCCTTCCGATTCATGAAGCATGTCTTGAATAACGTGAACCTCGACATCCAATCCATCATCTCCGGCTGAATCCGATACAATGGCCTTAGCACCACTGTTGTTGAGCATATACCGAATTCTTTCGATCGGCAGATGCACATCAATCGGTAAATAAGCATAGCCAGCCTTTAGTATGCCGAGAATGGCAATCACAAGTTCAGCAGATCGATACATTCTGAGACCAACTGGGCTCTCCCGTGTCATCTGACTTTGAGAAAGTCTAAGCGCTATGCGATCTGATAAACGGTCAACCTCTTCATATGTATAGGAGGTGGTGCCAAACACAACGGCCGTTCGGGCTGGATGTAACTGGACTTGCTGTTGAAATAAAGACACAATATCCCGATCAACTGGGTAAGCGAGCGACTCTCCTTGAAACGCATCAAATAATTGACTTTTTTCCTTTTCAGACAAAAATGAGTGTGTGCTTATCGCTTGTTCAGGTGCTTTGAGAAATTGCTCTACGAGTATCATGAAATGATTGGAGAACTGCTCCATCATTTGATCTTCATAAACTGAAGAATCCCAGTGGACTTCGGCATGAAGGTGATTTTGTTCTTTCTTCCATACAATGAGTACATCCGCATTTAATTGCTCTCGATCAGCATGTCCATGCAATGTCTCGAACGCACATGCCAGATTGACGCGCTGCTTCCCATCTCCTATTGAGTGCCAAAGTTCATCCATTAAAATGTGAACAGGGAAGTTTTGGTGATGTACTGCCTCCTGAAACGATTGCTTCACTGCGTCTAAGCCTGCGCTAAAGCTCATATGCACATCAATCTCTGCCTTGAGTGGCAACATATGATTAATGGCGCTTTGATTGACGGTCTGTTCCATTGTAGGAACAGTCACCATCAATTCAGTTTTTCCGCTGTAACGTTGCAGCAAGCCAAATGCGGCTGTGGTCAGCACAATAAACATCCGCAAATCAGAATCTCCACATAATTGCTTTAACGAATGGTTCACAGCCGTAGGGAAGGACGAATGAAGCGATCGGTTAAGTGCAGCAGGACTGGCTTGTGAAACCGTATTGGGAATACGTCCATCCAACTGAACATCTGATAAGATAGATGTCCAGTAGGCTCTTTCCTTCACCTTTTCCTTCGCCGCTGCTTTTAGTTGGAAATCATCCTGTTCAATCATTCTTCCATTCACCTCTTTACTTATATTTTTAAGTCATCTAATTCGAAAAGAGATACGTCGTCTAGTTGCTTGAATGAAGAAGTCAGTTCGATATCTTCTAATCTCACTGCATCTCCTGTGACAGCTCGCATGATGTCTTTCAGCAAGCTGGCAATGCGCTGAATGGTTTCCTCTGTGAAAAGCTCTGTATTATATTCAAGGGTTGAAGAAAGCCCGTCTTCCTGCTCATACGCAATCCACAGTAAATCAAATCGCGACGTTCCTGTCTCATACGGATAATCACTAAAGGTTAAACCACCTACCTTCAGTTCTGGCTGATTCATATTTTGCAAAGCGAACACAGCGTCAAACAATAGATTCCGGCTGACATTTCGGCTCAGCTGCAGGTCTTGGACCATTTGTTCATATTGATAATCTTGATGTCCGAAATCATCGATCACATGTGCCTTTACATCGCTAAGGAATTCTCGGTACGTCACCTCTCCTTTAGGATATAAACGAAGTGGCAGCATATTGACAAAGATACCGATGACTTGCTGCAGCTCCTCTTGTTTTCTTCCTGCCACTGGAACCCCAACCGTGATATCTGATTGCCCGCTTAATTTATGAAGTAAAATCTGATAAAGACTTAACAGCCCCATAAACAGCGTTGCATCTTCTTTTAAAATGACCTGTTTAAATGCGTTCAGCTCCGCTTCTTCTATACGGAACGTATAATGTCCGCCGCGGAATTGTCTCACCTCTGGCCGGTCAAAATCTGTTGGTAAATCTAGTGCAGGTGCACCTTCCAGCCGATTTTTCCAGTAATCACTCGATTCTTTGAGTGCATCAGAAGCAAGCATGTCATTTTGCCATTCTGAAAAATCTTTATATTGAAGAGCTAAAGGTGCAAGCATCCTTCCGTCATATAACTGCATAAAATCGTTGACCAAAATATCTTGAGAAAGACCATCTGAGATAATGTGATGCATGTCCAGCATGAGCACAAACTCCTCTTCTGCGAGCTTCATCACACCTACCCTCATCAATGGGGCCTCATTTAACGTAAAGGGAGTTAGAAATTGCTCAATCACTTGTTTTTGATCTTCCTCAGATGCTTGACTTGATCCATTCGTGACATCAAACAGTGTGACAGCAAACGGCACCTCTTCTTCGATCTTTTGATAAGGGACACCATTCTCTAGTACAAACGCTGTCCGCAAACTTTCATGACGCTTAATTAGCTGCTGAAATGCCCATTCCAATCTGCTGATATCGAGCTTACCTTTAATCCGCCCCGCTTTAAATTCGTTGTATCCTGTACTGCTCAGATCCATTTGCTGCATAAGGTACAAACGTTTTTGGGCAGACGACAGAGGGTAAAGTTCCTTCACTTCTGCTTTTTCAACCACCTGATAAGTCGCTGTATCTGCTTGATCGATATATTCTGCCATTAAACGAATCGTTGGCATTTGGAAAAATTGAGGCAGCGTCAGTTCTACACTGAATGCACGATGAATGATGCCAATAAAGGTGATTGCCTTTAGGGAATCTCCTCCCATTTCAAAGAAATGATCATCTATGCCAATTTCGTCAATCTTAAAGAATGCTTGCCAATGTTGACTTAGTTCCTTCTCCAGCTCTGTTTCAGGTGCGACATAATTCGTTGACAGCGCTGGTCGGGAATACATCGTCCCATCTTGTACATGCTCACCGCCGCTCTCTTCTTCGCGAGATAGACGATCTACATACCGGTGGATGCGATCGTGTAAAGCTGTTGTCGAAATAACAATGTGTTCAACTTGATGAAGTGAAAGCAATCGCTCAAAGATCGCTCTTCCTTCTTTTTCTGTAATCAACGTTTCGGTGACATCATCCCCGATTGGAAGATCCAACTGCTTGCCATGCTCAAATTCCCAGCCGTCAAAGCTAATGACAGACCACTGCGTTTGCGAACGTAGATTGCGTTCATACACGTACGCATCGATGAAATGATTCACAGCTGTATAGGCCGTAAAGCCAAGTCCACCCAATATCGGTGACAAGGATGATAGCACAAAGCAGAAATCAAGTGGTCGATCACCGAGGACAGCATTCAGATGAAGTACACCGTTCATCTTGGCCTCAAAATGCGGCTCTGAGAATGTGTCATCTGTTTGCTCCATCACACGGATTGATTGGTCACCAGTCACACCTGCTGCATAGATTACACCGTCAATCTGTCCATAGGACGCATCTACTGCGTTGATCATTTGCTGGATATCCTCTCGGTGGCGAACGTCTACTTTCTTTATCAGCACTTCTGCCCCAGCCTCTTCCAGTGCCATGACCTTTTGAATTTTCTTCTTTGTTGGATCATGTTCATCATGCGTCGCCAGCCACTCCGGCCACTGGCTTCTATCTGGCAGTCCAGACCTGCTCGTTAGGACCAATTTTCCCTGCGTTTGCTCGGCCAAAGTCTGGGCGATATTCAATCCAATAAATCCAAGTCCGCCAATTAAAATGTACACACCATCTTTTTTAGCCAAATGAACGTGTCCTGTTTCAGGAACTGAACCTTTCGCATACTTTTTCACATATCGTTTATTCCGTCGATAGACAGTGAGAAGCTGTCCATACTCCCGGTCTAGTTCATCGCTGATTTGTTTCAACAATCTGTTTTCCTGAACACCATTTTCCGCTGGACGATCCACATCAAGAATGCGATAACGCAAGTTCGGTGTTTCTTGTGAAATCACCATGGCAGGTCCTAGATGGACAGCTTTTTCAGGATAAAGCACAGGCTCTCCGCCAATGGCATACGTCAGCGAAGAAAGAACTGTCATCGATACCTTTTGGTCAAAGACATATTTCTTCAGTGCCTGGCCGATATAAAGTAAGGAGTAATAAGAATCTTGCTGCGTTTGCACGACCCACTCTTCCTCCGTTTGGGATGAAAGTCGATCTGAAAGTCCCCATAGATGGCAAACATGTGTCACATTGATATGATCGTCTACCAGATTAGAGATGAGCTTTTCATAATCAGATGGCTCATGAGAACGAATGGTATAGCTTTTTTGATCATGCTTCGTAAACTGATCTCCTTTCTGAACCACAACGTACTCTTTCCGTTTCGTCAAAAGCTCAGCTGCTACCTTCTCTCCGAAAGCAGATGGCTCTGTAAATAAAAGCATGGCTCCAGCAGAGGCATCATCGGATGGCGAGCAAGGTAAAAGATCCGCTTCCCAATGAGGGGTATAGAACCATTCTTCCATTGCCCTCTTTTTTCCAAACTCCTTTGGTTTGTCGTGCTTCACATGATCTGATGCATCATACCAATAGGAGGTACGATCAAACGCATACGTTGGCAGTGGTGTTTTCAATGCTTGACGGTTCATCTGGAATCGATTCCAATCAATCGATAGCCCGTGTGTCCATAGACGACCAATCTGTGCGAGTAAAAACTCACTATCCGTCACATCTTGTTTTGCATGTCTCAGCACATGACATACTTGCTGATTCAGGCCATTGAGAGATCGGTTGACCATGACACTTAAATCTTGTCCGGGCCCAATCTCAATTAATTGAATATTTTCCTCCTGTAGGATATTCGTGATGCCTTCAGCAAAGCGAACCGTATCGGTCATATGCCGTTTCCAATAAGACACATCTCCAGCGCTCTTGTCCGTCATCCAATCTCCTGATAAATTCGAAATGAATGGAATTCGGAGCTTATTGGCCTTGATATGCTGCAATTTTTCTCCGAATTGCTCCGCTGCTTCCTTCATGACATGTGAGTGGGCCGCAATTGTGCCGCCTAATCGCATACACATCAATCTTTTGTTCTTCAACTCATTTTCAAATGCAATGACCGCCTCTTCAAGCCCTGACACGATACATGAAGAATCATTGACTACCGCAAGAGAAACATCCTTTGGAAGCATCGGTTTTAATTCCTCTTCAGGTAACGGAACACTCATCATGACGCCAGATGGAGACGACTGCATGGCGTTCGCTCGGTAGGCGACCATGGACATCGCATCCTTTAAGCTGAATACTCCAGATATAGCTGCTGCTGTTAATTCGCCAAAGCTATAGCCGATCATCGCATCAGGGCGAATGCCCCAATCAATGAAGAGCATTGAGAGTGCATATTCAATAGCAAAAATGGCTGGCTGTGCATATTGAGTGCTTGCCAATTTTTCGCGCGCCTTATCGGATTCAACCGCTAATGGATACAGAATACGGGCAAGGCTTCTCCCTGTTGCTTCTTCATATGCTTGAAAACAGGCATCCATTTGCTCCTTGAAATAAGGCTCTTCCCGATACAAATCCAATCCCATATTGAGATATTGGTTGCCTTGTCCTGAAAACATAAAAACAATCTTTTGTTTTTCAACATGCGAATGCATGAGCTTGCCAATGCCTTTACCTTGCTTTTCTTTTAACACACGCAAGGCATCTTCTCTGCTTGCCGCAACAAATGCCTGACGGAAACCAAAAAATTGTCTGCCTGTTTGCAGGGTATACGCTACGTCCGCCAAATTGATAGAAGGCGTGTTTTCGATTTGGTTTACGAGTTCTTCTTTCATTCTTTCAATACTCGTTTTGCTCTTTGCTGATAGGACAAGCAGCTCGGCAGAACGCGGCATTTGCTTACGATCTCTTTGCGGTGCTTCTTCTAATATGACATGCGCATTTGTTCCACCCATTCCAAATGAGCTCACCCCAGCTCGGCGCAAATGTGAAGCCGGCTGCTTCCAGTCAGTCAGCTTGGTGTTCACAACAAATGGGCTATGCTCAAATGCAATGTTTTCATTGGCTTTTTTGAAGTGAAGACTTGGCACAAATGTTTGATGCTGAAGCGAAAGCACGGCTTTGATCAAGCCAGCCGCTCCTGCCGCTGCATCCAAATGTCCAATATTTGTTTTCACAGACCCAATGCGGCAAAATTGTTTTTTCTCTGTTTGGAAAGCTTTTGAGAGCGCCTCTATTTCTATCGGATCACCAAGAGACGTTCCTGTTCCATGTGTTTCCACATATTCAATCGTTTCCGATGAAACATCTGCCTGACGCAAAGCATCCTGAATGACACGTGTCTGCCCTTCAACGCTTGGTGCATTGAAGCCAACCTTTTGATCGCCATCATTGTTGATGGCAGAGCCCTTAATGACCCCATAAATATGGTCACCATCCTCTATGGCTTCACTGAGTGCTTTTAAAGCAACAAGACCAACGCCATCTCCGCCAACTGTTCCATCTGCTTGATCGTCAAAAGCGCGGCAATGACCATCGCTTGATTTCACCATGTTCTGCTGATAAATGTAGCCTGATTTTACTGGGTGTAAAATCGACACCCCACCCGCAAGCGCTACATCTGAATCACCATTTGCAATGGATTGACAGGCCAAATGTAGAGCGACCAAAGAGGTCGAACAAGCAGTTTGAAGCGTTAATGCCGGCCCTTTCAAATTCAATTTATGGGCAATTCTTGTACTAACGGTATACGTATCATTGAGTGAACCTACTTCAAATAGTTCTGACATACTGCTATCAAGGGACGATGCAAATCGTTGAATCCATTGAAAGTTCGATGTGGACCCAGTAAATAAACCGACCTTACCTGTATAATCTTCCTGTACATATCCCGCATCTTCCAGAGCCTTATAGGCGTACTCATGTAACAGGCGAATTTGAGGGTCCATCATTTCTGCTTGACCTGGCGAATAACCGAAGAAGGCTGCATCAAACAAATCAAATCCATCGATCACGCCTTTTGCTCTCACATAATCTGGACGTTCAAAGGTTTGACGGTCAATGCCAGCTTCAAGCAGTTCTTCATCGGAAAAGAACGTAATCGATTCTTCTCCTTTTTTCAGATTCCGCCAAAATGCCTCAACATTTTTCGCACCAGGGAATTTGCCAGCCATTCCAATAATCGCAATTGGCTCGTTGTCTTTTCTTCTCTTTTGATTCGCAGGCTGCGTGCCTGCTGCTTCCTGCTCTGATGCTCCGCTTAAATATGCTGCAAGCTCTCTAATTGTCGGACGACGGAACATTTCTACCATTGGAATGCTTTGATTTAACCGCTTAGCCAGCTGTTGGTTGACATGGATCAGATTGAGAGAATGCCCGCCGATATCAAAGAATTTGTCATGAACACTTACCTCATCTAAACCAAGGACTTTTTTCCAAATGTCTTGAATGACCTGCTCTGTATCAGAAAGGTTGTCCGATTCCACCAGCTTTTTCGTTTGCTGTGCCTGTTTTAATGCAGGCAGTGCCCGTTTATCTAACTTGCCATTAGCAGTCAGCGGCATATCATCCAATTGAACAAAGTGAGATGGGATCATATAATCTGGCAGCTGATCAGCCAATGCTTGTTTCATTGCGGGTTCATCTAGTATGGCTGTCGTAACAAGGTACGCTGCCAAGCATGGTGAACCAGAAACATCTGGCTTCACAACGACAGCCGCTGCTTTGACCCCTGGCTGTTCATTCAGCCAAAATTCAATTTCACCTGTTTCGATACGATAGCCTCTCAGCTTCACTTGATCATCATTTCGTCCTAAAAACTGAATGAGGCCATTAGGCAGAATACGTGCTGCATCACCAGTTTTATAAATTTTTTCTCCTGGCTGGAAAGGATGGTCTACAAACCGCTCTTCGGTCAGTTCTGGGCGATTCAAATAGCCTTTTGCGACACCTTTCCCACCAATATATAATTCTCCGACGGTCCCTTCCGGCATGAGATTCATATGTCTGTCAAAAAGAAGGATATCCGTATGCTGTGCGGGCTTTCCGATCGGTACATACACGTCTTGATCACGGTCTTGGTCATATCGATGAATCATGCAGCCAACAACCGTTTCAGTAGGACCATATTCATTCACAATTTCAATTGAGTGCGGGAAGGATTGCTGAATGGATTTTGCTAGAGATGTTTCCAGCTGTTCTCCGCCTAAGATGAAGCATTTCATTTGGCTGTCTGGAAAAGACAGATGCTTAATAAACTGTAAATGAGACGGCGTGAGCTTCATCACATGTGCGCGATTATCCTTTATGATTTCTTCGACAAGCAGCTGCCGGTTTTCATGGTGATAAATCATGATGGTATTTCCTGAAATCAGTGGTGTGAAAATAGAAGTAACTGTCAGGTCAAATGACAGTGAAGTATACAAAGCAAAATGCCTTGTTTCTCCTCGAACATAGACTTGTTTCGCCCAGTCAATATAGTTAGCTAGGCCAAGGTGGTGAATGAGTACACCTTTTGGTCTTCCTGTCGTTCCAGATGTATAAATGCAGTAGGCTGTGTGGTCTGAGGTGATGGCTGCTGCCAGGTTGTCTGATGGTCCGGTGTATAAATCCGGCTGTGTGATATCAATTTTTTCTCCGTTATAGGCATAAGTAACCCCGCTAATCGGATGAGTCAGGAGCCATTCTACTCCGCTGTCTTCTAATAAATACTCTATACGTTCCTGCGGGTATTCAGGATCAATTGGCACATAAGCACCGCCAGCTTTTAAAATCGCCAAGCATGCCACAACCATTTCAATGGAATGCTCTGCTAAAATACCGACACGCTGCTCCTGTTTAACCCCTTTCTTTTGTAAATGATGTGCGAGCTGATTCACTCTCTTGTTGAGTTGTTCATATGTAACAGTCGTATCGCCAAACTCAACTGCCGTTGCAGCTGGCGTTTGTTCCACTTGCTCTTCAAATAGGTCAATTACCGTTGGTTCATTACGAGAAGATGCCCCGTCATATTGACGAAAGACCGTTAGCTGCTTTTCTTTCTCTTCTTCTGATAGTAGCTGTAATTGACCCGCAGATTTGTGTGGATGCGCACAGGCATCAGACAAGAGATGAAGAAAATGCTGACACCATTTTTCGATTTGTTCAGCTGAAAAACTGACTGGGTTATACACCAATGAGAAATGTAGTTGGTCATCAAATGCCTGAACACTAAGCGTCAGATCGAATTCCGTCTGTTCTGTCATCTCAAACCCACGAATACGAACAGGATGATCGTTCTCTGTTAGCATTCGATCAAGTGGATAGTTTTCAATGACGACGATTGAATCGAATAACGATTGCTCTGCCGTCATACCTGCATACTTCTTTAAATCAGATAGCGGCGTATGTTCATATTCATTCCTAACGGCTACCTCACGATTGACTTGCTGCATCTGTTCGAGAATAGACCGCTCCTGTTCGAATGAGACCCGCAGCGGTAATGTGTTAATGAACAGGCCTGTCATCCTTTCAATATGAGGCACATCCGCATTTCTTCCTGATACTGTTGTTCCAAACACAATATCATCTTGGTTGGCATACCTCGATAGCAAGACACCCCACAGCGTATACATCACAGATGCCAATGTCACGTCATGTTTATTCGTGAAATCGTTCAGACTCTCCGCAATGGAAGCATCCACCTGATGCTCATATTTTGAGAAAGCCCCTTTGGCTTCATGCGCGCTACCTGACTTTGGAAGCAGTTCTGCATAACTCCAGCCATTCAAGACATTTTTCCAATAGGAGGCTTGTGCTTCTGTCTGTTGAAGATTTTTCTGCTGCCATTTGACAAATGATTGGTAGGACGGTCTTTGTTCAAGAAGGGGTTTGTCTCCATTAGACAACCGCTCATATGCACTCATCCAATCACTTAATACAATCCCAAGGCTCCATCCGTCCAATAAAATGTGGTGGAAGCTAATGAGAATCCAGCTGACTTCTTCGTTGACCTCACATAACGTCAAGCGAAATGGGACTTGCTGTAGATCAAAACGTTCTTCTCGGTCCTGTGTCGCCACCTCTTCTTTCAACAGATGAAGAGACTGCCCAGATTGAGTCAAATCACGATAGCGAATATCAGGTTGATGCTGCTTCAGCACAATTTGTACAGGCCTTGCGAGCTCCTGCCACCTAAACAATGTTCTAAGCATGTCATGCTGATTGGTGACATTCGCCCAAGATTGTTCAAAGGTTTCTCGATCAAGCGGTCCATCTATTTGGATCAGCAATTGTTCAAAATAAGCTGTTCCGTTCGGTTCCATTAAATGATGGAATAGCATCCCTTCTTGGATCGTAGTGATACCTAACATATTTTCAATGTTCTTTTTATCCAGCTTCTGCGGCTGTAAGGCCATGGGATCATCTCCTTTCTCTTAAGAATGCTTCACGAAATAATGGCGTAAACCGTAGTTAGCAATAACCTGCTGCTGAATTTGAGAAGTCCCTTCAATAATTTCAAGTACCTTTGCTTCTCGATAAAGTCTTGAAGCTGAATTCTCTCGGCTAAATCCGCTTCCACCATGGATTTGGATATTTGTATTTGTAATGTCAACGGCGATTTTGGATGTGAAATACTTTGCGATGGATGTCTCTGTGATGGCATCAGGGTGCTGCGCCTGTCTCATTTCTCCAGCCTTTAGGCATAATGCTCTGGCTGCATGGAGCTGAGTAACTGCATCTCCAATCATGCCTTTGATCATTTGATGCTTGTACAGCTTTTCATTAAATTGCGTTCTTTTACGTGAATACGTTACGAGAGAATCAACGGCTTCTTGTGCAATGGCGAGCCCTGCCCAAGCGACACTATACCTTCCATGATCTAAAGCAAGGGAGACCACATGGTTAAATCCACCCCCAACTGGTCCTAAGACACAATCTTCATGCACTTGTACATCATCGAGGGTGATTTCTGCTAAATAAGACGCCCGGTTTGCCATCATTCCTGTAATTCTCTCAATCTCAACGCCCGGCTGATCTCGATCGACAAGGAATGCGGTAACTTGTTCGCCGTCTCTTGCTATCACAATAAAGAAGTCCGCAATCGCTCCAAAGGATATCCACTTTTTCTTCCCGTTCAACACGTAAGTCTGTCCATTCTTTTGGTAGCTTGTTTCGACATGATTGGCATCTGAACCAATATTCGGCTCTGACAAGGCAAAGGCACCGATTTTTTCCCCTTTGGCTAATTCAACGAGCCAGCCTTGCTTCTGATCTTCTGTTCCATAACGAAGAATGGCTTCTCCTACGAGGGAATTCACTGTCAATAAGGTCCGTACATTACAGCAAGCTTTCCCCACTTGCTCTGTGAACTGCCCATACGCAATCGGATCAAGCCCTAGTCCTTGATAGGAAGATGGGATGCCTGCTGCCAAATAGCCTCTTTTCGCCATATCCCGAATCAGTGACTCTGGCAGATGTTCTGTCTCATCGAATTCATTGGCAAACGGGCGAATATGTTCATCGCAATACTGACGTATTTCCTCAATGGCATCAATTGTTTGTTCAGCTGTTTTCATGAAGAGACGCCCCCTGTTGTTTTTTCTCAATTAAGGCGACAATGCGATTGACCGTACTAAAATTGGCAATGTCGAGATCTTCGTTGTCTAACTGGAAGTGAAAATCATGTTCAATGTAGTTCACTAGTTTCATCGCAAACAGAGAATTGACAAAGCCTTGCTCAAAAATGTGATCATCATTTCCCAATTCAATTTCCTCATCAAATACCACTAGGTTTTGCTCGATATATGCTCTTACTTGTTCGTGTAGGTTCATGATTCAATCTCCTCGCTTTTTTATTGTTTGGCTGGGTCTTTCTGGTCAATCTCAATTTTGACATCTACGTATTCTGGGAAAGGCTGAATCAAACTCAAATCGTTTTCAAACAAAATATAGCCGTCCTCCCCATTCTCGATTTCTTTGAAATTCGCAAACTTGTATGTGATATACATCATGCGGTTTCGATCTGTTTGTTTAAAGTCGGCCACAAGCCGCTTTCCTCTTTTTTTCGCTTCTTGCAAAATCGTTGTGAGTAAAATGGTCCCGACACCTCGAGACATGACGCGGCAAGACATGAGCAGCAGTTTGACATGCCAGGTGTCACCTATTTCTTCTATTAATGAGAGTCCAATTTTCCCATAGGACCCGAATTTGTCTTCAAGTTCACAGACAAGCAGCAAGTGAGCATCTGATTGACGGAAGTAATCAAGCTCTTCATAATCGTAGGTTTTCCCGCTTGCATTTAATTGATTGGTACGGACGGTTAGTTCTTCGGCTCGCTGGAGGTCCTGTTCTCCTGCTTCCGATATAACGAATTTCATATGTAAAGACGCCAAAAATTTCTCGGGCGGTCCTTCATATTTCTCTTCTTCCTGCTGCCTTTTATCCGCTTCTAAGTACATTTTTCTGCGTCGTCTTGCATCCTCTGTGATAAAGACTGGACGCAGCCGGTCATCTGTCAGCAACGTCATATAATCCACCGCATCCCAGCACGTAATCTCTGGATGAACAGCCTTCACTTCTTCTCGTTCAAATGGCTGATCATCAATAAAGAGAATGGTGTCTTTATGAATATTCAAGCGCTCGCTGATTCTCTTTAACGAACTAGATTTGGCATTCCAATGAATCTCTGGATAGAGGAAAAAATGATCGATCCCCAAGGCAGAGAGCTTTTCCTTTACGGCTGCTTCATCATTTCGGCTTGCGATCGAAAGAAGGATGCCTCGCTCATCTAATTCAGTCAGCACCTCTTTGATAGACGGCTTTAACGTCACTTCATCTGATTCAAGTAAAATTCCGTCCCATAATGTATGATCTAAATCCCAGACAACACACTTGATTTGCTTAACCATTCTTTTTTCTCCCCTCACATGTCATATTGGAAAAATCCTTTACCTGATTTTTTCCCGTACTCGCCTGCGTCGACCATTTTGACAAGTAAAGGACACGGACGGAACTTAGGATCTTTGTAGCTCTCGTATAAAACAAGCAATGAATTCAAAATCGTATCGAGTCCAATCAAGTCCCCTGTCGCCAGCGGACCCATTTTATGACCAAAGCCCCCGCGGAAAATTTTATCGACATCAGCTGGTGTGGCGACTTGATCTTGTACAGCCCAGATGGCTTCGTTGATTGTCAGCATCAGCACACGGTTGGAAACAAATCCTGGTAGATCACGCACGACAACAGGTGTTTTATCAAAGGATTTCAAGAAATCTTTTGCCATTTCAACTGTTTCATCAGAAGTCACTTTTCCTCTAATGACTTCAACTAACGCTTTTAGAGGAACAGGGTTCATAAAATGCGCCCCAATGACCTTTTCAGGGTGATGCATAAGGGACCCTACCTTTGTGATGGAAATACAGCTTGTGTTTACAAAATAAATGGTTTCTTTATCACAAATATCTCGCAGTTCTTCATAAATTGGCTTTTTTATCTCCCAATCTTCTGTGACATTTTCAATGACGATATGTGCATCATGTAAGCCTTCAAATGAAGTCGATAACTGGATGTGGGACAATACTTCCTCTAAGGACAACGAGATCTTCTTTTTTCTCACAAATTGAACCAATTGGTATGTCTTCTTGATTTTTTCTAACGCTTCGTTTAATTTTGGTTCTGTGACATCGACTAATGTGACTTGATAGCCATTTGCTGAAAGGTCTAATGCCATATCAGCCCCCATCACACCTGCTCCAATGACGCCTACGTGCTTCGTGTTCATTTCTCCAACACTCCAATTCGCTTTAAAATGACATTGATTTTCTCTACCACTTCATTTGTTAATGGATGAATAAAAAAGTGATCACCATCGAATTCAAAGAACGCACAATCTTCGCTTGTATACTGGTCCCAATCGTCTAAATCAAACAGCACAGAAGGCAAATCTCGCGTACCATAGAAAATAGAAATTGGACAAGCGGCTGGAACGACTTCATCACATTGATAGGTCTCCAGAAGCTGAAAGTCTGCTCTTAAAATCGGCAGAAAGAAATCAAGCACCGCATGGTTATCGGCAAGTTCCTCTGGAACGCCTCCCATCGCAATAATCGCCTCTTTTAATTTGGCATCTGACAGCTGATGATAGACTTTCTTTTCTGGAATATGTGGCGGAAAGCGTCCAGAATAAAAGACATGGACAGGCTCTTTGTTTAATCTTGTTTTTATTCTTTTTTGTAGTTCGTATGCAAGGACGGCTCCCATGCTATGACCAAAAATGGCGTAGGGCTCTTCTTCTTTTAAGGACGAGGATGCCTGTAAATAAAGATCATCTGCGACCTGATGTAAATCAGTCAGCACAGGCTCTGTCATTCTTGTCCCGTGTCCAGGGAGTTCAAGTGCTTGAATTTCTATCGACCGGTCTATATAGGATTTCCACGTACTAAATACGGTGCTTGCTCCACCTGCATACGGTAGGCAAAATAACTTCACGACACGCCACACTCCCTTTTGCATTTGTTTGCCAACACTTCAAGCCAATTTTTTTCATCATGGATCATTTTTTCTAAGGAAGCTTTGATGTTTGCTTGGTACCTACTGGACATGTCACCTGAAAAAAGGAGTTTTGCTGCCTGATGCCTCGCTTTCTCCCATTCTGCTAAAATACGTTCCGTCCATCGCACAAGTTCAGGTATGTCCTCTTTCATCAGATTCAGCCGATGCAGCTCCACTTTCTTGATATTGATCACCTGATTGAAAGATGTCACGAGCTTCTCGATATCATCCAATTTCGGAAACTGCTCATAAAATGTTTCAAGAGCTGTGATTCCTTTTTCTATTGCGTCAAGCTGACCATGCATATTTCTCAGGAAATAAGCCATTTTTTGATCAAATAATTCAGTCGAGACCTTTTCCGGATCAAAGCGGAAAGACGCATAGGAGTGAAATTGATCATTCGGCTGATAATAATCATGAAAGCTGTCATACCCTTTCTGCACATCTCCATATGGCAACACTTGATGCTCATATGACAAATTATCTAAATGCCGATTTTCTAATACATCGAAGGTTTGCTGCTTTTCAGAAAAGCCCGTGATTAAAATCGAATGGCGGCTATGCGTCGTCAAATACTCTTTTCTGCCTCGCTGAACATAAGGGTCTACCCACACAATGACCGGGCGATCCAGCGTCACATCTTGTTTGACTTTCTCAATGAGATTGGCGCAATGTGTGATTTTTTCGACTTGAATGCCTTGTAAATTCATAATCCTTTCTGGATCATGGGTTGACACACAGTCCATCTGTAAAAAGCCATCCTCTGTAAGGCCATATGAGAATTGATCATTTAATAGGTATGGCGCGACTTCTTGATCATGCAGCTTCACAATCGGAAAAAAGCAATTGAAGAAACAGCTGCGATAAAACAGTTCATTATAAGGTTGAATCCCTGAAATCTGTTTGACGGTCATCTTCTTGTCCTCTCTTTCCAGCAGTAGATGTCATCGTGAACCCTTTGATGAAACCAATCGTACAAAACCAAATGAAAAACAAATAATAAGAGATAGCAAGTTCAATAAGAGAGGAAGGTCCCCATACAAAAATCATCTTCCAAGGCAGCCCGTTAAAGGCCGCTTGTGAAAGGATCATTGGCAGGATCAACATACTAATCAACAACAACACCCAGCAGGAACTTTTCAGCCAAACGGCAAGTGTCATCTCCCGTTGAACCACAACGCCCCTTTTCATCCTCTTCCTCCACTTGACAAATCGGAGGAAAGACACAATTTGCAGCAAAATAAACAGACATGTGGCTACAAGACTTACTTTGTCAATGAGCTGAAATGGATCAACCGATGCTTCTACATGTTCGTTTGTTCCTATAATTGTACTGGCAACGAGACGGGCCGTTTGCTCGGTGTAGCTGCTATTCATATTCGCTAAAACTCCGATAGCGACGCCTGCTTTTGGTTGAATAAGAAAAAACGATGAATAATTTGGGTTGGAGCCTGCATGAAATAACGATTCCACATGCTCATGCTTTTTTTCTATATACCAGCCGGCATTGTAATAGACATGCTTCCCTTCGTCTGGGACATTCACAGTCAAGTGATCAGGATTTTTTACAAAGCGAGACCACGTTGAATCGGTCAATTGATATTGCAGCCAAGTACCGACCTCCTGGCTATTCATCACAATATAGCCTGCAGGGGTGTTTCCTCGATATTCCGGTGCACGATAGACCTGAGGAGCAAGGAATTGCAGTTTAAACCCTTCCGAGAAAGCGCCGTGCTTCATTCGATTTGGACCGGCCTCCGTTTGATCAAGGTGATGTCTTTTAAACAGTCTTTTCATATATGCCTCATACGGCTCGCCTGTTACGTTTTCAATGATGAGGCCAAGAACATCATAGTTGATGGTGGCATATTCAAAGGAGCTCCCTGGCTTGCGATTGAGCTCGATTGATTTCAGCTGATGAACTGTTTTTTTCAACGCATCCTTTGAATCATCTGGCTGGATAAGCGCAATGGATTGAAAAGGAATACCGCTTGTGTGATGCATCAATTGATCCACCGTGATCGGCTGAGGCTTGCCATGAAACGTTGGAAAAAAACCTGGAATATAGCTGCTCACCGGCTCCTTCAGATCAACTCTCCCTTGCTTCTCTAGGTCAACAATAGCAAGGGCGGTAAATGCCTTTGATGTAGAGCCGATTTCAAAAAAAGTGCTGTCTGTTACAGGTTCCTTCTTTTTTCGGTCTCCATAACCAAAGCCTTTTTGGTACACCACTTGATTCTTTTTCACAACCACAATAGACATGCCTGGAATGCGTCCCAGCTCCATCTGTTCTTCAATTACTTGGTCAATGACTTTAGGTGATATGGCTGCTTGTGCATTTGCTTGACCGGCAAAACTACCAATCCATAACAATACCAGTACAAATGAAATGTAGACAATGTGCTGAATTTCCCTCATGTAAATAACGAATCCATTTCTTCAAGAGACATGTCCACTGTTTCAAAATCAGACGGTGTAAATTCGACCTCTTCCTTTTCTAGACAATGCTGAATCATGCGTTCAATTTGCCGTTCTATCTCATGTAAAAGCTGCGTCATGTCTGTTTCACAAAGCTGTTTTCCGCTAAAAGAAAGATGGAAAATAAGCTGACCGCCCTTGATCGCTGCGACCATATCGATGACGGTAGTTAACTGATTATCCAATGACGAATCAGTACCTGAAGTGAAATAGGACATCTCATAATCAGCCGATTGTTTAAGTACTTGATCGATCTCACCTAAATAGTTAAACCGTAATTGTGGCGCTGAATGGTCCGGAAGCTGTCTATTGATGAGTGACAACAGACCGTAGCCTGCACCTTTATTTGGTACTTCACGTATCGTTTCTTTTACTGCTCGAATATGATCTGATAGAGACTCAGAAACGTTGACATTCACAGGATACATGGTTGTAAACCACCCGAACGTTCGAGAAACATCGATATCTTCCTGCACAGCATCTCTGCCATGACCTTCTAATTCTATAGAAATCCGCTTTTGATTCGTTTGCTGATAACAGGCTAGAGTTAAGGCTGAAATTAACAGTTCATGAGGCTGCGTTTGATACGCTTTGTTCGCTTGATTGATCAATTGATCCGTCAGTTCCACTGATAATGCCTTGGTCAGTTTGATTTCATCTTTGACATATCCCTCATTTGTTGCCACTTGATACAAAGGCTGAATATCCTGAATCTCTTTCTGCCAATAGCTGAATTCTTCTTTTACATCATCTGATGCTGCATATTGGTTCATCCGCTCTGCAAAAATCTGATATGAATGGGTTTTGAGCGGAAGTACCTCTGCTGTCACCTTTTCTGCATGCAATAATTTGATCAAGTCCTCCACAAGAATTTGCCATGACATGCCGTCAGCTAAAAGATGGTGCGCGGCAAAAATGAGATGCGATTGAGAAGCTGTCTGACAAAGTGCGCCTTGAATTAACGGTCCCTGATAAAGATGGGTGCTTTGCTTTAACTGAAGACCCACTTCTTTTAACGCTTCTTGCACCTTCTCTTCTGACAGCTCTGTGAAATCGTGTATCACCAGTGGAACATGCTGAATGTCTTCATCATAAAAGAGTGTGTTTGTCGCCTCATGTACTTTTAACCTTAATCCGTCATGATGAGTGATCAGCTCCTTTAAGGCATCCTGTACGATTCTTTCATCCATCTTCTGCTTTGAATGAACAATGACAGATTGATGCCAGAAATGTTCATTTTCCAGCTGCTGGGACCAGAACCATTCGACAATTGGGATCGATTTCACATCGCCCATCACCTGCTCTTGCGAGATATGTAATACAGGTTCCTGCTGGACAATTTGTGCCATTTCTCTAAAGATTGGATAAGTAAACATATCTTTTGTTTTTAAATAGAGTCCCTTTTCTTTTAACTTCGCGATAAACTGGATCGCCTTAATGGAGTCACCGCCAAGCTGATAAAAATGATCAGCCGGTGCGATCTTCTCATGCCCTAATATATCTTTTGCTGTATCTAACATGATCTCTTCGATGGCCGCTGTTTCCCTGGTCCATTCAACCGCTGTTTCCACTTGAGACACCAATGGATCAGGCAGTGCTGCTCGATTGATTTTCCCATTTTGAGTGAGCGGGAGCTCATCTAGTACGACAAAATACGCTGGTACCATATAGGCTGGCAGCTGATCCGATAATTTTTTTCTCAGTAAAAAGGTTGTCAGCTGTTTCTCTTTTAATTCAATATAAGCAGCGAGTTGTTTTTCTCCAGCTTCATCGGTGAGATCAATGACAGCCGCTTTATCAACTTCTTCGAGTGCCATAAGCGCCAGTTCAATTTCCCCCAGTTCAATCCGGTAGCCTCGCAGCTTGATTTGATGATCAATCCGTCCAATATACTCAAGCTTTCCATCGGTTGCTCGTTTGGCAATGTCACCTGTTCGGTACATACGACGATGACTTACAAATGGATTAGGAAGAAAGCGTGATTCCTGCAAGTCAGGTCTCTGCCAATATCCTCTGCCAACGCCCGCGCCTGAGATATACATTTCTCCCACTGTTCCTGGTAACACCACTTGCTGATTCTCATCTAAAAGGTAAATCTCCGTATTTGGCATCGGCACACCAATTGACACCGATGTCCCGCCATCATCTTGATGAAATGGATGAATCATGCAGCCAACCGTTGCTTCTGTTGGTCCATACTCATTAAAGATCGATATTCGTCCATGACTCGCCTCAGTAATTCTTTTGGCCAGAGCTGTCGATAATTGCTCCCCGCCAACAATCATCCGCTTTACAACTGATTGAGTGAGCGCACCATCTGTTAACAGCGCCATATGTGCTGGTGTCAGCTTCATGACTTTTGCTTTTTGATCAAACAAGATATGTTCTAGTAAGAAGCCTGGCTGATCCTCTTGTCGATAGATCACCACTTTACTTCCAATCACCAAAGGCGTATAAATGGATGTCACTGTTAAATCAAATGCAATAGATGAATACAATGCAAAATGATCATCTGCTGAATCTGTATAGTGCAATTTGGCAGACATGATATAGTTCACTAAGCTTCGGTGCTCAATCATGACACCTTTTGGCTGTCCTGTAGAGCCGGAAGTATAGATCATATATGCAACGTCTTCAGCATCTCCAATGAATGGATGCGCGGAATCATACTGAACCAACTCATCCCACACGTTGTACATATTGTACGTATCCCCTTCAAAATGGTATGACGACGCTTGATCTGTGAAAAACAGCTTCGCCTGACTATCATTCAAAATAAACTGAATACGCTCCTGCGGATACTCCGGATCAATCGGTACATATGCACCGCCCCCCTTTAAAATCCCTAGTAGCAGCACAATAAGTTCTGGTGAATGATTCATACATACAGCAACAAAATCATGCCGGTGCAACCCATGTGTTTGAAGGAAATGCGCCATTTGATTGGTTTTTCTCTCAAGCTCATCGTATGTCATCACATGAGATCCATCCTGAATCGCTATTCGCGTAGGGGAGGCCTTTGACATGTCTGTGATCAATTCATGGATTTTTTTCTCCTGAGGAAACAAAATGGTTGTGTCATTCCAGTGATAAAGCTCTCGATGCTTCTCCTCTTTTGTCATTAAAAGGACATCCTTCAAGCACTGTTCGGGATGGGTGAGGATGTTCTCAACAAATAGAAGCATCCTCTCATGAAGAAAGTCGATGTCTTCCTTGCCATAATCTGAGATTTTGTAGTCATATTGCAGCTCAATTTGCCCTTTTTCATCCCATTCTTTCACAGCAACTTGTAAGCCGTATGGCTGGAATCCATTGTAAAGCTCTATGTATTTAACTGCGTATCCTTCCATCTCCTGCACCATATTTGTGCTGTAAGAGTTGATAAAGATTTGAAAAAGCTGATCATATCCTGCCTTTGCCAGCTCTAAATCTTTGACGAGTGCGTCATATGGATAGCGCTGGTGCAGGAAGTAAGCCTTATAGCTTTTTTGTACGTCTGTTAAACTTTCTAACAAAGATAGATGAGGATCGATCTTCATTCGATAAGGCATTGTGCTGACAGTCATACCGGATGTGGCTTTTTCCTTCTGCCCGGAACGATTGAGAACTGGAGTCCCAATAATAAAATCTTTTTGCTGGTATCTTTTATGTAAGTAAACGAAGAGGCCTAAAGTAAATAATGAGTTGATTGAACAATGATGGGTATCTATAAAATCATAGATTCGTTCTGAGAGTTGTCGATCAAGGTAATGACTCTGTCGATGGCCTTTAATTTGGTCAGTTCCTTGGACCAAATAACTATCAGACACATCAGATAAGGTTTCTTTCCAAAACTGCTGATCTTTTTTAAATCTTGGGGAGTTCATATATTTCGATTCTTTATCAATAAAAACAGAATGATTGTCTGCTTCTTGTTCGATTGAGGAGCTTTGTGTAAGAGCAGTGTATAGTTGACTAATCTTATCGATGATTACTTTCATCGACCAGCCATCTGCTACAGTATGATGGCATTTGATGAAATAACCAGACTGTTGTTCACCAACTTTTAATACGGCAAATTCGGCGAGAGAGGTTTCTAGTAATTGAAACGGTGTTTTGAAGGCTTTTTCGGCCCATTCTAACATGAGTTCATGGGTTGAAAACTCGTATACAGGTATATGGTTGTCGGCGTTTGGATCAACGTATTGAAGGGTCTCTCCGTCTTTCTCTACTAGCTTGAGACGAAGAGATTCTGTCGTCCTGATACAACAGGCAATGGCCTGCTTAAGTCTGTCCAGCTGCAATGGCCCATCGACAAAAATGATACCACCAATATGATTAATTGGTGTCTCTGGATAAAATGTTTCCATGTTCATAACGCGCCGCTGTGGATGTGTTAATGGACAATATACTAAACTACTAGTCAAATACGTCACCTCTACTTTTCATATAGTTAACATTTCTACCAACATATTAAATCACACAATAGTATTTTTGTAAATAATTGAGATAAAATGTCTAAATTTGTTCATTTTTTAATCTAGACGCTAGGAAAGCCGACACAGTAAACAGGACAACGTTGATAAAAAAGACGACTCTTGCCCCAAAGAGATCGGTCATGGTGCTCATAAAGAGGATCGACATTCCGTATGTAAAAGTGGACAGTGTATGTTGTGCCGATAGTATTTTAGGCAATTCAATTTGACTCAGTGTATCCTGTACGTATGTGCGAATGGAAATACTACGAAGCTGAAAGGCTGGGCCTAATAAAAAGACAAACAACAAACTAAGCCAAGCTGATTCATTCAGTCCTAAGCATAGAGTCAACACGGCTACAATCACCGAGCTGTAAAAAATGTGATCAAATAAACGGTGCTCCACATGCTTCGCAAACCGCAGCACGAGTAGGCCACCTAGAATGGTTCCCCCAAAATAGCTTGCGTTAATAAAGCCCCACCATGTTTCAGGCTGATGTAAGACTTCTGTGACATACACAAGGATAATGGCACCAGTCCAAATACTTCTGCCACACATAGAAAGCATTTCCAAAATCGTCAATGTTCGAATCGTCGGTTTCTCATACATGAGCTTCCAGCCTGAAAAGACCCTTGCACCAAATGATTCAGACGATTTCTCTTGTTGAGCTGCGGCCCCAGTATCGATCAGAAAGAGCATGGATATGAGCGACAAACTGTAGAAAACAAGTGTCGTTAAAAGTAAATATAACGGTCCAAGAATGCCAATAAATAGTCCTCCTAAAAGCCATCCTAGTAAAAGGACAATTTGATCAGAAGTTAAAATATAACTATTGGCTTTTAATAAAAAGGGCTTTTCTACTAAACGCGGGATCATCGAATTTCTAACTGGAATGGTTCCCCCATCTATTAAAGAAAGTAGAAATACTATGATAAAAAAGAAAGGAATAGAAAGTGTTGATAACTGTAGAATATAAATGAAAATCAAACAACCGAAGAAAGTAATTTGACATATTTGCAAATAGACAATGAGCCTTTTTAGCTTAAAATGATACATAAAGAAAGGGATGAGTACCGCTCCAAGTGCTTGTCCGACAAACTGCGAGACGGCCACCATTGAAGCAATCAGTGTAGAATTTGTTAATTGATACGTCAGGATGGTTAGAACGAGGACATATAGTGAATCCCCAAAATTTGCTAGGGTTTGACCCCCTAATAAAAAGTAAAATGATTTGTTTTTCATATTTATCTCCATTTTCTCTTCATTACCACCCATAATAATACATTATTTTCTACACTTCTACTTTTTATAACAATATTTTCTTAATTTGATACATTTTGACTAATTTAAAAAACCGCCTAAAGGCGGTTTTCATTTAGTCATATATATGGATGGTTGGTTCTTTATCTTCTGCATTTTTCGTGATAAGGGCTTCTTGTTGATCAGAAGAAGTGATGTTAATTTCTATATTTGTGCTCTTATAGTAATCCATGACTTCACCTGTTAAATATTGCGTGAAAGCCACTACTTCTGTTTTCCCGTAGAATTGCATTGGAATATCAACTTTCATTTTTTGGAGGTTTCCGTTTTTATAGAAGCCTTTTCCTACCACTCCGGTGTAATTTGGGAAATAGTCTTCTACCTTTGTCTTGAAGCGGTCAAAACGTTCTGAATCATCCTTGTAGCTGCTTTTGGCATTATCTGAAGGGAAGAATACATTCTCCTCTTCGATCGTGTCCCAATTACCGATATCGGCTGATCCTGCTTTCACATCGGTTTTGGCGATAAAGTTTCCTGGAACGATGGACGATTTTGGCGCTTGCTTATAAAGGGCTATCATCACAGGCACTTTTTGCAAACCGTCCATTTGGCGAATTCGTTTAATCACTTGCTCCGCAATTTTTTCGCCCTCTGCTAAGATTTTCTTTGAATTTTTCGATGAATCGATGGTCACCTCTTGCTGAGGATCTCCAATATTTTCTCGATAATAATAAACGGAGTTCAGCGCAAGACCAATAACGACTCCGCCAAGCTGTAAGCTGTTTTTGTCTTTTCGAATTAAGTAATTATGCTCTAGCATCGAAGCTAAGTAGATTGGACTATTTTCGTTTTTGGCCTTTGTTGAGCCCGAGTTTGGAAGAGCAGGGTTTAAGCCTAGATTCTTAAAGTTTTTATCTTCTTTTTCTGCTTTTTTCAGATCACTGCCTGTTTTTTTGCGCGCCAGCCAGCTGAGAACGGTATCCTCATCTAAATGCTGTCCTTCTTGAAAAAGATAGTCATTTGTATTAAATGACTCTGTTGCCAGGCGCATGAGACCTGTTTCAAATTCATCAATATCTAAGCGTGTATTGAGACGCTCTGCTGTTAATCCTCTTGCAGCTCCTTGTTTAAACGGCAGCACCATTTTGTAATAGGAGTCAGAGATATTGTACATCGGGATGATTGCTGTTTCCTTCGTTTCATCCGTTTTTTGTGTGACCTCTTCTTCATCCTTTCCCCCAAAAGGTGCACACGCTGACAATACCAGTGTGAGCATTGTCAGCAGCAATAACAACTTTTTCAATAGAAAACACTCCTCTTATTTCTTTAGCTCCTCGAGCATTTTAGCTTCGTCCCAAATGTCAATATTGAGTTCTTCTGCCTTTGTCAGCTTACTTCCAGCTGCTTCTCCAGCAATGACTAAGTCTGTTTTTTTACTCACACTACCTGCTAATTTACCACCTAATGCTTCGATCGCTGCCTTTGCATCATTTCGAGACATTTCTGCTAATTTCCCTGTGAGCACAATGGTTTTTCCTGTAAAATAGGAATCACTTTCTTCTACTTTTACCGGCTTTGGTCCTGTGTAGGTCATATTGACCCCAAGCTCTTTTAGTTCATTTAGCAGACCCAGTATTTCTTCTTTCTCAAAGTAAGTGACAACCGCATCGGCCATTTTTTCACCAATTTCATCTACTTCAAGCAATTGTTCTTTCGTCGCTTGCTTTAATTGATCGATGTCTTCGAAATGCATGGCCAAGGTTTTCGCCGCTTTAGAGCCAATGAATCGAATGCCAAGACCAAATAGTAACCGTTCAAGAGAATTTTCCTTTGATTGTTCAATTGAACGCAGTAAATTATCGACAGATTTTTCGCCCATTCGTTCAAGCTGAATCAGCTGCTCTTTCGTTAATCGATAAAGATCAGACACACGAGACACAAGTTTTTCTTTAAAAAGCTGTGTAATGACCCGTTCGCCAAGACCATCAATGTTCATCGCATTACGAGAAACAAAATGAATGAGTCCTTCACGTATTTGCGCGGGACATTCTGGATTGATACACCTTAAGGCCACTTCACCTTCGATTCTTACCAGCTCACTTTGACACTCTGGACATTCACTCGGCATGTGAAACGGCTTTTCTTCACCTGTCCGCTGATCGACAAGCACGCCGGCTACCTCTGGAATAATATCGCCCGCTTTCTTCACAATCACTTGATCATATAGCCGAATATCCTTTTCTTTGATCAAATCTTCATTATGAAGAGAAGCACGCTGCACTGTCGTTCCTGCTACCTTTACAGGCTCTAGTATCGCTGTTGGTGTGATGACACCTGTACGCCCCACACTTAGTTCAATGTCGAGCAGCTTCGTCACGACTTCTTCGGCAGGGAATTTGTACGCAACAGCCCAGCGCGGACTTTTTGCTGTAAAACCAAGCTCTTCCTGCTGAGTCAAAGAATCGACCTTGATGACAATTCCATCGATTTCATATGAAAAATCGGCACGCTTTGTTTTCAGTGTTTCGATGAGGTCGATCACTTCTTCAATCGTTTGGCACATCCGTCTTTCTTTGTTGGTTTTAAAGCCAAGCTCTTCGAGAAGATCAAGCCCCGCGCTTTGCGTTTCTACTCCGATTTCATCAAGCTCCGCTATACTGTAGACGAATATATCGAGGTTTCGTTTCGCTGCAATTTTCGTATCGAGCTGACGAAGTGAGCCCGCAGCCGCATTACGTGGGTTTGCAAACGGCTCTTCTTCGTTTTGTAATCTTTTTTCGTTTAATGCTTCAAAAGAAGGCTTTGGCATAAATGCTTCGCCTCTCACTTCAATCGACAGAGGACGGTTGATTTTGAGAGGAATCGACCGAATGGTTTTTAGGTTTTCCGTAATATCCTCACCCGTTGTCCCATCTCCACGCGTGGCACCTCGGACAAATACCCCATTTTCATAACGGAGTGAAACAGCGAGTCCGTCAATTTTCAGCTCAACATTGTATGCGACATCGTCACCGACTGCTTGACGAACCCGGCGGTCAAAATCAAGAAGGTCCTGTTCATGAAACGCATTCCCGAGACTGAGCATCGGTGTGCCGTGACGCACTTTTTGAAAGGCGTCTAAAACAGCGCCCCCTACTCTTTGCGAGGGTGAATCTGCTGATTTCAAATCAGGGTGTTCTTCCTCTAAAGAGATCAGCTCACGCATCCGCGCATCATATTCAGCATCAGGAACACTTGGACGATCAAGTGTATGATATTCGTAGTTGTATTGATTCAAAATCTCGTGCAGTTCCTCGATCCGGCGTTTCGCTGCTTCTTTATCCATCTGCTTCTTCCTTTCAATTCATCCGTTTTGTAAGTCCTATGGTTTTATTGCTTCTCGATTGGGGCAAATGCTGCAAGGAGACGCTTAATACCTGTAGGGCTTGGGAACGCAATATCCAGTTCTGTGCTATCTCCGCTGCCTTTCACACTTACAACCGTTCCAACGCCCCATTTTTTATGGGCAGCTTTATCACCCACAGCCCAGCCAATACTGCCGGCGCCTGTGTTTTGAATGGTTTGTGTTTGCGGACGTGAGACAGGCCCTCGTCTTTGCGGTCTCTCTCTTGTTTGGCCAAACGGTGTTTTCGGTTCTTTTTTCTCATTTAGGTTGTCCAATAAATCGGCTGGTATTTCTCTAATGAATCTTGATTCAAGGTTCATGTTCGTCCGGCCAAATAATGTTCTCATCTTGGCACTTGATAAATAAAGCTCTTCTTCCGCCCGTGTGATGCCTACGTAAGCAAGGCGGCGTTCTTCTTCCATCTCTGCATCTTCCATTAATGAACGGCTGTGCGGGAAGACACCTTCCTCCATCCCCATTAAGAAAACAACAGGGAATTCTAGACCTTTTGCTGCGTGAAGGGTCATCAAGATGACCGCATCCTGATCTTCCTCCTCATTTTCATCCAGTTTATCAATGTCAGCAACTAAAGCGAGATCCGTCAGGAAGGTCACAAGCGATTTGTCTTCATTTTGTTCTTCAAAGTTCTTTGTGACGGATAGAAACTCATCAATATTTTCCAAACGGCTTTGTGCTTCAATCGTATTTTCGACCTTGAGCGCTTCACGATATTCTGTTTTCTCTAGTATCTCTTCCGTTAATTCGGTGACAGATAAATAATCCTGCATATTCGTCATTTGATCAATGAGCTGTTTGAATTCATCAAGCGCATTGGCTGCCCTTGCACCTAGTCCAATGAAATCCACCTGACCAAGCGCTTCAAACATCGACAGGTCATTCATCTCTGCATACGCAGCAATTTTATCAACAGAAGTAGCCCCGATTCCGCGCTTTGGCACGTTGACAATTCGCGCAAAACTAATGTCGTCGTCTGGGTTTGCTACAAGTCGTAAGTACGCCAAGATGTCTTTGATTTCTTTTCTGTCATAGAACTTCGTACCGCCGACAATGTTGTATTGAATGTTCGCCTTCATTAATGTTTCCTCTATGACACGAGACTGAGCATTGGTTCGATAGAGGATCGCGAAATCGGATAGTTTGCGCTTTCCGCTTTGATGAAGCTGACGAATCTTTCCAGCAACAAATTGACCCTCGCCGAATTCATTATCTGCTCGGTAATAGGCAATCTTCGCACCTTCATCATTTTCTGTCCAAAGGTTTTTTGGTTTACGGTTTGCATTGTTTTGTATGACCGTATTTGCGGCATGCAAAATTCGTTTAGTGGATCTGTAATTTTGTTCAAGCAGAATCACTTCACTGGACGGGTAATCTTTTTCAAAGGAGAGAATGTTTGTAATATCCGCTCCGCGCCAGCGATAAATAGACTGATCTGAGTCACCGACGACACAAATATTTTGAAAACGCTGAGCCAGTAGTTTCACGAGCATGTACTGCGCTCTGTTTGTATCCTGATACTCATCGACATGAATGTATTGGAATTTCCGCTGGTAATGCTCTAATACTTCAGGGATGCGCTCAAACAGACGAATCGTCATCATAATCAAATCATCAAAATCAAGTGATTGGTTTTTGAGCAATCGTTTTTGATAATCTGTATACACGTCGCTGACCACTTGATCGTAGAAGTCACCGGCTGTTTTCGCATATTCTTCTGCGTCTATGAGTTCGTTTTTTGCACTGCTGATCGATCCTAAAATACTGCGTGGGTCGAACTTTTTAGGATCAATATTTCGTTCTTTTAAAATGTTCTTAATCACTGAAAGCTGATCAGATGTGTCTAATATGGAGAAGTTGCGATTCACACCAATCCGGTCAATATCCCGTCTTAAAATTCGAACACACATGCTGTGAAACGTAGAGATCCAAATGTCATCTGCCCCCGGCCCTAAAATAGCTTGGACACGTTCACGCATTTCACGTGCTGCTTTATTCGTAAACGTAATCGCTAAAATGTTCCACGGAGCTACATGCTTTTCTGCCATTAAGTACGCAATTCGATGTGTGAGCACTCGTGTTTTACCACTTCCTGCTCCTGCCATCAGTAATAGCGGACCGTCTGTTGCTTTGACCGCTTCTTTCTGCGCATCATTCAGCCCTTCTAATAGATGATTCGATATTTCATTCATTCCATTCACCGCCAATTCGAACTTATGTTCTATTTTAACCCGTTTCGTCTTGTTTGACTATGATGATTTTTTGACTGCGTCGACTGTCTTTAACGCTTCTTTGAAATGGTCATAAATGACGTTTCCTACAACGACCACGTCTGCATGCTGGGCAAAGTCCTTTGCCTGCTCTGCGTTCTCAATGCCGCCGCCATAAAAAAGAACCGTTTCATGAAGCACTGCTTTTGTTTCTTTGACAAGCTCTATGTCTCCAAGCATCCCGCTGTATTCTAGATAAAAAATGGGCAGTTTCATCAGATGCTCTGCCACTCTTGCATATGCTCTTACGTCATCTATATCCAACGCCGTATTTGCCTCTGTGAGCTTGGCCGCTTTACAATCTTCGTTTAAGATCACATAGCCTTCCGGCACAATCTCTTCCATTGACATCAAATCACCGTACTCCTTCATCGCATCTTTGTGAAGCCCAACAATCCAATCTGGATGGGCACTGTTTAACACGATGGGGATGAAATACAGATCGAAGCCCGGTACAATCATCTCATGTGTCGAGATTTCCAGCACACATGGCACAAGAAACCTTCGAACCTTTGACATCAATTGGAGCACATTGTCCTCTGTCACATTGTCACTGCCGCCAATCAATATGGCATCCGTACCAGATTCGCAAATGGCTTCTAGCTGTTCATCGGAAATCTCTTTATTTGGATCGAGTTTAAAGACATGCTTCCACTCGGTAACATCATACATGAAAAACGTTCCTCCATTCGTTTCATTCCATTTAAATATTATAACAAAATCAGTGACCGCAAAAAACGGGTAACCTCCGTCAGCTAAAAGTTTCATTCTTTTGAAAATAGGGGGTGGCAACTTTAGTCGAAATGGCTGGAGAATCGGCAGAAAAACCCTATTTTCTCGGCCAGGGAATGGCTTTATTTTGACTGAATACAGGCGTATCGTTATGTTTTATGACATACTTGATATGAAGGTTGTGTTGTATCGTCTCATGGTATTATACAATAAAGGCTGCTATCGCTAGTTTTGACAAAAAACCATCTATTAAGCAGGTGACTCTATGAAAAGAAAAATCACTTATGATCAAACAATAGACATCGGATACATCTATATCACCCCTAGCACGGAGAATGTGAGCATCAAAGAAACAATTGAATTAGACGTCAATGAATGTATCAATGTAGATATCGATCAAGAGAATCGAGTGGCTGGCTTGGAGTTATTTGCAGAAGAAGCCGAGGTTCTGCGGCACACACCGGTTTATGAGGATGAGTATTCTTTACGTTTAACAGATCAAGATGTTCTCTCAACCTATCATTTATCAGGCGTTGAATTTCATTTCTCGAAGCCTGATCATCAAGGGCTGATCGGTTTTAAACTGGTCGATCCTCTTAAATAAGAAAAAACCGTTTTGACGATTCAAAACGGTTCAGATTGTTGA
>NZ_NKHG01000082.1 GCF_002744245.1 Bacillus pumilus | reverse complement strand
AAAGATGAAGAGAAAATTGCTTCTGGGGGCGAAGAGCAAAAGCAAGAAGAGACAGCAAATGCGACGCCGGAAGAATTGTATAAGCAGAACTGTATAAGCTGTCACGGGGAAAACTATGAAGGTGGCGCAGGTCCTGCATTAAAAGGTGTTAGCGATAAGCTTGAAGTGGCAGACATCAAGAAGAAAATTCAAGAAGGCGGGAACGGGATGCCAGGCGGGCTGATTCCGAATGAAAAGTTAGATGAAATGACGGAATGGGTATCCAACATTAAATAATGTTACGCAAAAAGCTCTTTTTTATAAGAAGAGCTTTTTTCATTTGAAAACGACTTTTAAAAAGTCCATAATTTATATAAGATAGACAAGTATGAACATTAAAGAAAAGTAGTGATACATATGAATGAAATGAATTTATCGAAGCGATTAAAAAAAGTCGCAGACTTTTTACCAAAGGAGGCTGTCTTTGCTGATATCGGCTCAGATCATGCCTATTTGCCATGCTATGCGATATTACATCAAAAAGCAGTGAAAGCCATTGCTGGTGAAATTACAGATGGACCGCTCCATTCTGCGAAGCAGCAAGTACATAGACTTGAATTAGATGAACACATCTCGGTGAGAAAAGGAAATGGCCTTGAAGTCATTGAACAAGGTGAGGTGAGTGCTGTAACGATTGCAGGTATGGGCGGTGCACTCATCGCAAGCATTCTAAACGAAGGCAAGCATAAGCTCGCAGGCCATGAGCGACTCATTCTTCAGCCGAATATCCATGCTCACCATATTCGTTTATGGCTGTATCAAGAAGGGTATGAACTGATGGATGAAGTCATTTTGGAAGAGGACGGCAAAATATATGAAATCATCATCGCTGAAAAAGGCGATCAAGATAAAGCCTATGAAGGGATGTCAGTTGAAGCAGGAATGCTAGTTGGTCCGTTTCTTGCCAAGGAGCAAAATGACGTCTTCCGGCGCAAGTGGATGCAAGAGCTTCAGCATATGGAGAATATAGAAGGTCAAATTCAAAAGGCAGCTCCGACAGAAGAGAACAAAGAGCGCCTAAATGAGCTAAATGCGAAAATAAACATTCTAAAGGAGGTTTTGACTGTTGGCTAAAACAGTAAACGGGCATGAAATCATCCAATTGTTCGAACAATTTTCACCAAAGGCATATGCCATGGAAGGTGATAAAATTGGGCTCCAGATTGGGACATTAAATAAACGTGTTACCAATGTTATGATCACCTTGGATGTGTTAGAGAATGTGGTAGATGAAGCCATTGAGCGGAATGTCGACCTCATCATCGCCCACCATCCGCCGATTTTCCGGCCATTAAAGCATGTAGCGACAGATCAGCCGGCTGGACGTATCATTGAGAAATGCATCAAACATGATATTGCGGTATATGTGGCACATACAAATTTAGACGTAGCTGATGGAGGCGTCAATGACTTGCTTGCTGAGGCTTTAGAGCTCAAGGAAACAAGTGTGTTAGTTCCAACACATGAAGAACAGATCAAGCAGCTTGCCCTGTATGTCCCAGAGGAATTTGAAGAGGCCATCAGAACGGCTTTAGGAAATGCGGGAGCTGGCCATATTGGCAACTACAGTCATTGTGCTTTTTCAAATGAAGGGACAGGCAGCTTTCTGCCATCAGATGATGCAACCCCATTTATTGGTGAAACGGGTAAGCTAGAATTTGTGAAAGAAGTGCGAATCGAAACCATTTTCCCAGCAAGTATCGAAAAACAAGTGATTCGTGAAATGATCAAAGCACATCCTTATGAAGAAGTTGCCTACAGTGTACATACGACGGATCTTCCTCCTATTCAAAAAGGTCTCGGCCGTATTGGAGAGTTAAGACAGTCAATGACACTTGGAGACTTTACACAATTTGTGAAAGCAAAGCTGGATGTAAATGGTGCTCGTTTTGTAGGAGATAAGGAAGCCATTGTGAAAAAAGTGGCTGTGCTTGGCGGAGACGGAAATAAATATATCCATCAAGCGAAAAGAATGGGTGCTGATGTGTATGTGACAGGAGACCTCTATTTCCATGTCGCTCACGATGCAATGATGCTCGGACTGAACGTAGTTGACCCCGGCCATTATGCTGAAAAGATCATGAAAGAGGGCGTGAAAGCGAAGCTTGAGTCGCTATGTACAGATAAAAAATATGATGTACAGCTCTTTGTTTCAGAATCAAATACAAACCCATTTCAATTTATGTAAACAAAAACGTCAGAGCACAGCAGCTCTGACGTTTTCTTATTTCTTCGTTTTTACGCGGGGTAGAATTTTCGAAAGAGGAACAGCATGTTCAACCTTCCAAGTCGATTCATCGTCCGGTTCATAATTTTCTAAGAAGCGAATGACTTCTTTAGTAATAGGTGTTGGTGTGGAAGCACCAGCAGTGACCGCAACGGTTTTTACGCCTTGCAGCCATTCTAGCTTAAGCTCACTGAGGTCGCCAATACGGTAAGCCTGCGTTCCTGCAATCTCCATCGACACTTGTGCCAGACGGTTGGAGTTATTACTTTTCGGGTCGCCGACAACAATGGTTAGGTCGGCTTGGCCAGCTTGCTGTGAAACAGCTTCTTGACGTACCTGTGTGGCAAGACAAATTTCTTGATGGTACTCGACGTGGGGATATTTCTCCTTAATGAGCTCCATCAAGTCATGGACATCCCACTGAGACATTGTCGTCTGATTGGTGATAAGCAGTTTATCTGACGTTAAATCGAGCGCTTCAATGTCGGCTTCTGTCTCAACAAGGTGCACTTTGTCAGGTGCAACTCCAACAGCTCCTTCTGGCTCAGGATGACCCTTTTTCCCGATATAAATAATGTCATAACCATCCGCTGTTTTTTCTAAAATGAGTTCATGTGTTTTTGTCACATCTGGACAGGTAGCATCAATGGCTACAAGGCCTTTTTCTTCTGCGATTTGGCGAACCTCAGGAGAAACTCCGTGAGCGGTGAAAATCACCGTTCCGCTTTCAACCTGTTTTAAAATGTCCAAGCGGTTTGGTCCATCTAGTGTGTAGATCTCATCTTCTTCAAAGGCATCTGTGACATGTTTGTTGTGCACAATCATACCTAATATATAAATTGGGCGTGGCAAATTTTTATCAAGTGCGGCATTTTTAGCAATGACCATTGCATCCACAACGCCATAGCAATAGCCACGCGGTGATATTTTAATCACATTCATTTATTCGTCCTCCTGTAGGGAAGTGCTGCAAAAGAGAAGAACAATATAAAAAGCCGTAGGAAACGGCTTTTTATCATTCTCTTCCTTTCATTATAGCCAAAGTAAGCGCATATATCAAAGATTGTTATACGCTGTGAACACTTTGCCTTTAAAAGATCACTAGACATATAGTTTTGGAACAGAGCTGCCCGATCTTTTTTTTGGTTTTGCTTCAGGAGCGGAAGGAGCATGCGACGAGGTTGCACCTGTTTTTTTGACAACGATGTCCTCTGGTTCTGCATGTTCATTTATTTCATCGACTGGTGCTGTTTCTTCCTGTGGAACTTCTGTTTCTTCTCCGATCTCTTTTGGTTCTGCGGCAGCATCATTCTCATTCGTTTCATCATCATCCGCACTGCCAAGCTGGCTGTACAGCTTAATCATCGCAGGCAGATTTCTCACTAAAGGGCCGTATTGCTGAATCATTGGCGTGAATTGCTGTGCCATACCGAGCACTTTTTGAACATTTCCTAACATGCTTGAGAGGGTCGCAGGATTTGTGAAGCTCTGGATTCCTTGTAATCCCGCACCACCTCCAGAGATCCCTGCTCCTCCAGCTCCAGGAAGAAATTTAGCGAACATTCCCTTGATTCCGGCTCCGCCGCCTAGTGCACGGCTCTCGCCAGCTGGAAAACTTCCCATCTCGCGCAAACCGCTGCCCTGTACAGACGGGGAGCGAGGCATCATTTGCTGAAATTGATTCCCTTGCCCTTGAAAAGGCTGTTCGATAGGAGCCTGCTGTCTCCTTTGAAAAATCCCGGGCTGTCCGCCATTTCCAAGGTGCCGGCGTGAGGGACGACGCGGCTGAAAATCGCCCATAGGCCTTTGCCCTAACATACTTGTACCTCCCTTACTGCATTCTCTTTCTCTTCATAGGTTATGCAAGGAAGCGTCAATTGGTTTCCTATAAGAAAAGCGGACATGGTTTTTTTGCTGAAAATCAGCTATAATGAGGAGATGAGCAAAAAGGCATTGCCTTAAGGAGTGAAAACATGAAAGAAACGAAATTTACGACATATGAATTAAAGCCTTTTATTATAGATGCTATTCATGAACTAGGCTTTTATGAGCCAACTGATATTCAAAAAAGAATCATCCCTGCTGTTTTAAAAGGGGAAAGCGTAATTGGTCAGTCACAAACAGGAACAGGAAAAACCCACGCGTATTTATTGCCGCTTATTCATTCGATTGATCCAAGCAAAGAGCAAGTACAAGTGGTAATTACTGCACCTACACGAGAATTAGCCAATCAAATTTTCAAAGAAGCCCAAACGATCCTAAAAAACACAGCTCCAGAAGAAGAAATCAAAGCAAAGCTTTACATTGGCGGAACAGACAAGCAGAAATCCATTCAAAAGCTAAAGAACCAGCCGCATTTGGTTGTCGGCACACCTAGCCGTATTGCTGACCTCATTCATGAGCAAGCACTGAATGTTTACAAAGCGACTTCGCTTGTCATTGATGAAGCGGATTTAATGCTGGATATGGGATTTTTAGAAGATGTGGACCGTATTGGTGCACAAATGCCAGAACAGCTGCAAATGCTTGTGTTCTCAGCGACCATTCCAGAAAAACTAAAGCCTTTCCTCAAAAAATATATGGATAACCCGAAATATGCACATGTTGAACCGAGACGGATTACAGCTGAAAACATTCAGCATATTTTAGTCCCATCTAAACAACGTGACAAATTAAAATTACTCCATGAAATGGTGACAAATGTACAGCCTTATTTAGGAATCATTTTTGCCAATACAAAAACCACCGTTGATGAAATTGCCTCATTCCTACAGGAAAAAGGAATGAAAATTGGTGTGCTTCATGGTGGATTGACTCCGCGCGAACGTAAAAAAGTGATGAAACAAATTGAAGATTTAGAGTTCACCTATATTGTGGCATCTGATCTTGCAGCCCGCGGGATTGATATTAAGGGCGTCAGCCACGTGATCAACTATGAACTTCCATCTGATCTTGATTTTTATGTTCACCGTGTTGGACGAACGGCTCGAGCGGGTTCTTCTGGAATTGCGATGACCATTTATGACTTGGCAGATGAGGATGCACTTGTTCAGATTGAGAAAATGGGCGTTGTGTTTGAAAACAAAACAATCGTTCATGGAGAATGGCGAGATGCGGATGACCGTTTGAAGCGTCAAAGACGGAAAAAAGCACCAAATGAAATTGAAGAAAAAGCAAAGCGTCTTGTCAGAAAACCGAAAGCCGTCAAACCTGGATATAAAAAGAAAATGTCACGTGAGATGGATAAAATCAAAAAACAGGAAAGAAGAAAGTCAAAGCGTAATGGAAAGTAGGGGAAAACATTGTTGAAGATTGGATCACATGTATCCATGAGCGGAAAACATATGCTTCTTGCAGCGAGCCAAGAAGCAGCCTCTTATGGTTCGAATACTTTTATGATTTATACAGGTGCACCTCAAAATACGCGCCGTAAAAAAATTGAAGACCTTAATATTGAAGCTGGACAAGCCCATATGAAAGAGCATGGGATGACAGATATCATCGTTCATGCTCCGTATATTATCAATATTGGGAATACAGTCAATCCCGCTACATTTGAGCTTGGTGTTGACTTTCTTCGCTCAGAAATAGAGCGTACTGAAGCACTTGGTGCAAAACAAATCGTTCTTCATCCGGGTGCGCATGTAGGAGCAGGGGCAGAAGCTGGTATTCAGAAAATCATCGAGGGTTTAAACGAGGTTATTGTGAAAGGGCAAGAGGTTCAAATTGCACTTGAAACAATGGCAGGCAAAGGCTCTGAGTGCGGAAGAAGCTTTGATGAGCTTGCCCAAATTATCGACGGTGTGACACATAACGAAGCACTTTCTGTCTGCTTTGATACATGTCACACGCACGATGCTGGTTATTCGATTGTGAGCGACTTTGATGGTGTGTTAGACGAATTTGATCGAATCATCGGTATTGACCGAATCAAGGTTCTTCATATCAATGATAGTAAAAACATACAAGGCGCAAGAAAAGACCGACATGAAAATATCGGTTTTGGCGAAATTGGCTTCGATGCACTGAATGATATTGTGCATCATCCGCAGCTTCAAGATGTGCCCAAAATTCTAGAAACGCCTTATGTAGGTGAAGATAAAAAGAACAAAAAACCACCTTACAAATTCGAAATTGCAATGCTGAAAGAAAAACGATTTGATGAAGGCTTACTAGAAAAAATTACTGAACAGTAAAAAACACATGCAACATGATGAGGTGCCGCTAAATGCGGCCCTTTTTGCCTAACTTGTAAATTGATTAAACAGATCGTTGACGGTCTGTGCGGTCTGTTTAGAAGTAATCGCTTCTACTTGCTTAAGAAGTCGATTTCGCTCAGCATCATTAAAAATATTCACGTTTTTCCCGTTCATCAGCTTGGCGACCTCTGCAGCCTGATTTGGCGTTAAGCTGACCCCATACTGTTTTGCATACCTTAATAAATCATTGGCTGTGATTTGATTGAGCCGTTGGAGCACAATTTTTTGAATTAAAATCAATGCCATTCCTCCCCTCTGTAACAATGTATGGGCGAAAACGGAAAATGTGCAAAAAATTTTATTTTACTCTGTGAAATGATAAAATAGTAAAGTGTATGAAATGTTCATTGAAAATTTAACATGTGTAGAAGGGAGAACGTATGGCAAATAGTAAGCAGCATAAAAAGGAATCAGTGCCTCATTTTATTTTTAGAATTTTTCTGATTCTAGTAGGCGCTGCTTGTGCAGCAGTCAGCATTGAATTATTTTTAGTGCCAAACAATATTATTGATGGGGGCATCATCGGCATTTCTCTTATTTTGGATTATCTCTTTACTGATAACCCATTTATTAATTTTGCGACGATTGTTGTCATTTTAAATATTCCATTTATGATATCAGGATACAAACATATTGGGAAAACCTTTCTTATTTCTACTGTGATTGGGATTGTCAGCTTGGCCGTGATTGAGTCGTCACTTCATCATGTAGAAGCATTTACAACTCAGCCGATTTTAGCTACTGTATTCGGAGGGCTATTGCTTGGGTTTGGTGTTGGACTTGTCATACGTAATGGGGGTTCAATGGACGGAACAGAAATTTTAGGAATTCTGCTTACAAAGAAAATTCCTTTTTCCGTCGGTGAGTTTGTTATGATCGTCAATGTGTTCATTTTTATTTGGGCGGGCTTTGTCTTCGGACCAGAGCAAGCTATGTATTCTGTCATGACATATTATTTGGCAATGAAAACAATTGATGCTGTTATTCAGGGGCTTGATGAAACAAAAGCTGTTATTATCGTGTCAGATTATTATGACGAAATTTCAGATGCAATTCTTCACCGTCTTGGCAGGGGGACAACAAAGCTTAAAGGAAAAGGCGGCTATACCGATGAAGAAAAAGATGTCATCTACGCTGTTGTGACGAGGCTTGAAATTACAAAGTTGAAATCTATCGTATTTGAAATTGATGGTCAAGCGTTTATTACGATTATGGATACGCATGAAACAAAAGGCGGTAAGTTCAAAACAGCCATTCATTAGCTTTTATTTTACTTTTTTATCTTTCTTTTATATAATGAAATGTATGTATGGACAAAGAAAATGGCTTTTGCCATTTTCTTTTTGTTGTATAAATCGTAATCATTCTTTTTATAAGGAATTAAAGGTGGAAAGATTTATGGCAAAGCCAATTATTGAAATGAAGGATGTTTCCTACTCGTATGGGCAGCGAAATGTCATTGATCACATTCATTTAACAGTAGAGGAAGGAACCTTTCTTGCACTTGTTGGACCGAATGGATCTGGTAAAACAACCCTATTAAAATGTTTGCTTGGGCTAATTAAACCCCAACAAGGTGAATTGAAACTATTTGGCACCCCTGTTTCAAAATTCAGGGACTGGGATCAAATTGGATTTGTTTCACAAAAAGCGAACAGCTTTAATACTGGTTTTCCTGCTTCTGTGTACGAGGTGGTCGCAAGTGGATTGACGGCGAAAATTGGTTTATTCAAGCGAATGAGTAAGCAGGATAAATGGCAGGTTGAAGAGGCTATTCGTTCAGTTGGTATACAAGATCTAAAGCACCAAAACATTGGTGAGCTGTCTGGTGGCCAGCAGCAACGTGCATTTATCGCCCGTGCGCTCGTCAGCCAACCGAAGCTGCTCATTTTAGATGAACCGACTGTTGGGGTTGATCAAAAAACAGTAGAAGGATTTTATCAGCTGTTAGAAACATTAAATAAAGAAAAAGGAATGTCTTTAATTCTCGTCACGCATGACGTTGGAACCGTTTCTGATAAAGTAACCCATGTGGCTTGTTTAAATCAGCAATTGCATTTTCATGGAGACGCAAAAACGTTTGATTCTATGGATGATCAAGCATTATCGCAATTTTACGGACATGACATTCAAGTGATTCATCACGACCATCATCATCATGGGGGACACGAATAATGCTATTTCCATTTTTTCATTATGAATTTTTACAAAATGCGTTTATCGCGGGAATGCTGATTGGTTTTATTGCGCCCTTACTTGGTGTATTTATTGTCGTGAGAAGGCTTTCGCTTATTGCAGATGCCCTTAGTCACGTGTCACTGGCAGGGATTGCAGCGAGCCTGTTCTTAGATAAGAAATTTGGACTTCTAACAGGGGTTAGCCCGCTGTACATGGGGATGGCGTTTTCTGTAGCAGGTTCATTGTTTATTGAACGTCTTCGCTCGGTGTATAAACATTATCAAGAACTAGCCATTCCGATCATTTTATCGGGCGGTATTGGAATTTCCGTCATTTTCATTTCACTTGCAAATGGCTTTAATACAGATTTGTTTAGTTATTTGTTCGGAAGTGTCAGTGCGGTTTCAAGACTGGATCTTTGGATTATTGTTGGGATTTCAATCGTTGTTGTTTTAGTTGTCGTGCTTTTGTATAAAGAATTGTTCTTGCTTTCATTTGATGAAGAGCATGCAAAGGCTTCAGGTATTTCAGCGAAATGGATTCATTTTATTTTTATCTTGGTCGTCGCGCTCGTCATTGCAGCATCTATGCGTATTGTGGGCACACTGCTTGTATCCGCTCTGATGACGCTCCCTGTTGCGGCGAGTATTCGAATTGCCAAAGGATTTAAACAGGCTATTTTCCTTTCTATATTGTTCGGTGAATTGTCTGTCATGGTCGGATTGATCTTAAGCTATTATTTAGATCTAGCGCCGGGTGGAACCATTGTGATGCTGTCCATTTTGATTTTAATCGGGTGTATTAGTATTGGGAAATTCAGAAGGGGGAATCATCATGAACGTACAAGAAGCGCTTGATTTATTAAAGGAAAAAGGCTACAAATATACAAGCAAACGTGAAGATATGCTTCAATTGTTTTCTGATTCTGACAAATACTTGACTGCTAAAAATGTGTTAACAGCATTAAGTGAAGACTACCCGGGTCTTAGCTTCGATACCATTTATCGAAACTTGTCCTTATATGAAGACCTTGGGATATTAGAGACAACGGAATTGTCAGGTGAGAAACTATTTCGTTTTAAATGTTCATTTTCCCATCACCATCACCACTTTATTTGTCTTGCGTGTGGTAAAACAAAGGAGATCGATGCCTGTCCAATGGACAAGCTAGAAGCGGATTTAGAGGATTACCACATTAGCGGACATAAATTTGAAATATACGGGACGTGTCCTTCTTGTGAACTGAAGGAAGTTCATTCGTGAAAAACCAGCCGACAAGCTGGTTTTTTATTTTGTCTTTTGAAAACGTTTTACAAAAGACACCCGTTTCATTAGAATGAGATCACAGGTATGACGCTAAACAATCTTGAGTCTTTTGGAATAGAGGAGGGGTCAAAAGTGGCATATTATGTCGTATTCGATGTAGGCGGGACAAGAACAAAATATGGATTAATGAATCAGGATGGGGAGCTGTTCACTAGCGGTGACTATCAAACGAATGGCCGGCAGCTTGAACCGTTTTTAGAGGCAATGAAGGAAGTGGTCAAGCAATATGAAAAGGCGTGGGATGTCAGGGGAATTGCCATCAGTCTTCCGGGTTTTGTGGACAGTCAAACGGGTTATACGGAATTTGCGGGAGCGATCATCGCCTTAAATGGGCAAAACGTCAAAACGCTTTTGGAGGAAAGAACTTCTCTTCGTGTAGAAGTGGAAAATGATGCAAACTGTGCAGCTTTAGCTGAAAAATATAGTGGTCATGCGAAAAATTGTGACAGCTTCATTTGTATGACAATCGGCACAGGTGTTGGCGGTGGTATTTTTGTAAATGGTCAGCTTGTTCGCGGGTCATTCTATCGTGGCGGTGAATTTGGCATGATGCTGACAGAAACGGAAAATGGTCAGTTTACGACACTTAATAGCAGTGCTTCCACTGCTGGTTTGATTCGAAGCTATAAAGAAAAACAAGGAATTCCCCATAGTAAACAAATAGATGGTCAAACGATTTTTGAGCGTGCCGCGTACGATCCGTCTATTCAGAAAATGCTCGATCAGTGGTACAAACGAATAGCTATCGGCATCTACAACGTAGCGACTGTCCTCAATCCAGAGAAAATTCTCATTGGTGGGGGCGTGAGTGGTAGACCAGATTTGATACCAAACATTGAGAAACATTTACATACACTGCATGCCTGGAAGGACATTGAGGTAAAACTGGAGCCGTGCTATTACCTGAATCAGGCAGGTATGAAGGGGGCGCTGTACCATTTCTTAATGAAAGAAGAACAGCTCGATACATCAAAAAAGCCGATACGTTAAGGGGATCGGCTTTTTTATATTCACTTGTTTTAATAAGCAGTTTGGAGTCGCTGTTCGTATTGTTTGATCCATTGAGCCGCTTCTTGCCAGTTGTTGACGCGAATAATTCTGTCGTCAATTGGCATTTGGTTATAAGGTGAGTTAAAAAGAATGACCGGGATGTCAGCCTCTTTTGCAATCATTGTGGCATTGCCATGATGATCCTCGAAAAACACATCAATATGGTGTTTTTGGACAGCTTCTAGCTTATGATGACCGCCAACGAGCTCAATGTCATCATAGTGCACCTGATGTTCTTGAAACCACGTGTAGGTGACATCGGTGTGACACTGCCTTCTTGCGGTGATATAAATCAGTTTGTGGTGCTCTTTCATTTGATCAAGGATCTCTTTTGCACCTTCGGCAGGCTTTGCCTGTTTATAAATAAGAGGCTCATGCTGATCCATCCAGCCCCAAAATTCTTCATTTGAAATTTTTAAAAGCTTCGTCAAATCATATTCCGTCATATCATCTAGTGTGATGGCACATTGAAACGACTCATTTAAGTAGGGAACAAAGGTGTCTTGCGCCGTCACTGTGCCATCAATATCAATTCCTAAACGTAACATGCCCACACTCCTCATATTTATACTCTTAAAGTGTAACATAATCAATTCACAATTCCAGCAAGTTTTAGCAAACATGAAATAGACATTTTTGCTCATACTAAAAAAGCTCCTTTCTATTAACCAAAAAGGGGGAATTGATCATGGAAAGAGACGAGGATTTCAAACGAAATGATCGTGAAATCGACACAGATTTTAGTCATGATGATGGCTATTTAGAGGAAACAGCTGCTGAAATCGCAGAGCCATATCAAGCATCAAGAGATCGAGAAGACAGACGAGAACGTGACCATGCAGGTGACGATTCAGGCAGTAAAGGGATAGGCTATACAGCACTCGCGCTTGCGATTATCTCATTATTTGTCTTGCCGGTGCTATTAGGGGTAGCGGCAATCGTCGTTGGTTATATTGCAAGAAGAAAAGGAGCACATGCGCTTGGCGCGTGGTCAATCGGGATCGGAATTGTTTCCGTCATCCTGGGAATTTTTATCACCCCGTTCTTTTAACAAGAACAGAAAAACGCCTGACAGTGACGTCAGGCGTTTTTGCTATGCGTTCGCTTGTTTTTCTTTTTCAGCTTCCATTTTTGCATAGTGTTCTTCAGCAATTTTATCGATTTCTTTTTTCAGCTCTTCGACCATTGTTTCTTCTGGTACTTTACGAACAATTTCACCTTTACGGAACAATAGACCTTCGCCTCTTGCGCCTGCGATTCCAATGTCAGCCTCACGCGCTTCACCTGGACCGTTTACAGCGCAGCCCAGCACTGCTACTTTGATCGGTGCTTTAATTTTAGAGATATATTCTTCAACTTCATTTGCAATGCTAATGAGGTCAATTTCAATTCTTCCACAAGTTGGGCAAGAGATGAGTGTGGCTGCGTTTGATGCAAGACCAAATGATTTCAATAACTCGCGTGCTACTTTGACCTCTTCAACGGGATCAGCACTTAATGAGATACGAAGTGTGTTCCCAATCCCCATATTCAAGATAGCGCCAAGACCAGCTGCACTTTTTACTGTACCTGCAAATAAAGTGCCTGACTCTGTAATACCAAGGTGAAGAGGATAGTCAAAGGCTTTTGCTGCTTTTTCATACGCCTCAATCGCAAGGTTTACATCAGATGCTTTCATACTGACGATGATGTCATGAAAGTCTAGGTCTTCTAAAATTTTAATGTGATGCAGTGCACTTTCGACCATACCATCTGCTGTTGGGTAACCATATTTATCAAGAATTTTTTTCTCTAATGAGCCTGCGTTTACGCCAATACGAATTGGAATGCCTTTTTCTTTTGCTGCTTTGACAACAGCTTCGACTTTTTCTCGTCTCCCGATGTTTCCTGGGTTGATTCGAATTTTGTCTGCACCCGCTTCAATGGCTTTCAGTGCAAGCTTGTAGTCAAAATGAATGTCGACAACAAGCGGAATATTAATTTGTTTTTTGATGTCCGCAATGGCGTTTGCAGCGCGTTCATCTGGGCATGCGACACGCACGATTTGACAGCCTGCTTCTTCAAGACGTTTAATTTCAGCTACTGTCGCTTCAACATCATGTGTTTTGGTTGTGGCCATACTTTGAATGACCACTTCATTATTTCCACCTATAGTTAAAGGTCCCACTTTGACGGGACGCGTTTTTGTACGATGTGTGACTTCACTCACTTGTCAATCGCTCCTTAGTGTACATGCAATGTATTTGCAGTGTAGACGTGTTTTACATTTCATATTGTAACAGTCTCTTTGTATGAATGACAAGGAATTAACGTTTTATCTCTGATAGACCGGAAACTTATATGTGCTGCCTGCTCGAATTTCGTTCGCTTTGACGCCTTTATTCAGCTTTTCAAAATCTTCAATGACCTCATCAAGGGGGTTACTTGTATGTACGATGGATACAACGGTTTGACCTTGTTTGACAGTGACGTTCTTATACGTTTTTTTCTCAGAAGACTGAAAGGCACTTGCGGGAACGGCCTGCTCTTCTTGAACAGGAATCGTCCCATTTTTTAAATCAAAAAAGATAATAAAGAGCACAAACAAACTGATTAGTAAAAAAATAATTCGCCGCATTTCACTCACCGCTTTTATGATTTTACTTCAGTGTATGCATGTCCTGAAATGATAGAACCAAAAAGGGGAGAAAAGCTAGAAAGGGTGGTTCTAGTTTGTTCTAGTAAAGCTTGTAATGAAAAATCACTTTGACAAGTGGTGTAAGTTTGTGAATTTTTTTGCAAGCTGAATCGCCACTTGATGAATAGGTGCTCATCCTCATATGACCATTATGATAAAATAAAAAAGGAGGAGAGTTTATGAAGAAAATAAGTCAGCATATATATGTGAGAACGCTAACAGAAAATGATGCAGAATCATTATTAACACTAGAACTTGAGAATCGCTCATATTTTCAGCAATTTACACCTTTGGTCAAAGATGATTTTTTCGCCTTAACTTATCAAATTGAACGGATTAAGCGCAGTTTGCAAAGATGCTCACAAGATGAGGCTTATATGCACGGTATTTTCTTAAATGAAACAGATGCCTTAATTGGGACGATCTCACTAAGTTCTGTCGTAAGAGGACCAATTGAAGGGGCTTGGCTAGGGTATGTGCTCGATCAAAAGCAAGGTGGGAATGGATATATGACAGAGGCCATTCGTTTAATCATTGATTATGCCTTTTATGAATTGAACCTCCATCGTATTGAGGCTGGAGTAAAAACAGATCATATTGGTTCCATTCGTGTGCTTGAAAAGACAGGTTTTGAAAATGAGGGACTAAATCGTAAAAAAGTGAAGATTAATGGAGAGTGGGAGGATCACTATTTGTTTGCGATCATCCATCCAGATGAGTCATAGATCATGAATATACATAAAAAGCTCCCCTGACTTGGGGAGCTTTCAGTTTGAAGAAAAACCCTCGCATTTACTGCCAGATGCTTAGGAATCACACATTCGCTCTGCTTTAGTGCCCGTCCTTCCTACAGAAACCACTTTGACATGTGGTTTATTTTTTAGCGGGTATTTCTTTCACCACAAGATATAAGAAGATAAAGTTAATCACCCAATTTAATAAAAATGAGTTCGCAACAGGGGTGTTTAATGCACTCATGATGGCGAAAAAGACTGTTGTTAATGTGAGTGAATAGGCGGAGAGCTTCCAAAGCATTTGGAAGGAAAGCTCTTTTTGCTGCATTCGTTTAATAAATGTCCCAAGCATCGCAAGGAATGTTGCGCTGATGAACATGAGAGCTGCAGTTGATAGGTAAAGCAGTACACAAATGACAGGGATAATGATCGCTTGGTTTTGGTTTATCACCCGAGAGAGGTCATCTTTTGTCAGTGTCCCACCAAGAAGCTGATATGGGATATCTGTCATTTGCCCATCAATGGCAATCACTGCTTTGTCTTTTAATAAAGCGATGGCTGTTTGTCTTGATTCAAGCTCACTCGATTTTATTTTTTCAGCAGGGTCAAAGAAGATCGTGATCCCGTTTTCTTCTTTCTCTATCGGTGCGCTTTGGTCAGCTTGAAGCTTCCCTTTTTCAATTGAAAAGTCGGGTAAATCTTTTTTGATCACATGCTGAAATCCTGATATTGCGCCTGAAATCTCTTGACTCATATGATAGCCCTGAGGAACAGTAGCGATGATGGAAAGGATAAAAATGAACAAAATGGCTTTTCCAATTCCAGTAAAGCGTGCTCTTGCAATATCTTTCGGTGAATAAATTCCTTTTAACAATAGACTAAATACGTTCAACCGTTTCACTTCCTACATTCTTTTCTATTTCTCACATTGTATCAATGTCTATCCATCAAGTACAAGTACGGCCTTCATCGCTGGTTAAGACAGCAGGAATGAGGCATAATGTATACAGCATTTAAAAAGCATATAAAAAGGAGGCGGCTGTGACGTGGACGTGCTGTACTGGATTCTAATTGGCTGTGCATTTATCATTGCATTTGTTGGGCTCGTCTATCCAATCATCCCTAGTGTTGTCTTTATCGTTCTTGGTTTTATTCTGTATGGCTTCTTTTTCAGCTTCGAGCCGCTGACACTGACATTTTGGCTCATTCAAGCCATGTTTACAGCCGTGTTATTTGCAGCGGATTATGTCTCAAATCTCATTGGTGTAAAGCGCTTTGGCGGTAGTCGAGCAGCCATTTGGGGAAGCACTATAGGTTTATTAATCGGTCCATTTGTCATTCCAATTGCAGGGATTATCATTGGTCCATTTGTCGGCAGCGTCATAGCAGAGCTTCTTGTTCATCAAAAAGATGTGAAGACAAGTGTGAAAGTAGGCTTAGGCTCACTCATTGGATTTGTGTCAGGTGTATTTGCAAAAGGATTGATCCAAGCATTGATGCTGGGAATTTTTTTACTTTATGTGCTTCGCTAATTCGAGAATGGGTGTTTAACATTCTTTCTAAAGGGCTAAATACAAAATAAATACTGAAATGTTTCATATCATGAGCAATAACGTTGAAACAAGCCGTTTCTTTTGATACTCTTTGAGTAGGGTGAATTGCTTGCTTACAAAGGAAGCATTTCAGTACATACATTTCTAAGGAGGAATTTTACCATGGCTTTTAAACTTCCAGAATTACCATATGCTTACGATGCATTAGAACCACATATCGACAAGGAAACAATGACGATTCACCACACAAAACACCATAATACTTACGTAACAAACTTAAACAAAGCAATCGAAGGTGCATCAGCTCTTGAAGATCAATCAATTGAAGAGCTAGTGGCTAACCTGAACTCTGCGCCTGAAAATGTTCGTACAGCTGTACGTAACAATGGCGGAGGACATGCTAACCACTCGTTATTCTGGACGCTTCTTTCACCAAACGGTGGCGGCGCACCAACTGGTGAACTTGCAGATGCGATCGAAAAAGAATTAGGTGGATTTGAAAAATTCAAATCTGATTTCGCTGCAGCAGCTGCAGGACGCTTTGGTTCTGGTTGGGCATGGCTTGTTGTCAGCAACGGCAAACTTGAAATCACAAGTACTCCAAACCAAGATTCTCCTTTAACAGAAGGAAAAACACCAATCCTAGGACTTGACGTTTGGGAGCATGCTTACTATCTAAACTACCAAAACCGTCGTCCTGATTACATTTCTGCATTCTGGAATGTTGTGAACTGGGATGAAGTGGCTCGCCTTTATAGCGAAGCGAAATAAATTCAACGTTTATTTGAAAAGACCTGCTCTTAATAGAGCGGGTCTTAGA
>NZ_NKHG01000061.1 GCF_002744245.1 Bacillus pumilus | reverse complement strand
CGCCCTTTTCATAGGGCATTTTTGATGTTTATTTTTTGGAATTAATTATAGGTGTTAATGAAAAAACGCTTTTAAATGCTTATGTTCCCATTTATAGTACTTACTGTGTTTACTAGTGTTGTAATCAATGTTATTATGTGATTTTTCAAACCAATCACTCTTTGAAATTACTATAAGAATGTGTCAACATATGAAAAACTTCTTCTAAACTATGAGTATTTCCATTCATTTGACTGTCTTGCAATCTTATTTCCTCCAAGCTACCGGTGGCAATACAATTTCCTTTTTCAATTATTACTAGTCTGTCACATAATTTTTCTGCTACTTCAAGTATATGAGTACTGAAGATGATGGAGTTTCCTTTATGAGTAAAGGCTTTTAAATAATCTTTAATCGCCTTTATGCTTTCTGGGTCTAATCCTGTAAATGGTTCATCCATAATCAAGAGAACCGGATTATGAGCTAAGGCACCCATCAATATAATTTTTTGACGCATACCTTTTGAATAGGTTTTGATTAAGACATCAATTTTTCTTTCAAGAAAGAGTAGTTGGGACAGATCGGATATAAAAAGATCAATTTGATTGGAAGGAACTCCTCTTAATTCACCCATGAAGGTTACGTATTCTCTACCTGTTAAATAATCATAGGGACTTAAATCATCGAATACACAGCCAATTTGTGACTTATATTCATTGGGATCCTCAACCTCATATAAACTTACAAATCCACTGTCAGGTTTCATTAATCCCGATAATATAGATAAAGTTGTCGTTTTACCCGCGCCGTTTGAACCTAATAAGCCTAAAATTTCACCGGAATGTATGTGGAAACTTATTTCTTTTATCGCAGGTATACTGCCATATGACTTGGAAATATTCACTACATTTAACATATAATCATCCTTACTCACTAAATTCACTTAAAGATGCGAAGTTTTTAAATTCAGAATTAGTTAATTTTTTGCAGCATAAATGGAAGAGGATTGAACTAATCATAAATGCCATGGACGAAAATAATATTACGGTTAACAAAGAATTTTTGGAGAGTATGATGATTAAACTTCCAATTATAATAAATAAACTCGACAAGAATTTACTCATGATACTGGACCTTGTGCTAGGCAAATCCAGATAAGTTTCTCTTTCATAATTCGGGAAAGTAATACTGGAGACTAGAGCAATTAGTATTGTAACAACCATAGTTAATACATTTAAAGGAAGAATTAATAAGAAATTGACGTCAAAAACTAAACAGGTTGCTATACTAACAATAATTGAAAAAGGCAGTGCAACTCCTAACAAACTAAGCACCTTCGCTAAGCAAATTTCTTCTACTCTTACAGGAGTAAGTAAAAGGTAAACGAAACTTTTTCCTTCAAAGTCAGGCGAAAAGCGATTAAAGAGTCTATGGATTACCATGACAGCTCCTGAAAGATGGAGAATAGCAAAGATCGATAAATGATTCCCCTCTATAAAAGAAATATTTTTGGAGGCTAAAAGATAATAAGGTATAAATATCAATATGTATTGAAAGATAATTAATAAAAAAGTTTGGTTAAACCTATACAGCTTGATTCTTTGAAAATGTTTATAATCTTTTTCAACAATTTTCCTTGTTAAAAATGGAATGAATTTAAGATATTTTAGAACCATGAACAATCTGGACAAATACAAATTAAATAAGCTGTGTCTTATCTCTGTTCCAATGACATTGGAATTATTCCGCTGAAAAAAAACAATATATGTATAGACTTCTAAATGTTTTAAAGATTTACCCATTAACCAGCAAATACAAATCCCTATAAAAAGGGAGATAGAGAGAATTGTCCATTTATCACTTATAAAATGAAATGGATTAAAGAACACTAGTAAAGACAGGATAAAAGAATGGTTGTAAATCAATAAGTAATTTTCCCTCACCAAGCTACTAGGTATATATTCAATAAAAGGAAAAAGAATAGAAAAAAAGAGTATAGTTATTATTATTTTTGTGAATAAAAGAAACAGGCTATAATTCAATCCAATTCTTGTACTTACTTTAGCCGAAATTATTTTCATCACTATATAGATTTTTAACGTTGCTAAAATTACTATGATGGGAGTTATAAAAAGAAATAAAAACATCCCAGTTGCTAAACTTAGGTTAAGCTTTGTAGCTATACGAATGAAAAAGAGCACAAATATTACGAATAGTAGTAAACTTTTAAATAATTCACGCCCAATTAACTTACTGAGTATTATTTTATTAACAGATGGAACAATAGAAGATAGCAACTTAAAGTCTTTAAGTTCTAGCATACGGTACACATTAGAATAAACATTGCTAGTCAGAATAAACAATATTATTAATAAAAATAGTCTATAGGCCCATTCACTTTGCTCTTTTCTAGTTAATGGTTCTAAATTTTCAAGCATAAATTCAACTGTAGAAGAAGTAAAAAAGTTAATAACAGCCAAAGTAACAGTGATGATGATACTTCCTACAAGAAATGGGAGATAAACACTATGCATTCTCCTATTTTTGCGAATATACAAAAATCTGTTTAAGATGCTTCTAAATTTATATTTGTTAATCAAGTAAATTTCTCTCATATCCATCTACCTCTAAACATCAAAATGATATTTAAAACTAACTTCATATATTTAGGAGTATTAATCCTTCAATCAATGACGCTGTGAATAAAAAAATAATATACATAGCAAGTAGAACAACCATATCTATTAAGTCCTGTTTCTGTATAAATTTACGATTTCCACGAATGGATTCAATCGTTATTTCACCAGGTTTTATAGCAAATGCAGTAACTAGAGCTATAGCAATCATCTCAAAAATCCCATGAAATATCGTGAATGTAATCACAGTTGAAATTGACGTTGTTTGAGAGATGCTATAGATGGATACTCCAAGTAAATATCCTTGTAAGGAAACATATATTATTGATAAAAAACCTAGTGAAAAAACTCCAATTAACGCTGGCAGCAAGATAATGAAATTATGCGAAAAAATTGAGAAACAAACAGCAAGTCCATCATTCTCACTATCACTAACCCCTTCCTCCAAATAACTAAGGGGAATGGTAGTCACGTTCATATCATTGTTAATTGATAAGAATAATATAGTACCGAAAAAGCTAATAAAAACAACTAATAAAGCCAACTTCAACACCCGGGAATTTCTCTTTATAAATAGATTTAGCCAATTATATTTGGAATGGTACGGTTTAGCCTTCACATAATCACCTTGTTGACTTAATTGGTTTTCTTTATGTTCTCAATTCGTTTTTCAAAAGAGGGGTGACTTTCACGCCATTCAGACTTTCTTCCATAATCTCCATCTTCTTCTTCAATAAGACTGCTTAATTTAATCAAAGTATTGAGATACAGTGTTTTATTCTCAAGATGGGAAACAGCAAAGTTATCAGCCTGAATCTCAAATAACCGGCTGATTTTCTTTGGCAGCCATTCCGTAATGAAGATCATGAGAATTACTCCTATTGGGAAAATAAGAACATATTGCCACCATCCGTTGGCAAGCATAAACTGTCTGGCATAATACATACTGATGCCCATAAATAATGTTACGATCAAAGTTAGGAACATGGTATAATGTGCATGTTTTAACTTCGCATGCCCCATTTCATGGTATAAGATAGCACGAATTTCATCTTTATCAAACTTATCTAACAACCCTTCTGTCACATACACATCGACTCTTCTTTTAAATGGAAGTTTAAAAGAATATATCCAGGCATTCACATCATGCTGAGAGTCTTTTTTCACCCAAATATTCACCTTTTGATTTGTCTTATTCTCAATATCCTTGCGAATATTCATAAATGCTTCCGTATTTAAAACTTCATATTTGTTTATTATTTTTTGAATGATTGAGTAACCAAAAATAAATAATATGATTAGGGCGAAGTACCAGCCACAAAATAGAAAAAGGTTATCCATGATCTTCGCTTGAAACGACAAAGGAAGTAATAAATATGATCCGAAATATAACAAAGATAATGTGGTAGCACCAAACAAAACAACTTGCTCCCTAACATTCATTAAGAACGAATTTACTGGCGCGCCTTCATTTTCTTCTATATCTTCAGGCGTATCTTTTGTAGTATACTCAAATGAATAAGCTGTCAATAAAACTGACAGGAAACTAGGTACAAGTATAGAGAGAATAATACTTAAGACATAAGAACCTGTTATTGATAGCACATATCCCATTAAGAAATAATAATTTAATCCCAAGGGAAGAAAAATGGCTAGAACAAAGGGAATAAATAATGTGAATAGGTTTTTCATAGATTCATGAAGATTAAAAAATAAAAATAACATAGCCGGAAAAAGAATTCCTATTAAGGTAATTAATATAATATATGTGGTATTATGCTTAAAACCTGTTTTGACCTTAGTAGTTTCTGTTAATATCGTTAGATTGTATTTAGAAAAAAAAGGATTTTGCGATACCTGTTCCATCTTGATTTTATCATCATGAATAGGTACAAAACCTCTTCTTAGAAAAACTGTTGCCTTATCTTTCATTAATTTGTCAGTTTCAATTGTGCTAATCCCATCCCTAGATGGAATCTCCGTGAAATGTATTTGCTTTCCACCCAATTGAAAGGCTGCTTCTGAACGATCTTTGGGGTGACCATCTTGATAGGTTAATAAAAAATCACCCTGATAAAGAGAATGGGAGATTAATACTTTTGGATTGTTATCTTTGTTCGAATCAAGTAGAACAAATGGAGAAACAACTGCTGAACGGATACCAACTTCAATCAAAATGACTATTATTGTAATAATGCTTGCAATAAAATAAGAAAGTGAGGCTTTTCGTAACATTTCATCACATCCTACTAACTGATTATAGGGTTAAAACAATTACATAAATGAAGTGAAAATCTCTGGAATTATTTTTAAAATTGTGTTTAGTAAGAAGGTGAAAGCGATAATCATTATGGACACCCACTTACTAGAATCTCTTAACAAAATTTTAACACCTAAATACATGATTATGTACTGCCAAATGACAAAAAAATCTATATTTTTCAAAAAACTGTTTAAAAGAGAATTATCGGTATGTTTTAATATACCAGAGAATCCTTTAATCTCGTACAATTCCCCAGAAAACATAACTAATAACGAGAAAGAAAACACCTTAATGGCTATAGGAACCCAACTATAACCGATAATACTGGATACCGCTCTGAATTCCCGTGTTACAGTAGAAAACAGTGATACCATAAAATAGATGACAATTGCTTGAATCAGCCACTCTATAAGTAATCCTCCACTTATAATAAAAGTGAAAATACCAATAATGATAGCTGAATTAGACAACTTGTCTTCTAATTCAAACAGGTGAGAAATTTCCTGTATTAAAAATTGTGAGGTGGATAGCACTAAAAATATTCCGCTTAGCATAATTAAAATGAACGGATAAAAATTCTTAGGTTTTTCAATTAATTTATTAAATAAAGATACTGGTTCAAATAATACAGATACGAATGATTTGATTCCCTCTACAATTCCTTTCACCACACGGCTCCCCTTATACGTAATTAGTAAAGAAGAAGTAGTTATGAGAATCATAACTACTCTTCTTTACTTTACCATGTAACAGCTGCTTTTTTACCTTTTCGTTTGATATACCACTTTAATGACATCCTTGCTGCCCAAGCGATAGCCGTTACGGTTCCAAATGAAAAGGCACCTAGCACTATAGATATTGCCGAAGCAACGTCAGACCCCGTCATCACCATGTTGACAATTTTGGATGCCTTTTTTTGAGCCTGGTTCCAAGTAGTCTTTTTACTATATTTATTAATGATTTTGGCAAGGTTCACTTCTAATGATGATTTTTCTAAAGTCTGGATATTAGAATTACTTAATTCGTTTTGATTATACTTCACTGGTGATCCAATAGTTCCAAACATCACTAAAATAGATAAAAATCATCCCAAAAGCTGCTAGGATTTTAGAATGTTTACTATTAATTTTTCCCACAATTACCACTTCCTCCTATTATTATCTAAAAAATGAAAAAATTATCACTTGGGTTCATGTTCTCCTCAATGATGTAGGAGTAGAAAAAATGAGAGGGAAATTAAACCTTCAGTCGATCTGTTTGTATAAAAAAACGTTACATTGACAGGACTACAGTTGGAGAGAAATTTAATGAAGCATAAAACATAATCTACATACAAAAACGCCCTTTTAAGAGCGCTTGAGAAGATTTATTTTAAAATCAATTCACGAATTCTTTCTTCAATAGGCGTTAACGGACGGCCTAGTAATGATTCGAAATCTTGGCTTTCAACGGCTAGAGCACCATCGCGAATGCCGCTTTGAATGGCTTTGACAAATGGAACAGCCTCTTTTGGTACACCATTTGAAGCTAAAAATTCTCCAAATGTGTCTACATCGATTTTCTCTACTTTGATCTCTTTTCCGCTCACCTCACTGACAATTTGTGCAAGTTCAGTGTGCGTCCGAAGAGGTCCTGACAATTCATATATTTCCTGGTCATGCACCGGAAGTGTTAACGCATTTGCCGCCGCTTCTGCATAGTCATTTCTTGTCGCCCAGCCAACTTTCCCTTCACCAATAGGGCTTAAAAATGGTGCGCCGCTGACTGATGCCAGAATGGTGTCTTTTTCATTTTCTACATACCAATTGTTTCTTAAAAACACATGAGGGATGCCAGAGGCCAAAATCGCTTCTTCTGTTTTTGCATGGTCATGGGCAAGGACAAGCTGACTCTCTCTTGCATTGACCACGCTCGTATAAGCAATAAAGGATACATTTGCTGCTTTCGCCTCTTGGATGGCAGCCGTATGCTGCTTCACGCGGTCTCCATCAGCAGTTGAAATGATCAAAAGACGGTCAATGCCTTGAAACGCTGATGCAAGAGTGTCTGGCTGAGTAAAGTCTCCGTGGCGTACATCCACCCCAGCTTCCTTCAAATGCGCTGCTTTCTGCGGATCTCGAACACTCACCGCAATTTGTTCAGCCGGTACTTTTGTCAGCAAATGCTTAACGACGAGCGATCCAAGTTGTCCTGTTGCACCTGTCACTAATAATTTCATTTGTTTGACCTCCTCATTTTATCATTCAACGGTGATGTTTCATGGTGAAACAGCTCAAGTTACAGATCAGATCATCTGTTATCATCATATTGGTTACAACAAAAAGGATAAAAAAGCTCAAGGGTATGAGCTTTTTCTATTCTTCCTCCGTCAATAATTGCTTGATTGTCACTTGCCTTAGGTGATTCTCAAGTGCAGACTGCGCTTCTTTGAGTTCGTGCCGTAGTCTCGTATCCATGGCTTGACCGATCGGACATGCAATGACTGGTTGATGGAAGTTAAATAATTGTTCATCTGCGCTTACATCCACAGCCCGGTACACATCAAGCAGCGTGATATCCTCTGCCGGTCTTTTTAAGTAAGCTCCGCCTACTCCTCGACGAATCTCAATGAGCCCCGCTCGTTTGAGCATCGCCATCATTTTTCGAACGATCACAGGATTTGAATTGACACTTTCTGCAATAAAATCACCTGTACACTCTTTTGGAACACCCGCAATAAATGACAAAATATGAACAGCGATCGTATACCTGCTGCTAATTTGTTTCACAATCCTTCACCACCGTTGTAATCAATATAGTTACAATGAAGGACTTTGTCAATCGATAAACGGATTTTTCTTTCTTTCCCACTCTACATATGTCATCATGTCCTGATTTTCTGCTGCATCGATTTCAAGCGGTGCAATGCATTCAAGCAAATTTCCATCTGGGTCAAGAAAGTATATCGCTGCATGAAATTGCGGCGGATTATCAAGAACTAAAGGCTGCTGCTCTTCCGAAAAGCCAAACATCGGATGAATGCTGATACCTTTTTCTATCAGCCAAGCTTTGATCTGTTCGATGCTGGATGTTTTAATTTGGAAGGCTACATGTCGAGTCGCTGGATGATATGGAATAGTAGACATATCTACCTTCCATATTCCAAGCCAGCTCTTTCCTTTCTCAATCCATAAAAATGCCACTCTTTCATTTTCACAAGCAAGCGTTAATCCCAATTTTTCAAAAAATGAGATGGATGCCTTCAAATCACTCACGGGCAAATGGGCTTCATACAAGCCTTTGATCATCATGAATATCACTCCTTTACTACCTTCAATTTTGCAGGAGTTGACATGAAAATGCTTCGGCAAAACGATATATTTCATCCCATCCATTGGTTTGAGATTCTTGTATGTTTGATCAATTGTATATGGGGGAAGGTGTTCAAATAAAAGAAAGGAGCGTTCGATATGTCTTGGACGATGGAAGATTATCCTGCTTCATTTCAGTCGTTAGAAAAAGTCATTCGAAAAAAAGCGCTTGAGATTGCCAACAAAATGGTACAGGAAGACTATGAAGAAAATAGAGCCATTCCAATTGCAATCAATCAAGCGAAAGAGTGGAAAAAGAACGCCACGGAGAAGGAAATTGAGGAATTTTCAGCTAATGGTTCTGTCATTCCGTCTAAAAAAAGCCGCTCCTCAAGACCAGAGCTCATGGATCATGCGCAGCATGTAGTCAAACATGAAGAGGGCTGGGCCGTTCAGACAGAAAAAGCGAAACGTGCAAGTGAAGTCAAAGAGACGAAACAAGCGGCAATTGACCGGGCGAAAGAGATTTCATCTAAAAAAGGGACGTCTGTTGTTATCCACCGAAAAGACGGGACAATTCAGGATGTGGTCAAGCCAAAATAGGACCGCCCATGAGCGGTCTTATTCTTACGCATTCTTTTCTTTTTTGGTGGGTGCTTTTCTTTTCTTAGGCGCTGCTTTTTTCGCTTTTGCTGGTTTTGATCGATCGATAGAAGCCTGTAGAGCTGCCATCAAATCGGTTACATTGGATGATGCAGCTTTTTTGCCTGTCGTTTCTGGCTGTACTGTATGTTCTCCAGATATTTTATCCCCAATTACATTCATCAGCTGCTCTCTGTATTCATCTTGATATGCCGCTGGGTCGAATGTTGTGGTTAGCTGCTCGATTAAAAGAAGTGCTGTATCTAACTCCTTCTTCACGATATTTTCCTCTTGCGGGATATTTGGTACGTCTGATACTTGTCTAATTTCGTCAGGGAAATGAATGGTTTCCATCAGTAGAATATCCTCATAGCACCTGACGATTGCTAATTGCTCCTTTGAGCGGATCATAATCTTGGCTACACCAATTTTACCCGATTCTTGTAAGGCTTTTCTTAATAATGAATAAGCCTTCGCTCCCCCGGTATCTGGTGATAAGAAATAACTTCGGTCATAATAGATTGGGTCAATGTCTTCTATCTTCACAAAATCAATGATTTCGACAGCTTTTTCTTCATTTTCTTTTCGCAGTCTTTCTAGCTCTTTATTGTCCAATTCAATGAATTTATTTTTGGCATACTCGTACGCTTTCACTATTTGTTCTGGCGCTACCTCCTCGCCGCAATTGGCACAAACCTTTTTGTAATTAATGGGTGTATGGCACTCTTTATGCAGCTGTCTTAATTTAATATCTTTATTCTCTGTAGCGGTAAACAGCTTGACTGGAATATTGACCAATCCGAAGCTAATACCGCCCTTCCATACTGTATGCATCGTGACGCCTCCGTTCTTTTCTCCTTACTATGTAATGTTTTCATCAGACTTATGTATGTTTATGAAAATTTCATCCCAATCTAAGAACACACAATGTGAGGAAGTGAAAAGCACAATGAAACCTATGCGATTAACGTCTGCCCATGATATTCCTGTAGGAGCAGACTGGCTGTATGAATTAAAATATGATGGCTTTCGGACCATTCTTGTGTGGGAAGAAGACGAGATCCATTTGGAGAGTAGAGCTGGAAAACGATTAAACGACCAATTTCCTGAGGTGATTGATCAGTGTAAACAATTAAAGGATCGACTTGCTCCTTTTTTACCACTAACACTAGATGGAGAATTGGCCTATTTACTGAGTGAACAGCAAAGCGATTTTGCGAAGGTTCAGCAAAGAGGCAGGCTGAAAAACAAAGAAGCCATTCGATTGCAGGCTGAGCGGTTTCCATGTCATTTGATTGCATTTGATATATTGAAGTGTAAAGGGAAATCCCTCATCGATTTCCCCCTTATTGAAAGAAAAGAATGGCTACAGCAAGTGTTCCAAGAGGCGAAGCTTCCACCCTCCGTTCAGCTGGATCATCCTTCCCTTCTTCAAATCATTCAAACAGATCGTAACCCTGATTACATGAAAGAGCTGATGACGACGCATTTAGTAGAAGGGCTAATTGCAAAAAAAAAGACGAGTAAATGGCACGATCATATACGCTCGAAAGAATGGCTAAAAATCAAAAATTGGCGATATGTATCTGTCATTGTGGCCCGTTTTGATAAAGAAAATGGCTATTTCCAAGGTTGTATTTATCAAGATAATGATCTCATAGAGGTTGTTCAATTCAAGCATGGTTTTTCTAAAGAAGAAGAACAAACACTGCGTACGTTATTTCAAACAAAAGGCCATCTGATAAAAGCATCACAATATGAAATCCCGCCATCTATTGTCGCAAGTATTGCTTGTATATCCTTTGATGGATCAGCATTAAGGGAGCCCCGCTTTTCTTCGTTTTTACTAGATGCTGATCCAGCAGCGTGTACCTTTCAGCAAATGCTCAAACAGCTGTATCCGCTCCCAGACGTCATTGATGTCACTCACCCAGAGAAACCGATTGTACCGGCCCTTCATATCACCAAGGCAGATTACCTCCTTTATTTGAGACAGGCGGCTCCCTATCTATTGCCCTTTTTACGTGAAAGACGGCTGACTTTAATTCGGTTCCCTCATGGCATTGGAGGAGAATCTTTTTATCAAAAATCAACGCCCGATTATGCGCCAAATTTTGTTGTGATTGATCAAGTTCAAGATATTCAATATACAGTTTGTAATGATCCAAAGACATTACTTTGGCTCGGTAACCAGCTGGCGATGGAATTTCATATCCCTTTTGAAACAAGAGATACCAAGTGCCCCACAGAGATTGTTTTTGATTTAGACCCGCCATCTGTCAAAGAATTTCACCTAGCCATAGAAGCAGCTAAGCGAATCAAATCACTTTTAGACGGACTCTTCCTCACCGCTTTTATTAAAACAAGCGGCGGGAAAGGACTACAAGTTTATATTCCATTAAAGAAAAATGCCTTCACATATGAAGAAACGAGGCAATTCACCGCTTTTATCTGTCAATTTTTATGCGAACAAGCACCTGAGCTTTTTACACTAGAACGTCTAAAGAAAAAACGAGGCAATCGTTTGTATTTAGATTACTTACAGCACGATGCTGGAAAAACAATCATCGCACCATATTCCCCAAGAGGAAACGAGCTTGGACTTGTTGCGACACCACTTGAATGGAACGAACTGAATCACAAAGAGCTTCATCCATCTATGTTTACCATGCCTTTTGTCATAGAGCGTCTAAAGGAAAAAGGCGATCCTTTTCGCCGCATGAGGCACCTTGTGAATGATGATACTTTTAGACAAGTCTTATATCAGCTTCAAGACATTTTACCAGCTCATAAGATGGACATACGCGGTCATTAAGCGTTAAACTTATTCATTAGAGAAAAAGAAAGGGATGACCATTTTGACCGCACACTCATGTCGAAACATAGCATTGATCTTCTTATGTCTCTCCGCCGGTATTGTGGATGTGATTGGCTATTTAAGCCTAGGACATGTATTTACAGCGAATATGACTGGTAATATTGTACTGCTCGGCATTGCAGCAGGAAGTTCATTGCAGCTAACAGCTCTTCATTCCATCACCGCACTAAGTGGATTTGTTCTAGGTGTTTTACTTGCCGTCGTGATTGGTGGGACACATGAAAAAACATTTTGGCCAAAAGCCGTTACACGCATTTTTATCATAGAAGTGTTGATCTTGTTTCTATTTGCTCTCATGACCATTTTTCCTTATACACAGAGTGCCTATTTTATGCTGATTATTCTTTTGAGTATGGCCATGGGCATGCAGACGACGGCCGCCCGTAAATTGAATGTGGCTGGCATTTCAACAACCGTTCTAACGAGTACACTTGCTAACCTGTTTGAGGATTTGGCTCAGCGCTTATCAAATCGAGAAAAAAGAAGAGCTCCTGTTAAGCATATGAGCTTGATGCGAATAGGATCCATTTGCTTTTACTGTCTAGGTGCTGCTTTAGCTGCATACGCAGATGCCTACGATCAATTTATCATTATTTGGCTGCCTATTTGCATTTTAGGGGTGATTATTATCACTGCCACGTTCAAACACTTTCACCAATTGAAATAGCCAATTTACGGCTATTTCAATCATTGGGATGCTTCATTTAAAAGCTCTCTCCTCACATAAAAGCCAGGAGGACGTCCCATGATGAACGTAGAGCCATACGGATATCCCGAAAATGGACCATATCCGCCATACCCAGGAAAACCACCTAAACCAGAGAACACGCCAGGGCTCACATAATACCCGCCAAAGCCAATATGAGTGCCAACCGGTCCAATTCCATGAAAGCCTCCATATGCCCGTGGATACATACAATCACCTACCTTCACGATACACCTCATCTCATCATATGCATGACAAATGGAGCGGTGTTCCCTCTATTCCTTTCAACTTCTATATACAAAAGACCAATTTAATGAAATTTGAATGAAAAGTCCTGCAAAAAATTAAATTAAGCAAAGAAAGGTGACCTTTTTAACTTGTTGCTACTGCCTATGTTTATTTAGAATAATGGGACAGGTAACAAATTTGCACACCCCCTTTGTTGCGAATTCTTCTTATTAAACGTTCTTGTAGCGTTTAATAAGAAGAGCCTATTCATACAAAAAACCCTTGCTGACATGATCAACAAGGGCAAGATATGGATGGGTGATTAACCCCCGATGATTTTTTCTGCTACTTCGAATGAACCCGCCACGTTTTCAGTTAAAACAGCTGCAGCGATGGCTAAACCCACAACGAATAATACTTTTAATCCTGTTTTCATCTTAAATCAACCCCATTCTTTTCATATGTAAATCCGCTTCTAAGCTTTTATTCAAGTAAAAAACAGACTGCTGATAAAATGCTTGCTTTTCACAATATTTTGCCGCAAAATGTGAAAGCTCTTTTACTTCATGATATTCATTCTTCTCTTCTAACTTTCTTAATTTCTCATCAATTTGCTGAAACCTTTGTGGCGCATTCGTTAAGTAAAGATCATGGACAATGCCTATTTTCAGCTGAAACACTTCATGAGAAGTATCTTTTATTCTGGCATAAGCAGCTTCTATATATTGGCTTGCACGCTGCTTTTCACCAATCACACAGAGTTCCCGGCTGATCAGATACGTAGAATGGAAAAAGAAATCTGAATCATAATACTCTTGATGGGACAATGCTTTTTCAAGATGACGTATTGACTCCTTCGGCTTGTTCCAAAATGAATATAAAATGGCCACATTGTGGTGATGCTGAGCCAGCATAAAGTCATCCTGCTCGTATGTCAGAACGTCTTCTGCCATACGATAATTCTCAAGCGCTTCTTCGTACCGGCCGATCTCTGTTAGATTTGCGGCAACGAGAGAGTATGAAAGTGCCGTCCTTCTTTCATATTGCTTGTGACGCTTATAGACGTGAAGAGCTCTCCGGATATAACTTAATGAGAGCATAATATGACTAAGGCGATAGTAAAGCCATGCCACCTTAAAATCAAAATCAGCACGTTCAATCTCACTTGGGATTTTATCTAAGAGCTTTTCAGCACTTTGATACATTTGTAATGCAACCTCATAATTTCCCTGATGCTGTTCATACACACCCTCATAAAAATCAAAATAGTAGGCAAGGCGATTAGACAAGTCATCATCTTTTTTTCCATATTGACCTTCTATACTTTTCGTTGATACACTGCCCTTTTGCCCTCTCAAATTGTACATGAGAATGTGATGCCTTTTCTCAAGGAGAGAATAGTACATGAGGATGTCAGCATCATCAATTTCCTCTACTGCTTGTTTCGCTTTGGCAAATAATCGTTCTGCCTCATCTACATGATCTTTTTTGATTTCCATGTTCCAGTCATTTAATAATGATGCCAATTCCGCAACAGGAACTTTGCTCATTCTACACCCCCAATCACCTTCAGCTATATCACATGATTTCACTAAATATGGAACTTCTATTAGCAATTACTAATTAGTCCATTTGACATCATTTTAATATGAATCACCTCAATCTTCAATAACCGTTTCCTTTGAAAATGCGTTTCTTTCTTCTAGTCAATGATGCATACGTAAAAATAACGCTTTTTTTCTGTAAAAAGGCAAAGGATGATGAAATGAAAAAAGCAATTGTTGTGCGATGATCCAGTGTTAAAGCTTTATTTTTTTCCTTTGTACCATGTTTAATTGTATTTCTCATCACGCTTGCATGTTTTCGATTGATTCATCCTTTGACATAAACATCAATCTTTCACAAGTATCGCACGACTTTCTCCTTTTTGAACACACATATCATGACATGCTTTTTTTGTTTGAATCCTAACAGAGACTGGCACATCTTGATCATCTTGATGATACAAAACAACTGTTGCCGTATGCAATAACCTTGGTCCATTACGCCATATTTCAACTGATCTTGGCGGAGCTGAAAATGAAAATGAGTGCATCATATTGGCAGCTTCACTTCACACATTCCGCATCAAGAATTTTTGAAGTGGATTGATACAAGACTTTCTGACAGCAAGTCGATCCCATGCACCACGTTGCAAGAAGCTCTAAAACCACACAGCTCTGTTCTTCATTGATGGAGATCAAAGAAAAATAACAAGTCTGAAACACACTTCTTTCAAAAAACACCCATGAGTAGAAAGGTTCCCCATCTTCCATGATGAGTAAAAAAGGAGAGCTCATTAAACGTTTGTGAGCAAAGTCTTCGTTTGTTGTCTTAATGTTACGACCGCAGGTTTTCATTTTACATGTTTCTCTATATAATATGATCAAGAACTTCCTTGCCTCAGTAGCTCTAGAAGGGAAGAGCGCCGTAAAACAAATTGTAGCTGGCGGGTCGCAAGGCAAGGGTTTCAGAAGCACCGAAAAGCATATAAGCTGAGACAGGTGAAATTCCGTAGGGAAGCGTGTTACCCCTAGCCTATGCTTACGAAAGGAGTGCGGGTTCGAATCCCGTCTGAGGCTTATGAGGTCAATGGATATGGAGGTTGAAAAATGATGCATGTGTTTGAAGAATATGTAAGCAATATTGGTCATCCAGAGTTAAAGCAGCGCACTCAAGAGATATTACAATGGATTGAAAACAACTTCCCTCAATTAGAGCCAAGAATTGCATGGAATCAGCCCATGTTCACAGATCATGGCACGTTTATTATTGGATTTAGCGTGGCAAAACATCACATTTCTGTCGCACCAGAAGGGAAAGGAATTGATCACTTTTCAGCTGAGATTGTACAAGCTGGTTATGATCATGGAAAAAAGATGTTCCGGATGAAAGAAAGTTTGCCAATTGATTATCCTCTACTTAAAAAAATCATCGAATTTAATATTAAAGACAAAGCCGATTGTTCAACGTTTTGGCGAAAATAATCAACATCCCGATCTGTTTCCATATCAGATTGGGGTGTTTTTTGGCTCCTTACATTTTATTTGGTTCTCTTCCCTACACATTTTTTCTCCAGCCATACATAGCATGACAGGATAGCACCAACGCACCGTTGGAACAGCGGCAAATGAGCAACAGCAACCGCTGTTAAAAACGCGATCACAGCACCTGACAAGACATCAAATGGATAATGAACACCTACCCAAATTCTTGAAAATCCTACAGCAGTGGCAATGAAAAGCCAATAGATATGGCGTTTGTGAAAAAGCCAAAAGATGAGGCAAATAGAAAAAATAAAGATCGTGTGATCACTCGGAAAAGAGTTGTTCACTTCCTTATGGATCAAAAGATTGACGTGACTCATTTCTGCAAACGGCTGCTGATTGGAATAAAAGAACCCGGCCACTTTCCCAAGTATCTCTGCCAAGAGAAAGGTAAGCCCAGCAGAGATCATCATCACCCTATTTCTTCTGCTTCGATTTAGAAACCACATGACAAGAAACACGATCGCTACTAACAGCACTGTATATTCAGCTAATCCAATGAACACCGGATTCAAGCCATCGTGATCGATACTGAGCTCATTAACCCATCTAAAGAAACGTTCATTATACGCCTGCATCTCATTTCATCCCTTTTACTCGATTTATGAAAAGAATAAATGAAATGAGCTCACCGCAACATCGATCGAGCGAACAAAACCAAGGAATCATATCACATTTTTGTCACTTTGTTGTCACCTGAGCATCAATAAAAAAACCCTGATACCTATCGTAACAGGGTCTATTGAGAGTGATGCTGCTCCCATTCCTTTTTCAGCAAAGCATATTGAACGTTCTTGGTGAGTGTGAAGTGACGGTTTATCGGTTTAAATAAAGAGTTTTTACATTTTTTTGATACGTTTAATAAGTTTACTATTGGATAAGCATTTAATTACCAATATAATGAAAATATATAATATTTTTAATTATTGATTAAGAATTTAAAAAGCACCATTTCACTTGGAATAGTGCTCTTACTTTTTTAAAAAAACTAGTCATTATTCTTATCTTTATTCTTAATATACTCATCAAGAAATTCTCTAATAACTTTACGTTTTGGAAGTATTCCTAGATTTTCGTATGCCCATATTGCTCTTCTTTGAGATCCGTTCATTCCTTGATTCAACACATCGCTATAATCCAACTCTAACGAAAACTTCCCATTAATATCTAACTTGAGTGTTAGGTTTGTCCATTTCTCTGTGTTTTCTAATGTGTGTAATTCTTTAAAAAGGTCATGTAATTCAATAAGTAGACTCTCATAGATTTCTTCACTTACTTTAAAGTCTTCAGGAATGTTATGCGAGTAAAGAAATTTATGTTCTTTTTCTTTTAAACTGTAATAGAAATTAATTTCAGCAGAATCGTCTAATACTTCAGCGTATAAACAGACTTCGTTCCATTCCACTGGGATCATGTCGTTTATTTTCTGCGCAATATCATTATATAAAGTTTCGATACTTCCGTGCTCCATGAATTACCCACCTCTTTTATTTTCAATAATTGTTCTTTGAAAATCTTCATCACCTATTTTAAATTTAACAACGAAACGTTCTGGTCTCAATGAATCACTTTTATAAACTGGATTTATCCTAACTGAAACCTTCTCGGGTGGTGCTTTTCTCAATGCAGCCAACCATTCCTGCTCCATCTCATACCATTTCCCGCCGCTTCGATTAATCTGTGAATTCATCGGTATGAGATTATCAATATCACCAGATCCTTTAAAAATAGATGCGATTAAATGCCCTCCATCATCATCTATAAAGCGATCCGGCTTG
>NZ_NKHG01000069.1 GCF_002744245.1 Bacillus pumilus | reverse complement strand
TTTTTTAGAAAAATTATTTTGAATATTGTTGAAATATACGAAAAAACTCTATATAGTAGTACCAATATAGAATATTGGAGGTCAGATTTTATGACACGATCCTTGCTGAGCGCTTGCTTCAGCAGCCATATTGGTCATCAGTTATTCATAGGTGGCTAAATAAACAGAAAATTTTTAAAATAAAATCAACTCAAAATCATGCAGTCAACGAGACTTGTAGTATAGGAGGCTTTTTAAACAGATGGCAGAACTTCGCAGTAATATGATTAAACAAGGAATTGACAGAGCACCTCACCGAAGCTTACTAAGAGCAGCGGGGGTAAAAGATGAGGATTTCGGCAAGCCGTTTATTGCCGTATGTAATTCCTATATTGATATTGTCCCGGGACATGTTCATCTTCAGGAATTTGGGAAAATTGTCAAAGAAGCTATTCGTGAAGCTGGCGGGGTTCCATTTGAATTCAATACGATTGGAGTCGATGACGGAATCGCAATGGGACATATCGGGATGAGATATTCTTTACCAAGCCGCGAAATCATTGCTGACTCAGTAGAGACCGTAGTGTCTGCTCACTGGTTTGATGGAATGGTTTGTATTCCTAACTGTGATAAAATCACACCAGGTATGATGATGGCAGCTATGCGTGTCAATATCCCAACTGTATTTGTCAGCGGTGGCCCAATGGAAGCAGGTAGAACAAGTGATGGTAGAAAAATTTCTCTTTCTTCCGTATTTGAAGGCGTTGGCGCTTACCAGTCAGGAAAAATTAATGAGGATGAATTAAATGAGTTAGAGCAGTTTGGCTGTCCAACCTGTGGATCTTGTTCAGGAATGTTCACCGCAAACTCAATGAACTGTTTAGCAGAGGCACTTGGCATCGCTCTTCCTGGAAATGGAACGATTTTAGCGACATCACCAGAGCGTAGAGAATTTGCGAAAAAGTCAGCAAAACAACTCATGGAGCTCATCAAAAAAGATATTAAACCACGTGATATTGTCACTGAAAAGGCGATTGATAACGCATTTGCGTTAGATATGGCACTAGGTGGTTCAACGAATACGGTTCTTCACACATTGGCGATTGCAAATGAAGCGGGTGTTGACTATTCACTCGAGCGTATCAATGAAGTAGCAGAACGAGTGCCGCATTTATCCAAACTTGCTCCAGCTTCGGATGTTTTTATTGAGGATTTACATGAAGCTGGCGGCGTCACAGCTGCACTAAATGAATTGTCCAAAAAAGAGGGAGCTCTTCATTTAGATACAATGACCGTCACAGCGAAAACGCTAGGTGAGAATATTGCGGGGCATGAGGTAAAAGATTATAACGTCATTTATTCGATTGACAAGCCATTTACTGAAAAAGGCGGCTTGGCCGTTTTATTTGGAAACCTTGCGCCAGATGGAGCCATTATTAAAACAGGCGGTGTACAAGACGGTATCACACGTCATGAAGGACCTGCGATCGTATTTGAATCACAAGAAGAAGCTCTTGAAGGAATCATTAACCGAAAAGTGGAAGCAGGACATGTTGTTATTATTCGTTATGAAGGACCTAAAGGCGGACCTGGCATGCCTGAAATGCTTGCACCAACTTCACAAATTGTCGGAATGGGACTTGGACCAAAGGTTGCTTTAATTACAGATGGCCGTTTTTCCGGCGCTTCTCGCGGATTGTCGATTGGCCACGTCTCTCCAGAGGCAGCAGAGGGTGGCCCGCTTGCCTTTGTTGAAAATGGTGATCCTGTCGTTGTAGACATCGAAAAGCGCATTTTAAGCGTAGATGTACCGGAAGAAGAATGGGAAAGGCGAAAAGCGAACTGGAAAGGGTTTGAGCCAAAAGTAAAAACCGGCTATCTTGCCAGATACTCAAAACTTGTGACATCAGCCAATACAGGCGGCATCATGAAAATTTAATCTGAAATTGAACATTTGAAAATTAGCTCTCTCTATAGTATCCTTTATTCACAACATAAGGATTTTAGAGGGGGCTTTTTTATGTCAATGGCATATGAAGAATATATGCGTCAGCTTGTTGTACCAATGCGTCAAGAGCTGACAAGTGCGGGGTTTCAAGAATTAACGACTGAAGAAGAGGTAGAACAAACCATGCAAGAAGCAGAAGGAACAACATTTGTTGTGGTCAATTCTGTATGTGGATGTGCTGCCGGCTTAGCACGCCCTGCTGCCACTCAAGCTGTGATGAAGGCAGAAAAAGCACCAGATCGCATTGTGACGGTTTTTGCTGGTCAGGACAGGGAAGCAACAGCAAAAATGAGAGAATACTTCACGGGTGAGGAACCATCTTCTCCTTCTATGGCACTTTTAAAAGGAAATGAACTTGTTCATTTTATCCCGCGTGACGAAATTGAAGGTCATGAAATGGAAGATATCATGAAAAATGTATTATCTGCATTCGAAAAACATTGCTAATACAAGTGTTAAAATGCCCTGTGATCAGCTCAGGGCATTTTTTCTTGATAATGATGGAGGAACGACATGCTCATTACAACAAGCTTTAGAGCAAATGAACAAACGATTGAAACAGCAAAGTCACTGGCAGAGGTTTTACAAGGTGAGTATGTAGAGCGGCGTAAACAATCCGTGAAGCAGCTTGCGATCAAACGCGGGGACGTACTCGTTGTTGGGAAAGAAAGGTTTGAATGGTATCAGCCAAATGGCGAAAAGTTCTTCTTCCATCCAAGCTCAGCGATGTTTAGAGTGAAACGAATCCTGCGTGGCGAAAAAGATCCATTAATTGAAGCCGCACAGCTTAAGCCGGGCGACTCCTTTTTAGATTGTACGCTTGGCTTAGGGTCTGATGCGATTACCGCAAGCTGTGCGGCAGGTCCTAATGGAAAAGTGGTCGGAATCGAAAAGAATCCGATGACAGCATTACTTGTTCGAGAAGGACTAAACACATGGGAAACGGGTGTAGGCGAGGCAGATGAAGCGATGAAACGGATATCAGTCATAAGCGGAGACAGTATCGAGCAGTTAAAGAAGCTCCCTGATCGTTCATTTGATATCGTCTATTTTGACCCAATGTTTGAGGAAACGATACAAGAATCGACAAGTATAAGGCCGCTTCGTCATGTGGCAGAGCACCACTTTGACCACGAAATGGCCATGCAAGAATCGATGAGAGTGGCGAGAAAAAGAGTTGTGTTAAAAGATCACTGGAAAAGCACTCGATTTATAGCGGACTCCTACCAATTTCAAGTTATCAAACGAAAAACAGCTCAATTCCATTATGGATATATCACAATAGAAGAAGACAATGGACAAGAATCCCATCATTTTAATCCTTTGTCTTCTTTTCAGCGTGATAGAAAACCTTTGAAGTCTAGGAAGGGCGAGCACCGGCGCACAGACCTGCGGGCGAATGCGAGGGTTTGTCTACACGCTAAAAGCCCTTATTCAGGGCTTTTAATCTGTGATCTCCATATAGACAAAATAAAATAATGTCAGCAAGGAAGCTGTGACGAAAAACCCTTCAAGCATACCCATTCCTCCCAAATTTTAGTCGTCGTTACTGTCATTGTAAACGTTTTATCATGAAAAAGAAAGTCTCAAATCAGTGACCAAATTGAATGACTGAAAATTCATTATATGCTAGAATAGCAGTATGATAACTTATGGAAGGAATTAGATATCATGAAGATGTGGATGAGAAAAACGCTTGTTGCAGTCTTTACGATCGCAACTTTTGGTTTAATCTCTCCTCCATCGGCTTTGATGACAGACAAGCCATCCGAACTTTCTTCATCTGATAAGTCGCCTTATACAGCTGTTTATGATACATCAGATGAAACGCGCAATTGGGAACTGAAACAAGAGGACAACAAAGAGCAGATAGATCCCTTTGAGCAATATAAGCAAGAGGTTCTATCAAGTGCAGAAAATCAATCCTTTCTCAAATTTGGTCGTAAAATCACACCTGTCATTGAGGACGAGTACAGAGAAGAGATTCAACCGAAGATTGAACAAGTGTTAACGGACTTTTTAACAAATTTCAAAGATGACGAAAAATTTCAAGATGTGGTTTTAACTGATCAACCTTCCAGCGGAAAAGGCGAAAAAATATTCCACATTTACAACCGGAAGACCGGGGAAGATTTGCTCCGTTTTCATGTGAGAAGAGATCAGCCGCCTCACAGCGGATATTGGTTTAACTTTCATTACCATACAGCAGAAGATGGATTCCAGACGCATCATGAACTCGGCAATATTTACTGGGATAAAAACACCCCGCCGAGCTGGATGAGCCACTAGAAGGAGATGTCACGCCAATTGAAAAAGTATACAATGAACGAAATGGTTCGCATTACAAAACAAATGTTAAACGAACGTGGAGTGAAAATTGAAGATATCGCACACATTGTACTCAAGCTTCAAGAAAAATATAATCCGAATCTTCCACTTAGTGTCTGCATTGAAAATGTTGAAAAAGTGCTGAATAAAAGGGAAATTGTCCACGCTGTTTTGACAGGGCTGGCCCTTGATCAGCTGGCAGAAAAAAAGCTTTTGCCAGAACCTTTACAGCACTTAGTTGAAACAGATGAGCCGTTATATGGAATTGACGAGATTATTCCGCTTTCCATTGTCAATGTATATGGATCAATCGGTTTGACGAACTTCGGTTATTTAGATAAAGAGAAATTTGGGATTATTCGAGAATTAGATGAAGGTCGTCCAGGTGAAGTGCATACCTTCCTTGATGATCTTGTCGCTGCTCTTGCCGCAGCAGCAGCAAGCCGCATTGCACACTCTCATCAGGATATGAAGGACGAAGAGCAGGATCGAGTGAATCAAATATAAAAAGAAAAACATGTCTGCTCATCACGCAGACATGTTTTTTTGGTTTCAACAAAAGCAGAAATAAGGTAAACTACAACAAGAACATAAATAAAGGATGAAAAAAATGAAACAATACAAAGAGTTATGCCGTCATGTATTACAGCACGGGGATGAAAAAGGTGACAGAACGGGAACAGGCACAATCAGCACGTTCGGTTATCAAATGAGATTTGATTTACAGGAAGGGTTTCCTTTATTAACAACAAAGAAATTGCACCTGAAATCAATTATTCATGAGTTACTGTGGTTTTTAAAAGGTGATACAAATGTTAAATATCTTCAAGAAAATGGCGTCCGTATTTGGAACGAATGGGCAGATGAAAATGGAGAGCTTGGGCGTGTGTATGGTGCACAATGGAGATCATGGGCTAGCGGAGACGGAGAGACAGTGGATCAGATCAGCAAGCTGATCCATGATATTGAGCATAATCCGAATTCAAGAAGACTGATCGTCAGTGCTTGGAATCCAGGAGAAATTGATCAAATGGCGCTACCTCCTTGTCATTGTTTGTTTCAATTTTACGTATCTAACGGCAAATTATCCTGCCAGCTTTACCAAAGATCGGCAGATATCTTTTTAGGGGTGCCTTTTAATATTGCTTCATATGCACTTCTGACGATGATGATTGCCAAAGTGACAAACCTTGAGCCAGGAGAGTTTATTCATACACTTGGGGATGCTCATATTTATCAAAATCATCTTCCACAGGTGAAAATGCAGCTAGAGCGCGAGGAACGCACGCTTCCTCAGCTTCGCATCACAAGAGATGTGAAGAGCATTTTTGATTTTACGTTCGATGATTTTGTGCTCGAGAACTATGATCCGCATCCGCATATTAAAGGAGAGGTCAGTGTATGATTTCCATGATTGTGGCGACAGGTAAAGACAGAGTCATTGGTCAAGATAATCAAATGCCGTGGCATTTACCCGCTGATTTAGCCTATTTTAAAAAAGTCACAGGCGGTCATACCATTGTTATGGGCAGAAAAACATTTGAATCAATTGGACGAGCGCTGCCTCACCGCCGAAACATCGTCTTAACCACAAGTCCTTCTTTTCAAGCAGAAGGATGCGAAGTTGTCCATTCAATTGCTGACATTTTAAGTATAGGAAAAAATGAGAAAGAATTATTTATCATTGGCGGGTCAAAGCTATATGAGGAATTGATGCCATATGCAGATCGCCTTTACATCACACACATTCATCATGCTTTTGAAGGCGATCGCTACTTTCCAGATTACGATGAAGACGAGTGGACGATTGTATCACGCGAAAAAGGCCATAGTGACGAAAAGAACCCCTACAATTATGAATTTGTCGTATATGACAGAAAAAAGGATAAATGAGTAGGAGGAGTACGGTTGTTTCGTTATTGGTTTTTAACGATTTATGTTGTTGTATCCTTTTTGAAAAGTATGAGGCATTTGTACGATCATGAATTAACTGATCCACGCATTTCCTATACGAAACGAATGCAGCTCATTCATGAGCATGCGAAAAGATTTGCACGAGGATGTATTGATCAATCAGGATCAGTAATGACCATCCATCAGCAAAAGAAGCTGCCAGAAGGGCCGGTCATTTATGTGACCCGTGAGCTTAATCCGGTGACGACGACATTATTAATTGGACATCTTGAGAAGCCATTTGCTTTCATGGCGACACAGCATCTCTTTCGCTATCCCATTTTAAAACATTGGCTAAAAAAGATGGCGGTCATTCATCAGAATCAGACAGATGAGCGATTATTAGAAGAAGCAAAAGAAAGACTCATGTCTGGGCAAAGTGTATTGCTTACAGAAAAATATCGTGTTCTTCTTTCAGAATCGCTTGCCGAAGAATTTGATTGTCCACTTGTTCCGATTGAAACAAGCGGAACGGATCATCTTTTAACAGGAAAGATCGTGAAAAGACTGCGTCCTGTCAATGTCGATATTCATATTAAAGCACCAGTTATGATCAGTGATTATGCCCAAAAGCGCGCATAGAAAAACCAGCATCCGAAGGTGGATGCTGGTCTTTTTTTATGCAGCCGGAATGTTGACACAATAGAATAGGATGCAGAAAAACATCGAAGCACTTCCGCCGAGAACAAAGCTGTGCCAAATCGCATGATGATAGGGGATTTTACGCCAAATATAAAAGATGGTTCCGGCAGAATATAAAATACCGCCTAACAGCAATAGACCAAATCCTGCTCCCGTTAATTGAATATAGAGAGGTTTAATCGCAATGATAATCATCCAGCCCATTAATAAATAAACGATGGTTGACACAATGATAAACCGTTTGACGAAAAAGATTTTAAAGACAATGCCACCTGCAGCAAGAGCCCATACGATCGCAAGAAGCGTATAGCCGAGCGCACCTTTTAATGGTCCAAGTAAAAAAGGTGTGTATGTACCGGCAATCAATACATAAATAGCAGAATGGTCGAGGATCTCAAATACATCTTTTGTTTTTTTGTGCTGAATGCTATGAAGCAAGGTCGAGCTTAAATAAAGCAGCAGCATGGATGCACCAAATATCGAAAAGCTAATAATGTCTGTGACTGTGCCATATTGAACAGCGAATAAAACGAGAAAGACAATGGCGGGAATGGATAAAATAACCCCAATGCCGTGTGTAACGGCGTTTGCAATTTCTTCTTTTACAGTAAACAATGGATGTCCTCCTTTATTGAACCGGTATATAACCATCAAGCGACTTCAGGAATGAGAGACCTTCAAGTGTAATTTTCGTTCCAGCCCTGCCTTTTCCTTTCGTCACATAGGCTTTTTTCTCAAGATCATCTAATCGGCTTCTCACCTGCTGAGGAGTTAGCGGAATGTCACCTTGTTTGCTTAATTCAGACAAGATCCGTCTACTTGCTGCTTCTCCTTTTTCATTCAGTGATTTAATGGCTTCAAGTAAGAAAATAAATTCTTGTTTCTCCATAAGCGTGAGCTGGTGTTCTTCCTTTTTTCCTTTTCCAGTCGTGTGCTGAGGTAATAACACAAAAGGCGGCAAGTGATGCAAGAAAACCGTTTGCCCCTCGAGAATCGCAGCTGCATAATGCACTATATTTTTGAGTTCTTGGACATTTCCTTCAAATGGGTACTGCTGCAAAGTGTCCCAAACACTTGTATCAATGTCAGGCTGCACGCCCAGCTCTTTGAAAAAAGCTGTTGCTAAAGCAGGAATATCTGTTTTCCGATCTGCTAAAGACGGAATGGACAGATGGAGAACATTGAGACGATAAAACAGCTCTGGTAAAAAAGTTGACGAAACCCTCATTGCCTCTAATGATAAAGACGAAGAAGCAATGATTTTTGTTGCAGGAGAAGTTTCTAGAAAATGAATGACCTGATGTTGCATAGGAATACTTAATGCACTGACTTCGTCTAAATAAAGAACTTGATTTGTTGCTTGAGTGAATGCTTCCTTTAAAGTGACTTCATCCAAAATGGGGCAGTAAATGTGTCGCATTGAAGCTTGTGGAACAGATATGTTCGCCATTTCCTGTGCAAATCGAGTTTTGCCTGTTCCAATTTCTCCTGTGATCAACACAGGCAGTTCGTTTTTCGTGAATTGTTTTGCCAAATGAATGGCGTGCTTGATATCTTGGTGTTCTCCATATATAGAAGCAAACGGATGTGTGGTCATCGGGTGATTCCTTTCTTTATGGTTCTAATTGGTTTTATTATAACACCCAATTGGAACTATTGTATAGAAAAACGAAAAAGTTCATGAAATTTATGTTTGATCCATGATCTATTGGTTTATTTTTTGAATATTCATGTTATAATGACAAATTAAATAAGGTTAAAGAGAAAGGATCTTGTACATGAAACCGTTGCTCAAAGAAAACATGCTAATTCAAGTGAAAGACATCTTAAAAGCCCATCAAAATTTGAAGGATGTAGTGATTCATACACCACTTCAAAAAAATGAGCGACTTTCTGAACGATATGAATGTAATGTCTACTTAAAAAGAGAGGATCTTCAAGTAGTTCGTTCCTTTAAATTAAGAGGCGCTTTTAATAAAATGAGCCAGCTGCCAAAAGATAAACTAGAAAATGGCATTGTCTGTGCAAGTGCTGGAAATCACGCGCAAGGTGTTGCCTATTCTTGTAAACATTTAGGCGTCCATGGGAAGATCTTTATGCCCGCTACGACGCCAAGGCAAAAAGTATCTCAAGTCGAGCTTTTCGGAAAAGAATATGTTGACATTATCTTAACCGGAGATACGTTTGATGATTCCTATCATGAAGCAGTGAAATGCGGAGATGAAGAGAAGCGCGAGTTTATTCATCCGTTTGATGATTTGGATGTGATGGCAGGACAAGGAACGACTGCTGTAGAAATATTAAATGATATCGAAGTAGAGCCTCACTTTTTATTCGCAAGTGTCGGAGGTGGAGGTCTGCTATCTGGCGTTGGCACCTATATCAAAAACATTGCACCAGAAACTGAAATCATTGCAGTTGAGCCGCTTGGCGCAGCCTCACTTCATGCTTCCCATGAGAAGGGGGAGGTCGTGACGCTTGATTCAATTGATAAGTTTGTGGATGGAGCAGCGGTTCAGCGGATTGGCGAAAAGACATTTACGTCCCTTCAGTCCGTTGTCGATAAAATTAGTCTTGTACCAGAAGGAAAAGTGTGTACAACCATTTTAGAACTGTATAATCAATGTGCAATTGTAGCTGAGCCAGCTGGCGCTTTGCCGATAGCGGCATTAGATGCACATCGCGAGGAGATTAAAGGCAAAAATGTCGTCTGTATTGTCAGTGGGGGAAATAATGACATTGGCAGAATGCAAGAAATCAAAGAACGGTCGATGATCTACGAAGGGCTTCAACATTACTTTATCGTCAATTTCCCGCAAAGAGCAGGTGCTCTCAGGGAATTTTTAGATGAAGTGTTAGGGCCAAATGATGATATTTCACGATTTGAATATACGAAAAAAAATAATCGAAGCAAAGGTCCTGCGCTTGTTGGTATCGAATTGAAAGAAAGAGATGACTATGGGGCGCTGATTGAACGAATGAATAAAAAAGGCTTCCACTATGTTGAAGTGAATAAAGATCAAGATTTATTCCACCTATTTATTTAGGCTTAACAGATAATTGGAAAAGAGGATTGATCGTTTGTGCTGCTCAAAACAATATGTTTTAGACGGATGGATGGAGCTCAGATCAAGGTAACAGAAATCCCTGTTCTAAAGGGGGATGAAACGTATGGCTTCATGCTCACCTTTAGGCTTGAAGCTTTCTTGAAAAAAGTCTATGTATCTAAAGGAAAGAGAGCTGTGTACTCTTTCAGGGAGGATGTGAAACGTAACGTCAAGTGGAGCACATATGAACAGATCTATCAGCAGCCTACACTGAAACACAATGCGTAAATCGAAATCTTTGTCAAAAGGAGTGAGCAGCCGGTTTAAATGGTGGCTACTAGTTTGGCAAGGATTTTTTTCATGTTAAGATGGAAATGTGACAATTTCAAAAACGTTCTGACAGTGGTTTTCAAGATTACAGGAAATAAGGTAATATCATAAGTAAAGACTAAGACAGCAAGGATGAGACAATAATGAAACAAATTAAAATTGTAACAGATTCAACCGTGGACCTTCCGCAAGAGAAAATCAATGACCTTTCAATTCACGTGATTCCGCTCAATATATCCATTTCAGGGGTCGATTATATTGACAGAGTGAATTTACAGCCTGATGAGTTTATTCAGAAAATGGAGGCCGCTGAAGAACTGCCGAAAACGTCTCAACCTGCGATCGGTCAATTCGTTGAATTATATGAAAAGCTGACAGCGGATGGAAGCGAAGTGATGAGTATTCATTTAACCGGTGGAATGAGTGGTACTGTTCAAACTGCTGAAAGCGCTTCGAAAATGGTCGATGGAAACATCACGGTAATGGATTCTGCTTTTATCTCCCAAGGACTAGGATTTCAAGTCATCAAAGCAGCAGAACTTGCAAAAAAGGGTGCCAGCCGTGAAGACATCATCAAAGAAGTGGAAAAAATCCGCCTTAAAACAAAGCTATATGTCACAATTGATACATTAGAAAATCTCGTGAAAGGTGGAAGAATTGGAAAAGGGAAGGCGCTTATTGGGTCACTTCTTCATATCAAACCAATTGCCAGCTTATCAGAGGGGATCTACACGCCAGAGGCAAATGTGAGAAGCTACTCTGCTCTTGTTCGCTATCTGACAAAACAGTATGTGCAGGCTGTGAAAGGAAAAACAGTTCAGGCAATTGGGATTGCGCACGCAGATGCATTAGAGCTTGCTGAAAAGCTTAAATCAGCGCTGCTTGATCATACACCTGATGCACTTGTTGACATCGCCTACACAACACCGATTATTTCCTGTCATACTGGAAAGGGAGCAATAGGCTTTACTTTTTATACCGATTGATTGAAAAAGGGGATGGGCAAATCATGTTTAGAAAAAGGGGAGCCTTGTTTGGTGCGCTTATGATGATAAGCGTGCTTCTTTTAGTCTCGTGTTCAAATGGACAAATCAAGGATGCATTAAATTATCAAATAGAGCCGTTTGAGTATCAAAACCAGGATGGACAAAAGGTTTCACTGGATGATTTAAAGGGGAAAGTGTGGGTTGCAGATTTTATTTTCACAAGCTGTGAAACGATCTGTCCGCCTATGACGGCTCATATGACAGAGCTGCAAAACCGATTAAAAGAAGAAAAAGTGGATGCCCATATCATTTCGTTTAGTGTAGACCCAGAGGTGGATTCACCGAAAAAGCTAACGGAATTTGCGAAGGCCTATCCGTTGTCTTTTAAAAATTGGGATTTTCTCACTGGCTACTCGCAGTCAGCAATTGAAAAATTCGCCATGAAAAGCTTTAAAACCATCGTAAAAAAACCTGAAGATGAAGACCAAGTCATTCATCAATCACTGTTTTTCCTTGTGGATCAAGAAGGGAAAGTGATGAAAAATTATGATGGCGTTCAAAATACACCATATGATGAAATCATCAAGGACATCAAAACGCTTAACCGAAGCTAGCATAAGGATGTTCAAATGAGCGAAAACATGATACACTTTTTTAATAAGAAAAAGGAGGGACATCATCGTTTGAAGGCTCGTTTGATTTTCATTGTGATGTCTCTAGCTTTTGTTCTTTCTGCATGTTCCGCACAAGAGGCTGGCATAAAGGATAAACTAGAAGACTCACAACACGTAAAAAAACATATTACCATCGCGGCAGTTGGCGATTCCTTGACTGAAGGAATTGGAGATCAAAATAAAAAAGGATATGCAGGTATCACCCGCGACAAGATAGAAGCGGTGGACGGCGTGCAATCTGTTACATTAAAAAACTATGCCATTAAAGGCAGTAGAACTGTAGATTTATTAAAAAGATTAAAAGAAAAAAAGGTGCAAGATGGGCTAAAAGACGCTGATTATATCTTCTTTACAATTGGCGGTAATGACTTAATGCACGTTGTCCGTCAAAATGTGCTCAATTTGACTTTTGCTCCTTTTCAAAAAGAGCAAGGTCCTTTTGAAGAACGCTTTAAAACTATTCTTGCTCAACTGAGAGAGCATAATGACAAGGCCAAGATCATGTATGTAAGTATGTACAATCCTTTTAAGTTCAGTCTGTCTGAGCTGAGAGATATTGATGAAGTCGTCAAAGACTGGAATGCAGTTGCTAAAAAAGAACTGAAAAAAGACGGCAACGCCGATATGGTCAATGTGGCTGATTTATTTGAAGAAGAATCTGATGAAACATTACTGGCAGATGATGATTTCCACCCAAACCAAAAGGGGTACTCTCTTATGGCAAATCGTTTATTCTCAGAAGTGAAAAAAGAAGGACTGCCGAAGGAATAGGGTGAAAATATGAAAAAATGGAAAAGCTTATTTTTTACTTTACTGATAATCAATCTACTGATTGTTCTTGCTTGTGGTATTTTGATGCTGCTGCCGGGCGGTCAACTAGCTTCAAAAAAAGCAGTGAAAAACGAGTATTCTTTTAGCATTTCTAGTTCGAAAGAATCTCTGACCAGCTTTGTAAATGATTATCTGAAAAACCAAGGATCCAGTGATATGCCTGACTTTCATGTTGCGATTGATCAAGATGTGAAAGTGACAGGGGCTATTAAAGCCTTCTCTTCAACAATTGATGCAAACGTCTCTTTTACGCCAACTGTTGAAGATAATGGTGATGTACTGCTGAAAGTGGATGATTTTTCAATTGGGCAACTGAGTATTCCGATCAGTTTTGTTTTAAGCTATATGGGCCAGTTTTATGAACTTCCCGAATTCGTTCATGTGAAGCCTGATCAAAAAACGGTTGAGGTTCGTCTTTCAGAAATGCCACTGACGAATGATATGTATGTCAAAGCGAACAAAATTGATCTTGAGAACGATGAAATTGAATTCTCATATTATCATCCACAACAATAGAATATACTAGTCAGGAGTGAAATCATGAAGCGAGTCTATCAATATTTTAGTTTGTTGTCGCTCTTATTTGCTGCGTACTTTGGCATTACGGCTGCCACTGATTTAAAAGCAGAAAATATCGATCAGTTTTACTTAAATATTGCCTATTGTGCATTATTTTTAGGGACGATGATTCTTGCTTTTGATTTTCAAAAGCAAGAAAAAGCTGAGGATGTCTCGTAAAGAGCCTTTTCTATATGGAAAAGGCTCTTTTTACATTTGATGAGACAAGGCTACCTTTGCCATGAGCTCTGGTTCTCCATTTGCAAACCCATGAAGCAAAATGAGATATGCACGCTTTGTTTGCAGGTGAACTTTTGGGATATCAAGCAGTATACTTTGAGTGCCAGAGGCTTTACATTCAAAATGATATTTATTCGGGGAGAAGCGATGAGTCTTAGTGCTGCTCACATAACCAAGGTCCTTTGATAAAATTCCTTGATCCCGTTCATATATATCAATGGAAGGGAGGTCTGGAGACAGCTGGACGAACGTCAGTGCCGACAGATCATCTTGCTTGATGAGAGGGTCTTGCCACTCTGTTAGCAATGCAAAACCTGTACGAGACCCTGTGATACATAGTGTGTAAGTTTCACTTCCCTTGATCAGCATACGAGAATAAAGAACCCTTTCTTTTGTAGCCAGGTTGAACACTTCAATCTCATAAACACCCTCATTCCACTCCATATAAGCTGTCAACTGGCCATAAGACATCGTTTTGTCGACCTGCTGCTGATTTACAAAGACAGCGAGCTCACTTAGATCAGGTGCAGCGTGAAATAATCGGATAACGGCTTTTTGAGAAGTGTTGCTGTGCTGGTGGAAGGTTGCTGATGGACGATATGGGAAGTCATTCATATCATAGAGCTGCTGCATGTCATGATCCCTTCTTTCTCATGCGATGGTGTTTTATGTAGCGTATGCATGAGAGGGACGATCTGTATAGGCTAAAGAAACATGGAAAAAAGCCTGACGTTTTTCGTCAGGCGGGTATGTTAAGAAGGAGAAGAGTATTGATGATATTCAGCCAGCTTAATGAACGTTTTTTCATCCTCGATTAATCCGCAAACCCCACACTGGACTTTGATGTGAGGACCTTGATAGCTCATGTGAAAAGGAGAAAGCTTGTCACCTTTGTATGTTTCGACAACTGCTCCAGTTGCAGGATCAAGCTTCACAGGTTCTGAAAGCTGCTCGATGAGATTAAAGCGCGTTCTGTTTGTTTTACAGTTTGGACAAAGATAAGGGCTTGTCATGGTTCATTCCACCTCTTTTTATCCGTAGCATGTCCTAAGCACTAAAATCTATGCTCAATCCCTTTGACTTTTATCTAGCTTTTTGAATAATTTGATCATCGTTTTGAGTTCTTCATCATTAAATGATTCAAATCGCTCCATAAAGTATTCTGTTTTCTTTTTCTCGAAATGCTCAGTAATTTCCTTACCCTTATCGGTTAAGTGGATTTTGATGATGCGACGATCCTCTTTTGAACGAATACGGGTGATCCAGCCTTTTTCTACAAGTGTGTCGGTCACAGCCGTAATATGGCTTGCTGATACCCCAAGAATTGATGCAAATTCCGTTACTTTTTTTGCACCTTGCTCACGCAGTAGATTTAAGATGAGAAATTCATTCCGAGATAATTCGTTTTCGAGCAGGCTGTTAATTTCATAACGTATCTGCTTAAATACGGTTCTCAGTAAAGTATCCATTTCATACATCATTTGTTTTCTTTGTTCCAATCATTAAACCCCCATTATATTTTAAGATACGACAGAATGCTTTCTTTACATGTTAGGTACACAAGTCGTATCATTTTCATTATTTTTTATCATGTTATAATATGATGATACCATTTTTTAAATGAAGGGGGCACTAATATGTCTGAAAAACAAGAATTAGCCACATTTGCAGGAGGCTGTTTCTGGTGTATGGTTAAGCCTTTTGATGAACAGCCAGGCATTATCAAAGTTGAATCAGGGTATACTGGCGGACATACAGTGAATCCGACCTATGAGGAAGTATGTACAAATACAACAGGGCATAGAGAAGCAGTTCAAATCACGTTTGATCCTGACGTCTTCCCATATGAGAAACTATTAGAACTGTATTGGCAGCAAATAGACCCAACAGATGATGGAGGGCAATTTGGTGATAGAGGAGAGTCCTACCGTACAGGTATTTATGTTCATCATGAGGAGCAACGAAAACTTGCAGAGGCATCGAAAGAAAGGCTGAGTCAGAGCGGGATCTTCCAAAAGCCAATCGTTACAGAAATTATAGAGGCGGGCCCTTTTTATCCTGCGGAAGAATATCATCAGCATTATTATAAAAAGAACAAAATGCATTACGAACGATACCATGTCGGTTCAGGTAGAGCGGGTTTTATTCAATCCCATTGGAGTGAGAAATAATGGCAAACGAAAAAGAGCAGCGTATCAAAGAATTAAACCGGATGCAATTCGAGGTCACGCAAAATAATGGCACTGAGCCCCCATTTCAAAATGAATTTTGGGATCATAAAGAAGAAGGCATTTATGTGGATATCGTTTCAGGCAAGCCGCTGTTTTCTTCTTTAGATAAGTTTGATGCTCATTGCGGCTGGCCAAGTTTTACAAAACCTATCGCAGACGAGGAAGTAGAAGAGAAGGTTGATACGAGTCATGGTATGGTTCGGACAGAGGTTCGCAGCAAGACAGCTGATTCTCATCTTGGTCATGTCTTTCCTGATGGCCCAGGGCCAAACGGTCTTCGGTATTGTATTAACTCAGCGGCTTTAAAGTTTATCTCAAAAGATAATCTTGATAAAGAAGGCTACAGCAATTTGAAACATCTATTTGAATGATTCAATGAAAAAATCGTCACATGGAAAGCATCTGCTTCCGTGTGACGATTTTTTATTTTTTATGATGCGTGTGATGTAATTGTTCAATGATATGAAATAGCTTCGCTTTTGTAATGAGCGGTGCTTGATTTGACGTGTAATTGGTCAAATCGACTTTTTGAAAAGCAGGGTGCTGATGTGGTCTCGGTAAGATCGCATAAAACTGTTCGTGTTCAAATAGTGCATCTGCCTCATGCGGGAATGTGAGCTCCTCGTGAAGTTTTTCTCCGGGTCTTTTCCCGACAACGAGAACATCAGGCGCTTTGGCGTTGATTTGACTGGCATATTCATGAAACGCTTTTAATAGATCAGCAAGCTGTAATGATTCCATCTTGAGAATGAAGGTTTCGCCGCCTTTCATCATGAGGGCTGCTTCAAGTGTGAGGTCTACAGCCTCTTCAATGGACATAAAAAAACGTGTCATATTAGGGTCTGTCACGGTCAAAGGCTTCTCATTTAATAGCTGCTGGAGCATAATCGGAATGACGGAACCTCTTGATCCAAGTACATTACCAAAGCGCACAGAGCAAAACATTGTTTTTTGGTTAGGGATACTTTCGTTTGCTTGAAAAAATAGTTTTTCCGAAATCAATTTTGTTGCACCCATGGCATTTGTCGGAGCCACGGCTTTGTCAGTTGAAATGTTGACAACATGACTGACTTCATGTTCGATGGCTGCTTCAATGACATGCTGCCCGCCGATGATATTGGTTTGAACGGCCTCAAACGGATTATCTTCACAAGTGGGTACTTGTTTTAAGGCAGCTGCATGAAAGATGATATCAACACCTTTGACGAGCTGTCTCACACGGCTGGCATCTCGCACATCGCCAAGAGCAAATACGACCTCTGGCTGCTCTACATACTCATTTTTCATCAAGTATTGTTTGCTGTCATCTTTGCTGAATACAATGACCTTCTTTGGAGAGCAGGCTGTTAATTTCTTAACGATTTGTCGGCCGATCGAGCCCGTACCGCCTGTAACTAAAATCGTTTTGTCATGAAAAAAGGTCTTCATACTCGTTTCTATCTGTTTGGACATATCCCAATCCCCCAACTCTTATTTCTCTACTTTGCATCATATGTGAAAGAGTGGCAGACGTTTGAGGAAAAGAACCACTTCATGCATAAATTAGGTGAACAAATTATAACTTTTCATTCAGCTTTTTAATAGAATATGGAGAGATCAAAGAAAAAGTAGAAAGAGCGAGAGACAAATACTTCAATACTGCCAACAGCTTTATGGTGGGTGAAAAAGTGAGAGAGCTTTTTTCGCTCGATATTGAGCTGTACGTGAGGGGAGAATAATATACATGTATAGGGGAAAACGTATTTTAGCTTTGATACCAGCTTTTCATAAGCAGCAAGATCATCATGATGAACACATTCGTCTATTGGCGGAGCGACCGCTTATTTATTGGACCATTCAGCCGCTCCTCAAAATGGTTGAGTTAGATGAAATCATCGTCTCTTCACAAGATGTGAATACTCAAATTATTTCGTCCCACTACGGAGCAAATGTTATTGAACTTCCAAGCACACACGTAACTGAACAAGCGCCTTCATTACTTGCTGTGAAGCATGCACTTGCTTATTTAGAGCGGGAGGGGAAGACGTTTGATATTGTCCTGTATCTGCATCCAGCATCTCCACTGAGAGAGCCGCTTGATATTGAGAAATGCTTGGAGCTTCTTGTAGAAGGGAGTTATGATTGTACCGCTTCTTTTACAGAGGCGCTAGAAAACCCAAACGAAACATGGACACTGCATGACAACAATGAAGCGATGTTGTATAAGGACAATCATTATTTTTTTATTCCAAAAGATGAACACCCTTATACGTATGGTCGTCTAAATGGTGCTGTGTATGCTTTTCATGCTCATTATGCAAAAGAATGCATACACTCTTTTTTAGAAGGGTCTGTTGGAGCATACATGATGGATCGCACACAATCGCTTGTTGTCAAAACTGAGGCAGATCGAAAAGAGGCAGAGAAAGTATTATTGGCACGACGAGATACGGAAGGGACAGTATAAAACTGATATAAACAAGGGAAAGCGCCCAGTTATAGGGCGCTTCAGCGTGTAGATAAACCCCGTATTCGTTGTCAATCCTGCGTGCTGATAACAATCGCTTCGCAAAAGTAACTCGTCCTTTCTAGACTTCAATGGTTTTCAGGTCACGCTGAAAAAAAGACAAAAGACTAAAATAAACATCATTTTAGTCCTTTGTTAACAATTGAAGCACCCAATTATAGGGCGTTCTTTACTATTTCACACAGTCTATATGGCAGCGTGTCAAATGTATTCCATGAAACGACTTGTTCGTAATTTTTAAGAGATATCGCCTTTCTTTTCTCATCATTTGATACATAATATTCGACTTTCTCAATCAAGTCGTCTTCATGAGTGTAAAAGGCAAAGCTTGAAAAAGCACCTGGAGGATTTATATTCGTCAATTGAAAGCTTCCACTTGCAGCGATATCAAATGCTCTGTTGTTCAAACTTATATTTTCAATCATTGCTTTGTTTCGGTTATAGGCAAATTGAGCGGGTCTGTGTGGATTAAGGACAATGGCTGACTGCTCATACATTTTGGCCATTTGCTGAGGGCTGAGCCAATTGGTCACGAGTGTCAGATCACGATATAGTCTGCGAGATTTTTTAAAGTGACGGTGCCATTCCTTTCCTGCAACGAGAATACGCCATTTCTGCTGTTGCAATAGTGCACGGATCGATTTGATGCGATTGGGATAAGGGTAACCGATCAATGCAATATCATAGATGAACGAATCTTCTGGCGGCATTTTTTTCTGAAATACACGTGTATTTGTCGGAATGGGAAAGTAGTGTGCGTGATGAACACCTAATTGTTTATAAAAAGGCAGTGTGCCTTCATCAATTGTTAAAATCATGTGTGCATCATGTGCACAGCTGGCTGACACATCTGTATAAAAAGGGTCTTCTGTCATCCATAAGACAACTGGTATCTTTTCTTGTTTGAATTGCTGAAGCACTTCTTTTGGAACACGATCACCGATCATCATGAAAACAAAATCCGGAGAAAATGTCCGGATTTTGTGCATGTGCGTCAGTAGAGATTTTCTTTCCATCTTTAAACATGAAAAGGGTGAATCGATGAAGCTTTCTACTATCCATTGATCGAAAGTTTGATAGATTCCTCCGTAGCCAGAGTTGATATAAAGTAGCTTCATGATAACCCTCTCACATTATGATGGAATTGTAACACTTTCAATTTTATCTACATCTATTAGAGTGATTCCAGATCCGTTAGGTGTAACATCGCTTTCCTGTGTCACAAAAACGATTCCAGTTGAAGCATCAAATGTTACAAATGTAACGGGTCCAATTACGTCTCCAGAATCAGTTACAATCGTAATGACCGTTCCTGGCGTAAGTGTTGAGAAAATCCATCTTGCCCCTTGAAGTGAAGTGGGTGTTCCAGCAGAGGTTGAAACTGAAGCTGAAGCTGATAATGATCCAAGAGCTACTTCACTTAATAGATTATTTAATTGATTTGCCATTTCGGTTCCTCCTTCGTCAATATTGACTGTTAACGCGTCGCTAAGCGGTCTGAAGAATAGGTTCAATAGTTGTCTTCTTAACTCGGTACGACTGTCACTCATTTGCTCCCCATCCTTTCTTCATTAATTTAAACTCACCACTATGTATATGCCATTCACTTTTTTTGGTATAAGCAGAATGCTCATTCATTCGTCTTTTTTCATTTACTCATGTCACATTTTTCAAATGTTTTCAAATGCTTAGGCTAAATAAAATGAATTTCATATTCTAGTAAAGATTAGGTGAAAAGAGAGAGTAGAATGGGATTGAACAATGATGAACTGATCGGAACTTGGAATGTCACTGTCACGTATCCAATTAATGAGTAGAATGCACTCCAAAGCTTGATGGTTGTAGCATGGTTTGACACAGTGCGTGTTTTAAGAATGAAAAAAATCAGCTAAGAGTGAGCGTTCCTGACAGATGATACCTTTTGCCGTATTGTTCCTGAGGTAGTGAAGCTATTTGTGATTATCAGCCAATCAAGCTATATCCTTCTCAATTTACGTTATTAGGGAAGAGCTGGAAGCATGCGATATATCTCTTTATCAAACATCAGGGCGAAAGCACTCCTTATAAGAGGGTAGCAATAGATAAAAAAAGCAGGAGATCGGCAGGAAAAAAGCGAAACGTGAAAAGGACAGGGGACGGAACCATATGAAGATGATCAAGCCGCTGAAAATTGGGCAATAGATGCCGGTTTTTTGGCACTGAAAGCGAGGGGGAAAGTATGGGGGAGGTTGTCGAAAGAGCAGATTGGTTTGAATTAATTTTAGAAGCCATTGATGAAGCCATTCACGTTGTAGATAGTCGAGGGGTCACAATTTTTTATAATCATAATGCAGCTAAGTTTGACTGTTTACAAAAAGAAGAGGTGATTGGTAAATACATCCTTGATGTGTATCCATCATTAACTGAAAAAACAAGCACGTTAATGCATGTGCTCAGAACGGGGAAGCCCATTTATCATTCTTTACAAACGTATTTGAATAAAAATGGAGAAAAAATTGAAACAGTCAACACCACATTGCCCATTATTGAAGATAGCAAGTTAATAGGAGCAGTGGAAGTGGCAAAAGATGTATCGAAGCTATCGGCGCTTTCGAATCGTTTAGATCAAAAGAAACGAGCGAATGGCGTAGCTGAGACAGATCAAATGCACGATTTTTCTTCATTTTTAACAAATGATCCATTATTAAAGGAAATGCTTGAGAAGGCAAAAAAAACAGCTGCCTATCCATCGTCTGTTGTTGTCTACGGGGAAACAGGAACTGGAAAAGAAGTGCTGGTGCAAGCCATTGTTCATGAATCAGATCGAAAAGACCAGGTGTTCATTCCGCAAAACTGCGCAGCTTTTCCAGAATCATTACTTGAGAGTCTATTGTTTGGATCTGTCAGAGGTAGCTATACGGGCGCAATTGATCGCAAGGGTCTTTTTGAATTAGCGGATGGAGGTACGCTTTTTCTTGATGAGCTGCAAGCGATGCCGCTTACACTTCAGACGAAATTATTACGTGTTTTAGAGGATGGCGTTGTGAGACGCATCGGTGATGCAAAGTCCATTAAAGTTGATGTCAGAGTCATTACTGCACTCAATATAGACCCATTTGAAGCAGTTAAAAAACAAATTTTAAGAGAAGACTTATTTTATAGACTGCATGTGTCATCATTTCATATCCCGCCGCTTCGAGCTAGAAAGCAAGATATCAAGCTGCTATCTGACCATTTCATAAAAATCTATCATCAGCAGTTTTCTAAACATGTCACCCGCCTTTCTGACGAGACGATACAATTGTTTATGGCCCACCACTGGCCAGGAAACGTAAGAGAATTAAAACATACCATAGAACATGCTGTTTTGATGATGCCAAAGGAAGCTGAAGAAATAACCCCGGCATATCTTCCAGCTCATTTACGGGAGCAGAAGATAACAAACGAACCGCCGCAGTCCTCATTAAAAAGTCAGGTCACTTCATTTGAACAAACATTAATTCAAGAAGCATTAAGTAAGCATGACGGGAATATTAAGCAAACCGCCGCAGCCTTAAAAATCCCTCGACAAACGCTGCAGTATAAACTGAAAAAATATGCAGATGCCGAAATGTAGGCACTTATTCCAATAAAAGATGCAAGAACATGCTCCTTTTATAAACAATAGGGGCATTTTCCCATGTTGGCACATAACTTGCATAGTATAAAGTGAATGCTGATAGGGGGAATGGATATGAATCAAAAACTGTATGAACCAACGCGTCATTGGAAGGACATTGAGCTTTGGAAGGATGTACCCGAGGAAAAGTGGAACGACTGGATTTGGCAGCTGACGCATACCGTTAAAACGCTTGATGATTTAGAAAAAGTAGTGAACTTAACAGAAGAGGAAAAAGAAGGGGTGAAGATTTCCACCAAAACCATTCCACTCAACATTACACCCTACTATGCCTCATTGATGAATCCAGACGATCCAAGATGTCCGATACGTATGCAATCTGTGCCAATTGCAGAGGAGCTTCATAAAACAAAATATGACCTAGAAGACCCGCTTCATGAAGATGAGGATTCACCCGTCCCAGGTTTAACGCACCGGTATCCAGACCGTGTGCTGTTTCTTGTCACAAATCAGTGCTCCATGTACTGCCGCTATTGTACGAGAAGACGTTTTTCCGGCCAGATCGGGATGGGCGTGCCTAAAAAGCAATTAGACGCTGCGATTGGGTATATTAGAGAAACACCTGAGGTGCGAGACGTTTTAATTTCAGGCGGTGATGGACTGTTAATCAATGATCAAGTCCTTGAATACATTTTGAAAAACTTACGAGACATTCCACACGTTGAGATCATTCGAATTGGAACCCGTGCTCCGGTTGTCTTTCCGCAGCGAATTACAGATGAACTGTGTGAGATTTTGAAAAAATATCATCCGGTTTGGCTGAATACCCATTTCAATACAAGCATTGAAATCACAAAAGAAGCAAAAGAAGCGTGTGAACGTCTTGTCAATGCCGGTGTCCCTGTAGGTAATCAGGCCGTCATCCTTGCGGGTATTAACGACAGTGTGCCAATTATGAAGAAGCTGATGCATGATCTTGTGAAGATTCGCGTCAGACCCTATTATATTTACCAATGTGATTTATCTGAGGGGATTGGTCACTTCAGAACACCAGTCTCAAAAGGACTTGAAATCATTGAAGGCTTAAGAGGGCATACGAGCGGCTATGCAGTGCCAAGCTTTGTTGTAGATGCGCCAGGAGGCGGAGGAAAGATCGCTTTACAGCCAAATTATTTATTATCGCAAAGCCCTGACAAAGTCGTCCTTCGTAACTTTGAAGGCGTCATCACCTCTTATCCAGAGCCAGAGCATTACGTCGCAGGTCAGGCAGATGCGTATTTTAATGAAATCTACGAAGAGAAACAAGAATCTGCAATTGGCGTGACAGCTCTATTTCAGGATGAAGCAAGATCCTTTACGCCTGAACATTTAAGCCGAATGAAACGAAGAGAAGCCTATGAGACAAATCCAGAGCATGATACGCTCAAAAATAAACGTGAAAAACGGGATGAATTAAAAGAGAAGAAATATCAAGCACAGCTCAAAAAAGAACACACTGTAAAGGAGGAGAAATAACCTTGCTGACATGTGATTGGTGTGAGGAAAACAAAGCAAACGAAGAGCAGACAACGGTCTATTGGGAGCTGATCACTGGCACACAATCGATTGAAATTATCGAAACACCGTCGATCTCCTGCATGTACTGCGGCATGACGTATCAGAAGGATGAGACGGTAAAAGAGATAGAGGATCAATTAATTTTAGTGGATCAAACAAAGCTTCCAGAAAAAATCTCATATGAAGAATTAATGAGCATGGAACGGTTGTTAAAGCGAAATTACTTTGATTTTTCTTCATAAGTTGTACCTCCGCCTATACAAGTCATCAAATTCCTGTATAATATAACAACAAAATAGAGTGTCGCGGAGGGAAAAACAGGTGAAGTCGTTTTACCATTATTTAATGAAGTACAGACATCCAAAACCGCAAGATGAAATCAGTCATTTTGCAAATGCTGCTTATCAAGATCACAGCTTTCCTAAAGCTTCCACTGATTATCATGAGCTATGTGCCTATTTAGAATTGAATGGGGATTATTTAAGCTCCATGACCACTTTTGACGAAGCATTTGAACAATACGAAGTAGAAGTCAAAAAAAAATAACACACACAACCGCTTGTTCCGAATGGGAGAAGCGGTTTTTTGATGTAGAAATAAAATGGCGTTTTGCATGGTGTGGTTGCCCATGCAGAATTCCTTGTGCCGGCATACGATACGTTAAGACCAAAAGTCGGGCAAGGGGGAGACAGAATGAAGGCGAAAGCACCAAAATATAAAGTAGGGGATATTGTCGTCGTTGTCATGTACGGCACAGTCGGAACGATAACAAAAGTCCATCAAATTGACCAGCACTATCTGTATGAGGTCAATCATAATGAGGTGCTTTATTTTGAAACATCACTTCAGCTCTACGATGAGTACGATGGGGTGATTGTGGATACAGAAAAGCTGGATATTGAATATGAGTTCCTCATTGGCGATGTTGTATATGTAAAAGATTACGGAAAAGAGCTCTTTAAAATCATTGGCCATCGAACTGAAATTTGGCGTTACCTTGAAGATGGATGGGAAGATGTCATTTACGAACTCACGAGGCTAAAAGACGGAGAGTGGCTAGAAACAGAGGAGGAAGACTTAACGCTTGTACTGAGGAAATATGAGATGGACCAGTTTGTACATCAGCTTCTGTTTGTGCATTACGTCGGAGAGACCTCAAAAGAAAAAGAAGAAGATATGGTACAAACGGCTCTATTACAGTTGGAAGAGAAACAAGAAAGTCAAGCATCACTAGAATTTCTCGCTGTATCTATAGTGGATGAGCTTCTTGATATTTATAATGATTATAAAATCCTCTACGAATTTTTCAATGATCCAGAATATAAGGATATGATGGACTTTATATTGGAAAGTTTATACGAGCATTTTGGTTAAAGAAAGACTTGTCCTAACACGAATAAAAAGTAAGGCACACAGAAAAAAGCAATCACGTAAAACCATCCCCTCAAGATACGGCCCATCAATTGATCAAAAGTATCACCATCTAATATGCTTAACCATTTCATTGCCCCAAGCCCCTTTTCTGTTTGTTTACTGCATTTATATGTATGGAATGAGCCATTATGACAAACTGTAATAAAAATAAGGCGGCGTTCATACATCATAAAAAAGGAGGCGGAAAACAATGAAAGAAGCAGACTTGGTCATTGATACAGAGGAAATTGCGGAATTCTTCTACATGGAGCTGGTCAAAAGAGGGTACATACCAACTGAGCTAGAAACGTTTGAGCTTGCTGACATTACGTTTGAGTATATGCTGAAAAAAGCAATGATAGTTGAAGAAGAGGCATGGTAGGAACTATACTTTGAAGAGATTCTGAGTAGAGAGGGAGGGGAATTCTTTAGCGTGTATGTCATGTTTCTTTTCATTTTATTTGGCGCCTTTGCTACGCTTATGGTATCTGGTGTATTTCAAGAAGTGGACAACCAGATCATTTTATGGTTTAAAAAAATCAGACTCCCTTTTTTAAATGATGCGATGCTGGCTGTAACGGACTTTGGCATCAGCGCTCTGCTAGTTCCGATCATGCTCATCTTTAGTGTGGTACTGCTTATGTATAAACGTTACTACTCTATCATGTTACTTTTTCTATTATATATCACAGAAAAAACGGTTAATCATGAACTGAAGAGGCTGTTTGCTAGAGAGCGTCCGCCCTTTGATCATCTTGTCAATGAAACCTATTACAGCTTTCCGAGTGGACATTCAATGAATGCAGCCACCATCTACCCGTTTATTGCCTATCTATTAGTTGAGATGATTCCCTGGCTGAAAAAAAGACAAATAATGGTCTACTTAATTACGGGGCTATGTGTCATTGTGATTGGCATTAGCCGAATGTATATCGGTGTCCATTATTTAACAGATGTAGCGTCCGGCTTTGCGATAGGACTAGCCTTATTTTTCATATGTAAAAAGATTGACGAAAAATTGTCCGTCATTCGACAAAAATAGTAGAAGGAGATTGACAGATCCCAGCCAATTTTATATAAAAGGGGAGGGATTTGAATGCAATTGACGTTGAGATTTTTTCAAAAGAAACCTTCAGCTTACCACTTAACCATTTACCAGACACCTGCTTATGGTGAAACGAACGGGCATCAACCTGTGTACCGGATAAAGATTGGCGGCAGAACACACCTTGATGTACTGGAAAAAGCATTCTCGACATTTAATGTACATGATACAGTCCCTAATGATTACAATGCGCGGTTTATGACAACAGGTGACATCGTTGTGATTGATGATAGGAAAAAGGGGAAGTGCTATTATCAGCTCTTTCCGACAGGATGGAAACGTAGTGAAAATCTAATGACGATGAGTTAAATAAATGATTTCTAATGCCAGCTTATGATTCAGCTGGCTATTTTCTTTTTTTGTCTCAATCGTTTATAATAAATAGGACAAAACACATGTTAAACGTAAGTGGAGGCTAAAAAATGAGTGTACATATTGGAGCAGAAAAAGGACAAATTGCAGAAACGGTATTGCTGCCAGGCGATCCGCTTCGTGCGAAATATATTGCAGATACATATTTAGAGGATGTCGTGTGCTATAACGAAGTGCGTGGAATGTATGGGTTTACTGGAACCTATAAAGGAAAGCGTATTTCTGTACAGGGCACTGGAATGGGCGTACCGTCTATTTCGATTTATGTGAATGAACTCATTCAAAGCTATGATGTTCAAAACTTAATCCGGGTTGGGTCTTGCGGAGCGATCAAAAAGGATGTCAATGTACGTGATGTGATTTTAGCCCAGACATCATCAACAGATTCTCAAATGAACCGTGTGGCATTTGGACCGATTGATTACGCACCTTGCGCTGATTTTGGTCTTCTTAAGAAAGCCTACGACACAGCAGAAGCAAAAAATGTAGCTGTGCGTGTCGGAAATGTATTTACAGCAGACCAATTTTACAATGAAAAACCACTTGAGCTCATGGATCAATACGGTATACTTGCCATTGAAATGGAGACAACAGCTCTATATACGCTTGCTGCAAAATTTGGTAGAAAAGCGTTATCGATTCTCACAGTGAGTGATCATGTTCTGACAGGAGAAGAAACAACTGCTGAAGAGCGTCAAACGACTTTTGACGAAATGATCTTAATTGCACTAGACTCTGTTTTATAATAGTATAAAGGGTGTGCTACGATGTAGCGCATCTTTATTTTTTTAGTAGAGCAAAAGGAAGGTATGTCATGAAGAAAAGCTATAAAATACTCTCAATCGCATCGATTCTTGGTTTGACGGCCGCACTATCAGGCTGCCAGTTGCTGGATCAAAAAAGCAGTACATCTGAATCCAACAAAACAAGCGAACAAAAAAACACAGCAAGTTCATCATCTCAGCAAAACTCAAACGATACGGCAGATTCATCTAATCAAGAGCTGACGTTAAAGAGGGAATATTTCAATGACATCAAGGTTGTTAGCGGGCTGAAAACCATTCAAAATCCTGAAAATGTGCTAGCACTTGTCAACAAAGAATACGCATTACCAGGAACCTATAAACCTTCTGATCTCGTTGTACCAAAAGTAGAATTCTCTTTTTCAGAGGACATTGAAAAACGATATATTCGCAAAGAAGCAGCGGAAGCACTTGAGAAGTTATTCAAAGGGGCAAAAAAGGAAAACTTCGAGCTGGTTGCAGTATCTGGCTATCGTTCCTATGACCGTCAAAAAGTCATTTTTGATAGTGAGGTCAAATTAAAAGGCGAAGAAAAAGCCCAAGAAGCAGTAGCTTTACCAGGCGAAAGTGAACATCAAACAGGTCTCGCTATGGACATTTCCTCCAAAAGTGCCGGCTTTGAGATCTCTGAAAAATTTGGTGAAACACCTGATGGCAAATGGGTGGCCAAAAATGCCTATAAATACGGCTTTATCATCCGTTATCCAAAAGGAAAAGAAGACATTACGAAATACGAATATGAGCCGTGGCACCTGCGCTATGTTGGGAAAGAAGCAGCAAAAGCGATGCATGATCACGACTTAACTTTTGAAGAGTACATGAACAAAGTGAAGAAAATATAAACAAATAAAAGGCCTCCCAGCTGCTTGGGGGGCCTTCTTTTATTCTCCTTTTAAAAAAAGAACAATCCTGCTAATGCGAAGCCAGTAATAAAACCGAGGCCAATGCCATAAGCTGCTCCCCAGCCATAATAACCTCCGTAAAAACCAAAGCCAAAGCCTTTTCGGGACCCTCCAACAGGGCGAATATAGACTTTGCGGTTTGTCACCCGCTCAATACGGCCGACATGTACTCTACCATTACGATCGGTGATTCTAGCGACTTTCCCCAAATGCTGCTGACAAAGTTTGTAGTAGCGCTCCATGTTTTTCCTCCTCTTGACAAACTCTTTTCACTCTTATCTTATGCGAGAGAGATCATAGAGTTTGGACAAAACATATAGGAAATTTGCTCATTTTATACTGTACACTCAAATAAAATGTGACTCAGGTTTTTTCGGTGCGCTTGAATGAGGTCGTAGTGTGTTTGCAGCGTATCGTAAAGAGAAGGCGGGATTTGTTCAGATAATTCCATTTCTGTTGGCTCTTCCTGTACCATGTGCTCATCGAATGAGAGAATCCGAATGTTACGGAAGCCTGACGCTGTTAACTGCTCCTTCCAATCTGACAGTGAAAAGAGGGAGTGGAAGCCATAAAATCCACGAACAACTGCCTGTTCTTCAGGTGTAAGAGGTGCTTTTAACACAGCTTCATTTGCGATTAATTTACTTCCAGGGGCAAGAACCCGTTTTATCTCAGCAAGCGCAACAGATAAATGAGTAAAGCTAAGAACAGATTCACTGATCAGTAGAGAGAACGCTGCATCTGCAAAAGGAAGGTGTTCAACGGATGCTTGCAGGGCACGGATTGGTAGCTCCTCTCGTTTGAATCGAAGGTTGGCCTTTTCAATCATCAAAGGGTGTGTATCAACTGCCTCGACTTCAAAGCCTAAATTTCCTAAATATGCGGCGGTTTGTCCTGTACCGCAACCGGCATCCAGTATTCGCTCGTTACGGTCCAATTTTATATGCTCAATCATCGTTTTTGTTAGCTCAATTCCACCAGGATGGGCACCTGATACGCCAAAATAGGCAAGCATTTCTACATAGTCACTCATAAAACCCCTTCTTTCCTTTTCATGTTCTTCTCTAAAGATTATGCAATGCAGGGTCAAATGGCTTATCTTTTCAAATAGAAGTTTGATCCTTTGGTTGACGGATGGAGAATCGTCCTTGATAATAATGAAAGGAGATAAAGGTGGTGTTTTTTTGAAAAAACAATTCAAGTTCGTGATAGCCATTCTGGTGACAGCAGCACTTTCCTCAGCCATTACATTTGTGATCACAAAACAAGGTGCGGTCAGTGTTTCAGGAGATGAGAAGTTTAGTAAACTCATGGCTGCTTATACGAAGGTAAAGGATGAGTATTACGAAAAAACGGATGATCAAAAACTAGTAGATGGTGCAATTCAAGGAATGATTGCATCACTTGATGACCCATACTCTACATATATGGATCAGGAGGAAGCCAAAGGGTTTAACAACACCATTTCTTCTTCATTTGAAGGAATTGGTGCCCAAGTAGAAGAAAAGGATGGACAAATTTTAATTGTCGCACCGATCAAAGGCTCTCCTGCTGAAAAAGCTGGTTTGAAACCTCATGATCGTATTTTAGAGGTAGATGGAAAAAGCACAAAAGGAATGTCGGTCAATAAAGCAGTATCACTGATCAGAGGTAAAAAAGGAACGGATGTAAAGCTGCATCTGAGCCGGCAAGGTGTTGGAAATGTGGATGTGAACATCACAAGAGACACCATTCCGCTTGAAACGGTTTATACAAAACTAACAAAAGATAAAATAGGAGAAATCCAGATTACGTCCTTTGCTGAAACAACATCTAAAGAGCTAGATAAAGCGATTGATGAACTCGAGAAAAAAGGGGCGAAAGGATTTGTCATTGACCTGAGAGATAATCCAGGCGGCATTATGACAGAAGCCATTGAAATGAGTAATGACTTTATCGATAAAGGGAAAGTCATTATGCAGGTTGAAGAAAAAGGGAAGAAACAAGAGTACAAGGCTGAAAAGGAACGGAAAGTTCATCAGCCAGCAGTTGTCCTTGTAAATGGCGGTTCAGCCAGCGCTGCTGAAATCATGGCAGCGGCTCTGCACCAATCATCAGGCATTCAAATTATTGGTGAAAAGACGTTTGGTAAAGGAACTGTTCAGAATGCTCAAAGCTATAATGATGGCTCTAGTGTCAAGCTAACCATTGCAAAGTGGCTGACACCGAATGGTTCTTGGATTCACAAAAAAGGAATTGAACCACAGGTGAAAGCATCTCTGCCGAGTTATGCGAACCTGCCATACTTAAGCCCGAAAAAGACGTACCAGCTAAATGATAATGGAGATGAAGTCAAAGCGGCTCAAAAGATGTTCCAAGCAATTGGCTACAAGGCAAAAGCAAATGGTGAGTATGATCAAGCATTCCAGTCTATCGTGAAAAACTTCCAAGCAGATCACGATCTGAAGGCAGATGGTATTCTCACAGGGGATACAACGACGGTACTGATGACAAACATCCAAGATAAGTTAAAGAAAAATGATACGCAAATGAAAAAAGCAATCGAAGTGTTGAAAAAAGAAATGAAATAGAAAAAGCAGTCCTCATCAGGGGACTGCTTAGATTGTTGACAAAGGGCTAAAATGAACTTTATTTTAGCCCTTTGTCTTCTTTTCAGCG
>NZ_NKHG01000150.1 GCF_002744245.1 Bacillus pumilus | reverse complement strand
ATCTGCCTGATTGCTTGCAAAAACTCACCTTGTTGAAACGACATCCGGCCTTCTCCTTGCACATTGAGCCATGACGAATCGGGATCAGACCGGCAGATCCTGGCGAACTGCGCCAGCCATCTGCTCCATCACCCGCACTACCTGACAACTGTACCCGAACTCGTTGTCATACCATACGTAGAGCACGCAGTGATCCCCCTCGGCGATGGTGGCCTGGGAGTCGACGATGCCCGCAAAGCGGGAGCCCACCATGTCGGAGGAGACCAGCTCGGTG
>NZ_NKHG01000067.1 GCF_002744245.1 Bacillus pumilus | reverse complement strand
AGCGTATACATCATGATAAACGCTGGTTTTCGTTGTTAGCTGTCCACCCAATAAATTTCTCCGCTTTGTTCTTTCCAATTGATTTGGACATCAAAATGGTGTTTTTCATAAAAATGAATCAAGCGGTCGACGTGATTCCAATCTCTTTTGACGAGATCACCAGTAATCACTGGAATGTTCTGCTCTCTTGCAATTTCTTTTAAATGCTTCATACATATTGAGCCGTAACCATTATCTGGTGGACCTTTAATATCGGCAATATGAATCTTTCCTTCTTCAGGATATTCTGCAATTAAGGAAAAATCAGATTGTCCGCGAAAAGCTTTTTCACAATCACTTAACATGATTTTACATGTATCAGCACTTTCAATGGCGGAGACGATCATCCACTCATCTTCTTTGGCTTGATCAATTCCAATGATCTTTGCTTTCTTCGAAATATCTTTCATATTTTCTTGCATTCGATACATTTGGAACTGTAATTGCTGTAACTCTTGCTCTAAGGTCTTCACATCTTTGGTTGTTTCTTGTAAGATTGACAAGTCCATTGCTCCTTTCTTATAAGCGATCATAAAAAACCACACAAATTCCCATTCTAAAGGAAGTGGCTGAATCTTTCAAGCCACTAGAAGGCTGGCAATCGACAAGTTTGTCTAAAATTCGACGAAGGCAGCGAATTCATTGACTTTATAGAGAAAGTTAAATAACATACTCTTAGTTGGAACTAATAAAGAGAGGTTTTCAAACATGAATGAACAGAATCAAAAACCGAAAAATTTTACCGGCATTGTTGTCTTCTTAACAATTGCCATAAACGGATTAATTGCTTTATTATTTTTCATGCCAAAAACAGATAAATTTAGTCATCTGGATATTACATTTCTGCCATTACTGAATGCCGTGATGAACAGCTTTACGTTTATCTTTTTACTGTCAGCGCTCATCATGATTAAACAAAAGAACATTAAAGCGCATAGACGATTTATCTTTGCCGCTTTTTCAACAACCCTTGTCTTTTTAATTTCGTATTTGACGTATCATTCAATGGCAGCTGATACACACTTCGGGGGAGAAGGGATCATTCGCCCGATCTACTTCTTTATTTTAATCACACATATCGTGTTATCTGCCGGCATTGTACCGCTTGCACTAATTACACTATTTAGAGGCGCACAGATGCAAGTCGAGCGTCATCGTAAAATTGCCCGCTGGACAATGCCGCTTTGGCTCTATGTCAGTCTAACTGGTGTCATTGTGTATATCATGATTTCTCCATACTACAGCTAACGTATGTCCAACTGGACATACGTTCTTTTATTTACAAGATGAAGTGCTTTGGATAAAATGGAAATTGGGTATCCGACTTGCACGGTATCTTCCCATCTATAGAATCACATCATTTCTGGCCGTTTGCTCGTTTGGAGAACAACAATTGAACGAAATGGGGGTTATATGATGACTGAACAATTGCGGTATAAGCCGGGGCTTGAAGACATTGTGGCAAGCGAAACATCAATTTCGTACTTAGATGTGGAGCAAGAAGAAATTGTGATTCGTGGTTATGACCTCATTGAATTGGCACAAAACAAGACATACTTAGAAACAGCCTATCTGCTCATTTATGGAAGATTACCAGATGCAATGGAATATCACCAATTTCAGCAAGACATTTCCTCACAAACAAACTTACATCCAACCATTCAAACCATTTTGACAAAGCTGCCAAAAACCACTCACCCGATGGATGCCATGAGAACTTGCTTATCTGCTCTTGCAGGGTACGATGAAGCATTGCATGATCGAACAGAAGCGTGCCAAAAAGCGCGTGCCGTTCGATTACTAGGCCAGCTGCCAGCCATTGTTGCTGGAAGCTATCATATTCTCGCAAAAGATGCCACCATTTCTCCAGATCAGACCAAATCCTACACTGAAAACTTTTTAGCCATGCTCACTGGTCGCACGCCAACACAAAACGAAATGACCGCTTTTGACCAAACGCTCACGTTATATAGTGAGCATGAGCTGCCGAATTCGACCTTCGCTGCCAGAGTCATTGCTTCCACGCATTCTGACATGTACGGCGCTTTTACTGGAGCGATTTCTTCTTTAAAAGGGGATTTACACGGGGGAGCGAATGAAGCAGTCATGCACATGCTTCTCGAAGGAAAAACAACAGAAGGTTTCCTTGCGCTCATTGAACGTAAATTAGCCGCAAAAGAAAAAATGATGGGCTTTGGCCACAGGGTATACATGAGAAAAATGGACCCGAGAGCCGCTCTTTTAAAACGATCATTGAAAACGCTTACGCAATCAAAAGGAGATACATCGCTGTATGACATGTGTGTAGCAGGTGAGGCATACATGAAAGAGAAGAAAAACCTCTATCCGAACCTTGATTATTACGCAGCACCTATTTATTACGTGCTTGGGATTCCTATTTCACTTTACACACCGATTTTCTTTGCAGCGAGAGCAAGCGGATTAGCTGCCCATGTCATTGAGCAGCATTTGCACAATCGTATTTTTAGACCAAGAGTTCGGTATTTAGGGCCAAGAGGATTAAAACTCTCAAAAGATGATGGAAAAACGGGGGAATGAACATGAATAAAGCAGCAGTGGCTAATCAAACCGATCAGCTCTTAGAAGAAATCGCAGCCTATGCAGTGGATGGAGAAATAACGAGCAAAGAAGCGATCGAAACGGCAAGGTATGTGCTCATGGACACGCTCGGCTGCGGAATGCTGGCGCTGAATTTCCCAGAATGCACGAAGCACCTTGGACCAATCGTACCTGGAACAGTCGTGCCGAACGGGGCCAGAGTGCCTGGCACTTCGTTTGTGTTAGATCCAGTTCAAGCGGCTTTTAATATAGGGTGTATGATTCGCTGGCTAGATTATAATGACACGTGGCTAGCACAGGAGTGGGGCCATCCGTCCGATAACCTTGGCGGGATATTAGCTGTAAGTGATTATATAAGCAGAATGCGGCTTGCAGAGGGAGAAGAGCCGATCACGATGAATGACGTACTGCATGCGATTGTGAAGGCACATGAAATACAAGGTGTGCTTGCTTTAGAAAATTGTCTGAATCGAAATGGCTTGGATCATGTTCTATTTGTCAAGGTGGCTTCAAGTGCAGTGGTTTGCGCGATGCTTGGCGGAACGAAGGAAGAAGTGCAGCATGTTATATCACAAGCCTTTGTTGATAATTCCCCACTTAGAACGTATCGTCATGCCCCGAACACAGGATCAAGGAAATCATGGGCAGCAGGTGATGCAACAAGTCGTGCGGTAAGATTGGCGATGATGACATTGAAGGGGGAAATGGGGTATCAAACGCCGCTAACTGCAGAAAAGTGGGGATTTGAAGATGTGTTAATGAAGGGGAAACCGCTCACATTGGCTCAGCCGCTTGGATCATATGTCATAGAAAATGTGCTCTTTAAGATTGCATACCCTGCTGAATTTCATGCGCAAACTGCCGCGGAAGCCGCCGTGCTGCTACATGATGCTGTCAAAGATCGATTAAATGAGATCGACCGGGTGGAGATCACCACACATGAATCAGCGATTCGGATTATTGACAAAAAAGGGCCGCTTTACAATCCAGCAGACCGTGATCATTGCTTGCAATATATTACGGCCATTGGGCTGATCTATGGTGAGCTTACAGCTGATCATTATGAACAAGAAATTGCGCAAAATCCGGTCATTGATCGTTTGCGGGATCAAATGGTTGTCAAGGAAGATAAACGTTATACAGACGACTATTTAGATCCGAAAAAGAGATCCATTGCAAACTGTGTTCAAATCTTCTTTACAGACGGAACCATGACAGACAGGATAGAGATTGAGTATCCGCTTGGTCATCGCAGAAGAAGAAAGGAAGGCATTCCGCTGCTTGAAAAGAAATGGGCGTATCATTTGAAAACAAGATTCCCACAAAAACAAGTAGATCAAATTGTGTCACTTTGTCAAAATCCAAATCAATTAAAAACAACGACAGTACCAGCATTTATGGACTTATTCGTGATATAAGGGGGAAACTAGCGTGTGGATCGTGAATGATGAAACGAGTCAAGCTGATTTAGCCGCAGCCTTTAAAGAGCAAATGAACAAATCCACTTTATTTCAAATCCCGGGCGTTCACGATGGAATGTCTGCGCTCTATGCAAAAAAAATGGGCTTTCAAGGACTTTATTTATCAGGTGCTGCTTTTTGTGCAAGCAAAGGACTTCCTGACCTCGGCATGATCCATTCAACAGAAATGGCTGAAAAAGCAAAGGAAATCATTCGAGCTTCTCAATTACCTCTTTTGGTGGATATGGACACTGGCTATGGCGGCGTATTAAATGCAGCAAGGGCAGCAAAAGAAATGGTTGAGAGCAAGGTGGCGGCAGTTCAAATTGAAGACCAGCAAATGCCAAAAAAATGCGGGCATTTAAACGGAAAGACACTTGTTCCTGTAGAAGAGATGATCGCGAAAATCAAAGCAATCAAACAAGCGGCACCCTCGCTTTTAGTCATTGCTAGAACCGATGCAAAGTCCGTAAACGGGATGGAGGATGTCATTCACCGTGCCAATCTATATGTAGAAGCAGGGGCTGACGCCATTTTTCCTGAGGCACTCATCACAGCTGAAGACTTCACGCATGCTTCAAATCATATAAAAGGGCCTCTGTTGGCAAATATGACAGAGTTTGGCAAAACTCCTTATTATCATGCAGATGAATTTTCCGTTTTTCGCTTTCAAATGGTTATTTATCCTGTGTCAACCATGAGAGTCGCTGCAAAAGCGTATGAGCGTTTATTTACAGAAATCATGGAAAAGGGAACGCAGCAGGGAATGCTGAAGGACATGCAAACGAGAAAAGAGCTGTACGACACGATTCATTATGATGAATATGAGGAAATGGATCAGCATTTAGCGAAAACGATCCTGCCGGAAATCGGTAAGGAACATCAATAAATGAAAAAGCACCTAGGAGTGCCTCAGCGTGTTGACAAGCCTCGCATTCATTGTCAATCCTGCTTTCCGATCCGGTACTCGTCTTTCCTAAACTTCCAGGGTTTTCAAATCACGTTGAAAAGAAAAGAAAGAGCTAAAACAAAAATCATTTTAGCTCTTTCTTAACAATCTGAAGCACTTCCAAAATGGAAGTGCTTTTTTTACGATGACGGTGTGGATGATGAAGCCAATTTCATCTTTTCTTCAACTGTTTTCGTTTTTTCTTTTACTTTTTGAGCATAAGTGAAATCACCGTAGCAATACGGATAGCGGAAGTTATCTTTGTTGCCCCCGCACGTATAGACTTTAGGGTTTCGTTTCACTTGCTTTTTGGAGTATTGCTTTGCCAATTTCTCGGAATGTTTTCCCCCGTTTTTTGCAACAAAATCAATATAGCCGATTCCCATGTTATAGCTTTGAATAATGGTTTCCAAATCAACGCCTTTTTTCTTTCCATGCTTGTACATGGTCGAAAAATGATGGACTCCTTGTCTAATGCTTTTCTGAGGGTCATTGATTTCATTTCGTTTCAAACCAAGAGATTCAGAGGATTGCATAGGATCTCCACCTCTGCCTTTTGATTCTTGATACATCATACCGAGGATTAACGCGGTATATTGATCTAAATCTTGATCTCTTAACTCTGTTTCTACAAGCGGTTTGTAATCATCCAGTCTCGACAAAACAATTGATTCCGTATCAATGGGCAGCTTTTTTAACTCCTTTTGATTAAAGGAGATGACAATGGCTGCTAATACGAAAACAAACAGAAAAATCGTGAAACAGCCTGAAATGGCAAAACATCCTGTTTTTCTCTTTTTCAAGGTCAGTTCACCCCTGTTTTGCCCCGCTTTTAAAAGGGAAGTACAGCCTTTTTATTATGACACATCCTGCACTGGATACCAAGTGAAAACCTATTATCAGTCATACCCAAACGTAAATTCAGGTCTTGTTTTCAGCCTGTAGCAAAAATAAAGAAAACCGATAATGAGCCAGACCAATCCAATCATTAATGCATTTGTACTGATGCTTGTTAAAAGCCAAATACAAAAGGCCGTGCCGGAAAGAGGGATCACTGCATATCTCAATGTATTCAGTACACCTCTTTGTTTTTGTCTCAAGAAATAGTATGCAAAAACAGATAAGTTCACAAAAGTGAAACCAATCAATGCGCCGAAGCTGATAAACGAATAAATGACCTCAAGCTCTCCGATCACTGCGGATAAAGAGAACACACCAATTAATAAAATATTAAAAACAGGGGTTTTCAATGTTGGATGAATATAACCGAAGAAACGCTTCGGTAAAGATTTGTCTCTCCCCATCGCATATAACAGTCTTGCTGCACTCGCGTGCGACGATAACGAGGAAGAGATCACAGCGACCATGGTGCCAGCTAAAAAGAATGAATGGAGAAATGCGCCACCCACAAATTCCGCAATTTCAAGTGAGGCCGCATCGGGATGCTTGAACTGCTGAAAATTAGGAAACACCTGCTGCAAGAAATAAGAAGTAAGGGTAAACAGCACGCCTCCAATGGCAACCGTTAAGAAAATCGCAAGAGGGATCGTCTTTTTGGGCTTGAGGGTTTCCTCAGACATTGTCGAAATCGCATCAAATCCTAGAAAAGAAAAACATAAAATAGTCGCCCCTGAAAAAATAAGGGCAGGGTCTAAGCTCGCTGAATAAAACGGCCGGGCTGACAATAATTCCCCGCTGCCTGCGTTTTGCGTGAGTCCATAAATGATAAACCCAACAAAAGTGACGGCGACAATGACCTGAAAGGTGACAAATAGCGCCGTAATGTTGGCTGTGAGCCGAATACCAATTACATTGACAGTCGTTATGGCGATAGCAAGTATGATGATCCAAATGTAATGAGGTACATCTGGAAAGGCTGCGGTTAAATAAGCACTTCCAATTGCAAAATTCACCATAGGCAAAAATAAATAATCAAGTAAAAGCGTCCAGCCCACAAGGAAGCCGACGTGAGGATGAATACTTTTTTGCGCGTATGTATAAGCAGATCCTGCTTTTGGAAAAGCCTTCACCATATTCCCATAGCTAAGCGCTGTCAATAGTAATGCCAGTAAAGTAAATATATAAGCTGCAGCTACGTGTCCTTTCGTCAGCTGAGCAACAATGCCGTATGAATCAAATACGACAAGTGGATCCATATAAGCAAGCCCGATCACAACAAGTGGAAAGACAGTCAGGCTGCGTTTTAGTCTTGGCTCTTCAGTCAATTTGCCTATCAGCTCCTCTAAAAAATGAATAAATAATGCTCATTTTAAAAAGAATGCTACCAAGTGTCAATGCTATTTGAATAAATCTTTTTTCTAAAGGTGTGTTAGCTTTGCATGCCGCACGTTTTGGTATATGATGATACATAGAATAAGTCGTGATGTGACTGACAAGAAAGGTGAAGCGATATGAAGGAAGAACTGAATACAAATCAAGAACAGGAACGGGTGGAACTGGACGAAGAAAGTCTATTTCTTGTCTCGCAAACCTTTAAAGCCTTATCTGATCCGACGCGTATTCGTATTCTGCACCTGCTGTCTCAAGGTGAACATTCGGTAAATGATATAGCGGAAACACTGAACCTTATGCAATCAACCGTTTCTCATCAGCTACGCTTTTTAAAAAACCTTCGTCTCGTGAAATCTAGACGAGCAGGGACCTCGATTTTTTACAGCCCTGAAGATCAACATGTGATGGAAGTGCTTGAACAAATGATTCACCATGCACAGCATGATTGATAAAAAACCTTCCTATTTTCATAAAGGAAGGTTTTTATGCATGATGCACATGAGTAGATCTTTTACTTGCTTTCATCATTTGATAAGAAAAAACAATATAGTAAGCTGCTAATAGAAAAAAGCTGAGCATGGTCAGGGCATCATCGCTCACAATATGCTGATACAACTCGACGACCTCGATTTTTGTGATCGGATGTTTGGTCAGCTCGACCAATTTAAATGCAAGCCTAGATAAAAACAAACATAAAATAAAGCTCTCAATCCATTTACTCGTTTTGACATAAAGCCGGCCATTTTCTACTTTCATTCGGATCGTCTGATAGGCGTGAACGGCGAGACTGCTTCCGAAGATCATGCCAATTGTGGCATAGATGAAAATACTGTGATTTTGCCATCCTTCTAATAAGAGAATAAGGGCAGTGAAACCAAATACATACATTCTCATGAAAAGATTTACCGGACGCACAAGCTGATAGCGTCTCATTCGATTCATTCGAATGATGATCCATGTCAAAATGATAATCCCGACAATGAACAACTGCCACACGTGATGTGTCATGATGCAACCTCCTCCTGCACGAGCAGGGATGTAAACGAATGCTGGCTGTTACTTATCTTTACCATTCTTTCTTTTTTTATCAAATCAAAACCTACATTTTTGAAAAAGAGGAAAAGTCATGAAAATTGATCGCATTTTGTCCATTGTGATGCTGCTCATCAGTAAAAAGCAAGTACAAGCGAAAGACCTCGCGGAACTTCATGAAGTGAGCGTGAGAACCATTTATCGTGATATTGATACCATCAATCAAGCTGGGATTCCAGTTGTGACAACGCAAGGAGCGGGCGGGGGCATTTCACTTGTTGAAGACTATCGTCTAGAGAAAAAATTATTCACCGATGATGACATCGAGCTCATTTTAACAGCTCTAGAAAGCATGACGAGTGCATATAGCTTTAAAGAAAGTAAGCATGTACTGAAAAAAATCAAATCCCTGATTCCATCGGAAACAGCTGAAAATGAAAAACAACACCATGTCTTCATTGATTTAAGCACTTGGGGAAAAGACAGCCACGCAGAGAAGAAGCTCCAGCTAATTCATACAGCTGCCTCAGCGCATCAATATATCCAGTTCACCTATCGCAATGCGAAAGGTGAAACAATTTCACGGAAGGTGGAGCCTTATACGCTCGTCTTAAAAGGCAGACATTGGTATTTGTATGCGTTTTGTTGTGTGAAAAAAGCTTTTCGTCTGTTCAAGCTCACAAGAATGACGGATCTCATCACCATGCCGGGATGTTTCCCTCCTAAAAGGATAAAAAACGAAGAGAAGCCTTGGAATGACTCTTGGAACGAAGAACCTTCAGTAAGCACACTCACGCTAAGGCTAACTGAAGCATCAGTTGGCAGGGTAAAGGAGTGGGTGGATGAAAACGAGTTGATCCTGTCTTCAGATGGTACCTATCTTGCAACACTCACTCTGCCTAAAGATGATTGGTTATATAGTTTCTTATTTCATTTAGGACCAGATGTCGACATTATCTCACCGCAACATGTTCGTGAAGCATTTGATCTCCAGTTGAAACAATTTCTTCTACCAAAAGGAACCTGACATAATGCTGTCAGGTTTCTTTTTATATGATGGACAAAAGGAGATGAGAATGTATGTACGATATCGTGACATTAGAGAAACATTTGATCAAAGGGCTGTCTATTCGAACAACGAACGAAATGGAGCGGACGGAAGAACGGAAGATCGCACCTCTCTGGCAGCAATTTTTCTCGCAGCAGCTTCATGGAGGAAAAGCGCCTGTCATAGGGCTGTATTCAGATTATGAAAAAGATGAAAATGGCTCTTACTTGTTCACAGCAGGACAATTCGTGGATCATCATCAAGAAAATACAAAAGAGATCCCGCCGTCCACCTATGCAAGATTTCGAACGAGAAAAGGACCAATTGAAGAAGTGGTGCTTGAAACATGGCAGCTCATTTGGACGTGGGATAAGCGTCATTTGCGCACATATACAGGCGATTTTGAATGGTATGACGAAAGGTCCCTTGATCCAAAAGAAGCGCAAATTGATATTTATATTGCGGTAAATGAAAAAATCGTTGCTAAAACTAATGGTATTAGTTAATATAAAACTAACGATATTAGTTTTAGGGGGGACATGATGAGATTAACAACTTTTGACCGCTTGCACCAGCTCACGTTGATGCCACGTATATTTCCGGTAAATTGTTATATGTTTGAGGACGAGGATGGACTGATATTAATTGATGCTGCTTTAAAAATGGCGGCAAGCTCGATCATTGAATTTGCTCACAAAAAAGACAAACCGATCGAAAAGATTATTCTCACCCATAGTCATATGGATCATATTGGCGCACTAGATGAAGTGAAAAAGGCTTTTCCGGAGGCAGTCGTCTATTTATCGAAACGCGATGCCCGCCTTTTTGCTGGTGACTTTTCCTTGCTTCCTGATGAACCGCAGCAAAAAATCAAAGGCGGCTTTTCGAAAGACATTCACACAAAACCAGATGTTCTTGTCGAAGAAGGGGACCTGATTGGGTCACTTAAAGTGATTGCAACACCAGGACATACACCCGGAAGCATTTCTTTATACGATGAAAGGTCAGGGGTTGTCATTGCAGGGGATGCACTTGTGACAAAAGGCGGCTTATCCGTAACGGGTGAATTTCGCTTGACCTTCCCGTTCCCGGCTTTTGCCACTTGGGATGCGGAAACGGCACTAAAAAGCGCCGAAAAGTTACTGGCACTTCCCTTATCCTGCCTTGCAGCAGGACACGGTGATCTTATCATTGAGCCGCATGAAAAGCTTCAAGCTGCCATTAGAAAAAGGCAGCATAAGCTAAAGAAAGGAGGGCAGTAAACCGTGTCTCCAAGAATGGGTATAACCAAAGAAAAAATCATTGATACCGCAGTCCAATTTGTCGATGAAGAGGGTTTTACGGCCCTGACAATTGCTACATTGTCTAAACGGCTGAACATCAGGCCACCTTCTCTTTATAATCATGTATCCGGCCTTCATGAAATTCAAGTGGCTGTCGCTGTAAAGGGCCTGACAATGCTTTCGGAGGAAGGAAAACAAGTAACAGAGGGTCTCGAAAAAGCGGACGCCGTTTTAGCATTTGCAAGACAATATGTTCAATTTGTCCGTGAACATCCAGGTCTTTATGAAGCCGCTTTTACACATTTCGACGAAAAAGAAGTGAGCGCTGCTGCTGAACATCTTGCTGATTTTGTTCAGTCCATGATGTCTCGGTTTGGTGTAAAAGAAGGGGAGATGACGCATGTGGTTAGAGGACTCAGAAGCTTACTGCACGGCTTTGGAGATATTTCAAATAAAAAGGGATTTCAACGAAAAGAACATCTTGAAGATAGTGTGAGCTATGCGGTTCGGATTTATATTGCAGGCATGCAGCAGCAAAAAGATCTGTCTCATTGACAGGTCTTTTTTATGGATCGAAACGATATCATGAAAAGGATGATTGTGCTGCGTAAGCATATAAGTCATTTTTTTTTGCGGAAAAATCAATAAAGATTTGACAGTTTTGTGAAACATGGTATGCTTGTTATGTGAAATAATTCACATAAAGGAGTAGAGGCAGATGAAAAGAAAGCCTGTTTATGTGGAAACAACAATTCATGCACCTTTAGAGAAAGTATGGGAATATACACAAAATCCAAAGCTTCATGAACAGTGGGATTTGCGATTTTCAACCATTTCAATGAATGGCCCTAGAGATAAGCAGCCTCAATCCTTTTTGTATGAAAAACATCTTGGATTCGGTATAAGCGTGACAGGGACAGGAGCGTATCGAACAAGAGTGATGGATGAGCGTAATGAAAGATCATCCTCACTCAATTTCAAATCGTCACATCCGTTGTCTTTCATTAAAGAAGGCGGCGGCTATTGGAAGTACATGAAAACGAACGATCGCATTGTGTTTCAAACTCAATTTGATTATGAAACGAAGGAAGGTAAAGGGTGGAAATGGGCAGACCGGCTCTTTTTTCGGCCGATGATGGGGGTGATGACTGCCTTTAGTTTTGGCGCATTAAAGACGTGGCTTGAAAAGGGAACGCATCCCCGTTTGTTGCTAGAGAGGACACTAGCCCATTTCGGGATTTGTTTGCTGTTTGCCATCGTCTGGCTATGCCAAGCAATGATCCCTTTTTCGCATTCAGCTTTTGATCATGGCACTGGGTTTCGTTTGTTTTATACCCTTTTAGGTGTATCATGGCTGATTCCCAAGCTATCAAAGAAATATGTATTTGTTCTTCAAAGCATTTTCCTTCTCACTATGCTTTGTATAGGGATCCTATCCCCTCAAACGACTCTTCATGAGCCGCTTGTGCTGAGTGCATTTTTCATCTTGTCCATTGCAGGTTTGATTAATTTAAAAGATTGTGTAGATGTGTTTTCGATCAAACGAAAAAGGGGAGGTAGACATGGTCGTTCATCATCAACAAGTAAAGGATTACGATAAGCTGCATCCGAAATTAAAAGAGCGGTATAATCGCGCGTTTACTGCCGAAGGCATCATGGAGGAAATAGGCGGCGGGACGAGGCTCATCCGATTTTTATTCAAAATAGGTCCATTGTTTCGCTGTTTTTTCCCTGAGAGAGGAAAAAATATTCCCTTCCGAATTGTGAACGAGCCATTTATGACAAGCAAGGGAGAAGAGGGAATGCATTGGTTTCGTACGTTCTACTTCCCTCAAAAGGAAAGACATTTTGATGCAGACATGATCATTGATCAAGAGAGTCATCAAGTACTAGACTACTTTGGAAAACCTAGACTTCTCATGTCAGAGCTTCATTTTATAGTCACCGAAAAAGGGTTCCTGCACATCCAATCAGGTAAGCAAAAGTGTCTGATGTTAGGGCGAGAGTTGCCGCTGCCATCCTGGCTTTATGGTGTGTCAAATGTAACGGAAGGTTATGACGAGCATGCAAGTGAGTATACAATTGATGTTCATGTGAAAAATCGTCTTTTTGGAACTCTTTTTACTTATAAAGGCCGTTTTACGGAGAGGGTGTTTCATCCATTATGAATAAATGGCATTTGACAGCTAGCCTGATTTTGATGTCTTGTTTTCTCGCCAACCGTTTGTTGACAGGTCCGATAGCTGAATTCTTTGTGCTCATCGCAATTTTGTTTTTTCTTCCTGCTTTATTACAATTTTTCAATCAGGAAGGGGAAAAGCGGCAGCAGGGGGCACTCATCGGCTTTTTAATGAAAGCCTTTCCATTAGCTGTTCTGTGTGCAACAGGTGCATTCATATTTCACTCCGCATGGCTTGCAGCGGGATGGCTTTTATATACAATGGTTCTGGCTTTATTTGGCTTCACTCGTTTGCTGAAAAGAGGAATCTTCCCGCTTCATGAGCTGATGATAGATGGCGCATTCATTTATATAGCGCTAGGTGGGCTTTGGTTTTGGATGTATACGGCAGATATACAAGTGATGACATTTTCTCCGCTCATTATTCTTTTGACCGCTATTCATTTTCATTACTCTGCTTTTTTTATCCCGCTTTTTTATGGATTATTAGGGAGGCAGCGGAAAAAAGAGACGATTTTATACAAATTGGCTGGCTGGGTGATATTGCTATCACCAGTGATGATTGCTGTTGGGATTAGTTTTTCCCGCCTGTTTGATACGTTTAGTGTCATTCTTTATGTGATCGCACTCTATGTGTATGGAATCCTGTGTATGAAAACCGAGTTTCGGTCCATATTGGCAAAAGTGATGGTTGTGTTTTCTAGCTGCATGTTAATGGGGACCGTCGTGTTATCTCTTCTTTATTCCGCTGGTATGCTTTTACACGTGACCTATATAAGCATTGATCAAATGATTTGGTTTCATGGCAGTATCAATGCATGTTGTGTAATTTTACCAGGTCTGATTGGATGGCTGATCGAAAGGCCAGCTGATCGATTGAAAAAGAAGGAATTTCCGATATCGGGGGTACACGGTCGTTTTCATTTGATGTCTTTTCAAAATGAAAGAATTTATGATAGCGAGAAGATTGGTTTAGTAGATTCACTTGATCAATTAAATGGAAAGACGTTTTCAGCAGAAAAGGTGTCACCGGTTATTCGCAGATTTTATGAGGACCCGATGCAATTTACGTTAAAAGCAGCGGTCTGTTTTCATTGGTGGGTAAGGCCTTTTGTCTTTTTGCTTCAACCAGTCTTTAAAGAATAGGTCAGTTGTATTTAGGGTCATCTCGTATTCCGTACGAAATGAAGGGAAGCATTTCTAGATTTCAGCATTCTAAGGAAAGAAGAGAGAATGTGCGTGCATGGATTCGCCACAACGAGAAAGGTGAGCAAGTCTTTTTTGCGCTTTATGCCCAGCATCATGATGAGAGTACGAGGTATATGAATATCGCTCTGCCGCTACCCTCTTCACAGCTTACCGCCATTTTAAAACCTTTCAATAAGCAGAGCGACTTTCTATTAAAAAGCAAATGTTCAAAAGGCAGTACCGGTGACGAAGGATTGTATTTGCATACGCCTTTTATCACCCTGAAACTGCCAATGGAAGAAAGCTTTCATATGAAACCGGAGACCGAGAACAGTCTTACGGCGTTTCATCAAATGAAGCTATTCGGTATTACTTTTTTAACGATTCAGTATCATATTGACAGCGAAAGTTATCCATCTTAGTCGATGATATCGCATGGTTCACCGTGGCGAATGATATTCACAATCGCTTGCCCATCACTCGGATGATGATCTGCATACTGTACTGGCAGCAAAGCAAAAAATACATAGTAGACTGAAAAGTAAGCAAATTGATAGAAAAATTGATGTTCTGGCAGGAAATCATTGGCGATCATTGTATTCAGTATGAGAACACTGAGCAGGTTGCATAATGATCCGCCTAAGTAGACAAGAATGTGCGAGAAACGGTTATTTCTTCTCATTTCCTCATAATGGCAAAATGCATCTAGAAAATAGATTCTTCTAATTTCAACTACGCCTATTTTCAACATTTTTTTGCCTCTGCCAAGAGCAAAAGAAACCTTTGCCCCAAACATCCATGCGACCACAATATGGCCTAGCTGATGCAGGATGGCAACGATAGGAAGAATGACGAAAAACGACCAGCAAAACGTCCACATATCTGATAATGTAAACAAGTGTTAACCCCTCCCTGAAAATTTCGAGAGGAAGCAGTAGGATTATTTGCCATTTTACCGAATTCATTTTCAGGATGCAAATATTTTAATAGATTGCAATAACATCGTTATGTAAACTAAGGAGCTTTTAGCGAAGAATGGGCTTTTTGAACCTTCCTTTTTTACGAGATGGATGTGCTACAATGGAGAAATCAACGAGAGACAATGGTTCTTCTAGCAGAAGAACCACAGAGCTTTTATCTTTGAGTGAAGAGGAGAGAGATTCATATGGCAGATATTGAACAGTTTTTGGCGTTAGATATTCGTGTTGGGACGATATTAGATGCAGAATTCTTTGCAGAAGCAAGAGTACCTGCCTTGAAGCTAAAGATTGATTTTGGCGACGAAATTGGTCTAAAGCAGTCAAGTGCACAGCTAACAAAACGTTATACTGCTGAGAATCTTATCGGCAAACAAATAGTGGCAGTCATCAATTTTCCGCCAAGAAGAATTGCTGGATTTAAATCAGAGGTGCTTGTTTTAGGAGGCATGCCGTCGAAAGAAGATGTGGTCTTGCTTAATACAGATGAGCCGGTTGAAAATGGGACAAAAATAGGTTAAGAAAAAAGACATCTTCAACAGAAGATGTCTTTTGCGTATTGAGGCGGAATAACCACACGCCACATTCGTGTGTGTCTCAAAGAGACGTGTTACCCGACTTACACAATTCAGCTCATCGCTTGATTAATATAGCATGGGATGGGCTTGAATGCAACCATTAATTGATTTCTCTCTTATGGTTGTGGCCATTTTAAAGAAAAGAAGGGATTTTTATCCTCATATGAAAGAAAAAACGACAAAATATCGATTATTTGGATTGTTTTTTCAAAAAATATTGAAAAGTCAGATCAGATTTTATAAAATGAACTCATCTTAGTTTGTTTGGTCAATAAACTAAGATGTGATAACCCATTTATCCGTGCACTAAAGGGGATGATTCTGTCATTCAAATGATTTGCTGCATATGTGGGCTAAGCTGAAAGGATGAGATGTTCAGCTTCATTTTACCAACGAATTGAAAGCGCTTTATATTCTACCTTGTAATTGCTGCTGCCCTGCATCATCTGTTCGTTAGAAGAGGCTAAGTGAAGAAGGGAGAAAGCTCATGGTTAGTGAGAATTTAAAGAAGATTCGTATGTCTGAAAAAGTGGGATATGCTTCAGGAGATTTCGCATGTAATTTAATTTATGCAACTGTCTCTACGTATCTATTATTTTTTTATACAGATGTGTATGGTTTATCAGCAGCAACAGCAGGGACGATGTTTTTAGTTGTTCGTGCCATCGATGCGCTCGCAGATCCTTTTATTGGCGCAATGGTTGATCGAACGAACAGTCGTTTTGGTCGGTTTAGACCTTATTTGTTATTCGGCGCGTTTCCTTTTGTGGTACTTGCAATCCTTTGCTTTACGACACCTGATTTTTCCGCTATGGGCAAACTTATTTATGCCTACATCACGTATGTCGGTTTATCGCTTACATACACCTTTATCAATGTTCCTTATGGCGCCTTAACATCAGCTATGACGAGAAACAACCAAGAGGTTGTCAGTATTACATCTGTTCGTATGGTTTTTGCAAATCTCGGCGGTTTAGTTGTGGCTTTTTTTGTTCCTTTTCTTGCGACTTTGTTGAGTGATACAACTGGAAATACAGCACTTGGCTGGCAGATGACGATGGCATTTCTCGGCGTTCTCGGTGGCGCACTACTTATTTTCTGCTTTAAAAGCACAAATGAACGCGTCACGCTTCAAAAGCCAGAGGAAAAGATTAAGTTCACCGATATCTTTGTCCAGTTGCGTGTGAATCGTCCGCTTGTTGTGTTAAGTATTTTCTTTATTATTATTTTTGGCGTGAACTCCATCAGCAACTCGGTTGGGATCTATTATGTGACGTATAACCTTGGCAGAGAAGATTTAGTGAAGTGGTACGGACTCATTGGCAGTCTGCCAGCTTTAATGGTATTGCCGTTTATTCCGCGGTTACACAAGCTGTTAGGAAAGAAAAGGCTACTGAATTATTCATTGTTGCTGAATATCATCGGTCTTCTTGCCTTATTTGTGATACCGCCAAGTCAAATCTACCTGATTCTTCTTTTCAGGCTCGTTGCCGCTGCAGGGAGTATTACAGCTGGTGCTTACATGTGGGCACTCATTCCTGAAACCGTTGAATATGGCGAATATAAAACTGGAAAAAGAATGGGAGGACTCATCTATGCAGTGATTGGATTTTTCTTTAAATTTGGAATGGCATTAGGTGGTATCGTTCCAGGGCTTGTGCTCGATCGGTTTGGCTATGTCGCAAACCAAATCCAAACACCAGAAGCATTATTAGGAATTTTAATCACCACAACGGTCATTCCTGTATGTCTGCTCATTTTAGCGATGATTGATATTCATTTTTATAACCTAGATGAAGAAAAACATAAAAAAGTCGTGAGGGAGCTTGAAAATCGGGATAAGGTGTATGTCGATCATATCGACGACTTTAACATGTAATGTCACCAAAAGAGGAGGGAATACAATGAAGATTATCAACCCTGTACTAAAAGGGTTTAACCCGGACCCAAGTATTTGCCGTGTAGGAGACGATTATTACATTGCGGTTTCTACATTTGAATGGTTTCCAGGGGTTCAAATTTATCATTCAAAGGATCTCATTCATTGGCGGCTCGCCGCGCGTCCCTTGCAAAATACGTCTCAACTAGACATGAAAGGAAATCCTGATTCAGGAGGGGTATGGGCACCGTGTTTAAGCTATGCGGATGGTCAGTTTTGGCTCATCTATTCAGATATAAAAGTAGTAGATGGTCCGTTTAAGGATGGTCATAATTATTTGGTCACGGCAAGTGAAGTGGATGGCGAGTGGAGCGAGCCAATTCGGCTCAATAGTTCTGGATTTGATCCGTCTTTATTCCATGATCAAAGCGGGAAGAAATACGTATTAAATATGCTGTGGGATCATAGAGAAAAACATCATTCCTTTGCAGGTATTGCCTTGCAGGAATACAGTGTATCTGAAAAGAAACTGATCGGTCAGCGGAAGGTCATTTTTAAAGGAACACCTATTAAACTGACGGAAGCCCCACATCTTTATCACATCGGTGATTACTATTATTTATTAACGGCAGAAGGGGGCACACGGTACGAGCATGCAGCAACGATCGCCCGGTCCTCAAATATGGAAGGACCGTATGAGGTTCATCCTGATAACCCGATTTTAAGCGCCTTCCACGTGCCTGACCATCCGCTTCAAAAATGCGGGCATGCCTCAATTGTACACACGCATACAAATGAATGGTATTTGGCTCACCTAACTGGCCGTCCGATTCAATCAAATCAGGAATCTATTTTTCAACAAAGAGGATGGTGTCCTTTAGGAAGAGAGACAGCGATTCAAAAGCTCGAATGGAAAGATGGCTGGCCATATGTTGTGGGCGGAAAAGAGGGGGCACTGGAGGTTGAAGCGCCAGCTACGTGCGAAATGGTCTTCTCTCCAATGTATCACGTAGTCGATGAATTTAAAGAATCAGCGTTAAATAGACACTTCCAAACATTAAGAATCCCTTTTACGAATCAGATGGGTTCATTGACGGAGAATCCTCATCATTTAAGGCTATACGGCCAGGAATCTCTGACGTCTAAATTTACCCAAGCTCTTGTTGCAAGGCGCTGGCAAAGCTTTTATTTTGAAGCAGAGACAGCTGTTTCGTTCTTTCCAGAAAACTTTCAGCAAGCTGCTGGTCTTGTGAATTATTATAATACGGAGAACTGGACAGCTCTTCAGGTGACATATGACGAGAAACTTGGCCGTATCCTTGAATTATCTGTCTGTCAAAACCTGACCTTTTCTCAGCCGTTGACCAAAAAAATCATCATTCCAGACGGGGTTACGTATGTGTATTTAAAAGTGACCGTTCACCGGGAGACATACACGTATTCTTATTCTTTTGATCAACAAGAGTGGAAGAAGATGGATGTTCTGCTTGAGTCGAGTCATTTATCCGATGATTTCATTCGAGGAGGCGGATTCTTTACAGGGGCTTTTGTCGGCATGCAGTGTCAAGACACAAGCGGAATGCGTCTGCCTGCTGATTTCAAATACTTTCGCTATGAAGAAACAGGCGAATAAAAAAAAAGACAACGCAGTCAAGCCAAGCTGTCTCTTTTTTATCACTGAGCGAGTCATTGTGAAAGGGTGACATCATGCAAGAAGGCTTCAGTGACAAGAGATGTCATCCCTAATGCAGGTGCGTTGTGTCCTAACGACGAAGGGAGCAGTTCAACATGCGAGCTGAATTGGTCATCCATTCTCGAAGATACTTCGTCTTGAATGACACTCAGTACTGTTGGCTGTGATTCAATGATCTTGTTTCGTAAAATAATCGCTTGCGGGTTAAAGGTGTGCAGGACGTTTGTGAGACCAACGCCAAGATAAAAGCCAAAGTTGCGTAAGGCATTAAGTGTTTTCATATCATTTAACTTCGCCAGCTGTTCGATGTCTTGATAGGATACAGGCTGATCGTCTGTTTGAAGAGACTGGAACAATGCTTTCTCTGATGCATACAGCTCCCAGCATCCACGGTTTCCGCAACTGCAAGTTGGTCCATTAAAGTCGATCGTCATATGCCCCATTTCACCAGAAAAACCGTATGTGCCTCTGTATAAATGATGATTGATAATGATACCAATTCCAATGCCGGTGCCAATACTTGCATAGATGAGATGGTCATAATGCTTTGCGGTACCAAAAATTTTTTCACCATATGCACCAGCATTGGCTTCATTCTCAATGAAGACCGGCACATGAAATGTGTCTTGGAGAGTCGTTTTCAGGTCAATATTTTTCCATTTTGAATGCGGTGTAAACACGATTCGTTCTTTTGTGTCCACTAACCCAGGTATACAAAGACCAATACCAACAAGACCGTATGGAGAAGAGGGGATTTGCGAGATCAACTGCTCGATCAATTCAATTAATCTGCGTGTGGTCACATCAGGAGCGTTAGATGAGAGCTTGAGCTGTTGATCATGAAGAATGGACCCTTCAAGGTCTGTTAAAATGCCGTTTACATAATCAACACCGACATCAATGCCGATTGAGTAACCTGCACGTTTATTAAACATGAGTAATACAGGTCTTCTACCGCCGCTAGATTCGCCTTGACCTATTTCATAGACGAGATGTTCTTTCATTAATGAACTCACTTGAGATGAAACAGTTGATTTATTTAAACCAGTACGTTCAGATAATTTAGCCCTAGAGATTGGTGCATGATGAAGAATTTCTTTTAGCAAAAGCTTTTGATTTATTTTTTTCACAAAGTTCTGATCAGCGATATCCACGTCATTCACTCCATTTGTTTCGTCTTTAGATTAAGTTGAAAAAAAGGTGCATTTCTTCGTGTGCATTCCATAAGCAGTGTGTTTTTCACTTTATTATAACGAAAATATTTCTAAAAAACTAAAAAATGCCGAAAAATCAAAGAGATTGAATAACTGATTAATAATTTGTTTGTTGAATCAACTGACAAAGTGAATATTGATAGGAGGAATGAAGAATGGTCAAATCAAACATGCAGTTCTTACGCAGCTTAGAGGGGATCGGCAACATTCAATATGAAGGAAAACAATCAAAAAACCCACTCGCTTTTAAACATTATGACCCGAACGAAATGATTGGCGGAAAAACAATGAAAGATCATTTGCGTTTCTCAGTCGCTTATTGGCACACATTGACTGCTGATGGAACAGACATGTTTGGAACAGGCACTATGCAAAGAGCTTGGGACTCCTATAGCGGAATGGATTTGGCGAAAGCTAGATTGGAAGTGGCTTTTCAGCTCTTTGATCTATTGGATGTTCCTTATTTCTCATTTCATGACCGTGATATTGCACCAGAGGGAGACACGCTTCAAGAGACCAATCAACAGTTAGACATCATTTTAGCAAGAATGAAGGATTACATGCAGCAAAGCAATGTTCAGCTGTTATGGAACACTGCCAACATGTTCAAGCATCCCAGGTTTGTACACGGCGCAGCGACATCCTGTCATGCAGATGTATTTGCCTATGCAGCCGCACAGGTCAAGAAAGGGATCGAAACAGCAAAAGAACTTGGTGCAGAAAATTACGTTTTCTGGGGAGGACGAGAGGGATACGACACACTGCTGAATACCGATATGAAAAGAGAGCTTGACCACATGGCGACATTTTTGCACATGGCGGTTGATTATGCAAAAGAAATTGGGTACACAGGCCAATTTTTAATTGAGCCAAAGCCAAAGGAGCCGACAACCCATCAATATGACACTGATGCTGCAACATCCATTGCCTTTTTAAAGCAATACGGACTGGATTCGCACTTTAAATTAAATATCGAGGCCAATCATGCGACACTAGCTGGTCATACGTTCGAGCATGAGTTACGTGTAGCAAGAATTCATGGTCTGCTCGGGTCTGTTGATGCCAACCAAGGAAACTCACTTCTGGGCTGGGACACTGATGAATTCCCGACAGATCTATATGCCACAACACTCGCCATGTATGAAATTCTGCAAAATGGCGGACTTGGAACAGGGGGTCTCAATTTTGATGCAAAAGTAAGAAGAGCCTCCTTTCAATTGGAAGATATTTTGTATGCCCATATTGCGGGGATGGATGCGTTCGCAAAAGGGCTGCGGGTGGCTCATAGACTCATAGAAGACCGTGTGTTTGAAGATATTATTAAGCATCGGTACCGCAGCTTTTCTGAAGGAATTGGACGCGACATTTCAGAGGGAAAAGCAAACTTTCATATATTAGAAGAATATGCGTTAAAGCATCCTATGATCCAAAATGAATCTGGAAGAGAGGAGCAGCTGAAAGCACAACTGAATCAATATTTGTTAGAAGATTGATTCAATCTGTTCTGAAGGAGTGAAAACATGAAGTATGTGATGGGAATTGATCTTGGAACGAGCGGAGTCAAAGCGATATTAGTAGATGAGAACGGTAAGGTGTGCTGTGAAGCCTCTAAACCTTATCGCCTCATTCAAGACAAACCTGGATATTGTGAGCAGAATCCTGAAGACTGGGTAGAGCAGACGATTGCCGCGATGAAAGAACTCATGACGAGGCAGCCTGTCCAGCGATTGCACGTAGAAGGCATCAGTTTTTCCGGACAGATGCATGGGCTTGTTTTATTAGATGAATTCCGCCAAGTGCTGCGTCCTGCGATATTGTGGAATGATACAAGAACGACAGCGCAATGTACAACCATCACCGAAAAGCTAAGGGACAGGCTGCAAAAGATCACAAAAAACCATGCGTTAGAAGGGTTCACCTTGCCGAAATTATTATGGGTAAAAGAACATGAACCAGACATTGATCAAAAAATAGACATGTTTTTACTCCCAAAAGATTATGTCAGATTTCGATTAACCGGCGCTATCCATACCGATTATTCTGATGCGGCTGGCACTTTATTGTTAGATATCAGCGGACAAACGTGGAGTCAGGAAATATGTCAAGCATTTGATATCTCTCTACATATTTGTCCGCCGCTTGTCTCATCAGAGACGGAGGTGGGGACGCTTTTGCCGCAAGTAGCACGTGAGATCGGGATTAAAGATACGAAAGTCTTTGCGGGAGGAGCAGATAATGCTTGCGGGGCAATTGGTGCCGGCATTTTGTCATCTGGTCACACGTTATGCAGCATCGGCACATCCGGTGTCATTCTTTCATACGAAGAGAACCATAATAGAGAGCTTCAAGGGAATTTACATTTGTTTCATCATGCCAAAAAAGACGCTTTTTATACAATGGGTGTCACTCTTTCAGCCGGATATAGTCTTGATTGGACAAAATCCTTACTGGCTCCAAATGAATCATTCAAAGAGCTTTTAGACGGCGTAGCAGATGTAGCGCCAGGAGCAAATGGATTGTTATTTACCCCTTATTTAGTGGGTGAAAGAACACCTTATGCGGATTCGATCATTCGCGGAAGTTTAATTGGATTAGATAGCAGACATGAAAGAGTGCATATCGTCAGGGCTGTACTAGAAGGAATCACCTTCTCGTTAAATGAATCAATGGCTTTATTTAGGCAGGCAGGGAAAGAAATAGATACAATTGTGTCCATTGGCGGCGGTGCAAGAAGTAAGACATGGCTTCAAATGCAAGCAGACATTTTTCAGACTGAGGTCATCCAGTTAGAAAATGAACAAGGGCCGGCTTTAGGGGCAGCTATGCTTGCAGCGGTTGGCTGCGGATGGTATCAGTCACTTGAAGCGTGCGCTGATCAGTTTATCCATCAAGCGGCCGTATTTGCGCCAAATCAGCAGCATGTCGATGTATATGATCATCTATTTCGTTTGTATCAAAGCATTTATACAAGCACAAGAGACATTCATGCGGGTTTAGAACCGTATCGATCCATCTAGCAGAGAACCGTTACATGAAAGGAGGTGATGGACTCGTTTCACCTTAGTAATGACAGAACAATAAGGATGAAAAAGGAGAGGGATGAATTTGAAAAGGTTAAGGCTCTTGTTTGTGATGTGCATTGGACTCACGCTTACACTCACTGCTGTACCAGCTCATGCGAAGACCATTAATAATAATGAAATGGGCAACCATAGCGGCTACGATTATGAATTATGGAAGGATTATGGAAACACATCAATGACACTCAATAACGGCGGGGCATTTAGCGCGCAATGGAACAATATCGGGAACGCTTTATTCCGAAAAGGGAAGAAGTTTGACTCCACTAAAACTCATCATCAGCTTGGCAACATCTCCATCAATTACAACGCAAGTTTCAACCCAGGCGGGAATTCCTATTTATGTGTCTATGGCTGGACACAATCACCATTAGCCGAATACTACATTGTTGATTCATGGGGCACGTATCGTCCAACTGGAACCCATAAAGGAACATTTACTGTTGATGGAGGCACATATGACATTTATGAAACAACTCGTGTCAATCAGCCTTCCATTATTGGGATTGCTACCTTTAAACAGTATTGGAGTGTACGTCAAACAAAACGTACAAGCGGGACTGTATCTGTTAGTCAGCATTTTAAAAAGTGGGAAAGCTTAGGGATGCCAATGGGTAAAATGTATGAAACGGCATTCACTGTAGAAGGCTACCGAAGCAACGGAAGTGCGAATGTGATGACCAATCAACTGTTTATTGGTCAATAAAAAGCTCATAAAAAAAGCCAGCATTCCCGTCGCGTGCGTGCTGGCTTTTTTCTCTTTCTATGATAATTTTTCAACCTCAACTCTGCCAGAAAAGAATGTGGCACCGCCGCCCATATCTGCCAAACGATCAGGTGTTAGTCCATTGACCAAATGTTTTTTGCCTTTTTGATCTGCCCATAATCCTTGGCTGACCACAACGCCAGATAACACATTGTGACCGACCGCAACGACAAGCTCGCATTCTCCTCGATCATTCAGCACACGCACCATGTCACCATCTTCAATCTGTCTCTCTTTTGCATCTTGTTCATTCATATGAAGCTTTGGAAATTTCTCAAGCTTTTGATGCTTTTCATGAAGTGAGAAGGTGGAATTAAGAAAATTAAGGTTTGGTCCCGGTATAAAGGTAAGTGGATAATCACTTTCCTGATAAAGTGGTACGTAGGTTGGAAGCGCTGGATATCCATCTTCTTTCATTTGTTCAGAATAAAGCTCAATTTTCCCGCTTGGGGTAGGGAGCTTTAATTCTTGGAAAGCACCACGTTTTGCTTTGATCCACTTTTTCTCTTTTAACGCTTCATATGAAATGTCTTCATAATGCGGATTTTCCGGGTGATGAAGAGCTTGTTTCATAAGATCAGCATCTGTCTCACGGAAGGCTTCATCTTCAAAGCCCATGGCATGAGCTAAAAGGCGAAAGACTTCTGTGTTTGATTTGCTTTCTCCATAGCGTTCAATGACCGGCTCTTGTATTTGAATATAATGATGCCAGTAAGATGTATAGAAATCCTCGTTTTCAAAGGCAGATGTCGCAGGTAGAACAATATCTGCATAGGCGGCTGTTTCTGTAAGGAACAGGTCATGAACAACCGTAAATAAGTCCTCTTTCAGCAAACCCTCTCTTACTTTATTCGCTTCAGGTGTCACAACAGCTGGATTGCAAGAGTAGACAAAGAGGGAATCAATTGAAGGCTCTGCATTCATAAGCACACTGCCCAGCTGATTCATATTAAATGTTCTAGGTGCCCGTTCTTTTAGCAGATCTGGCCGCTGAAGAGCTGTTTCATTATAACTGAGAAAAGAGGAGTTCGATTTCATCGCACCGCCACCCTTGTGCAGCCATTGACCAGTTAGAGCAGGGAGGCAGGCGATGGTTCTAATGCTCATTCCGCCATTATCATGATGCTGCAACCCATTGCCGATACGAATGAGTGATGGCGATGTCTCTGCATACATTCTCGCAAGTGTGAGGATGTCTTCTTTAGGGACACCCGTAATGTGTGCAACCGTTTCAGGATCATACTGCTTGACATGCTCGCGCAGTTCTTTGTGGCCGACCGTGTAAGTGTCTAAAAATGACGCATCTGTGCGATCTTCTTCAAAAAGGACATGCATGATGCCAAGGGCAAGCGCACTGTCAGTGCCGGGTCTAAGCGGAATGAACCAATCAGCCATCCGGCCAGTTTGGTTTTTGTGAACGTCAATGACGACAATCTTAGCCCCTTGTTTTCTAGCTTTTTGTGCCAAGGTGATTTGGTGCATATTGGTCGACACGGCATTGATGCCCCAAAAGATAAATAGTTTTGTATGGATGGTATCTTCAGGATCTGTTCCGATGCTTGCGCCCATTGTATATTTATAGCCAGTCGTTCCTGCTGATTGGCAGATGGTTCGATCTAACTGACTTGAACCAAGACGATAGAAAAAGCGGCGGTCCATTCCCTCTGCATTGAGATTCCCCATGTTCCCGTAGAAGCTGTAAGGTAAAATACTTTCTGGACCTTTTTCTTCGATCAGTTTTGTCCATTTTTGACGAATGGTTTCAATGGCTTCATCCCATGTAATGGGCGCAAACTGGCCGTCTCCTTTTCGTCCAACACGTTTTAAAGGTGTTTTCAGCCGTTTTTCATCATATAAACGGGCTGTCACATTCCGCACTTTATTGCAGATGTTTCCTTGTGTCACAGGGTGGTCTGGATCTCCCTGAACTTTGACGATCTTTCCGTTTTCTTTATGTATTAAAAGGCCGCACTGATCTGGACAATCTAAAGAACAAACTGATTTGAATATTCCGTCTTTCATTATTGTATAATCGGTCATGAGTTTTTGGCTTCCTTTCCGAATTTCGTAGTCGCTTTATATGGACTATATTTTAGCATGTTCGGAGGTAGAAGGTAAGAAAGAGATGATGAATTGAAGAAAATGAAAAAAGCCCCTTAAAGGGACTTTTAAAAACAGGTGACCTGTACAGGAAATTCTTTTACCCCAAAAACAAACGTGCTTTGAATGGGTTTTAGCCTATCTGCCGCAGAGGTGATTTCTTTAAATGCACGGAGTAAAATCTCAAGTGCTATATTGCTTTCAAGCCTGGCAAGAGGGGCACCAAGGCAGAAATGAATGCCAAAACCAAAGCTCATATGCGGATTTGATTTTCGATCAAGTCGGAACGTATCTGGATCGTCGAATTTTCGTTCATCACGATTCGCAGATGCAATCCAGCTGATGAGATAGTCTCCTTTTTCAATACGAGAGCCAGCGATCTCAACATCCTCTGCTGCAATTCGTCCAATCGCTTGAACAGGTGGATAATAGCGTAACGTTTCCTCCGTCAATTGAGGAATGAGAGAAGGATCGTGCCGCACTGATTCGGCGATATCTGGCTTCTCTGTGAGCAGCCGTACTGCATTTGTGATTAAATTGGTCGTTGTTTCATTACCAGCCACAAGTAATAGAATACAAAAGCCAAGCAATTCATTCTCAGTTAAGCGCTCACCGTCGATTTCCGCTTGAATGAGGAGAGAAATCAAATCATCAGCAGGTGTTTCTTTTCGTTTTTCGATCAAACGAGAGAAATAATCTGACAGCTCCTCTTCTGCGCGTTTTTGCATGTCTACAACGGCTTGAATGGCTTCTTTTGATTCATCTTTAGCACCTGCGACGAGGGCATCTGAATGTTTCTTAATCAGCTCTCTGTCTTTCACCTCTGCACCGAGAAGCTCGGCGATGATCATCACAGGCAGGGGAGCGGCTAAATCTTGCACAATATCAAATGTACGTTGATCCCTTACTTGTTTTAATAGATCATGTGTCAGGTCTTTGATCTTTTCTTCCAATTGCTTGATCGCTTTTGGTGTGAATGCTTTATTTACGAGTGCTCTCATCTTTGTATGTTTTGGAGGGTCCATTGTTAAAATACTCGTTTTAGACGTGCTTCTGCCGCGCTGTGATGAGAACACTTTAGGCTGCTTGAGGACGGACTGAATATCAGCATATCGAAAGAGATCCCAGCACTTTCTCGTCTCATCGTATCTAATATCATCTTGCGCACGTAACTCATTGTAGATAGGGAACGGGAAAAGAAGGTCATCAGTTGATCGGATTTCTTTCATTGGAATGACATTGACATAGTTTTCTTTCACTTTCATTATGAACGCTCCTTTTTCACATGATTTCTCCTTCACGGTATCACCAGTCAATTTTCTTTTCAACGGACATGTTTTCTAAAATATGTCAATGGTTTAATCGAAATATTCACACACATTCATCATATAGGAAAATAGAAAGTCATCAAAAATGATGACGCTTTCTAAAAAGTAGAATTGAAGTCACCGAAACCAAAAATAAAATGATGAATTCAGTCGAACGAAAGGGTATTATGATTCAAATTATGATAGTTCTTTTTGCCTAAATTGAATGATGATAAAAGCGCGACTAACATATATACAGCAAGCTATTCCCATTGCACTCGGGACTTTTGAAAAGGGACAGCTCTTTCTTGACACGATTTCTCATCATGTTACGATAACTTACGTGCGAAAAACACGAACAAAAAGCGAACGAGGGAGAGGATCAATATCATTGATCAAAAGAAAGTTGCTTTCATTGGAGCAGGTTCTATGGCTGAAGGAATGATCGCAGGTATTGTGCGATCAGGACAGATGCCGCTCAACCATATTTACGCAACAAACAGGCAAAACAGGCATCGATTGAGTGAACTAACGAAACGATACGGAATACAAACAGCCACAATGGATTCATTTCCTTTTGAAGAAATGGATATCTTGATCCTGGCGATGAAGCCAAAGGATGTTGAAACAGCACTTGAATCATTAAAACCACATATTCAGAGAGACCAGCTCATCCTGTCTGTACTTGCAGGTGTGAAAGCAGCATATATTGAAGACATGCTGCATGAAGGGCAGCCAGTCATGAGGGTCATGCCTAATACGTCAAGTACGATTGGGGCATCAGCGACGGCTCTATCTGCTGGACGATTTGTGAAAAACGAAGATGTGAGCATGAGTCAGGCCCTTTTATCTGAAATGGGAGAAGTTTATACCATTCAGGAAGAGCAAATGGACATTTTCACAGGAATTGCCGGAAGCGGGCCAGCCTATTTTTATTTCTTAATGGAAAGAATCGAAGAAGCAGGAGAAGAAGCAGGTTTATCAAAAGAAATGTCTCGCCAAATCGGTACACAGACCCTTCTTGGTGCAGCCAAAATGCTTCAAGAAACAGCTGAAAACCCTTCTGTCCTAAGAGAAAAAATCACGTCACCGAATGGAACAACTGCTGCAGGACTGAATGCATTAGATGATTTTGGCGGGGGAGAAGCGATGAAGCAAGCCGTCAAACATGCCGCCAATCGATCAAAAGAGATTAGCGACGAGCAAAAACAAAAAGTATCTATATAAATAGAGCCTCAATACAGGAGTGATAAGGTGTACGCAGATAAAGAGAGAAAACGAATTGTTGTCAAAATCGGAAGCAGCTCTCTTACTAGCTTTCAAGGTGAGATTAGTTTAAAAAAACTAGAAAACCTCGTCAATCAAATTGTGAAACAAAAAGATGAAGGACACGAAGTGATTTTGGTTTCATCTGGTGCGGTTGCAGCGGGTTACCGAAAACTAGGATTTATCGATAGACCCAAAACACTACCAGAAAAGCAGGCATCTGCCTCTATAGGGCAAGGGCTTTTAATGGAGTCATACTCTACTTTATTTTTATCGCACGGTTATATTGCCTCACAGCTATTAATTACAAGAAGTGATTTTTCAGATGAAACACGCTATCAAAATGTGCGAAATACAATGAATGTGTTATTAGATCGGGGCATCATCCCAATTATTAATGAAAATGATACAGTGACGATCAATCGATTGAAGTTTGGAGATAATGATACATTGTCTGCAAAAGTAGCTGGACTGATTGATGCTGATTTCCTTGCGATCTTATCTGATATTGATGGCTTGTATGAAGATAACCCCCATACAAACCCGAATGCAAAGAGAATCCACGAGGTCACAGATATCACAGAAGACATTGAAGCAGCTGCGGGAGATGCAGGAAGCAGCGTTGGAACAGGCGGAATGAAATCGAAGCTCGATGCCTTTAAAATTTCAATGGCCTCGGGGATCAATGGCTTTTTAGGAAAAGCGGATACGCCTCACATTTTAGACAAAGCGATCAATGGTACAGAGGAGGGCACATATTACAGCTGATGAAAACTTAGCTCCGCTGAATTATAAGAAGCAGTGGATTGCTTTTCACTCTGGACCAAAAGGCGAGATCGTTGTGCAAGAGAAAACACAAGAGCACCTCATGCATCGTGAGAAAAGCCTTGATTCTGATGGCATTGTAGATGTAAAGGGTTCGTTTAATAAAGGCGATGTTGTCCGTATTTTAGATCAAGATGGAAGAGAAATAGGGCTCGGCATTGTCAATTATGCGTCTGATGAACTCGCACTCAGCAGTGACTTGTTCCAAGATGAAGTCGTTCATGTCGTCGATCTGGAAGCATTTGTTTGTCATTTAGATTTATCAATACCAGTTTGCTAACCACAAGGGAGGAATTTCATGACACTGACAGCTGAAGTTGTCACATCTGTCAAAGAAAAAGCCAAGAAAGCAAAGCGCGTATCAAAGAAACTAGGGTTACTTCAAACAGACGAAAAGAATGAGGCGCTGCTTAAAATAGCAGAAGCGTTAGAACAAAGAAGCAGCTTCATTTTACAGGAAAATCAAAAGGATTTAGATGCAGGAAAAGAAAAGGGTTTCTCAGATGCCTTAATGGATCGATTAATGTTAAATGAGGAAAGAATTCATGAGTTTGCTGAAAGTTTGCGGCTTGTGACGAGATTAACAGATCCTGTTGGAGAAATATTGGATGAATGGACTCTTGAAAATGGCTTACATGTGAAAAGCCGAAGAGTACCGCTCGGCGTGATCGGTATGATCTATGAAGCGAGACCGAATGTCACTGTCGATGCAGCAGGACTTGCCTTAAAGGCAGGCAATTCAGTGATTTTAAAAGGCGGTTCCTCCGCTATTTCTTCCAACAAAGCCATCGTAAGTGTCATTCATGAAGCATTGGATCAAACAAAGATCCCACGTGATGCAGTGCAATTTATTGAACAAACAGACCGCTCATCGGTTCAAGCCATGTTTCATCTAAAGGAATGGATCGATGTCCTAATTCCACGAGGCGGTGCGTCATTAATTAAAACAGTTGTTGAAGAATCCACTATTCCAGTCCTTGAAACAGGGACAGGGAACTGCCATGTCTTTATTGATCAAACAGCCAATGTGAAGAAAGCCGTTGAGATTGTCATCAATGCCAAAACGAATCGTCCAGCTGTTTGTAATGCCCTTGAGACACTGATCATTCATCGCAATTGGCTGAAAGAGAATGGAGCAAAATTAAATGAAGCACTGTTTCAGCATTATGTCACTGTACATGGCGATCAGGAAGCACAGTCTTTCTTTTCCAATGCGGTTCCTGCTGAGGAAGCGGATTGGACTGATGAGTACTTAAGTCTTGATCTTGCGTTGAAAGTAGTCGATTCACTTGAGGAAGCGATTGACCATATCGACCAGTACGGAACAAAACATTCAGAAGCCATCGTGACCGAAGATGAAAAGAACGCGCTGACGTTTCTAAACGAAGTAGATGCGGCTGCCGTTTATCATAACGCATCCACCCGCTTTACAGACGGCGGCGCTCTTGGGTATGGAGCTGAAATAGGCATCTCCACTCAAAAGCTGCACGCAAGAGGACCAATGGGGCTTCCTGCACTCACCACAACAAAGCTGCTGCTGTCTGGTGATGGCCAGATTAGAAGCTAAGAACGAATGCAAAAAACACTACCTTTCTTGATGGGGTAGTGTTTTTAGTGTAGATGAAAGAATGGAGAAGAAAGGGGAATGACATAGAGACGATCAACTCATCTATCTATTTAAGAGACTTCATAGAGGACGATGCCAAACCACTGACAACCCTTGAATATGAAAATCGTGAGTTTTTTCAGCCATTTACTTCACTTAGGCAAGAGAATTTTTACACCATCTCCGAACAATTGAAGCGAATTCAGACGTATCAGCAAGTGCGCAAGAAAGACGAAACGTATGCAAAAGGAATTTTCCACAGTGAGTCGAATCAGCTCATTAGAACGATTACACTGTCTGGTATTGTCAGAGACGTCCTACAAAGCGATACGCCCTTGATCAAAAACAAAATGGAAAAGGCTACACGACTGAAGTAATTGCGCTCATGCTTAATGAGGCATTTCAAATACTCGATCTTCACAGGATTGAGGCAGGTGTTCAGCCTCGCACTCTCGGGTCGATACGAGTTCTTAAAAAAGCAAGCTTTTAAAAAGAAGGTCTGTCTAGACAAAATGTGAAGACAATGGAGAGTGGAAAGATCATTATTTGTTTGCCATTCTTTCCACGGATGAACGGCCACACGTGATATCAAGATAAAAAACTCCTTCATATGGGGAGTTTTTTAATAGGACTTTTATTAGCTTGAACAGTCTTTTTTCATGACTTTCTCAAATTTAAAGAATTCGAATGTCTCATGTGCTACAGAGGCATTTTCTTTATCACTCGTACGAGGAAAGTTCGGGTCCGGATGATGTAAGTGATAGAACTCAACGATTTGAAACCCGCATTTGTTGACATAAAAATGAATGTTCCGTTTTTCAAAATAAGGGGTTACAAGCTCCCATACGTTTGTTTCTGGATATTGATCCTCAATGGCCTTCCATGCTGCCTGACCAATGCCGCGGCTGTGTGAGGAGGAAGAAATGTAAAATAAGTCAACCGAATTGTGGTGTGTTTGAGGGTTGATTTTTAATACAACACCTCCTGCCTTTTCGCCATTTAGTAAAATATGATATACAAGGTTCTCAGCCGCATAAAAAGATTCATCAATCGACTCATCTGGAGGAATTTGTCCACCTTCTGCATCGCCAAATGCATCAATCACGCCAGCTGTAAAAGCTTCCTGCAATTCTTTTTTCATAGAAGGGAAGTCCTCTTGATTTGCAAGTGATAATGTGACTTGATCTTTTGATATTTTGTTCATGTTCATATCCTTTCTCCACGTAAGTGGTGTTCCTGCATGTTATGATAAAGGATGGAGTAACTCCATAGTCAAGAGAGGAGCGATGCAGATGATCAATGATGTCCAAAAAACATTTTTCACTGGAGAATTTGCGAAGTTATTTGATGTGAAAAAAGATACGCTGCTTTATTATGATAAAATCGATTTGTTTAAGCCGGCTGGTGTCCATGAAAACGGGTACCGTTACTATACACTCGAACAATTTGATCATTTTATTGCCATACAATCCCTTCGAGCTGTACAATTTCCCATTAAAGAGTTAAAACAATACTTTACAGATCCTTCCCGAGACAGACTGCAAAGCCTTGCGATTGAACAAGTAGGAAAGGTCAGGGAGGAGATTCAAAAACTACAGGATATCCAATCTTTTCTTTTGCGTGTAATTGAGACAACGTTTGAATTATCATCTGTGAAAATAGGGGAGGTCTTGTTTCAAGAGCTGCCAGAAGAACCAATCATACTAAGTGCATCAAACCCGATTGATATGAACACACCAGTAGAAGAAATATCTCGTATTGTAGGAGAGTTTTTAAAGGAAATTGGCATTAAAGGTGCTGCGGCAAATGGTGCTGTTTTAAAAAAGGAGCAGTTCCTTCAGCGTAACTATCATCAGTCCGATATGCTGTTTTGCCGAATAGAAGGACCAGAAGCAGTCAAAAAACCTGCTGGCCTCTATGCAGTCATGTATCATCAAGGAACATATGAAGAGGTGGAATCTGCCTATTCACGTTTATTAGATGAGATTGAGGCAGAGGAAATGGTGGTGGACGGAGATGTATTTGAGGAGTATTTGCTCCATTCGCTGATGTCTAAAAATGAAGCAGAGTACATGACAAAACTCAGTGTAAAAGTGAGGAAACGGGCAGATTAAGAAATGACAAAGAGGATAGATACGCATTTTCCATGCTGTCTATCCTCTTTTTTGTTTTTAACCGACTTGATGCTCGGCAAATTGACTCATATATAAGTCAGCATAAAAGCCTTTTTCTTTTAAGAGTTCACTGTGAGTTCCTTTTTCAATGATAGTGCCATCTTTCATGACTAAAATGAGGTCGGCATCCTTGATCGTCGAAAGTCTGTGTGCAATGACGAAGCTCGTTCTGCCTTTCATCAGTTCATTCATGGCTTTTTGAATGTGCATCTCTGTCCGCGTATCGACACTGCTCGTGGCTTCATCTAAAATCAAAATTTTTGGATCTGATAAAATCGCACGGGCGATGGTTAATAGCTGACGTTGGCCTTGGGACAGGTTGCCGGCATCTTCTGTTAAAAGTGTGTCATATCCGTCTGGAAGCGTGCGGATGAAATCATCAGCATAGGCATGTTTGGCGGCTTTGATGACATCCTCTTTTGAGACATGCTGCCTGCCATATGCAATGTTATCGTAAATCGTTCCTTCAAAAAGCCACGTATCCTGAAGAACCATCGCAAATAAATCCCGGACTTGCTGACGGCTGAGATCGGCCGTTTTCACGCCGCCAATTCGAATGGATCCTTCATCTAATTCATAAAAACGCATTAATAGATTAATGATGGTTGTTTTTCCAGCGCCTGTTGGCCCCACAATGGCAACCGTTTGTCCTTCTTGTACACGCAAATTCAAATCTTTAATAATCGGATGATCTTTCTCATATCCGAATTGAACTTGTTCGAAGGTGACATCTCCTGAAAGGGATTCATGATCAACTGCCGCATCCTCTTCGGCACTTTCTTCTTCCTCATCCAGGATGTCAAAGACCCTTTCAGCAGAAGCGATCGCAGATTGAACTAAGCTTGCGACACTGGATGCTTGCATAAGCGGCTGAGACAATTGCTGCGTGTATTGGATAAATGCTTGCACATCCCCAACACGAATATTCCCGTTAATGACAAGAATGCCGCCAGCTACACTTACTGCAACATAGCCAAGGTTCCCGATAAAGGTCATCATTGGCATCATTAAACCGGAAATAAACTGAGCCTTTCTTGAAGATTCATACAGCTGTTCGTTTAATTGATCAAATGTATCGATCGCTTTCTTTTCATAGCCATACGCACGAACCGTCTGATGTCCTGTGAACATTTCATTAATATGTCCATTAATCATACCGAGCTCTTTTTGCTGCGCCTTAAAATGCTTTTGAGAAAATGACGTGATGCCTCGAATGGCAAACAGACTGAGCGGCAGTGTCAAACAAACAAGCAAAGTTAATAACGGACTAATGAATAGCATCATAACGACAATCCCAATGACCGTAATCACAGATGTGATCACCTGGGTGAGTGCCTGCTGAAGCGATGTATTAATATTATCGATATCGTTCATCACACGGCTCAGTGTGTCCCCGTGGGTTGTTTTATCAAAATACCGAAGGGGGAGACGTGTGAGCTTGTCATTTGCTTCTTGGCGTAATTCAGCAATGGTCTGCTGGGAGACACCCGCCATCACGTATTGCTGAACGAATGAAAAGAGAGAGGCAACGACATATAATAGGACGAGCAGCCATAAAATGCGTGAAATGACGTCAAATTGAACGCCTGTTCCTTGTGTAAAGCTTTCAAATAGGGAAGAGGTGGCATCCCCAAGTAGCTTTGGACTAATCACGTTAAAGACGGTTGAACCGATTGCTGCGATCAGTACAATGATCAGCTGAAACTTCCTCGGTTTTAAATAGCCAGTCAACCGAAAAAGTGTTTTTTTAAATTCCTTCGGCTTTGCGTCCGGCTCTCTTGGCTGACCGCCTTTATGGTCCATTCCAGAAGACATTTTTTTACTCATCCTTGCTCCACCTCCTGACCTTCCTGTGATGCGACAATTTCTTGATACACAAGATTGTCTTCAAGTAATTGCTCATGTGTTCCAATGCCTGCGATTTTCCCTTCATCTAGTACAATGATTTTATCACTATGCTTCACTGTGCTGATTCTTTGGGCGACAATGATGAGGGCTGCATGCTCTTTTTCAACTTCTAATGATGCCCGGAGCTTCGCATCTGTTTTGTAATCAAGTGCAGAGAAGCTATCGTCAAACAGGTAGAAGGCGGGCTTTCTGACAAGTGCTCTTGCAATGGAAAGCCGCTGCTTTTGGCCGCCAGAGAGATTCGATCCGCCTTGATCAATCTCTGCATCGATCCCGCCATCTTTTTGCAAAACAAATTCCTCAGCCTGCGCCGTTCGAAGCGCCTGCCAAATGTCTTCATCGCTCGCATCCTGCCGGCCAAAGCGCACATTATCTGCAATGGTTCCGCTGAATAAAATTGCCTTTTGTGGGACATAGCCCATTTGACTTCTCAGTTTCTCCTGAGGCAGCTCTCTAATATCTACACCATCTAGTGTAATCCGTCCTTCTGTTGCTTCGTAAAAGCGCGTCATCAGCTGAAGGAGGGTCGTTTTCCCAGAGCCTGTACTGCCAATAATCGCAGTCGTCTCGCCCGTTTTGGCTTCAAATGTAATGTCTTGTATCACCGGTTTTTCAGCATTTGAGTAATAGAAAGTCACATCATCAAAGCGAATTGATTTTGCGGGATGCTGAAGCTCAAAGAGCCGTTCATCTTTGTCTTTAATCTTTGGTTCGAGGTTTAACACTTCATTCATCCGTTTAGCTGATGCCTGTGCTCTTGGGACCATAATAAAGCTCATCGATAGCATAATCAGTGCCATTAAAATCATCATGGCGTATTGAATGAAGGCGATGAGATTCCCAACTTCCATCTGCCCTGCATCAATCCGGTTTGCGCCAATCCAGACAATGCCAATATTCGTGAAGTTCATCATGATGAGCATAAATGGAAACAAGTATGCCATTAATCGGTTCACCTTGAGACCTGTATCCTTATAGGATGTGTTGGCTTCTTGAAAGCGCTCCTTTTCATCATCAACGCGGTTAAAAGCACGAATCACCCGGATGCCTGAAAGAGACTCTCTCATAATTAAATTCAGCCGGTCTGTTTTTTTCTGAAGCTCGCCGAATAGCGGGATGGCTTTTCTTGAAACCAAATAGATAAACCCGCCAAGAAGGGGAAGGGCTGCTAAAAAGATAAGAGATAACACAGCATCTCTAGAGACAGCCAAAATAATTCCGCCCACGAGCATGAGAGGTGCTCTTGTCATCATTTGTAAGATCATGATCGTTACATCTTGAACTTGTTTCACATCATTTGTTGACCTTGTAATAAATGAAGACGTCCCGATCTTTTGAAATTCTTCTAGTGAAAATTGTTCGATATGCACGAATAGCTGTCTTCTCATATCACGCCCAAAGCCAAGTGCAGTCTTTGATGACAGGTAGGACTTCCAGATTGTGAGCAAGATGGCCAGTAATGAACAAGCAACCATCCAGCCACCAACCTTCCATATATAAGCGATATCTCCTTGGACGATTCCCACGTCTACAATATCTGCCGTCAGAGTCGGTAAATACAGCTGGAGCATACTGCTTAAAAAGGTCAGAATGACAATGGACACAACGGATAGCCGATACGGCTTTAAAAACGATAAGATTGATTTCATACAAATACCTTTCTTCCATATAATCTGTTGTTCTGTAACCCATCATATACAAAGAAGGATTATTTCTACAAATGAAAGGTCTTGTTTTAATGAATTATTTATATTGTTCAATTTTTGAGAAGAAATCCTTCACAAACGCATAAAAATCATGCGCAGAAGGAGACATCTCTCTTGACTTAGACGCAATAATTCCGACGGTTCTTCGGACTTGCGGGAAGTCAATTGGAATTTTCACTGTAAATCGCGGTGTTGTTTCATAAAAGGCACTTTCGGGTAATAAGGTAACACCCATGCCAGCTGACACGAGGCCTTTAATGGCATCCAAATCTTCTCCTTCAGATGAAATGGTTGGCTCATAGCCTGCCTGCTTGCAAGCATCAACAGCAATTTGTCTCAGCACATATCCTTCAGGAAATAAAACGAAATGATCCTTTCTCAAATCACTCAAATGAATACTTCTTTGACCACTAAAAGGGTGACTAATAGGCAAAAGGGCATAAATGCTTTCTGAAAACAAAATATTTCCTTCTATTTGAGGATCATTTGTCGGTACGGGTCCTAAAAAGGCGAGATCAATATCTCGATTTTTAACAGCGTCAATGAGAAATTTATAGGATCCTTGGCGAAGTAAAAAATCAACCTCTGGATATTCCTGCTTAAAGGCGGAAATGACAGAAGGGAGTACTTGGCTTGCGAGACTTGTAGGAAATCCAATGTTCACCGTTCCTTTGTGCGGGTCTAGGTATTCATCAATTTGCTCCTTTGCATAATCAATGGCCTTTAGTGCAATTCTGACATGATCTAAAAATTGTCTGCCGATTTTCGTTAATTTAATATTTCGTCCTTCTCGTTCGAATAAGGCCACTCCAAGTTCTTCTTCTAAATTCGCAATCTGCCGGCTGATGGCAGATTGGGCAACATGTAAGTTTTCAGCCGCTTCTGACACGTGTTCACGGTCTGCAACTTCTACAAAATAACGTAACTGACGAAGCTCCATTTTTGCACTTCACACCCATCCATCTCAAAAAGAGATTGTTTTGATCTAAATTATATATTGTTTATATTAATTTGAAAACTTAAAATAAGTTACAGAGTTTGTGAGATTTTATTACTGTGAAAAACGGATCTTTTAAACGGGGGAGAGAAACGATGACTTATAATCAACTACCACAACCACAAGGTCTCTACCGTCCTGAATTTGAACATGATGCATGTGGAATCGGACTGTACGCCCATTTAAAAGGGGAGGCGACACATAGCATCGTCAAAAAGGGATTACAAATGCTGTGCCAGCTTGATCACCGCGGCGGGCAAGGCAGTGATCCGTATACAGGTGATGGTGCCGGCTTAATGGTACAACTGCCAGACGCTTTCTTTAGAAAGAACTGCAAAGAATTTGCACTTCCTGAAAAGGGCCGTTACGGGGTAGGAATGGTCTTCTTTTCAAAAGATGATGATGACAAAACGCGTCAAGCCATCGAACAGAAAATCAACGGTTTCATTAAACAAGAAGGTCAAATCTTAATTGGCTGGAGAACGGTTCCTGTTGATGCTGGAAAAATTGGTACTGTCGCAGCCAAGAGCTGTCCGGTTGTCAGGCAAGTTTTTATTGGAGCGAACGAAAACGTAACAGATCGTTTGTCATTTGAACGAAAATTATATGTCATTCGTAAGCAGGCTGAAAATTGGGGAATGGCAGAAGAAAAACAATTTTACTTCGTGAGCCTATCAAGTCAAACCATTGTATATAAGGGGCTATTAACATCAGATCAAGTCGATGCTTTTTATCTTGATCTGCAGGATGAAACATTTGTTTCTGCATTTTCACTTGTTCATTCAAGATTTAGTACAAATACATTCCCTACATGGGAAAGAGCCCATCCAAACCGTTACTTAATTCACAACGGGGAAATCAACACATTAAGAGGAAACATCAATTGGATGAGAGCAAGAGAACAACAATTCGTGTCTGAAGCCTTCGGAGAAGATCTAGACAAGATTTTGCCAGTGCTGAATGCAGACGGAAGTGATTCATCCATTTTAGACAATGCCTTTGAATTCTTTGTTCTAGCAGGCCGTACACCTGCTCATACAGCCATGATGCTCATTCCTGAGCCTTGGACCGAGAATACACACATGTCGAAAGAGAAACGGGCATTTTATGAATACCACAGTTCTTTAATGGAGCCGTGGGATGGACCAACAGCTATTTCCTTTACGGACGGTAAACAAATTGGAGCCATCTTAGACCGAAACGGATTAAGACCCGCAAGATACTATGTCACAAATGATGATCATATCATTTTCTCTTCTGAAGTCGGCGTGATTGAAACAAAGGAAGAAGATGTCAAATATAAAGACCGTCTTGAGCCAGGTAAAATGCTTTTAATCGATTTAGAAGAAGGCAGGATTATTTCTGATGAAGAAGTGAAATCGACCATTGCGAATGAACTTCCTTATCAAAAATGGCTTGATGAAGAAATGGTTCACGTCAATCGCTCTGAAGAGAATTCAGAAAATTCTAGTATAATGAGTGATTTATTAACTCGTCAGCGTGCTTTTCATTATACGTACGAAGACATTCAAAAGTATTTAATTCCTTTACTAGAGGAAGGCAAGGACCCAATCGGTTCAATGGGAAGTGACACACCACTTGCTGTGTTATCAGATCGTGCGCAGTCTCTGTTTTCTTATTTCAAGCAGCTGTTTGCACAGGTCACGAATCCGCCGATTGATGCCATTCGTGAGCAGCTTGTCACATCGACCATGACTTGGTTAGGTGCTGAGGGAGATATTTTACATCCAAATGAATATTCATGCCGAAGAATTAAACTTTATACACCGGTCTTAACGAGCGGGCAATTTAATGGCCTAAAAACGATTGTTCACAATGCCTTTAAAAGCAAAACGATTCATACACTTTTCACCGATGATCTAAAACGCGGGCTGGATGCGATGTTTGAAGAGGCGGAAAAAGCCATTCGCGAAGGCGTATCTTTATTAATCCTTTCAGATCGTGAAATGACGGAACAAAAAGTACCGATTCCACCACTTCTTGCATTAAGTGCACTTCATCAGCATCTTGTCCGTCAAGGCTTACGAACAAAGGTGAGTCTGATCGTCGAATCTGGAGAAGTTAGAGAAGTCCATCATTTTGCAGCACTAATTGGCTATGGAGCAGATGCGATCCACCCTTATCTCGTCTATGAAACATACAAACAGCTTATCGCAGAAGAAGCGATCTCTATCAGCTTTGATGAAGCTGTTACGAAGTTTGGCAAAAGTGTGACCGAGGGTGTTGTCAAAGTCATGTCAAAAGTGGGAATTTCCACTGTGCAGAGTTACAGAGGGGCACAAATCTTTGAAGCAGTCGGTATTAGTGAAGACGTCATTCAGGCGTATTTCACTGGAACAGCTTCGCAGCTTGGCGGAATTGATCTTGACACCATTGCTAGTGAGGCAAAGCTTCGTCATGAAGCAGGGTATCAGGCATCTACTGACCAAACACTCGAATCAGGCAGTGAATTCCAGTGGAGAAAAAACGGAGAGCATCATGCCTTTAATCCAAAAACAATCCATACGCTTCAGTGGGCATGCCGCAACGAAGATTATGACCTATTTAAGCAATACACAAAGGCAGCGGACGAAGAAAGAATCGGCTTCCTCAGAAATCTGTTCGCTTTTCATCCAAAACAAAAGCCAGTTCGTCTTGAAGAGGTTGAATCCGCTGAATCGATTGTGCGCCGCTTTAAAACGGGTGCGATGTCATTCGGTTCATTAAGTAAAGAAGCACATGAGGCACTCGCTATTGCCATGAACCGAATTGGCGGCAAAAGCAACAGCGGAGAAGGCGGGGAAGATCCTGCGCGCTTTACAGTGGATGAGCATGGCGATGATCGCAGAAGTGCGATTAAACAAATTGCTTCAGGCCGCTTTGGTGTTAAGAGTCATTACTTGGTCAACGCCGATGAATTGCAAATTAAAATGGCGCAGGGAGCAAAGCCTGGTGAAGGCGGTCAGCTGCCAGGAAATAAAGTGTATCCTTGGGTAGCAGATGTACGTGGTTCTACGCCAGGTGTAGGTCTCATTTCACCACCACCGCATCATGATATTTATTCAATCGAGGATTTGGCTCAGCTGATCCATGATTTGAAAAACGCTAACCGGGATGCACGCATCAGTGTCAAGCTTGTGTCTAAAGCTGGCGTTGGAACCATTGCAGCAGGTGTTGCGAAAGGAACTGCGGATGTCATTGCCATTAGCGGATATGACGGTGGAACTGGTGCGTCGCCTAAAACGAGTATTAAACATACAGGACTTCCTTGGGAGCTCGGTTTGGCAGAGGCACATCAAACTCTTGTCTTAAACGGCCTTCGTGAGCGGGTCGTTCTGGAAACGGATGGAAAGTTAATGACAGGGCGCGACGTTGTTATGGCGGCGATTTTAGGAGCAGAAGAATACGGCTTTGCGACAGCTCCACTTGTCGTTTTAGGCTGCGTGATGATGAGAGCATGTCATTTAGATACTTGTCCAGTCGGTGTTGCGACACAAAATCCAGAGCTTCGCAAAAAATTCATGGGTGACCCTGATCACATTGTGAACTTCATGATGTTTATTGCAGAGGAAGTAAGAGAAATCTTAGCTGAACTTGGCTTTACATCAATGGACGAATTGATTGGACGCACAGACGTTTTAGCCGTCAGTGAACGAGCGAAAGCTCATTGGAAAGCAGGACAGCTGAATCTTGAAACACTGCTTTATCAGCCAGAAGGGGCGCGTACATTCAGAACGCCGCAAAATCATAAAATCGATGAATCACTAGATATCAATGAGATCCTCCCTTATGTACAGGAAGCACTGAATCATCAAACACCGGTTGATCTATCACTAAACATTCGCAACATTAACCGTGTAACCGGAACAATTACTGGCAGTGAAGTGTCTAAGCGCTACGGAGAAGAAGGATTACCAGAGGATACGATCACACTTCGTTTCACTGGTTCAGCTGGACAAAGCTTCGGCGCATTTGTGCCAAAGGGCATGTCGTTATATTTAACAGGTGATGCAAATGACTATATCGGCAAAGGGCTCTCCGGAGGCAAAATTGCTGTCAAAACATCTGATCACTTTGTGCAAAATGGGCATGAAAACGTGATTGTCGGAAACGTCGCATTTTACGGTGCGACAAGCGGAAAAGCTTATATTAACGGGCGTGCAGGTGAACGATTTGCCGTTCGTAATTCAGGTGTCAATGTGGTCGTTGAAGGAATTGGTGATCACGGCTGTGAGTACATGACTGGTGGACGTGTCGTCATTTTAGGAGGCGTCGGGAAAAACTTTGGCGCAGGCATGTCTGGCGGTGTGGCTTACGTGCATACATCTGATGCGAAGCAGTTCAAAAGAATGTGTAACATGGAAATGATCATGTTTGAGAAGCTCACAGATCATGAAGAAGAACAAGAAGTGAAACAAATGATCAAAGAGCATCTTGATTATACAAACAGCTCAAAAGCATCAGCACTTCTAGAAAACTGGGCGCAAGAAAAGGATCAATTCATTAAGATCATTCCGAGAAATTACAAAATGATGCTTCAAAGCATTGAAGAACAAAAACAAGCGGGCCTCAGTCATGAAGAAGCTGTCATGTTCGCCTTTGAAGCAAACACGAAACCGAAAAATAAAGAAACGGCAAACGGGCAAAAAGCAGCCCTCGCTCATTAAGAAAGGGGAGAGGACAATGGGCAAAGCAACAGGTTTTATGGAATATAAAAGAGAAAAGCCAAATGAACGTGACCCTCTCACTCGTCAAAATGACTGGAAAGAATATTCAGCTCCTTATACAGATGAGGTATTGAAGAAGCAGGGCGCTAGATGTATGGATTGCGGAACACCGTTTTGTCAAATTGGGATGGAAATCAGGGGCGGCGTTTCTGGCTGCCCGATCTACAATTTAATTCCGGAGTGGAATGACCTTGTCTATCGCGGGAGATGGAAAGAAGCGCTCGAAAGACTGCAAAAAACGAACAATTTTCCTGAATTTACTGGTAGAGTATGTCCAGCGCCTTGCGAAGGCTCATGTACAGTCGCGATCAATGATCCAGCTGTATCGATTAAAAATATTGAACGCACGATCATTGACAAAGGTTTTGAAAATGGATGGATTACACCAAGAATTCCTTCAAGTCGTACAGGGAAAAAAATCGCTATTGTCGGTTCAGGGCCAGCAGGACTTGCAAGTGCTGACCAATTAAACCAAGCAGGACACGCAGTTACGGTATTCGAACGATCTGATCGTCTCGGCGGCCTGCTCACCTATGGTATTCCGAATATGAAGCTGGATAAAGAAATCGTTGAGCGCAGAGTCAAACTACTGAGACAAGAAGGCATTGACTTTGTGACGAACACAGAAATTGGTGTTGATATCACTGCCGATGAATTGAAAGAGCAATTTGATGCGGTCATCCTTTGTACAGGTGCACAAAAACAGCGTGACCTATTAATTGAAGGTCGGGAAGCAAAAGGGATTCACCTAGCAATGGATTATTTAACACTCGCAACAAAAAGCATGCTCGATTCAGGATTTAAAGACAAAAATTTCATTGATGCAAAAGGAAAAGACGTGATTGTCATTGGCGGAGGAGATACAGGTGCTGACTGCGTAGCAACTGCACTTCGTCAAAAAGCAAGAAGTGTTGTTCAATTCGGAAAGCATCCAAAGCTTCCAGATACACGTGTAGGGGATAACATGTGGCCAGAACAGCCCTATGTCTACTCATTAGATTATGCTTATGAAGAAGCACAAGCAAAATTCGGAGAAGATCCACGTCAATATTCGATTCAAACCACCAAGATTGTGGCAGATAAAAACGGGAAATTAAAAGAGCTTCATACCATTCAAATGGAAAAGGTGAAAAACGAGCATGGGAAGTTTGAATTTCATGAAATTCCAGGAACAGAGAAGGTATGGCCTGCACAGCTAGTCTTTATTGCGATTGGTTTTGAGGGAACTGAACAGCCACTAGTGAAACACTTTGGCGTGGACAGCAAAAACAATCGAATTGACGCAAAGTATGGGGAGTATACAACAAATGTAGAAGGCGTATTTGCAGCGGGAGATGCAAGACGCGGCCAAAGCTTGATTGTCTGGGCGATTAACGAAGGCAGACAAGTGGCACACGAGGTAGACCGTTATTTAATGGGGAGTTCGGTTCTGCCAAAATAGGTCAAACAAAGGGTGTTTATCAAATATAGAGAAAAGCCATGACCGAAGAGTGGTCATGGCTTTTTATGATTCAGAGATCGAGTGGTTGATGATCACTTTTTTACGCTTGAGCTGTGAGACCACTAAACAGAGAAAGACAACAAGAACAAAAAGTGAAAGGGTCAAAAAGCCAAACGTATACGAGCCTGTCATCTCTTTTAAACTGCCAAGAACATTTGGTAAAAAGAAACCGCCAATGCCTCCCGCAGCACCAACAATCCCAGTAACAATGCCAATTTCCTTATGGAACACTTGCGGCACAAGCTGGAAAACAGCTCCATTCCCCATGCCAAGACACATCATCCCGACAAATAAAAGCGCAATGACCACAGGTAAAGTTGGAAGACTGCTCACTGCTCCTAAGCAGATGCCGATGACAGCGAATAAACCAAGCAGCACCTTCATTCCACCCATTTTATCGGCAATTAGACCACCAACAGGTCGAAAGAAGCTGCCCGCAGCCACACAAAGAGTGACAAAATCTCCAGCATGAATTTTCGAGATCGCATATTGATCCACAAAGAAAATACTAAGAAAACTTGAAAGCCCAACAAAACCTCCAAATGTAATCGCATAAAGCAGGCAGAAAAACCACGTCGATTTCACTTGAAAGACTGAAAAATATGATCGAAGCGGCTGAGGGGCGGGCTGATTTGGTGCATCTTTTGCCGTAAAAATAAAAAACAAAAAGACAACGCTTAGCGGAATAAGGGCGAGCCCCATCACTGCATGCCACCCGTAAATCTCTGCAAGTCTTGGGCCAAATAGTGTGGAAATCAATGTCCCGCTGTTTCCAGCGCCTGCAATCCCCATGGCCACCCCTTGTAAATGAGGAGGATACCAGCGGCTCGCCATTGGCAAAGCGACAGCAAAACTTGCACCTGCCACCCCTAGTAAAATACCAATCAGCACCAGCTCAGAAAGGGTTGTACCAGCGGTGAATCCCCAAATGAGTGGAATCGTGGTCAAAAGCATTCCCATCACCGCTGTCTTTTTAGGTCCCATTCGATCTGTTAATAAGCCAAGCGCAATTCGAAAAAAGGAACCGGATAAAATCGGAATTGCGACAATCATTCCTTTTTCCACTGTCGATAAGGCAAAATCTTGTGCAATAAAAGCCCCTAGCGCCCCTAATAAAACCCAAATCATGAAGCTCACATCGAAATATAAAAATGAACCAAACAATGTCTTAGGATGACCACTAGATTTTAACTCTGAGAGTTTCACGAAATCCCTCCTCTATTTTTCAATTTTCTGACTTAAAGATAGCGAGTTCATCCACGTAATGAAAGTATCATGTTAGAAAAATTGACATGAATAAACACCTTTTGACAGGTGTGTGCCATAATCTAGGCAAACAATGCTTTGGAGCAAGAGGCTTAGAAAGGTTGATCCCACATGGAAAAACGCAAACTCGTGTTTATCGGAAACGGCATGGCGAGTATGAAATGTATCGAGCATATCGTCCAGAAGCAACCCGAACGCTATTCCATCACAATCATCGGAAAAGAGAAGCACCCTGCCTACAATCGAATCAAACTTTCGTCGATTTTACAAAAAAGCGAATCATTATCTCAAATTGAACTAAAGGAAAAAGAGTGGTACACCAAGCACGACATCACCATGTACGCAGGGGAAACAGTTGTTCACATCGATACAAAGCGGCAATGCATCCTGACAGAAGCGCGCCGGGATATTCCTTATGACAAGCTGGTGATCGCAACCGGCTCATCGCCCTATTTCCTCCCTATCCAGGGTGTGTCCAAAAACGGAGTCTACGCTTTTCGTACGATTGACGATTATGAGGCCATTCACGCTGATTCCTTGCGCTATCAACGTGCAGCAGTGATTGGGGGCGGTGTTCTTGGTGTTGAAGTGGCCGCTGGATTACAAATTGCCGGGCTGAAGACAACCATCATTCATCATACCGAGTGGCTCATGCAGCGCCAATTAGATGAAACAGCTGCCAGTCTATTACATCAACAATTAACTCGTAAGGGCATTCAGGTGAAAACAAATGCCCATACAATTGCATGCTTAGGAGACGAGAGAGTAGAAGGCATTCTATTGAAAAACGGAGACATCATAGATGCGGATCTCGTTGTTTTCACGACAGGGATTCGGCCGAATATAGAGCTTGCAAAAAATCACGGAATTCACACGAGAAAAGCCATTGTCGTCAATGACGTGATGCAAACAAATGTCCCAAATATTTATGCCATTGGGGAATGTGCAGAGCACAAGGGAATGGTGCACGGTCTTGTGCAGCCCATTTATGAACAAGCGAGCGTGCTTGCCCAGTATCTATTAGGTGAACAAATAACGATTGCGCCTCATCACATTTACTCAACAAAATTAAAAGCAAATGATATGCCCGTCTATTCTGCCGGATGTATAGAGAATCGTTCCCCGTGTACTTCAGTGGTGACTTATTTAGATGAAGAGCAAGAGGTCTATAAAAAATTAGTGTTTGAACGTGATGTGCTAAAAGGCGTCTTATTGGTTGGACAGCTAGAGAAAGCCGATCAGCTTCTTCAAGATGTGAAAGTAGGACGTGATAAAAGTGTGGTCATGAAATCACTGAATGAAAAGCAGACATCCCCTTTAGATACGTTAAAACCGGAAGATCTTGTCTGCCAATGTCAAACGGTTACAAAAGAGGCCATCTTAAAAAGCATATCGATCCATCAGCTGACAAACTTAGAAGAGATCAAAAAGGAGACTGGGGCGGCAACCGGCTGCGGTGGCTGTCAAGAGCTTGTACGAGCCTGCTATCAGTTATCATCAAATGAACAAACGGAAGCGCTAGATTCTTTTTGTCCATGTACAGATGTAGATGAACAGACCATTTTTTCGTTTATAAAAGAACAGCAGGTGGTGAATATGGAAGAAATCAGAAGAAACTTTGATTGGAAAACGGATAACGGCTGCGACATCTGCCGATCTGCCATTCCATACTATCTGGAGCAATTTCAGGCTTACGTGAAAAAAGACAGCTTATCTGATCAAGATCACATATTGATTCCTCAGTTATATGGAGGTCGTCTCGATCTCAAGCTTTTACAGGTCATCACCACTTTATTAGAGCAAAAGCAGATTCAGCAGGCGGAACTAACAGAGCATAAGCGGATTCGGCTCATCGGCGTTTCAGAGCAGGCAGCACACATCGTCAAAGAACATTGGCGGATCATGCCTAAGGAGAAAAGGAGGCTATCTCATGTCCTTTCTTGTGATTGTTGTCACGAGCCAGCCGTCACCACACTTGTCATGGAGATGGAAAGACAATTAGAAGATACGCTTTTACCCGCAGTCACATCGATTCATGTAACCGGTCTTTCCTGCTCGTGTAAACTCAGTCCAATCTATGACATCTGTATCAAGAAACAGCTGGATACATGGAACATTTATATAGGAGGGGACGTGCGTCAGCCTAAGGCAGGTCAGCTTTTTTATTCTGTGAGTCGAACGAGTGAACTGATTCCTTTTTTAAAAGCACTGCTTGAAGACTATAAAAAACGTGCATATTTCCAAGAGTCCATTGGGAACTGGCTTCTCAGGCACGGCAGCATTTCCATACGAGAAAAATTGCTTGATGAGGAAATCAGAGAAGAGCTTTGTGAGCAATTTGACCAAAGCAGACAAGATGATGTCAGACAAAAGGGTGTGAAGGTATGAGTCAATCTTTTTTACAATATGCGCAGCAAAAATCAGAGCTACAAGAACGAAAGCGAGTGTTTCCATCTCAATGTCCGTTTTGCAGTATGCAGTGCAAAATGCAATTAGTCGAGCAGCATGTGGAAGGGCGAACACGTTATCAAACAATTGGCACTCGTAATCCAACCACGTTCGGAAGAATTTGTATGAAAGGACAGCATGCACACCAGCACGCACTGCACCGGGAACGTCTGAAGCACCCACTTATCAAAAGAAACGGACAATTTGTAAAAGCGACCTGGCAGGAGGCACTTGATGAAATCAAAACACACATTGAAGCCCTTCAGCTGACACATGGCCATAATGCCATCAGTGTGTACGGAAGCGCATCGATTACAAATGAGGAGGCCTACTTACTTGGAAAGTTTGCAAGGGTTGCGCTGAAAACGAAATACATTGATTACAATGGAAGGCTATGTATGTCGTCGGCAGCAACAGCTGCTAACCAAACATTCGGGCTTGATCGGGGTCTGACGTTTCCGCTTCGTGAGATCAAGCATGCAAGGGTTTTGATATTAGTCGGAACCAATATCGCTGAATGTCAGCCGACCCTCATGCCTTACATGGAAGAGGCTAAAAAGAACGGAGCATTTCTCATCGTGATCGATCCGCGCAAAACACCGACAGCCAAACTAGCAGACTTACATGTCAGCCTCAAACCAGGGTCAGATGCCGCACTAGCAAATGGAATATTACACATCATGCTTCATGAGAACCTAATAGATGAAGAATTTATTAGAAAACGAACAGCAGGTTTTCAAGAATTAAAGCAGCATGTCTCACGCATGACCCTACAAGACATCTCTGAGCAAACCAGTGTGAAGATTGAAGTCCTTCAAAAAATAGCGAGGAAATTCGCCCAAGAAAAAACAGGAATGATTCTCACCGCAAGAGGCATTGAGCAGCAAATAGACGGAACAATGTCCGTTCGTAATTTCCTGAATATTCTGCTTCTCACTGGGAAAATCGGTCGACTCGGTTGTGGCTACGGCGCGATTACTGGACAGGGAAATGGACAGGGGGCACGAGAGCATGGACAAAAAGCAGATCAGCTTCCAGGTTATCGTGATATCACAAACCCTGTTCACAGAAAAGAAGTCGCAGAAATATGGAACATCGACGAAAAAGAACTGCCGGGAAAAGGCGTGTCTGCCTTTGAGATGTTTGAAAAAATGCAGGAAGGTGAGATAAAGGCACTCTTTTTAATGTGCTCTAATCCTGTACAGTCAGGTCCGCGTGCGCGCTTTATTAAGAGAGCCATCGAGCAGTTATCCTTTTTTGTAGCGATTGATTTATTTGTCTCTGAGACAGCTGCGCTTGCAGATGTCATTTTACCTACTTCGTCATATTTAGAGGATGAAGGTACCATGACAAACGTAGAGGGTCGCGTTACGCTGAGAGAAGCAACATATCCACTCAAGCATCAAAGAAAGCACGATTGGCAAATCATTTGTGAAATAGCAGCTGTATTAGGCAAAGGCGGCTATTTTTCCTTTTCATCACCAGAAGACATTTTTGAGGAGTTAAGAGCCGCAACGAAAGGAGCAAAAGCTGATTATTCCGGTATTACTTATGAAAGGCTGAGGAAAGAGCAAGGCATATTATGGCCCTGTTCTCATTTAGAAGATCCAGGAACAGAAAGACTATTTGAAAATGAATTCTCACATCCTGACAGTTTAGCAAAGTTTGCAGTCGTCGCACACGGAAGAAAGGTTGCGAAGGAAACAGTCAGTCAAGAATACCCTCTTTATTTAACGACCGGCAGGGTGATGGCGCACTACCAAACAGGAGTTCAAACAAGAAAAAGCACCTCTCTTGTTGCCCGGCAGTTTGAAGCCTATGCAGAGCTTCATCCTGACACCGCGAAAATGTATGGACTTCAGCATGGGGAGCTTGTCACCATCCAGTCAAAAAGAGGAAGTGTCATCATGAGATGCCACATATCAGATGATATTCGAAAAGACACAGTGTTTGTCCCATTTCATTGGAGCAAAAACCAATCGATTAACCAATTAATTGGTGAACATCTAGATCCGCACAGTAAAATGCCTGGCTTTAAATATTGTCCTGTACAGCTGTCAGCCTACATGAATTAAAAACTATGTGAGAAATCATAACATGTATTTTTCATCTTTGTTTAGATTATGGTACTTTCTAAAAAATGATCACATGAGGGGTGTTTTTCATGAAAGAAAAACTCGTTTTAGTAGGGAACGGTATGGCTGGCATCCGAACGATTGAAAACATTTTAAAGAGTGACAGCGAACGATTTGACATGACTGTATTTGGCAGTGAACCGCATCCTAACTATAATCGGATTCTTTTATCGAAGGTTCTTCAAGGGGATACGCAGGCAGATGATATTACGTTAAACGATTGGAATTGGTATCAAGAACATGATATTCAGCTGTTTACAAATGAGACCATCGTGAAGATCGACACAGTCAGCCAAACTGTGATCAGTGATCAAGGACGGACCGTGCATTATGACCGTTTGATTTTAGCGACGGGTTCTCTCCCATTTATCCTGCCAATTCCAGGGAATGACAAAAAAGGCATGACGGCCTTTCGTACATTGCAAGACACAGAGGAAATGGTGAATGCCTCCACCATCTATAAAAAAGCAGCAGTCATTGGAGGAGGACTGCTTGGACTTGAAGCTGCACGTGGTTTATTAAACTTAGGCATGGAAGTGACCGTTGTTCACCTCGGCTCTCATTTAATGGATCGACAGCTAGATCCTATTGCAGGTCAACTTCTTCAAACAGCATTAGAAGAACAGGGCATGACCTTTCTGTTAGGAAAACAGACAAATGAGATTTTAGGAGATACTAGAGTTGAAGGATTAACATTTTCAGATGGATCCACACTGGAGACAGATATGGTAGTCATGGCAGCAGGAATTAAACCAAATAAAATGCTCGCAGAAACAAGTGGGATTGCAGTAAACCGTGGCATCATCGTCAATGATGTCATGGAAACAAGTGTCCCCCGTATTTATGCAGTCGGAGAATGCGTAGAGCACAGGGGACAAACGTACGGACTTGTCGCTCCTTTATACGACCAAGCGAACGTGCTCGCAAAGCATGTATGTGACATGAACCCCGCTCCGTATGAAGGATCCGTTCTGTCAACGCAGCTGAAAGTATCAGGAGTAGATGTATTTTCGGCTGGTGATTTTATAGAAAACGATGAGAAAAAGGCGATTAAGATTTTCGACGAACAAAAAGGCATTTATCAAAAACTGGTCTTCCAGCAAAATCAATTAGTAGGCGCCGTGATGTTTGGAGAAACAAGCGACGGCCCCCGTTTATTCTCCTACATTAGGGAAGGTGTAGATATGTCGGATATGGAAAAGGTATCCGTCTTAACATCAAATGATTTGGCGCAAGAAAGCACAATTGAGAGCATGGCAAACGACCATATTGTTTGTGGCTGTAATGGTGTATCAAAAGGTCAGATTGTGCAAGCCATTCAGGGAGAAGGCTTATCAACGATTCAGGAAGTGAAGCAATGTACAAGTGCCTCACGATCATGTGGAGGCTGTCAATCCGTTGTCGAAGAGATTTTATGGCACACTTTAGGCGATGATGCGAACCGAACAGCGCAAAAAGAAACCATCTGCACCTGTACCACTCTTTCACGAGATGAAGTCATTCATGAAATAAAAGAGAAAGGCTTGCAGCATGTCAAAGAAGTGATGAATGTACTTGACTGGAAAACAGAGGAAGGCTGTTCAAAATGCCGGCCTGCACTGAATTATTATTTAGGCATGATACACCCACTTGAGTACAAAGATGAAAAGAGCTCACGATTTGTAAATGAACGCATGCATGCCAATATTCAAAATGATGGCACCTATTCGGTTGTTCCGCGTATGTACGGAGGCGTCACAAATGCAAACGACCTGAGAAAAATAGCAGATGTCGTCGACAAATACCAGATACCGCTTGTGAAAATGACTGGCGGTCAGCGTATCGACCTTTTAGGGGTGAAAAAAGAAGATTTACCGAAAGTCTGGGCCGATCTGGATATGCCATCTGGTTATGCTTACGGAAAATCATTGAGAACCGTCAAAACGTGTGTTGGAGAACAATTTTGCAGGTTCGGAACGCAGGACTCCATTTCACTTGGGATTGCACTTGAAAAGAAATTCGAAGGTCTTGCTACACCTCACAAAGTTAAAATGGCCGTGTCCGCATGTCCTAGAAACTGTGCTGAATCAGGGATCAAAGATCTTGGGGTCGTAGGAATTGATGGGGGATATGAATTATACGCTGGCGGAAATGGTGGTACACACTTACGGGCTGGAGATTTATTAATGAAGGTAAGTACAGCAGAAGAAGTAGAACAAATGACCACAGCATACCTTCAATATTACAGAGAAACGGCAAATTATTTAGAAAGAACTTCTGCTTGGGTTGAACGGCTTGGATTAGATCATATCAAATCGATTCTGTTAGATGATGAGAAATGCGCAGCATTAATCAAAAGAATGGACATCGCTCTGTCTACCTATGAGGAGCCTTGGCAAGAGCTTCGGGAGAACCAGCAAGAAACAAGACAACTGTTTCACAAAGCTACAGCTTCCGTATAATGAATGAAGGGATGAGATCAGATGACAATTCCAGTTGTAAAAGTTCACATTGGTACAATATCTGAGTTTCCGCTGCAGCTAGGGAAAACAGTCGCAGCAGGTACACTTGAATTAGCTGTTTTTCAAACCTCTAACAAGCAGTTCAAAGCCATTGAGAATCGCTGTCCTCATAAAGGCGGCGTACTGGCTGAAGGAATGGTGAGCGGAGATCATGTCTTCTGTCCGATGCATGATTGGAAAATTGATCTTTCATCAGGTAACGTTCAAGCACCAGATCACGGGTGCGTCAAAACATATGAAACATTGGTTGAGGGAGACGATGTCTTTATTTTACTCCCTTCATAAATGGTTTAGAACCTTCCTTTCATGTACATGCTGTAGATAAATGCAGTAAGAAAGGAAGGTATGTTTGTGCCATTTTTTAATATTTTGATTGAGCTCTTTATCGGATTTTCCGCCTTATTTTTTATTACAAAGTTATTAGGGAAAACACAATTTGCACAAATCACGCCGTTTGATTTTATTTCTGCACTGATTTTAGGGGAAATGGTCGGAAACGCCATCTTTGATCCAAAAGTCAGCATTCAGCACATTCTTTTTGCTGTTGCGGTATGGGGTACTTTAATATACACAGTTGAATGGCTTTCGCAAAGATTTAAATCAATCCGTGCTTTTTTAGAAGGAAGGCCGACACTTGTGATTGATAAAGGAAACATTCGTTATCATCGCTTGAAGAAAAATATGCTTGATTTAAATCAGCTGCAGACGCTTATACGAGCGAAAGGCTATTTTGCTCTTCACGAAATTGAATATGCGATTTTAGAAACAGACGGCTCTGTCAGCGTTCTTCCGAAATTGAAATACACACCAGCCACAGCTGAAGATGTGAACGTGAAAGGAAAAGAAGTCAAATTGCCTAGAACGTTTATTATCGACGGGGAAATCTTAAGAAAAGACTTACAGGAAGCTGGATTTGATGAAGTATGGCTGCGTGAGCAATTAAAAAAGCAGCATATTTCTTCCTATAAAGACGTCTTATTCTGTGAATGGATTGAAAATGAAGGGATTTATGCAATGAAATATGAGAAATCTGAAAAAACATCCACAACATAAAGCAGTGGGTGTTTTTTCTTGTGAACAATGAATATATTTCAATGAAAACGTTCACAAAATGAGGAGGAGATGTGTGATGAAGTATGGAAAATTACTACTTGTGATGATGGTATTGTCTTTATTCCTTTTTGACTCAGCTTCACTAAAAGCAGCTGCACACAAAAATCAAACAAACCGCGTTTTGGTAGTCGATCAAAAAGGAAATGGTTCATTCCCAACAGTCCAGTCTGCTATTGATGCGATACCGGCAAACAATCAACAACCAACGACGATCTATATGAAAAATGGTGTTTATAAAGAAAAGATCCTCCTCCCGCAAAATAAGCCGTATGTGTCCTTTATCGGAGAAAATCAATACAAGACAATTCTGACATATGATGATACAAATGCAAGCACTGGCAGCACGACAAATAGCTCCAGTACGATGATTCGTGCGAACCATTTCTACGCAGAGAATATCACCTTTCAAAATACGGCTGGCAGACATGCAGGTCAGGCTGTTGCCCTTTATGTGTCTGGAGACCGGGCCGTATTCAAACAAGTACGTGTCCTTGGCTATCAAGATACACTTTATGCAACAGGCACAGGCCGTCAATATTACGAGGATTGCTATATAGAGGGCACAGTCGATTTCATTTTTGGTTCAGCCACCGCCGTGTTTAAAAGAGCTGAAATAAAAAGTCTTGGAAATGGGTATATTACTGCGGCATCCACAACAGATGCGCAAAAGTACGGCTTTGTTTTCATGGATTCCACGCTAAAAAAGGGAACGGCAGCTGCTCAATCTGTTTATTTAGGCCGTCCGTGGAGACCTCATTCTGCTGTCACGTTCCTTCATACAAAAATGGAGGATCATATCAAAGCAGAGGGATGGCATAATTGGAATAACCGTGAGAACGAAAGAACTGCCCGGTATAAAGAATATGGATCAACAGGAGCAGGGAGCAATGTGACAAACCGCGTAAAATGGTCAACGATCTTAACCAAAAACGAAGCAAGTCAAATCACGGTTCAGGCTGTCCTTGGCGGAACCGACGGATGGAATCCAGAAAAAAGGTAAAGGGCTTGTCAGTTTTCGTCAAAGAAAGCTGACTTTTCTGTTTAAAAACCCTTTGAGAACAAACGTTCTTTTGTGTATAATAAACATAATCTTCTAAAACTGCATGTTACCTAAAAAGGAGGGATTGCGTGAAGCGTTTTTCACAGTTCATGGTTTTACAAATATGCATCATGTCGATTTTATTTCTCCCTTTTTCAGTGAAAGTTGAACAACTAACGGCTCGTGATGATCAATCAGAATGGATCAAAGCTTTAGACGAATTCATTCAAACAGCACCTGATTTAGAGGGCGCTATCTCTGGCATTAGCGTCCGCGATACTTCTGACACCTCTCTTCTTTATGAACATCAAGCTGATATCCGTCTCACTCCTGCTTCTAATATGAAACTGCTCACATCAGCGGTCGCCCTTGATCTACTCGGTGAAACACACACATTCCCTACAGACGTCTGGATGGATGGTTCTATTCAAAAGAAAACGTTATATGGCAACCTTTATCTCCGAGGCACAGGAGATCCTACTTTATTAGAGGAGGACTTTGCTGCATTAGCCAAACAAGTCAAAAAGGCAGGAATACATACAATTCGTGGACAGCTTGTGGCAGATGACACTTGGTATGATGACACAAGATATTCTATTGATCTGCCGTGGAGTGATGAAGATCAATATTATGGTGCACAAATATCTGCTCTCACAGCATCACCGAATCGAGACTATGATGCAGGAACAATAATCCTTGAGGTACAGCCTGGAAAGAAAGCTGGTCAGAAAGCCGCATTTGACATAATTCCGAAGACGGATGTTGTTCGTGTCATCAATCGAGTAAAAACGGTTCCAGAAGGTGAAAAAAAGAAGATATCTTTTAAACGCTCTCACGGCACGAACGAGATTACGTTGACTGGGACTATTCCGCTAAAAGCAAGTTCATCTAGGCAATGGGTTGCATTATGGGAGCCGACAACCTATGCATTAGACTTAATGAAACATGCGCTAAACGCAGAAGGGATTCAGGTGAAAGGACCACTCAAGACAAAACAAGTTCCTAAAAAAGCAACAAAAATCGCCTCCCATTCATCCATGCCTTTATCAGAACTGCTTGTTCCCATGATGAAATTAAGCAACAACACCCATGCAGAAATTCTGTTAAAGGAACTTGGTAAGCGGGTAAAGAACAAAGGAAGTTTTGAAAAAGGACTAGACGTGATGAACGATCGACTTCCTGCGTTTGGCATAGATCCATCACTCACTGTGTTAAGAGATGGATCAGGCATATCACCTATTAACCTTGTCTCTGCAAACCAATTCACTTTCTTTTTGACAAATATTCAAAAAGAAAAATGGTTTAAGACCTATGTAAATGCACTTCCGTTAGCAGGAGCAAGTGAACGAATGGTGGGAGGCACATTAAGGAACAGATTAAAAGAACCAGCTACACTAGAAAAAGTACGTGCGAAAACAGGATCATTATCAACTGTCAGCACACTTTCTGGATATATGGAAACGCAGAGCGGAAAGACGCTCGCTTTTTCCATATTATTGAATCATCTAATTGATGACGAAAAAGGAAAAGAGATAGAAGACCGTATTGTCAGCATCTTAGCTGAGGATCTTTAGACAGAGAAGGAGAACCATCATGACGTTAGATAATAATCAATCTTTAGTTAAAACCATGTCCATCTTTCTGATTCCACTTTTATTAAGCAATATTTTACAATCAATCGGACAGCTTGTGTCCATTGTACTTGTCGGCAGATGGATTGGAGAGGATGCAGTAGCTGCGATTTCTGCATTCTTTCCGCTTTTCTTTTTACTCGTTTCTTTTTCCATTGGGATTGGATCAGGTAGCTCGATCCTGATTGGACAAGCGTACGGCGCAAAAAATGAACAGAGATTAAAAGAAATTATAGGCACCACGCTTTCGTTCACCTTTTTGATTGGACTCTCTTTAGCTATCATTGGAGGTTTTTTTGCAACAGATATCTTAAATCTGATGGGGACACCTGCCAATATTGTTGAGGAAAGTGCGGCATATGCCAGAATTTTATTCATCTCAATGCCGATCTTATTTCTTTATTTTGTCTATACGACCTTTTTACGAGGGACAGGGGATTCGAAAACACCTTTTTATTTCTTAATGATTAGTACAGGAACGAATATTTTGCTGCTGCCGATTTTATTATTCGGCTGGCTCGGGCTACCGGCTTTTGGTTTGTACGGAGCTGCGTATTCCTCTGTGATTTCAACAATTGTGACGTTTATCATTCTGCATATCTATCTATATAAAACAAAGCATCCGCTGCGTATTGATGCATCGGTTAGAAAGCATTTATTGATGAAAGGGGATCTATTAAAAACGTTACTAAAGCTAAGTATCCCATCAAGTATTAATATGATTCTCATTTCTTTATCAGAAATTGCTGTCATTTCCTTTGTAAATGATTATGGATCACAGGCGACAGCAGCCTATGGTGTCGTCAATCAGGTCGTGAGCTACGTACAGATGCCGGCAGTGAGTCTTGGCATTGCGGTCTCTATCTTCGCAGCACAATTCATCGGTGCAGGAAACATGAATCGTCTTAAAGATGTCATTAAAATTGGGCTAGGACTAAACTTCGCCATAGGCGGATTGATCGTTATTTTCGTCTATATCTTTGCACCGCAGATTTTATCCATCTTTTTAACAGATCCTGAGACGATCGACATTGCGTATAGTCTGGTCGTCATTACTCTATGGAGCTATCTCATTTTTGGAACGGCGCAAATCGTTGCAGCCACAATGAGAGCAAGTGGAACCGTTCTATGGCCAACGATCTTTAGTATTTGTTCCATTTGGCTTGTTGAAGTACCAGTTGCTTATGTGCTTTCACACTATACATCGCTTGGTATCAAGGGAATCTGGATCGGTTATCCTGCGGCTTTCTTTGTGAACCTACTGCTTCAATATGGCTACTATCAGCTGATCTGGAAGAAAAAACAGATCGTTGCGCTTGTTCAATCATAATGTGAGGATATCCTGCGGCATATACATACGAAGATCCATCACTTTAGGATGTCTGATCTTCTATGTTTTTGAATCCGAGAAGTGAACTCAGCTCGTATAATAGTGGTGACTTTGCTTAAGCTGGACCAGTTTTCCAAGTGCTGACGCGGGGAAGTTTTGTTCCATCGCAAACGAAGTGAACGTTTTTCTTGGCAGTGAACACCGAACAGATTGGGTCACAACATATCCTTTTAATCAAATTTGCATAGAAGCTGCCCACATTGAAGGACATCCTAATACAAATGTTCAAACCGGAAGTAAAACCTAGACATTCTTCATTTCGGAAATCATCGAATCAAATCATTTAAAAGTGAAATGATTTTATGGTATGGTGTTGAAAGTATGAAACTAGTATGATTTTCGACAGAAATGGGGACATCATTCATGAGTCAATCAGTTTTACAGCGCACAGCATATTCCGTTTTAAATTTATCCTCTGTGACAGAAGGCGGCACCATTAAAGAGTCATTTGAGCATAGTATGGATTTAGCAAAAAAAGCGGAGAAGTGGGGCTATCATAGATACTGGCTTGCAGAACACCACAATATGGAAGGGGTTGCGAGCTCTGCAACGTCTGTCTTGATTGGCTATATTGCTGGAGGTACCGAAAAAATTCGGGTTGGCTCTGGCGGTATTATGCTTCCAAACCACTCATCACTTGTCATTGCAGAACAGTTCGGAACACTTGAAACATTGTATCCGGAGAGAATTGATTTAGGCCTTGGCAGAGCACCAGGAACGGATCAGTTAACAGCAAGAGCTCTCAGACGTAATCTTCATAACGGAGAAGACTTCCCGGAGCAGCTTGAAGAGCTGCGGCAATATTTCAAACCGACCGGGCAGGTTAAAAAACATGTAAGAGCCGTTCCCGGAGAAGGATTGAATATTCCGATTTGGCTCCTTGGTTCAAGCGGTTTTAGCGCAAGGCTTGCAGGGGAACTTGGGCTGCCATTTGCCTTTGCTGCTCATTTCTCGCCTAAAAATACAATTCCTGCCTTAGAGTTATACAGACAGTCATTTAAACCTTCTGATGTGTTAAAAGAGCCTTATGCCATGGTCGGTGTAACGGTTTTTGCTGCTGATCAAACAGAGCGGGCTGAATATTTGGCAACCTCTCATTATCAACGATTTTTGAGTCTCATTCGCAATACACCAGGAAAACTCAAGGCCCCTGTTGACAGTATGGATGGGCTGTGGAGTCCATATGAGAAGGCAATGGTTGACGAACAATTAAGTTCGACGATGATCGGAGATAAGCAAAAGGTGAAGAAAGAATTGGCAGCCTTTATTGAAGCGACTCAAGCAGATGAAGTGATGATTAATTCTGATATGTTTGATCATCAAGAAAGAATGCGCTCTTATGAAATCATTGCTGAAATCTTTCAAGAAGAACAAGAAAAATCAGGATGAAAAAAGAACTGCACAGAGCAGTTCTC
>NZ_NKHG01000149.1 GCF_002744245.1 Bacillus pumilus | reverse complement strand
TGTGGTCGCGATAGCAACAAAATCCATCTTTGACCTGCTCCAACCTGCCAGACACTCGACATCCTCTCCCTTTCTCACCCTGGCATGGCCGCAGCGCATGGGGAGTACACGGTGCAGGCCATCGAGACCTTTACGGGACCAGTATGGGAATTTTTCAGACGGCATCATCAACGGCCATCCATCAAATTGTGCCTTGCAGGCGATGAGGCTCACTTCTTGGCCTTTGGCATCCTGAGTGCTTAACCCAACATGATGGGGGAACTTGTCCTGTTGCTCTGACTTCGAAACTGGATGCCCATTCCG